>CAJCHZ010000043.1 GCA_903970165.1 Betaproteobacteria bacterium
CCCTAAGCGCTCCGCCCTTCGGGCTCCGCAGGGCTTCGCTGCGGACAACATCCGCGAAACAAACAAGCCACAAAACAACACCACCCAAAAGGGCCATTTCTAACGAGGTAAGAAAGGGGACATTTCTAACGAGGGTTGACAAGGCAGTCCCTGGAAACTTGACATGCCGGGCACCCGCGAATAGCGTACCAAGTGTGATAATCAGTGGAGTCTGAGGCGTGCCCGCTTTGCTTTCACCGCAACTAAGAAGGCTTTTGAGCTACGTGCGGCCATACGCGTTCCGGCTCGTGCTCGGGGTGATTCTGGTCGCTTTCGTCGCGCTTGCCGAGGGCACGGTCGTTTTCATGGTCAAGATTGCCGTGGACTACGTCCTGAATCCCTCTGTCTTCGTCACCAGGGTAGTCCTTTTTACGCTTCCCGGCGGACGCATCGTCTACTTGAACGATTTTCTTCCATCCAGCATCCACAATGTCTGGACCGTCTTCGGCACTGCCCTTGTCGCTTTATATGTCGGCAAAGCCGTCGCCGAATATCTCGGCCTCACCGAAATCCAATATGTCGGGCAGGCCGCGGTCACCGATCTTCGGAACCAGGTCTACGCAAAAATCATCCGCCAGCCTATTGCCTTTTTTCAGCACAATCCCGTCGGCCGCCTCCTCTCCGCCACCATCAACGATGTCGAGCGTACACGCGTCGCGCTTTCCGAATATCTCGCCGACCTTTTTCAAAAAGGCTTCAGCCTCGCTGTTTTTGTAGGCGTGCTCTTCTGGCTGAATTGGAAAATGGCGCTCGCCTCCGCCGTGCTCCTCCCGCTCGTCGTCGTTCCCGTCGGCAAATTTGGCCGCAAAATCAGGCGCTCTGCGGAAAACAGCCAGACTCGCCTCGCCGACCTCAGCCAGATCCTTCAGGAAACCACGACCGGCAACCGCGTCGTAAAGGCCTTCGGCATGGAGGATTTCGAAACCGCGAAATTCAGCGACACTGCCCGCCGCCTCCTCCGCGACAATATGCGCTGGGTTCGCGCCGCCATCATCACTCCGCCGATCATGGACTTGCTCGGCGCTATCGTTATCCCGCTCCTCCTGCTCTACGCCCGCGATCAAATCCGAACCAACCACATGACCAGCGGCGACTTTTTCGCATTCGTTTTTGCGCTCTTCAGCGCATATGCCCCGCTCAAGCGCATGGGCTACGTCTATCAGCAGTTTCAGGCAGCGCAGGGCGCCAGCACCCAGGTTTTTACCTATCTTGATCGTGTGGAAGAAAAGATCGAGCAGCCCGGGGCAAGGCGGCTCGCACCCTTCTCGCAACTCATCGAATTTGACAACGTGGGCTTCGCTTATGAAAACGGCTCCGCCGTGTTGGAAAACATTCGCCTGGCCGCGCGCAAAGGCGAAGTGATCGCGCTTGTAGGTTCGAGCGGTGCGGGGAAAACGACACTCGTCAATCTCCTTCCACGTTTTTACGAACTGACTTCCGGCTCGATTCGAATCGACGGCCTAAACATTCAGCAAGTCACCATCCGCTCTCTCCGCGAACAAATCGCCATGGTCACGCAGGAAAATATCCTTTTCCACGACACCGTGTGGAATAACATCTGTTACGGGCTGAATAGCGTTCCCAAGGACCGCGTCGTAGCCGCCGCACAAGCCGCTCTTGCCCACGATTTTATTCTCGGTCTGCCCCAGCAATACGACACCATCATCGGCGAGCGCGGCACGCGTCTCAGCGGTGGACAGCGCCAGCGCATCGCCATTGCCCGCGCCATCTTGAAAGATTCCCCAATCCTGATTCTCGATGAAGCAACTTCCGAACTCGATGCCGAATCCGAAATGTACGTCCAGAAAGCCCTCGCCAATCTCATGGTAGGACGCACCACGTTCGTGATCGCTCATCGATTGGCGACGATCCGTCGTGCCGATAAAATTCTTGTGCTGGAAGACGGCCAGATCCGCGAGTGTGGCACGCATACGGAATTAATGGCGCGCGGTGGTACCTACGCACGTCTCCACGATTTGCAATTCGCGGATGACGACATTCTTGTTCCGGTGCAAGCCTCGCCCGCGGACGCATCCGCACGAGCCGAAACCTTATGACCCAATCCTCCGCATTGCCCAAAAAAGATGCTGAATGCCTCTCCATGACCGGCTATGCGCAAGCGCGCGTCGAAAAAAACGGCTGGGCGGTTCGCGTTAGCGTAAAGAGCGTCAATCACCGTTTCTTCGATCTCAAGCTGCGCCTTCCCGAAGGGTTCGATTTGTACGAGCTGCGCCTGCGCCAGGTTCTTCGCGAAAAAATTCATCGCGGCCACGTTGAGGTCAACCTCAGCGTGGAACCCGGCACGGCCACGCCGGTGCAGGTAAATCGTGAACTCGCGCAAACCTACATGAAAGTCGCCGAAGAATTCCGCCAGCAATCGCGAGCCGCCGCGGATGTGGACGTTGTAGCAATACTTCGTTTACCCGGAGTGATCGCCGGTCTATCCGCCGCGGTTCCGGAAGCCGAAGAAGAGCAGGAACGCCTCGGCCAGGCGCTTGATGCCTGTTTGCTCGAAGCCCTTCTGAAACTCGACGACATGCGCCGGGCCGAAGGCCGCCATCTCGTTGCGGACTTGCGCGGACGGCTGGCGCACATCGGCGCGCAAGCGGAAAAGGTTCGCGAACTCGCCGCCACGCTTCGCCCGGCATTTGCGCGGCGTCTCGATGCGCGGCTGAAAGAATTGCTCGGCGGCGCATCGCTAGATCCCGCGCGCCTCGCGCAGGAAGCCGCCCTGCTTGCGGAACGGAGCGATATCAGTGAAGAATTAGATCGCCTCCGCAGCCACCTCCAGCAATTCGCAAAATTGCTCGACGGTGCCGGCGAGATGGGAAAAAAACTGGATTTTCTTTTGCAGGAAATGCATCGCGAGGCCAACACGCTGCTTTCGAAAACGCCCGGAGTGGAAAGCGAAGCGTTGGCCATCACGGGCTTGGCCCTCGAAATAAAAGCGGAGATTGAAAAATTGCGCGAGCAGGTACAGAACATCGAATGAGCGCAGAGAGAGAGCTTGCCCCGCTGGTGCTGATTGTTTCCGGCCCCTCGGGTTCGGGAAAATCGACGCTGGTTCAGAGAGTTTTGGATTTGCCCGGAACGATGCCTTCGGTCTCATGTACCACCCGGTCGCGCCGGGCGACCGAAGCCACCGGGAAATGCTATGATTTTGTAACCGAAGCGGAATTCGATGCCATGGTCGCGCGCGGAGAGTTTTTGGAGTATGCGCGTGTCTTCGGCAAGCATTCCTATGGCACGCCGAAAAAATGGCTCGAGGAATCGCGCAGGAAAAATCTCGACTTGGTGCTGGAGATTGACGTGCAAGGGGCGGCGCAGGTAAAAGAAAAATTACCGGAGTCCATGGCGATTTTCATTTTGCCTCCATCGCGTGCAGAATTGGAGCGCCGGCTGCGTAGCCGAGGGCAGGATGCCGACGAGGAGATTGCGCGGCGTCTGGCGAAAGCGCGCGACGAAATTTCGGCTTTTGGCAAGTTCTACGATTATTGCGTCGTGAATGATGATGTGGAGCGCGCGGGACGCGAAGCGCAGGCCATTGTAACCGCGATTCGCTGTTCCGCCCCACGGCGCAGACCACGGGTAGAAGAACTTCTGGCATCGTTTGGGGGGAAAGACTGAAATGACTGTGTCCACAAAAGCTCCGGAGAGCCAGTTTGCTTACGTTGTACTAGCGGCGCGGCGCGCGCGCCAGATCATGGCGGGCGCACCATCGCTCATCGAAAATCCGAGAACGCTCAAGGCCACGCGCATCGCCTGCGAAGAACTCGAGCACAGCCTGATCGAGTACGAATTCCACGAGCCGTCCTCGATCGACGAAGACAAAGACGGCAACAAGCGCCGCAAGTAAGTTTGCCCGGTGGCACTGAGCTAAGACCATGCGAATCACTCTGGGCGTAACCGGCGGAGTAGCGGCCTACAAAGCCGCCGAACTGGTTCGCCTGCTCCAACAAGACGCGTTCATTGTGCAAGTGGTGATGACGCGCGGCGCCCGCGAATTTATCACGCCATTGACCTTCGCCGCGTTGAGCGGCCAAAAGGTGATCACCGATCTATTCGAAAAATCCTCCAGCGGCGAAGCAAATTTAGAAAGCGCCATAGAACACATCGCGGTAGCACAACGCACGGATCTCTTGCTCGTCGCTCCAGCAACCGCCGACATCCTCGCGAAATTCGCGCGCGGCGTCGCAGACGATTTCCTGACCACGCTATATCTGGCCACGACGGCTCCGGTTGTCGTTGCTCCAGCAATGAACGTCAACATGTGGAACCACGCCGCCACGCAGGAAAATATCCAAGTGCTGCGAGCGCGCGGCGTCAAAATAGTCAATCCGGATGAAGGGTATCTTGCTTGCGGTATGACCGGAGCTGGCCGCCTGGCCGGACAGCAGGAAATCGTCGCTGCGGTTCGCGAGACGCTGTACGCGCAGAAAGATTTGTGCGGCCAGACCGTTCTCGTCACGGCTGGTCCGACCTGCGAAGATTTGGATCCAGTCCGCTATCTGACCAACCGCTCCTCCGGCAAAATGGGCTACGCCGTTGCAGAGGCCGCCGCGCGGCGAGGCGCAAGAGTATTTCTCATCAGCGGGCCGGTAAGTCTCGAGACGCCCGCAGGCGTGGAGCGTATCAACATTCGGACCGCCGAAGAGATGCAGCGCGCCGTTGCTCAGAAATTTCCCGGATCCTCCATCGCAATTTTTGCCGCGGCGGTTGCCGATTATCGCCCCACGGAAATGCAGCCGGAAAAACTGAAACGGAACAAAGAGCCGCTGACCATCCGTCTCGAACCGACCCCGGACATTTTGGCTGAGGCGGCGAGGACAAAGGGCGACCGCCTGATCGTTGGCTTTGCCGCGGAAACGCAAAACGTTGCCGAAAATGCGCGCAAAAAGCTGGCCTCCAAGAATGCCGACTTGCTCGTAGCAAACGACGTGACCGCCGAAGGCGCTGGCTTCGACCACGATACAAACATCGTTACCCTCTTTTCACGCGATGGCCGTGACCTCGCGCTCCCCAAGCTGAGCAAAAGCGAAGTCGCTCAACGCATCCTCGATGAAGTTGTCCGTCTCCGAGCTCTTCGCAACGTTCAACATTCTCCTGTATGATGCGGAGTATGTCCGACCGTATTTCTGACTCACTCCGAAAGAAAATCTCCCAACGGCTAAGTTTCTACGACGACCTCGGCGTACGTCTTTTTTACAAAGACCGCGGCGGCGCAGGTATTCCGGCAGCCGCATCGCCCACCTTCGCGATAGAAGTCTCTCCGGCTCAAGTTCCGCCGGCACAAGCAGGCCAGCAAATTTCTCACGAGGAATCGGCATTGCCAAAAACCATCCGGAAGCAGGAATTGCCCAAGCCCGCACAGCCCGCGTCACGAGTCTCGCCTCCCATCGTGCCTACGATGGCAGCCTCGGCCGGTTCTAAAACCGTGGCCTTGCCCATTCCATCTGGACCATCGTTGTTCGAATCGATCGACAAAGTTCCCGACGACACGCTGCTGAAAATTCGCACCGACCTCGGCGAATGCACGCGCTGCAAGCTGCACAAAACGAGAAACAAAATTGTTTTTGGCGATGGCAGCGCGACCGCGCAACTAGTCTTCGTCGGCGAAGGCCCCGGCCACGATGAAGACATGCAAGGGCTTCCCTTCGTTGGGCGCGCCGGAAAACTTCTGACGCAGATGATCGAAGCCATGGGCTTGCAGCGTAAAGACGTTTACATTGCCAACGTTGTGAAATGCCGGCCGCCGGAAAATCGCCTTCCGGAAAAAGACGAAATTACACCGTGCTCGCCCTTCCTCATGCGCCAGATTGACGCCATCGCGCCGAAAGTCATTGTTTGCCTCGGCGCCTGCGCCGCGCAGACTTTGCTTGAAACCAATCGGGGCATTTCTCAGTTTCGCGGACAGTGGCTCGAATTTCGTGGCAGAAAATTGATGGCCACATACCATCCCGCGTATTTACTCCGCAATCCCGCCGCAAAGGCCGAGGTCTGGAAAGATTTGCAGAAAGTCATGGCCGCCCTCGGCCTGGAAGCAAGAAAAGGCAAATCTTCGGACGCAACCAAGCCGGGCGATGCCAGCAAGTCCGCCGCGTTCGGCAAGTCTTCGTAACTCATCATGGGAATTTTGTTCGGGCTCCTCACGGCGCTCTCTTGGGGCAGTTCGGATTTTCTTGCGCGCTTTGCCGCTCTCCGGATCGGTTCTCTGCGCACGACTCTTTACATGCAGCTCACCGGATTCGTGCTGCTTACTATCTCGATTCGATGGATCGGCGGTTGGGGACATCTCGCCGATGGCTCGGGCTGGCAGCCTTGGGCGTGGGGCGCGCTTGCCGGCGCCCTCAATGGAATCGCGTCGCTTTCGCTGTACCGCTCGTTTGAATTCGGCAAAATGGCGGTGGTCGCTCCGATCTCTGCAAGCTATCCCGTGCTGACCGTTGCTCTGTCACTGCTAACCGGCGAACATCTGACGTCTCCGCGTGTCGCGGGAATTGTGCTTACTCTGATCGGTGTCGTGCTTGTCGCCGCCGGAGAGACACCTCCGAGCGAAACGATCGCAGAACTTTCCGCGGGCGGTACAAGTGCACCAACAGATGTAACGCCAACAAAAGATGTGCCTCCGGAAGCCAGACAACTCGGAGCCGCTGCCGTAGAGGCAAGGGGAAAGAAACCCGGAAGGGGAATCGGCTGGGCATTCATTTCCGCCTTCGGCTTTGGGGTGCTGTTCTGGCTGCTGGGCACTCGCGTTGTGCCCAGCGTGGGTTATGCTTCGACCGTTTGGATGATTCGGCTGACCTCTTCTTTGCTAACGGCGGCGCTGATTTTGATTTTGCGGCAGCCGATTGCGCTGCCTCGCCGTGGCCCGGTTCCCGGCTGGCTCCTCGGCATGGGCCTTTTGGATACGGGCGCGTTTATTCTGAATAACCGCGGGATGCAGCTTGAGCAGGTTTCGGTGGTGAGTGTCCTGGCTTCGCTTTACGGTGCGTTTACTGTTGCGCTGGCGGCGATATTTTTGCGCGAACATCTTTCGCGATGGCAGTGGCTCGGAATCGTCGCGATTTTTGCCGGCATCGTTCTCATCAGCCGCTAATCTTTCTTCCTTCTACTTCCTTACTTGCATTCACATCAGACTGAGAGGATCCATATCTACGAGAACGGCCGTCTGCGGAATTTCCTGGGCGTCGCAAAACGACATCGCGCCGCTTAAGAGTTTCGTCAGAATCGAGCGCTTTGGAGACTTCAACAAAAATTGAAAACGATGTTCTTTTTTCAGGCGAGCGAGCGGCGCTGTCGCCGGCCCCAGGATGCGGACAGAGTGGCCATCATGCGGCGAAAAATATTCCGAGAGTTTGCGCGACCACTGGATCGCTTTTTCAAGGCTGGTGTTGCGCACGATTACATTGGCAAGCGAAGTTAGCGGTGGATATGCCATCATGGTGCGAAAATGCATTTCGCGCTCGAAGAACGCAGGGTAATCCTGGCGCACAGCATCTTGAATCGCGTAATGCTCGGGATAGTAAGTCTGGATCAGGACGCGGCCCGCGAGCTCGCCGCGCCCGGCACGTCCCGCCACTTGCGTCAATAATTGAAACGTGCGCTCCGCGGCGCGAAAGTCGGGCATGCTCAGCGATGAGTCCGCGGAGATTACGCCGACCAGCGTGACGCGCTGAAAATCGTGGCCTTTAGCCAGCATTTGCGTGCCGACCAGAATGTCGAGCGCGCCGCCCGCGAACGCTCCCAATGTTTCCTGATATTGGCGCTTGGTCCGGGCGGTGTCTCGATCGAGACGGGCGATTCGCGCGCCGGGAAATTCCTTGCGCAAGCGTTCTTCCAGATGCTCGGAGCCTTCACCAAAAAAATAGACGTATTGCGACTGACATTGCGGACATTGTTTTGGGATTTGCTGGATGGAACCGCAGTAGTGGCATTCGAGGCGGTTGCGGCTTTTGTGGTAGGTCATCGAGATGCTGCAGTTGACGCACTGCACACTGGCGCCGCAGCTCCGGCACAGGACGGACCAGGAATAGCCGCGCCGATTGATGAGCACGAGAGCTTGCGTTTTCTTGGCCAGGCATTCTTCGATTCCGGCGTGGAGAACGGTGGAAATCGGGCTGGTCTTATGCGTTTGCTGAAAATCTTCGCGGAGATCGACGATTTCGACGTTCGCGAGAGAGCGGTTTTCCACGCGCGAGGCCATGGTGATGAGTTCGTATTTTCCGCCTCGCGCATGGTGATAGCTTTCTAGAGAAGGAGTCGCAGAACCCAGCAGGGCGAGGACGCCTTCACTTTTGGCGCGGACGATGGCCACGTCGCGGCCGTGATAGCGCGGTGTTTCTTCTTGCTTATAGCTGTTTTCCTGCTCTTCGTCCACGATGATCAGGCCAAGATTCTGAAGCGGAGCGAAAACAGCGGAGCGCGTGCCGACTACCACGCGTGCTTCGCCGTTGCGCACGCGCCACCATTCTCGGGCGCGCTCGACGTCGCTTAGCGCGGAATGAAGAACCGCGACGCCTTCGTATTTCGCGCCGAACCACGCGCGGCATTGGCGGCCGATCCAGAGCGTCAGCGCGATTTCCGGTACAAGAATAATTGCTGTTTTTCCGCGTGCCAGCGTTTCCTGGACGCATCGTAGATAGACTTCGGTTTTTCCACTGCCGGTGACGCCGTACAGAAGTTGCACGCCGAATTCGCCGAGCTCGAACCGCGCGCGAATCGCTTTCATGGCGCTTTCCTGCACTTCGTTGAGTGCGTGCGCAGGTGGGGTATAGCCAACGTCGAAGGGATCTTCGGCCGGATCGATGGGTTCTTCCCAGCTTTCGAGGAAACCGCCGGCGAGCATGCGGTCGATCAAGCCGCGAGGGACCTGGGCGAGTTTGAGCAGTTGCGGAAGGGGAAGAGGGCCGCGTACGGTTTCTAGAAGCGCTCGGACTTTTTCCTCTTTTTCTTTTAGGCTTTTCCTTTCTTGCGTTCTAACCTCCTCTTCTTTTTTTTCACCTTTCCAGGCGATGACGGTTTGTGAGTTTCGTTTGGTTTCGAGCAGGCGCTCGCGAATTTCGATCAGCCCGCGTTGCTGGAGCTGTTGCAGAACGACCGCATAGATTCCCATCTTTGCCGCGGAGGCGAAAGGCATCGGCCCATTCTTCGCGTTCGCTTTTTGCAGGAATGCGGATTCCTCGGCAGTCAGGCCATGGGACAGTTCGCCGCCGCCAAGGCTTTCCGTCGCGTCGCGGCCTGACCCGGTCAGCACGATTTCCCGAGTCACCTTCAACTCCGTGATCGGAGGCAGCATGGATCGAAAGACTTCGCCGATGGGTGCGAGATAGTAGCTGGCGATCCACTGGCCTAGCTCGATCAGCTTGGGAGTCAGAGCCGGGGCGAATTCCATTAGCTTCGTGATTTCGCGGACTTTAGCATTTGGTGGAGGCTGGCCGGTCAGGTCCACTACGACGCCGATCAGTGATTTTTTGCGGAAAGGAACCAGGACGCGGCTGCCGGGTTGAATGTTGCCCTGAAGGGATTCGGGGATGCCGTAGGTGAACGTTGTACGGAGGGGGACCGGCAGGGCTACGTTGCAGAACGGGGATGGCATTCCGCGATTAGTGTATCAGGCGGGCAAAAAATGCCGGTGGTACCACTTCGATGGCAGGCAAGTAAGCGCTGCTCAGAGAGATGGCGCGTTCGGCTGGTGGATTTGGCTTACCACTCAACGCGCAGTGGATGGGAGGGCTGCGCCGCAGGAGCTGCAGAAACGCTCGTCGTAGGCGCAGCGCTTTCCGCATTTGCTGCAGAAGTAGCCTGGTGGCGCGCTATACATTGGCTGCTGCGGCGCGCCGGCCATTGCTTGCTGCAATGGGGGCGCGGGTGGGCGTTGCGCATCGGAGGTAACCGCCCAAATCAGCGCAATGATCCAGCCGATGAAGGTCCATCCGGCTACGAGATTTAATATGAAGATGCCGGTGAAATTGTGCTTGTCGCGGGCCAGAAAGGCCGGAAGAAAATAAAGAAGTAGGCTGATAACCAAAAATAAGCCAGGGAAATGGAAAAAAGGGAACAGTAGTAAGGCCAAACTAAGCATGGTGGCACTCTCCCACATGCCAGTGTTTTATCATGGATTTGTCGGTTTCCATGCATGTTGGTATTGAGGTAGAGTGGCCGGTACTTGGGGGCGCGTCCGCGTGAAGACTATAGGCAGCGTGTTGCTCATCCTCTTTGCGTCATGCAACTTTGTGGCTTACCGATGCGAGGCACAAACGGCCGCCACGCCGATGAAGCGTCTTTTGGTCCTTGGAGAAGAAAAAGGCTACCGGCACGAAGCTGTTTCCCACGCCCTGGCCACCATGGAGCGACTTGGCCGGGAAGCCGGTTTGTGGACAACAAGCATTCGGACGGATACCGAAGTACTCACGAAGCTAAAACTCGAATATAACGCCAGAAATCTGAACGATTTTGACGCCGTGCTCTTCTATACCGGGGGCCAACTGGAAATGACGCCGGAGCAAAAGTCCGCGCTTCTGTCGTTTGTCCATGACGACGGAAAGGGCTTTATCGGAGTACACAGCGCTGCCATCACGTTCACGGACTGGCCGGAGTACGGAGAGATGATCGGCGGATACTACGATGAACATCCGTGGGGCACTTTTGACGCGCCTATTCTCGTCGAGGATCCCCGCTTTCCGGGAATGCAACAGTGGCCAAGCTCTTTTGTACTGAAAGACGAGATCTACCAGATCAAAGATTTTTCGCGGAATAAGGTACGCGTTTTGATGCGTCTCGATGCCGCCAAACTCGATCTGAAGAATCCGCGCGTTCACCGCACGGATCTCGACTTTGCGGTGACCTGGGCTAAAATGTACGGAAAAGGAAGGGTGTTCTATTCAACGCTAGGCCATGTGGAGCAGAATTGGGACGATCCCAGAATCCAGAAAATGTATGTGGAAGCCATCAAGTGGACAATGGGACTGGTCGGCGCCGATGTAACGCCGCGGCCCCTGCCGAAACAGGCCGCCATGGGACAGAGTCGCGAAACGAGGGTGGACAAAGCATTCGCGGTCGCGGAAAAAACAAAATAAGTGCGTTCGGGGCCGGCACGGAATTTCTCAGGGCATCTGGGGGTGGACGTTGAGAGGGATTAGGGGATTGGTTTTCTCGTTGCTGCTGGCTTCGGCGGCGTGGGGGCAGACGAAGCACCCGATTCTGGCAATAGGCTCGCCAGCGCCGGATTTCGCTTTACCAGGCGTGGATGGGCAGATCCACCGTCTTACCGATTACGCGGCGAGTCCGGTACTCGTTGTGGTGTTTACCTGCAATCACTGTCCGATCGCGCAAATGTATGAGAAGCGCATTCAGCAACTCGAAGCGGACTACCGCGACCGCGGAGTGGCGCTGGTAGCCATTCAGCCCAACGATCCGAAAGCCATTCGAATCGATGAATTGGACTCCTCGGACATCAGTGACAGCCTTGAGGAAATGAAAATCCGCGTGGAGTACAAGCATCTGCGCTACACCTATCTTTACGACGGCGGAACTCAGTCGGTTACACGCGCCTATGGTCCGCAAGCCACGCCGCACGTTTTCATTTTCGATAAAGACCGCATCTTGCGCTACGAAGGCCGCATGGACAATAGCTATCGCACAGAAATGGTGAACAGCCAGGACGCCCGCAATGCCATCGATGCGCTGCTGGCCAATCGCGAGGTAACCGTAAAACACACGGGTGTTTTCGGGTGCTCGACAAAGTGGCAGGAGAAATCGGCCTCCCGCGTGGAAGCGCTTCGAAAGATCGAAGAGCAGCCTGTGAATCTCGAGATGGCGACGGCAGCCGACCTCAAACAGCTCCGCCAAAATGCATCGAAGCACTTTGTACTCATCAGTTTTTGGGCCACCTGGTGCGGTTCGTGCATCGATGAGTTTTCCGATTTCGAGGACACCTACCAGATGTACAAGGTTCGCGATCTGGATTTGGTCACCGTTGCTGCCAATATGCCGGACGAAAAAGCCAGCGTGATGAAGATGCTTGAGAAAAAGCATGCCACCAGCCGCAATCTCTTGTTTGCGTCAAACGATACGGCCGCGTTACAAACCGCGTTTGATCCCACTTGGGAATCCGCGGTTCCTTATACTGTTTTGCTCGCTCCCGACGGCAAAGTTCTCTACAAGAACCTTGGCAGCGTGGACATCCTCGAATTGCGGCGCACGATTCTGGCAAACATGCCTTCGGACTACATCGGATTCAATCAATACTGGGAGACCGGTTCCAGCCAGAAGGAGCCGACCAAGAGTGGCGGCCGTTAAGGCTGTGCACTTTTTTCCAGCTTCAATTTCTTTCAGCGATTCACAACGCCATCTACTCTTGATTCCGATATTTGATAGAAGCAATCCGCTGGAGCACGCCCGGATTTCCGTTTGTGGATGACTGCGCTTTGGGAGGCTCGATGAAAACCTATCTGCTACCGCTCTTGACTGTTTCTTTGTTTTTCTCCACGGCTGCGCCGCCCCCCTGTAGCGGAGACGAGATACCAAAAATTGCTTGGAAAAGACCTCTCGGTCAACCTCTAGCGAATCCAGGCGTGCGAAAAAATCAGACGGACATTGACGACGGTTACTCGCAGGGCGCTCCCGTCGGTGGGTTCGGAGCCGGAACATTTTCGCGGACGTATCGTGGAGACTTTGCCCGCTGGCACATCAAAAGCGCGGTTCACAAATACTCTCCCGTGTATGCGAACCAGTTTGCAATGTTTCAGCAGGTATCCGGCGAGCCTGCGGGAACCGCGCAAGTGCTCATGAACGGGCATCCCAAGAGCGGCGAACTTTCCAGTTGGCAGTGGGACTACCCGGTTGGCGCGGGTGAATATGCAGCCCTGTTTCCCAAGTCCTGGTACGACTACAAGTGGGACAAATTTCCTGCCCATGTTGTACTGGAACAGTTCTCTCCCGTTCTGCCCGACAACTACAAGGAATCCAGTTATCCAGTCGCGGTTTACAGGTGGCATGCGGAAAATCCCACGAACAAAGTGGTCACGGTTTCTGTGCTTCTTTCGTGGACCAATATGGGCGGCTGGTTTCGAACCTATACGCATGACTTTCAGGCTGTCTTGAATCAAGGAAATCAAAACCATTTTCGTACGGAAGACGTAACCGCCGCAGGGACCATGAAGGGCGTTGTCTTCGATCGCAATCGAGCGGATGGTGCAAATGAGTGGGATGGCGAATTCTCCATTGCGGCCCTCGAATCGCCCGGCGTGGAAGTGACTTACCAAACCGAATTTCTCGCCGATGGCGACGGCAAAGCCGTTTGGGAACCTTTCTCGAAGGATGGGAGGCTGGCCGACAGCGAGACCTCGTGGGTGAGTGCCACTGAAAAGATAGGCGGCGCCATTGCCGTGAAGTTCACGCTTCAACCGGGCGAGAAAAAAATCATCCCCATGACCATCGCATGGGATTTTCCTGTCGTGGAGTTTGGCCAGGGCCGCAAATGGAATAGACGATACACGGATTTTTATGGCGTCAGCGGCAACAACTCCTGGGCTATCGCACGTGATGGACTGCTGAATGCCTCCAAATGGAGCGATGCCATCAATGCGTGGCAAAAGCCGTATGTTGAGGACGAAACGAAACCGGCCTGGTATCGCGGGATGCTCTTTAATGAGCTTTACGTGCTGACCGATGGCGGTACGTTCTGGGGACGCCCGGTGAATTCCGATCGCAACGTGCCGGCGACGTTTTCCCTCCTCGAGTGCTTTGACTATGCGTACTACGGAACGCTCGATGTCCGTTTCTATGCTTCACTGTCGCTATTGAAGTTCTGGCCGGTGACAGACAAACAAGTCCTGCGCGAGTTTGCAGCGACGGTGCCGCGCGAATGGCCGGAGCAGGGGCTCTGGGTTTGGAAAACGCAGCAGACCGGCCAGCCGGTTCTACACAAAAGAAAAAAGAAAGGAGCGGTGCCGCATGATTTAGGCGTGCCGGAGGGCGACCCGTTTATTTCCGTGAACGAACCCGGCTGGCAAGACACCAATGATTGGAAGGATCTCAACTCCAAATTCGTGTTGATGGTGTACCGCGACTATGTTCTGACGGGAAAAAGTGACAAAGCCTTCCTGCGGGAAATGTGGCCCGCGATGAAGGAAGCCATTACCTACCTCCAGCAGTTCGACCGCGGCGACGGAATACCGGCAAACAGCGGATATCCAGACCAAACCTATGATTCGTGGGTGGTGAATGGCATTAGTGCCTATTGCGGCAACCTGTGGCTCGCGGCTCTCCGGGCCGCGGAGGAAACCGCGCGAACGCTGGGAGAAAACGATGCCGCGGCGGAATATCGCCGGATGTTTGCGAAGGCCCAGAAGACATACATCGAAAAGCTGTGGAACGGGCAGTATTTCCGCTATGACATGGACAATCAATCCAAGGATGCGATACAGGCCGACCAGCTCGCGGGCCAGTGGTATGCGAACATGACCGGACTGGGCGATCTGGTTCCTCGCGAAATGCAAGTTTCTGCACTGAAAAAGATTTTCGCAAACAACGTAATGAAGTTCGGAAACGGCGAAATGGGCGCGGCAAACGGAATGGCGGCAGATGGTTCCATCTTGCGCGGAAATGAACAAGGCGAAGAAGTGTGGGCGGGAACCACGTTTGGGCTGGCTGCCCTCATGTTGAGCGAAGGCATGAAAGAGGAAGCCTACAAGACCGCGTGGGGCATATATCACGTGGTTTACGAAACGAAGGGCTATTGGTTCCGGACACCGGAGGCCTGGGACGACTCGGGGAATTTCCGAGCCTCGATGTACATGCGGCCGGCCGCGGTCTGGGCGATGGAAATGACCGATATGACCGCGCACTGAAGAGCCAGCCGAATTGGCTGTGTTTGATGCGAGACGGGCCTTATAGAATGCCCGTCTATGGGAACGAGCGCGGAGCGGCCAATCTGGAAGACGCTGTTGGCTTTTGGGATCATCTATTTCGTTTGGGGCTCCACGTTCCTGGCAATTCGAGTTGGCGTGCACGAAGTTCCGCCACTGATTCTGGCTTCCATGCGGTTTCTGGTGGCGGGGCTCGTTCTTTATTTGTGGACCGTCGCGCGAGGCGAGCGCTCGCCAAGCCGGCGGCAGTGGATGTCTGCGTCGTTGCTGGCGCTGCTCATTTTTGTTTTTGATTACGGGCTGTTGTTTTGGGCGGAGCAGCGCGTACCTTCTGGCCTGGCCGCAGTGATGCTGGCCTTGATCCCCGTGTTTATCGCGCTTGCCGAAATTGTTTTTTTGCGGACGCAGAAGCTTACCGCCCGGCTCGGCTTAGCCCTATTGATCGGGATTGGCGGTGTTGCGGTTCTGATGAGTCGCTCGTTGAATTTGGGTGGAGCGCCGATCGATAAGCTTGGAGCCTTGGCGTTGATTGCCGCTTCGATCACCTGGTCCCTGGCCGCGGTCCTTACCCGGAAATTGGAACTGCCCCCGTCAAAGGTGATGAGTTCCGGGGCACAGATGCTCGTCGGAGGAATTCTGCTGGCGCTTGCCGGCGGATTATTCGGTGAATTTCGAAGTTTCCACCCTGGTGCGGTTTCGCGTGAGGCTTGGCTTTGCTTGATTTATTTGATTGTGGCTGGGTCGATCATTGGATTTACCGCTTATGTCTGGCTGATTCATCATGAGTCGCCGACGAAAGTTGGGACTTATGCCTATGTGAATCCGGTGGTGGCCGTCATCATCGGATATTTTTTTGGCGGGGAAGGATTTGGGCTGCGTACCGCGCTGGGAACTCTATTTGTTCTAATCAGCGTGGTGCTGATTACGACTACGCGGGCAGAGGCCCCGTCACGCGTTGCTGCAGTAAAGGAAGCAACCCAAAGCTGAATTATGGCTGGACCTTTGCAGGAATTCGAAGCGCCCCGCCTACGACATCTTTGTAAACTATTCCGCCTTTCATCACGAAAACTACGCGCCGAACTGCGGTGATGTCCTTTAGCGGGTCTCCGTCGAGCGCAATAAGGTCGGCCTCGTGGCCTGGTGCGACAGCTCCGATTTGATCAGCCAGACCGAGGGATTCCGCGTTAAGGGAATTGGCGGAAACCATCGCGGCCATAGGCTCGATCCCGCAATCGCGAACGCGGTGGATGAAGTCCTCTGCGTTGCGGCCGTGCATGCCTGCCACGGCGTCGGTGCCGTAGAGAATTTTCAGCCCTGGGACTTGGGCGGCGCGTGTCAGAAATTCCTGGTGGGCGGGGATCAAGTCTTTCATCGCCGCGAAGCTTTCTTCGGTGTAGTAGGGCGGGGCGAGAAAGCGCGTTTTATTTTCGATGTAGTTTTCGAGAAGCAGGCCGGCTTGCGGGTCGAGATAAATTCCTTTCTCGGCCATTAATTTCAAATCGTCCTCGCTTGCGCCAAGGCCATGTTCAACTTCTGTGCAGCCTGCCAACGTGGCGGCAGCCACGGCGTCCCGAAAAGCGTGTACCAGCGTGCGCAGGCCTATCTTTTTTGCTTCATCACAAATTGCATCCAGTTGCTCCTCGGAGAGAGTTTTTGTGCCGCGAGTCATCCCGCCAGAGGCGAAAAGTTTGATCAGGTCTGCGCCGGCGGCTTTTTGTTTTCGGACGAAAGCGCGAAGTTCTTCGGGAGTGCCCGTCTGCTCTCCGCGGCCCATGATGGGCTCGGCGGAGGTGAGGATGCGAGGGCCCGGGAGTTGGTCTTTGGCAATCGCGTCGCGCAGCGTAATGTCGGCGAGTGATCCAACGCTTTGAACAGTAGTGAAGCCCGCCAACAAGGTCTGGTACGCATTGGAGGCCGCGGCATAGGAAGCCTCGGGAGTCGTCCCGCCCTGACCGGCATTTTTTCCGTCGGTGCCAAAGCTCCAGGTGATATGCACGTGCGCGTCAATCCAGCCCGGCAGAACGGTTAGCCCGCGCAGGTCGTAGTCGGCTGAAGCACCGTCGGGCGCGCCTGGTTTGACGGAAATAATTTTCGCGCCTTGGATTACGACGCGCACCCCATGAAGGACACGGCCTTTGCCGTCGAGCAAGGTGCTGGCCGCAACCACGATGCGTTTGGCTGGCGCGTGCGACCCGAAAGCGGGCTTTTGCGGCATCATGACGGCCCCGACAGTAACCAGAATGAGTGGCAAGAGCTTTGCGGAGCGCATAGTTAGGTCCCCGCCGTTCAAAAATCGAGTGCGCACCAATTCTGGCAGATTCTTGACGCAGATTTTCGGACTCGGAGTTTTGAAATACAAGTGGGGCGAGACCCGCCTCCGCGAACACTTAGATTCAAAACTAAAATCGCGGAGTTTAGGAGGCGACGGCCCGTTTGCGCCAGAAAAAGTAGGCCGGGATGCCGAGCGCGAAAAGAATGATCGCGATCTTAAGGTGTATGAATTTCGCCGGGTCGTGGAATGCGGCAACGATGGCGTTGATGACGATGGCTGCTGCCGCGAGGCAGAAAAGAATGGGAGTCCAGGGATAGCCCGGGACGCGATAGGGAATCGGAAGGTCTTTCCCGGCACGGCGAAGCGGGAAGATGGCCGCCGCCCCGAGGCCGTAGAAAATCCAGCCGATGAAAATCACGCCGCCGATCAGCTCGGCGAACTTTCCGGCGCAAGCCAGGACCGCGGACCAAACGCCCAGTGTGACGATAGCAGCCGCGGGCGTCTGGAATCGAGGATGAACGTCCGCGAGCTTCTTGAAAAAGAGATTGTCGTTGGCCATCGCGTAGAAAACGCGCGGCGACGTCAGCATGACGCTGTTGGCGGCGCTGAAGGTGGAAATAAGGATGGTGAGCGCGACAATGATCTGCGCTTTGCGGCCAAGCACCACCGAGACGGCCGTTGCGGCAATCGTGTTGCTCGCGGTCGCTCCAGCGGGTCCCAGCGCGAAAAGATAGGCGATGACCGCGACGATGTGCAAACCGCAAAGAGTGAGTGAGCCGAGCAGGAAAGCCCGCGGAAATGCTTTTTGCGGATTGACGACTTCGCCTGCGCTGTAGGTGCCGAATTGCCAGCCTTCGTAAGCCCACAGGACGCTGATCATCGCCAGGCCAAAATTGGAGAGCAGGCCGAAGCCGTGCTGCGTTGAGCCCATCGCGGCTGGTAAATCGCTCGCGTGACTCCCGAGCGAGAGAAGGATGGCGCTGAGAATGACGATGATCCCAACTTTGATGAGCGTGGTCCAGTTCTGGAGGTTCGAGCTTTTGCGCGTGCCCCACACGTTGACGGCCGTAACCACGGCTATCATGAGGACGGAGTAGACGGTTTTGCTGAGGTCGCTAAGCGGAGTAATTTCCCCAAGGTGCTCGGTGAAGGCGCGAGCTAACGCGGCGACGGAGCCGCTGGCGATGACCAGAAACAGGCACCAGCCGTAGAGAAAAGCGGGCAAGCGGCCGAACGCATCGCGGATGTAGCAATAAATGCCGCCGGCTTCCGGATTTGTGGCCGCCAGCTCGGCGTAAGTAAGTGCGCCCAGGAGAGAGAGGATGCCGCCGACAACCCACACAAGAAGCGAAAAGCCAACGGATCCGTCCAACTGTTGAAGAATGAGGCCGGGCGTCAGAAAAATGCCGGAGCCGATGACACAGCCGACAAAGAGCAGGTAAAGATCGCGCAGACGGAGCGTACGAAGAAGTGGTGGCATCAGCTGTTTTCGTGGCGAATGATTTGCATGCCCCGAACAGGCATGATAGCGGCAGATTCGGCAGCGTCAATCGGAAGTTTGAAGAATTTCGACCGAAGAACACATCGTGGAGCTTAGATATCCGGCGGCGGAGCGTTTTGGTAAAGACAACGGGGCATCAGATGCTTTGCATCAGACCGTCTGCGAGATGAGGATAGGCGCGGGCATGAAGCACAGCAAAAAAATGAGAAGGGCCAGGAGCGCGGCGAGCTTACGCGCTGGATCAAGCGGCGTCTCATCGTAGAACGGAGCTTTGCGTAGAAAGAGCAGTGCCAGAAGAAGACCAGCCCAAACGAACCAACCGCTCCAGTGGAGGAAATAGCCTAAAGCGAGGAGAACAACGGGAAGGGCGAACGAGAGCAAGCGGTGCAAGCGTGGGCTGACGGAGCGCAAGATGTGGCCTCCATCGAGCTGCCCGGAAGGCAGAAGATTGAGTGCAGTGGCGAAAAGGCCCACCCAGGCGGCGCGACCGACCGGATGGAGCAATAGAATGCCAGGGGCTGTTCCTGGATGCACAATGCCTGCAATTAGACGCAAGGCGAGCGGAGTGCCGAAGACGACGCCCGCCTGAGGCAGATCGTTGAGGCCGGGAACGATCTTGGCGTTAGCGACGCCGTACAAGAGTGCCGGCACGGCAAAGAGAAAGCCGATGAAAGGACCGGAAGCGCCGACATCAAAGAGCGCGCGTGTGGTGCGAATGGGCGAACGGATCAATATGAAAGCGCCAAAGGTGCCGATCAGCGACGGAAACGGAATGAAAAAGGGGTAGGTTGAGCGAATGTGATGGTGGCGGCAGGCGAAGAAGTGGCCGAGCTCGTGCGCTAGCAGAATGATCATGAGCGTGGCGGCGAACGGCAGGCCAGCCAGAAGACCGGCGGGATTTTTGTAAAAGAGAGAGAAGGCGTTCTCGAATTCTTCCCAGGACACCGCTTGATTGTTGGCAAAAGCGGCGGCGAATTGCGCCCCTGCGGCAAGACAAGTGCAAAGCGTCAGGAGAAAGAGCAGGACCGCAAGCACCAGGGATTTGCGAGAAGGCCGGGGAAGGATCGGGACATAAAACCGGTGTTTGAGGTGAATATCGGCCGATTCAGCGGGAACCGAAAGGGTGTCCAGCGGGGAATATGAGGGTGGTGTGCTCACAACGCGTTTGAAGGCCCGAAAAACTACAAACACAAGTACAGCACAACTGGAGGAGTTTGCGCCAGTGATTCAGGAGTGCAGCGTGAGTTTGAATTTCGGTTTGCTGGCGATAGTGCGATGCGTGGGCTAAACTTTAAGTAAGTCGGATGGGGCTGGTTGATCAGACGCCAGGTTCTTCAGGGACCCACAACCCTGCTTTCAGCGTTCAGCTATTCATTTTGCGATGAAGATATTCCTATTTGGTTAGAGAGGCTGGTAAGGGTGCCAAAGGCAGTGATTTTTCAGCAGCAACCGGAGCTTGCCGAAAGAGCCGGGCATGGCGGTAAATCCCAGTTGCATCAGCAGCTGCGGAGCCGAATCTCCGGCACGGTTCTTCGTTATGTTGCTATGGCATTTTTTGTGCTGCTTTTTGCAGTTCCGGCATTTTGTCAGGATTCTCAGGAGTGTCTTGGTTCGGACTTCGATTCTTTTTCCCAGCAAGATAAGCCCGCAGACCAGGCGTCCGCGCAAACTAAGCCGCCGGATCAAAGTGACCCTGCTCGCAAGCCGGAAGACCCGGCGAATAGCGGGCGCATGTTTTTCGTGATGCCCAATTTCCTCACGGTCGAAAATGAAGCCTCCGTTCCCCCAATCAGCTGGAAGGAAAAGTTCGTCATCACGTCCAAGGGTGCATTCGATCCCTACGAATTCTTCATTGTGGGAGTTTTGTCCGGCATACGGCAGGCGGACAATGCCTATCCGGCATTTGGACAGGGAATGGCTGGATACGGCAAGCGCTACGGAACGGCCTTCGCAGATCAGGTCGATGGCAACATCATGGTGGGAGGGGTTTTTCCCACATTTCTAAAAACAGACCCTCGCTACTTTCAGATGGGTAAGGGCAGTTTCGCGAAGCGCTTCGGCTACGCCATCAGCCGGATATTCGTGGCGCGAAAGGACTCGGGAGGAAGCACCTTTAACATTTCCGAGTTTGCGGGCAATGCCACGGCAATCGCGATCTCCAATGTCTACTACCCCGCGGCCGATCGCAGTTTTTCATCGAGTTTGAGCAACTGGGGAACTCAGATGGCGTTAGACGCCCTGGGGAATGAGTTGAAGGAATTCTGGCCTGATTTGCATCGGAAGTATTCTCACTGGAAGCAAAACCGCTCCGGCGCTACTTCTCAGTAGCCAAATGTAGATTGAAAAGAACCCATCCCAATGACCTGTCCATCCACGAACATCTCCTATCTATTGAATCCATTCTGAATGCATTGATTCGCTGAAGCTGTCGATTTCCGCCCCTCTCGTTCGACATTTAGGTAGAGCCAGATATTGGCTAGCCAAGGAGGACGGTCATGACCGGTCAATACATCCAAAATTCCAAACTCATCGCGGGAGTGGCCATGGCCGATCTTCTGCTGGCTTTGTTCGTTTATAGGTTTGACAGCGCGGCCGTGGTCGTTTGCGGGCTTTTTGCGAACGCGGCCTGGGTGGCCTGGGTGCTGTTGCGGTTGGTCGTTCTGGTGGCCCACTGGGCCACGGTGTCGGCGTATCTTTATGAAGGTTTAGGGTTTTTGGCGCATACGGCGCAGGTCGGGCTGTCTCTTCTCGCCCTGCTCCATGCAATCGTGGGCTAACCGGCGTGATTGCAAACTCATCCAAACCGTCTTATTCTTCGCCCAACCCATGGCCTACACTCAACAGCAATAGGCGCCGCTACTTAATGTCAACTTCTATCCGTCAAAAGAATTTTGGAAACCTTGTCGATTTTGCAGTTGGCTGTTCGACGCTTCTATAGAGACAAAAATAAAGCCGAGGTTCCTCCGGCCGCCGCAAGCACCGGAAACCGGCTTCGACTTGAAACTAAAGGAGATGGACCGATGCAATTCATGATGATTGTGAAGCACAAGGAAAACCAGGGCTTCCCGCCAAAGGAGTTGATGGACGCCATAACCAAACTCAGTGAAGAGTCCGTTAAGGCCGGCACTCTGCGCGGAAACGGCGGGCTCAAAGGCACCGACTCCGGGGCACGCGTGGTGCTCTCCCAAGGGAAGGTATCCGTGCTTGACGGGCCTTTCGCGGAGTCCAAGGAAATTATCGGCGGCTACGCGCAGTTCGAGATGAACTCAAAAGAAGAGGCGATCAAGTCGGCGGTCGAGTTCATGGAGCTTCACAAGAAATACTGGCCGGGCTGGGAAGGCGAGACGGAAGTTCGCCAGATGTACGGTCCCGGCGATTTTCCGTGCAAGCCCTGACGTCGCATGCGCAGTGCGGGAGCTTTTGCTCCCGCTTTGCATTGGATCCAGGCTTGGCGCTGACCTTCAGGGAGGGCTGGCCAACGCGGGGCCAGTATGTGGGCTTAACCCTTGTATATTCAGCACTGACAGGGCGGTCCGTAAGTGCTGAATATAAAGCACTTACGCAAACACTAATTCCTTTTAGACGCAACACTTACAAAATTCGCAGGGGCCTCTAACGTACAAGTCCTCCGGCGACACAAATACCTCCACGCCTTGGTCTTGCATGGGGCCCTCGAAGGTGGTGTGATGGGAGGCCGTGACGTCCACGACCACCCATCGCGCCATTGAAGCCGTCTGGCGCATCGAGTCCGCTAGGATCATCGCTGGCCTCGCCCGAATTGTTCGCGATGTTGGCTTGGCCGAGGAGCTTGCACAGGACGCGCTCGTCGCCGCTCTTGAACAGTGGCCCGAGTCAGGCATTCCGGACAATCCCGGTGCCTGGCTCATGGCCGCCGCCAAGCACCGCGCCATGGATCACTTTAGGCGCAACAAGATGCTGGAGCGAAAGCACCAGGAGCTGAGTCGGGAGCTTGCCCTGCAGCAGGAGCTGGCTGTGCCGGATTTCGACGCTGCGCTCGACGATAACATTGGCGACGACCTGCTACGGCTCGTGTTTATCTCCTGCCATCCGGTGCTTTCCACGGAAGCGCGCGTGGCTCTCACGCTGCGGTTACTCGGCGGGCTGACGACGGAAGAGATTGCACGCGCGTTTCTTGTTCCAGAGCCGACGATTGCTCAGCGCATTGTTCGCGCCAAGAGAACTCTGTCGGAAGCCCGTGTGCCTTTTGAGGTGCCGCGCGGCGAAGAGCTGGCTTCGCGGCTTTCTTCGGTGCTTGAGGTCATCTACCTCGTTTTCAACGAAGGATATTCGGCGACTTCCGGCGGAGACTGGATGCGGCCGGCACTTTGCGAGGACGCGCTGCGCCTCGGGCGAATATTGGCCGAGCTTGCTTCTCAGGAGGCTGAAGTTCACGGTTTGGTTGCGCTCATGGAGATTCAGGCGTCGCGCTCGCGGGCACGCGTGAGTGCGACAGGAGAGCCTATCCTGTTGCTCTCGCAAGACCGCGCGCAGTGGGATCAACTATTGATTCGGCGTGGCCTCGCGGCGCTGGAACGAGCGGAAAAGCTAGGCGGCATGCGCGGCCCGTATGCACTGCAGGCCGCGATTGCTGCTTGCCACGCGCGGGCGCTTGCGGCAGAGGAAACAGACTGGGCGCGCATCGTGGCCCTCTACGAGGCGCTTGGCCAGATGGCCCCGTCGCCCATCGTGGAGCTGAATCGCGCGGTAGCCGTTGCGATGGCATACGGTCCTGCCGCGGGGCTCGAAGTCGTGGACCGTCTGACGGATGACCCGTCACTCAAGACCTATCACCTTTTGCCAAGTGTGCGCGGGGACTTTCTGGAAAAGCTCGGCCGCTTCGACGAAGCGCGCGCTGAGTTCGAGCGCGCGGCAACGCTCACGCGCAATACGCGCGAACGAGAGCTTCTTCTCGATCGTGCGCAAGCCTGCGCGTCCAGTTCCGCTCCACCGGCTTAGCTTCCCAAAGAAAATCAACGACTCTGGTCCATCCTCCCTGTCCCTTGGAGCAGGCGAGCTGCTCGGCAATTTCATTGTGCCGCATGGCTTACAGGCGTACTATGTAGCCACTTGGGGTAGTTCGAAAATCCCGCTTTACTGGAGTATCGTGACACCCCCCACCCGCCCTGGTAAATTCCGACATAATCCGATCCAAAGGAGTGGTCCTATGAATCGATCTGGAAAAGTCCGTGTCGTTTCATTTTTAAGGGGAGTACGGGTGGCGTTGTGTTCGGCCATGCTGCTCTTCGTATTTTCCATCGTGACGCGAGCACAAAACATGCCGACGCGCCACGTTCGCCAGGACGTGGTGAGCGGAAGGGCACAATTTTTGAACCAACTGCCTGCTTCGCAAACCATGCGTTTGGATGTTGTTCTGCCGCTGCGCGATCCCGCAGGTTTGGAAAGTTTCTTGAAAGAGCTTTACGACCCTGCAGGCCCTTCTTACCGGCACTTCCTGACAGTTGCGGAGTTTACCGCGAAGTTTGGACCGACGCAGGCAGATTACGACGCGGTGATTCGTTTCGCCGGAGCGAATGGCTTTGCGGTGGTGGGAGGCACCCGCGATGGAATGGACGTGCAAATCGAGGGTACCGTTGCCAACATTGAAAAGGCCTTCCATTTGAACATGGGTGTGTACCAGCATCCAACGGAAAACCGGACGTTCTATGCTCCGGACCGCGAGCCAACTACGGACTTGCCGTTCGCGTTGTGGCACGTTTCCGGTCTGGACAACTACTCGATTCCGCATCCGATGCTCGTCAAGAGGAGCGACTACGCGAAGGCGCATGGCATTGATGCGAAAGATGTGGTGTCCCATGCGACGACTGGGTCAGGACCGTCGGCTTCGTTCTTGGGAAGCGACATGCGCGCGGCGTACTACGGAGGAACGGCGCTTACCGGCGCGGGCCAGAATCTCGGTCTGTTTGAATATTTGGGCACCGACCTGGCCGACCTGAATACATATTTCAAGAACGTAGGGCAAACCAACAATGTGCCGATTACGCTGCTCTCGACAGACGGGACGAGCACGTCGTGCGTGGATTCCAGGGCTGGCGGCGATTGCGACGATACTGAACAAACGCTCGACATGACGCAAGCGATCGGCATGGCGCCTGGGCTTGCGAGTCTGGTGATGTACATCGGGTCCACCGATACTGCCATCATCAGCGCCATGACGACACATAACCCGCTGCCCACCACAATAGGTTGCTCATGGGGCTGGACACCGGCGGATCCGAGCACGCTGAACCCCTACTTCGAGAAGATGGCGGCGCAGGGGCAGAATTTCTTTGTGGCATCGGGCGACTCTTCGACGTGGTCGGCGAGCAATGAAGCCTGGCCGGCCGATAATGCCTACATCGTTTCCGTCGGCGGGACGGATTTGGTTACCGCAAGCGCGGCTGGGCCGTGGAAATCGGAAACCGCGTGGTCAGACAGCGGCGGCGGCATTTCGCCGGACTCGATCCCCATTCCCTCGTGGCAGCAACTCTCGGGGGTGATCAACTCGAGTAACAAAGGTTCGACGACGTTGCGCAACGGCCCGGACGTTTCGGCCAACGCAAATTTCACGTTTTACACCTGCGCCGACCAAACCACTTGCCTGGCAAACGAATATGGCGGAACCAGCTTTGCTGCGCCGATGTGGGCCGGTTACATAGCTCTGGTCAATCAACAGTTGGCCGAAAACAGCCAGCCAACCATTGGTTTCCTCAACCCGACCATCTACGCACAAAATATCACGTCAGCGTATGGCACGGACTTCCACGACATAACCAGCGGCACGTCTGGCAGCTATGCGGCGGTTGTTGGCTATGACCTGGTGACTGGCTGGGGAAGTCCAAACGGGACCGGGCTGATCAACGCTCTGGCGGCTCCGACAAGTACGACTCCGGGCTTTTCCATCACGGCGTCGCCTGCTTCCGTATCTGTGTTGCAGGGCAACAGCGGAAGTTCTTCTGTCACCACGACCGTGTCCGGTGGGTTTGACTCGGCAGTGACGCTGAGTGCGAGCGGGCAGCCCTCGGGCGTCACCGTGAGCTTTAGCACATCGACGATTGCTGCGCCCGGTTCCGGTTCGTCCACGGTAACTTTGGCGGTTGCCGCAACGACCGCGACGGGCACTTACCCGATCACGATAACGGCCACCGGCGGAGGGATCACGCACGCCGCGACAATCTCTCTCTCCGTAACCGCGCCGGTGACTGGCAGCTTTACCATTTCCGTCTCGCCCTCTTCGGGATATCTGGATCAGGGGCAAAGCGGGTATGCCGTGGTAACGACGACAGTGACGGGCAACTTCAGCTCGGCGGTTTCGTTGAGCGCCAGCGGCGTGCCGTCCGGAGTTACCGTCAGCTTTAGCCCCGCCTCGATTGGCGCGCCGGGTTCCGGCACGTCCGACATGCTGTTGACTGTGTCTCGAAACGCCCCGACCGGGACTTACCCAATCACGATAAAGGGAACCGGTGGAGGCGTTACGCAGACCACGGTGCTCACTTTCGAAATCGTGAGCCGGCGCGTGCGATGAAGTAGTTTCGGTTCGCGCTGAAATAACGAATACAGAACCGCGCCGCCGGCCTCTATGGTTGGCGGCGCGGTTTCTTTGTGTTTGATGCAAAATTTAAACCAGCGCGAATCCGCTTTGGTCTTCGCCTGGAGTGCAAAATGCGGGCTGGAGTACAAAATCCGCTAGGATTTTTTTTGCGCTTCGATGCCCTGAAGTTCTTTGCCGGGTTTGAAGCGGACCGCTTTGCCTGGAGGGATGTTGACCTCTTCGCCGGTGCGCGGATTGCGACCGATGCCGGTCTTGCGCGGCTTGACGCTAAAGACGCCGAAGCGGCGGAGTTCGATGCGCTGGCCGCGGCCGAGTGCCTGCTTGAGGGACTCGAAAACTGTTTCGACAGCCTGCTCGGCTTTGGTGCGGCTGATGAGAGTCTTCGTCACTACCGCATTCACAATATCCAGCTTAATCACACGTGCCTCCCGCGTCAGTAGCAAATGCTAGGGGCTGCGCCCCGGGTTGTCAAGACGAGATGGGTAAACTACACTGTCCTTCCTTTTAAAAGTACACGCGCAAAAATCAGATCATTTCCGAGGAGGAGTAGATGTCCGTTAAGCCCGACCGCTGGATCCGAAAAATGTCTCTGGAACACAAGATGATTGAGCCGTTCACGGACCGGCAGGTGCGAGAAGGCGTGATTAGTTACGGAGTTTCGTCCTATGGATACGACATCCGAGTGGCGGACGAGTTTCAGATTTTTACGAATGTGAATTCGACGATTGTGGATCCCAAGCATTTCGATCCGAGGTCTTTGGTGCCATTCAAGGGCGACGCGTGTTTGATTCCGCCCAATTCGTTTGCGCTGGCGCGGTCGGTAGAATATTTCCGGATTCCGCGTAATGTGCTGACCATCTGCCTTGGCAAATCAACTTACGCCCGCTGCGGGATTATCGTGAATGTGACGCCGTTTGAGCCGGAGTGGGAAGGCTTTGTGACGCTGGAAATCAGCAACACCACGCCGTTGCCCGCGAAGATTTATGCGAATGAAGGTCTGTGCCAGGTGCTCTTTTTCGAGTCGGACGAAGACTGCGAAATAAGCTATAAAGACAAAAAAGGAAAGTATCAGGCGCAGGGAGGAATCGTCCTGCCGCGGCTGTAAAGTTATTTTTTATTGATCGTAGCTTGGCCGCTGATCGTAGCCTGACTATTGATCGTAATTTGGGTGAGCTTGACGTGGGCCACAGGATAGCCGGCCTCGCGCCACGCTTCCAATCCTCCTTGCAGCGGCCGGATATGCTTGATGCCTTGCCTGCGGAGGAGGAGCGCCACACGGGCGCTCGTGGCTTCGTTTGGTCAAGTGCAGTAGAGGACGACTTCGCGGCCGCGGGGCAGGCGATCGTCGTGTTCCTCTAGTTCCTTGGCGTCTACGCGAAATGCACCGGGAATGGTTTCCGGTTCGGCTTCAAATTCCACCGAGTGGCGGAGATCAACGATGGCGATATCTTGGCCAGCATCAATCTTCTCTTTCAATTCCTCGACGGTGATACGGGCGATGCGCAGCTCGCGCATAAAGCGGCGGCGCTTGATATATTTGTAACCGATATAGGAAGCGAGCGTGGCGACAAGAATGACGCCGAGCCAGCCACCGAGGGAAGCGGCCCCCTCCGCGATCCGTTCGATCTGGCCACTAAAAAGATAGCCCAGGCTGAGAAACGTACCGCCCCACAAGAGCGAGCCCAGGAAATCAAACAACAGAAAGCGCCTCATGCGCATGTGGAAAATGCCTGCAAGTGGCGGCGCGACCGTGCTGAGCCCGGGAAGAAACTTTGCAAAGAGCAGCGAACGGGCGCCCTCCTTCGAGAAGATACCTTCGGTACGGCGGACGCAGGAATCAGGCTCAATGGAAATCTTGCAGAGGAATTGCAGGATCTTGATGCCTTTGCGCAAACCGAGCTGGTACCAGATCGAATCGGCGGTGACGGCAGCCACCCCGACGACAAAGAGCGAA
>CAJCHZ010000044.1 GCA_903970165.1 Betaproteobacteria bacterium
TCGAAGAAAATCGCCGCCGCCTCCAAACCGCCGCAGGCGCCAAAGTTCTCCCCCTAATCACCCTAAAACAATTCCACTCCGACGTAATCCACCTCTTCGACACTCCGTCAACCGAGCCCCGCAAGGGCGACGCCAGCATCACCAACCGCCCCAACCTCCTCCTGGCCATCCAAACCGCCGACTGCGTCCCCGTCCTGCTCGTCGACCCCAAAAAACGCGCCATTGCCGCCATCCACGCCGGCTGGCGCGGCACCCTGGCCCGGATCGTCGCCAAAACCATTGGCAAAATGCAAATGCACTTCGCCACCAACCCCCGCGACCTCCTCGCCGCCATCGGCCCCAGCATTGGCCCCTGCTGCTACGAAGTCGGCACCGAAGTCGCCACCCAATTCCTCTCCCAATTCGCCGACGCGCCCTCCTACTTCGACGAATTCCGCACCGGCGATGAGCCCAACCCCATCCAGTGGCTCAACAGGATGCCCCCAGGGCACCAGCCCCCGCCCAAAGGCGTCCTCCTTGACCTACGCAAAGCCAACAAATCCCAGCTCTTAACCGCCGGCCTCCGCCCCCAAAATATCCACACCATCGACCTCTGCACCGCCTGCAACCCAGACCTCTTCTTCTCCTACCGCAAACAAGGCCCCCATTCCGGCCGCCTAATGTCTCTAATCGCCCTCCGCCCCTAATCCAGATCCGGCCTGCCTTTTTGGGAGGGAACGGCTTTAGCCCCTGAAGCGTCGTGGCAATGTCCGAAGCTCCAATTTATGAGATGGGTCGTAGCCGAAGCTTGCCACGACTCACACAAGGCGCCATCACCTGGCGCAAAAGCGTCATGGTGCACACTGGACAGTGCACACTATTCCGTGTCCACCACCTCCTATGAAGAACGTCACCCTCAGCGCCGGCGCCGACCTCATCGAAAAGGCCCGCGCCGTTGCCAAGTCCGAAAACACGACTCTCAATGCCGCCTTCCGCGAATGGCTTGAGTCTTACGCCCGTCGCAAGGGCGACGTCGAGGCCTTTCGGGCAGTAATGGAAAGCCTGAAGCACATCGATGCAGGCGGTCCCTACACACGCGAAGAGATGAATGAGCGATAGA
Source organism: Betaproteobacteria bacterium (assembly GCA_903970165.1). Classification (GTDB taxonomy): domain Bacteria; phylum Acidobacteriota; class Terriglobia; order Acidiferrales; family UBA7541; genus Acidiferrum. Next base: position 1,100 of record CAJCHZ010000044.1, read on the forward strand.
TTCTTCCTTGACACCGACATCCTGGTCTATGCCTTGACCAGGAGCGATCCCTCGAAGCAAGCCGTCGCTCTACGGCTCCTCAGAGATGCTATCGATTCCGGTAACGGCATAATTAGCTTTCAGATCGTGCAGGAATTCTTCAGCGTTGCTTTTCGGCGTTTCACCCCACCTCTCACGCTAGTCGAGGCGGAACGATTCCTGGCAATCTTGTAGATGCAACACTTATGAAAAACAGGAGAGGGGGGATACGCTGCGCCAGGCTGATTTCAGAGTAGCCCCAAGAGAGCTGAGGGCTTTCGGAACTAGTCGCGCTAACCAGCCGATACCCAGGACGCGGTCAAGCAGCCGTGGGAGCAGTCTCAATCTGCGTCAATGCTAACTGGCCACACGCAGCCATCACGTCGCGGCCTCGGGAGTACCTCGTAAACGTCGGCACGCCCTTCTCTAGCATGATCCGGTGAAACTCTTTCACGCTCGCTTCGGTCGGTTCCGCAAACGGCAGCGCACCCGGATTCCACGGAATAATGTTCACTTTGACGCGTCCCAGGTCGCTCATCATTCTAGCCACGCGCCGCGCGTCTTCCGGCGTGTCATTCACGCCGCCGAGCAGCACATACTCAAAGGTGATGTACTCCCGCGTACCTTTAGGGAATTTCTTGCAGGCTTCCAGCAGCTTCGCCAAAGGATATTTCTTGTTGATCGGCATCAACACGTTCCGCTGCTCGTCGCTTGACGCGTTCAAGGAAATCGCCAGCTTCGGCCTAACTTTTTCCTCCGCCAGCCGCTCGATTCCCGGGACGATACCGCTCGTCGAAAGCGTGGCATGCTTTGGCGCAATCCGCACCGCCGCCGGGTCAAGTAAAATCCGCAAAGCAGCCATCACTGCATCAAAATTCAAAAGCGGCTCGCCTTGCCCCATCAAAACAATATTCGTCTGCGGCGCAAGCCGCTCCTTGTGTTCCTCAAGCGGCAAAAGCACTTGCGCCAAGATTTCCCCAGCCGTCAAATTGCGAATCAGCCCAAGCTGCGCCGTCAAGCAAAACTGGCAATCCACAGCGCACCCCGCCTGCGTGGAAATACAAATCGTCTGCCGTCCCTCGCTAGGCATGAACACTGCCTCGACGGAAGCAGCTCGCAACGGTTTTCTCTTCTCTGTGCCCTCTGCGAGCTCGGTGTTGAAATCCCCGCGATCCTTCGTCTCGCTCTCGCCCAGCCCAAACAAATACCGCACCGATCCATCGGTAGAAACAAATCGCTGCTTCACCATCGGCAAAGAAATCGCCGCTTCCTTAGCGAGTTTCTCCCGCAAGTTCAAAGGCAAATTCGTCATCTGCGCTAAATCGAATTTCCGCTCAGCATACAACGCATGATAAATCTGCTCGCCGCGATAGGCAGGCTCGCCAATGGACACGCAGAAGGCCCGTAGTTCTTCTTTCGATTTACCCAGCAATTCCATGAAGGTTCCCGCATTTCTCCGCACGCATCGCAGCGCTTGGAATCACCCTACAGAATATCGTGTTTTGCTGAACATTTTCTTGTTTGTCTGCGCGGATGCCCAAGGTTCAGCGGTATAATTTTATTACCATGCCAAAAGAACTCGCTATCGAACAGCTTGCCATCGCCGATTGGGTCAAAGGCCTTGCCGCCATGCCCGAGCGCGAATTCACTTTGAAAAACGTCCAGCACTACATCGTGCATCACGGCGTCCGGCCCGAGACACTCGACAAGTATCTCTTCTTCTCCAAAGGCAACTACACGCGCAACCTGATTTTCAGGAATGACCTCTTCGAGTGCATGACCATTTGTTGGGAAATCGGCCAGCACAGCAGCATCCACAATCACCGCGATCAGAATTGCTGGATGTCCGCTCCCATCGGCCGCCTGAAAATCCAGAATTTCCGCGTCGAAGACAAGGACGCAACCTGCGGCAAGTGCAAAGTTTTTCCGACGGAAATCTACGAGATGGACGCCGCGAATCCTGTGCACGTAAATCCCCTCGAGCCCGTTCATCAGGTTCTGAATCTGCCGGAATTCAACCAGCGCGCCGTCAGCATCCACGTGTACTCGAAACCGTTCGACAGCTGCGAGGTTTACGCGAAAGAAAAAGGCACCTACGGCGACGTGCCGCTCCACTACACCAGCGAATACGGCAAGCTCCATCCCGACGAGAAGCTGCTGTAGCCCAGGCTTCAGCCTGTGCTCTTTTTGACAGCGAGCCGCGGTTTGCCTTTGGGCAAGCACAGCGGCCGCAAAGCGCACGAAGTGAATTCTGGTCCACTGTTTCTCCGATTCACGAGCCTGTGTCACAATTGACTTATGCCAACGGTCAGTGAAGCGCGTGACATCCAGAAGCACGTCCTCTCCAATGGCCTCGTGGTCATCACGGAGACGATGACGCACGTGCGTTCCGTGTCGGTGGGCGTGTGGATCCGCAACGGCTCGCGGCGCGAAATCGCCGACGAGAATGGTCTTGCTCACTTCATGGAGCACATGGTGTTCAAAGGCACGGAGCGCCGCTCCGCCGAATCCATTGCCCGTGAAATGGATTCCGTCGGCGGCATGCTCGATGCGTTCACGTCCAAGGAACAAATCTGCTTTAACGCCAAAGTGCTCGACGATCACCTGCCCATCGCCTTCGAGGTCATCGCCGATCTCGTTCTTCGGCCCAAATTTGATTCCAACGACGTCAAAAAAGAGCGTCAGGTCGTCCTTGAAGAGATCAAGATGGACATGGACAATCCCGAGTACCTGCTCCATGACATTTTCACGCGGGGCTTCTGGCCGGAGCACCCACTCGGCCGGCCGATTCTGGGCACGCCGGAAACGGTGCGGCGTTTCAGCCGCGAACATTTACGCGAGCGCTTTCGCGACTGGTTCGCGCCAGACCATCTGGTGATCACCGCGGCAGGAAACGTCACGCACGATAAGGTTTTGGACCTTGTCCAGCGCGAATTCGGCGATCTGAAGCCTACGCGCACGCTCGAAGACCACACCGCACCCATGACGAAAGCGCCCATTCATCTCGAAACCAAGCGCGACCTCGAGCAAATCCATCTCTGCATCGGTGTTCCGGCCCTGCCTCTTGGCCACGAAGCGCGGTTCGCCGCCGCAGTGCTCAACAATCTTCTCGGCGGTGGCATGTCTTCACGCTTGTTTCAAAATATTCGCGAAAAAGAAGGCCTTGCTTACGCCGTTTTCAGCGAGCTCACGCCTTATTCTGACGCCGGCATGTTCACCGTTTACGCCGGAACGGCAAAAGAAACCGTTGGCCAGGTCATTGACCTCACCATCAAGGAATTTCGCGCCATGAAGGAATCGCCGGTCAGCGAAGAAGAGCTCACCCGCGCCAAGAATCATCTCAAAGGCTCGCTGATGCTTTCGCTCGAATCCACCAGCTCGCGGATGTCGAATCTCGCACGCCAGGAGCTGTACTTCGGCCGCTTTTACTCGCTAGACGAAATCCTTGCCTCCATCGAGTTGGTCACTCTCAATCAGGTGCAGTCCCTGGCTCACGAATTCTTCAAACCAGAACAAATCGCCGTCACCGTCCTCGGCCCTCTAAATGGCTTCACCCTCGAGCGCTCACGCTTAGCTTGCTAAGGCCTGGGCTGCTGAAGTTGCTGCCGGCAGTTTTGAATTGACGACCCCGGCACAAGCCGCGAATCCTGCGGTGCTTCGCAAGTGCAAGTCACTCTAGACTCGTTTCATGGGATGCACGGACGAGGAACTTCGCTCACAGCTTGAGCGGCTGGAAGCACGCAACCGCGCGCAAGTTGAGGTGATCCTGAGTTACGGTGTGGACCTCAACAAGAAGCGCCAGATTGACCTGAGCTTCTGGGCGCCTAACGAAACCGCGGCCATGACCTTCGCGGAAGCATGCAAGCGGAGCGAGATGCCGCCCGACGCCGTTCGGCCTCCCGTACCCGTTGGAACGGACCGGCGCTGGCTGGTTACTTGTGCAATCGAAGCGACGGTCACATTCATGACCACTACGGACAACGTCGCGACATTCATCATGTTCGCCGACAAATTCGATTGCGAATATGACGGCTGGGGCACCGCCATCGTCGAGGCTACCGGCACTATTCCCCGTAAACCAAATCCTTCTTAGCTCTTCAAGAGACGGCCAAATGCAGGCCCGCCGCAAGCTGAAAAGTGGCCGCGTACTCGATGTGGAGGACGCGGCGCGGCTTCTCTGATTGTGATTTGGAAGACGCGTGGACGATGAGCGGCCTCATGGCCAGGACACCGCCGCGTGGCACCAGGCAATCCACTGGGGCAATTGTCGTCGAAAGATCGTGGAGCTGTTCATCGGAGAGAACGCCGAGAGTGTGGGTACGAGGCAGGACACGAAGCGGACCATTATCGGCGGACGAATCGTCAAGATGAAGACGTATGGCAAGAACCTGTTCGAGGGCGCTGGACGGAGCGTGTGCGTAGTTCACGCCGTTCTTGATTGACCACGGCCCCCAATCTGGGACTCCGCGGCGCGCGCGCAGCGGCAACGCAGTGTCCTGGTGCCAAACAACCAGCCAATTGGAAGCAGGCGATTTATCGAAGAGGGTCGCGCGAAAGGGAAGCGCGTTACTTCCCAGAACATCTTTCGCCAACTGTAACAGCCGGGCATCGCGCGCAAGAGCGGAGATACCCTCGATTCGCATGGCATGACGCAAGCCAGCTCTACTACGTGGAAGGTCTGGCTTCTCAAGCCCGGCCAGCAAGGTAACGATTCCCTCCTCCGGCAGAATGTCCGAAACGATGGCGAATCCTTCTGCCAAGACTCGCTTTAACAACGCCTCCGATTTGTCGGCAATTTGCACGGCGTGGATATTCTAAGCTTTCTTTCCGAGTTGACGCGGCGGAATTGAAGTGCCATTATCCTGAAAATTCGTTTGTGTGATATTTTTGTAGTGCAACTGGGGGCAAAGCGATCGGCTTGCGGGTTTCCATACTGGCGTCTGGCAGCTCGGGCAACATCACTTTGCTTGAGACGGAGCGGACCCGACTCCTTGTGGATTGCGGACTTGGCAAGCGCGAAACTCTGGCGCGGCTTGCGGCCATTGAAAAGAACGTCGAGCACATCGACGGCATCCTGATTACCCACGAACATACGGATCATTGCAACGGGCTTCCGCAGATGCTGGGGCTTTGGAAGGCGCCGCTGTATGTGACGGAGCCAACGATGGGGGCGCTCCAGCGGACTCTCCCCGAGACATTTGGCAAGCGGCTGAAAGGCGTCGAAACGATTCACGCCGGGCAGCATTTTTCAATTGGCGACATAGAGGTGCACGCGTTTGCGATTCCGCATGATGCGGCGGACCCGATCGGGTTTACGTTTCGATCCAACGGCGCGAAAATGGCTTTGGTTACAGACCTTGGTTACATGCCCGAGCTAGTCAAAGTGCATTTGAAAAACTCCGATTGCCTGATGCTGGAATCGAATCACGACCTCGATATGCTGAAGGTTGGGCCTTATCCGTGGGTTGTGAAACAGCGCGTGCTAAGCCGCACGGGGCATTTGTCGAATCACGCGGTAGGCGAATATCTCTCGGATCCCGACGGGTTTGACGCCATTGCGCGGTATCTTGTGCTGGGGCACGTCTCGCAGGAAAACAACAATCCCTATCTCGTGCGGATTTCCGCGGAAGAGGCGCTTGGCCGGCGCAGTGCCGAATGCGCATTCCGCGGGGAGCTTCTCGTCGCCTCGCAGGATGCCCCTTTGAGGTCGCTGGAACTGTAGCCGTTCGTCCCGCCAAGCCGCGGAAATTCCACTCGCTTTTTCTGATTCGCTGAAATACACTAAGTTTGTTCTTGGTAGAGGTGCGGAGGCCATGAGTAGCCCGGGAGCAGTTCCGATCAGCTTCGGAAGCCGCGGCAAAAGGGGCCAGGTTGTTGTACTCCGCCGAAATCGCAGCGGTAGCTGTTACCGCTGAGGTTGGGGAACAGGTCTAAGGCCTGTCCACTGTCATCCGATTAGATGGCCGTTTGAAACGCGGCCAGAGCTAAAGCCGGATGGAGCGCTATCGAGAGGCAGCAGCCCCGAGCATCTCCGTCGCGGTTCCTTCCTTTCGTATCGTTCCCTCCAGAAATTGACCGGTGGCATGAATCCGTTTGAACTGACGCGCGCGCTGGTGGATATCGAATCAACCACCAACCATGAGAAAAACGTGGGCGACTTTTTGTTTGCACAGCTTTCCTCTCTGGCGTCGCGCACTTCCGGAACGCTCGAGCGGATGGCGGTTGAGCCGAATCGCGACAATATTGTTGCCTGCTGGGGCGAGCCGGTCGTGACGCTCTCGACGCACATGGACACGGTGCCGCCGTTTTTTCCTTCGCTGGAAGACACGGAATTCATCTGGGGACGCGGGTCGTGCGACGCAAAGGGAATTATCGCCGCGATGATCGCCGCCGCGGAAGAGCTGCTCGATTCCGGCGTGCGCAATTTTGGGTTGTTGTTTGTGGTCGGCGAAGAGCGCAACAGCGCGGGCGCGAAAGTGGCCGCGGCGAATCCGCGTGGCGCGCGTTTCTTGATCAACGGCGAGCCTACAGAAAATCTACTGGCGCTTGGCTCGAAGGGCGCGCTGCGGTTTGAGATTAACGCGCACGGAAAATTGGCGCACTCCGCTTATCCGGAGCTGGGGCATTCGGCGATTCATTCGATGCTGGACGTTTTGCGGGCCATTCGCATGATTCCGCTGCCGGAAGATGGGCTGTTGGGGCCAAGCACGCTGAACATTGGAACGATTTCCGGGGGGCGCGCGCCGAATGTTGTTGCCGACCACGCGCAAGCCGAAATTATGTTCCGCACCGTGGGCGATCCCGCGGAAACGCGCGCTGCGGTTCAGGCAGCGGTTGCGGGGCGTGCGGAGGCGCGGGAAGTTTTGCATACGCCGGCGCTGCGGCTGACGGCGTTCGATGGATTGCCCACCACAGTCGTCGCATTTGCAACGGACATTCCCACATTTGAAGGCGCCTGGGGCCGGCCGTTTTTGATTGGGCCGGGGAGCATTCATCTCGCGCACACGTCCGAAGAACGCATTCCCAAGAAACAGTTGTCCGAAGCAGTGGAGATTTATGCGCGCATGGCGCGTCAGCTTCTCGCGACAGGGGAGGCCGCGGCATGACGCAGAACCTCGCCATTGTCGGCTACGGAAAAATGGGCAAGCTCATCGAGCGGCTCGCGCCGGAATATGACTTTGAAGTGAAAGCGCGATTTGTGGGAGGCACGAACGCGAACGGACAGGGACTGTCGCATCAAACGCTGCGCGGGATTGATGTTGCCGTCGAATTCTCGACGCCCGCGGCTGCGCCCGAAAATATTCGGCGGCTTGCGGTGCTGGGAGTGAATACGGTTGTGGGCACAACCGGCTGGCTTGAACATCTGCCAGCTATACGCGAAGCGGTGGCGCATGCGAAGACCGGGCTGGTTTGGGCGACAAACTTTTCCGTGGGCGTGAATCTTTTTATGCAGACGGTGGCCTACGCTGCCGCACTTTTCGCCAAACACGTGGAGTACGAAGCGTGGGGCTGGGAGATCCATCATTCGGCGAAGAAGGATGCGCCTTCGGGCACGCTCAAGAAACTTGCGGAAGAAATGAGCACGGCCGGTTACGCGCGGCCGGTCAGCCTCAGTTCCAATCGAGCCGGAGCCATCGCCGGCACGCACGAGATTGGCTTCGATTCGGTTGCGGACACCATCACCTTGCGCCACACCGCGCGGAGCCGCGAGGGGTTTGCGAGGGGAGCGTTACAGGCGGCACGGTGGGTGGCGGGGAAAAAGGGATTTTTTGAGTTTAAAGAGATTTTGGGCGAACTGAATTGAAACATTGCTCTTTCGCTCGCAGCGAGTGGAAGAGCTAAGCCGCCCGTTCGAGTTTTCAGCAGTAGGCAGCACGACGTTTAGAAAAAGAAGGAGAAACATCATGTTTACCGGTACAGGCACTGCGCTCGTCACTCCATTTCGCGCGGATGGTTCGCTCGACGAATCGACGCTGCGGGCGCTCGTCAAGCGGCAGATTGAGGCGGGGATCGATTTTCTCGTTCCGTGCGGAACGACGGGAGAGAGCCCGACGCTGACGCATGAAGAGCATCTGCGCGTAGTCGAGATTACCGTGGAACTGGCGAAGGGGCGCGTGCCGGTGCTTGCGGGAGCGGGCGGCTACAACACGGCCGAGGTCATTGCGCTGGCGCGCGAGCTCGCCGAAATCGGCGCCGACGGAATTCTTTCCGTCACGCCGTATTACAACAAGCCATCGCAGGAAGGCCTCTACCAGCACTATCGCGCGATTGCCGCGGGGATTTCGCTGCCCATCGTTGTGTATAGCGTGCAGGGGCGCACGGGCGTGAACGTCGAGCCCGCGACGGTGCGTCGTCTTGCGGCGATTGAAAACATTGTCGGCATCAAGGAAGCGTCGGGAAATATTTCGCAGATGGCGGCGATTCTCAACGCGGTACCGGACGAGTTTAATGTGCTCAGCGGCGACGACGCGATTACTCTGCCGCTGATTGCGCTCGGCGGACGCGGCGTCATTTCCGTTGTGTCCAACGAAATTCCATTTGAGATGGCGCAGATGACGCGGCTCGCGCGTGCCGGTGATTTTGCTGCAGCGCGGGAAATTCACCGCCGTGTGCATCCCTTGATGGAGGTGAATTTCGTTGAGTCGAATCCCATGCCGGTGAAGGCGGCGATGGCGCAGATGGGTTTGCTGGAGCCGGTGTGGCGGCTGCCGCTCGTCGCGCCGAAAGCAGAAAGCGAAGCGCGCATTCACGCGGTGCTGGAAACGCTGGAACTCGTTGCACCGCAGCATGCGACAGCTCATGCGGCGGCATGAGCGAGTCCATGCTGCCGCAGCAGATTGAGCGTTTGTTTGACGAGCCGCCGGAACAATACAGCGAAGAGAATTTTCGGCTGTTCCGCGAATTCAAAGCCGCGGTAAATTGCGGGGAGGTGCGCGCGGCGGAGCCGGACGCGGCTTCCCCGACGGGCTGGCGCGTTAACGCCTGGGTAAAAAAGGGAATCCTGCTGGGATTTCGCATGGGCGCAATCGTGGACATGTCCGTCGATTCCGCGCGCCAGCCTTTCATTGACAAATCCACATATCCTGTTCGCGCCATCACGCCTGCCGATGGCGTTCGCATCGTGCCGGGCGGCTCGAGCATTCGTGATGGCGCCTACATCGGACGCGGTGTGGTTTGCATGCCGCCGATGTTCGTCAACGTAGGCGCATACGTCGGCGAGGGTACGATGATTGATTCGCACGCGCTGGTCGGAAGCTGTGCACAAATCGGCCGCAACTGCCACATTTCCGCCGCTTCGCAAGTCGGCGGCGTGCTCGAACCGGTCGGCGCCATGCCGGTCATCATCGAGGACGAAGTGCTCGTGGGCGGAAATTCCGGAGTATACGAAGGAACGGTGGTGAAGACACGCGCGGTCCTCGGCACTGGCACGATTCTTAATCGTTCGATCCCTGTTTATGATTTGGTGCGCGATGCTGTCTATACCGCTGGCGAGAATTTGCCGCTCGTAATTCCGGCGGAGGCGATTGTCGTGCCAGGTTCGCGCGCGGTCTCGCATCCCGTCGGCGCCAAGCACGGTCTCAGCTTGCAATGCGCCATCATCGTGAAATACCGCGACGCAAAGACTGACTCCCGAGTTCAACTCGAAGACCTATTGCGTTAGCAGGCGGCTAACGCGACAGAACCTGCTCGAAGAATTCGAGGGCGCGTGGATCGTTGGACTGGCCAAGCCAGAACATGGCTTGTTTGCGGACCTCAGGGTTGCGGTTATTTTTCGCAACTTCGATCAGCTTCGGTACGCCTTCTTCTTTCGGCATTTGGCTCAGCGCGAAGACAGCTTTCTTTTTCACGTCGGTGTCGGGGTCGTTTTCGATCGCGCCGGTAATGGCGCCCATGGCTTTTTGTCCCGCTTTTTGCGCCAGCCAGAAAAGCGCCTGGCCGCGCACGTGCGAGCTTTCGTCTTCCTTGGCCATGCGGATCATTTCATTCAGCGCATCCGGTTCATGGCTTACAGAAAGCGCGAACGTCACTTGCGCACGGACGTCGGCGCTGGGATCGCTCTTCGCCATCTTCTGCAGCAGCAGCTCCCCGGCTTTGCCGCGCGCCTCGCCGAGCCAGAAGGAAACGTGTTTGCGGAGCTGCTCTGGCTGATCTGGAGCGACGAACGATTCGAACGCGCGGTCGGCGGATGAATCAGCGTGCAGCGCAATCGCGGAAAGCGCTCCCTGCCCAATTTCGTGTTCGCCATGACCTTCGAAAGTTGCCGAGTGCACGAATCCCGAAAGCAGCGACACACTTTCTGCAGCCTTCACTCCGGTTAGCCAGATAAACGATAGGCCGCCAGCATCGAGCGTACAGTCTTCCGAGGCTTCGCGAATCTTCATGACCTGCTTGCCTTCGAGCCGGAACAGCACAACGAGCTGGCGAGAGCCTTCCAAATGCACGGTGCCGCTCTTTTCTGAGTTTGTGCTGACCACGTTGTTTTCTTTTTCGAGGCGGCAGGTGCCGCAGCTGCGATAGCCGTCGCCGGTGCTGAAGTTGCCGCAGCACATGGTGCGATCACCGGAAACTTCCGCGACGCTGTAGCCGATCCATTCCGGCTTCTCCGCTTGCGACTCAATGCCGCGAAGCGTTTCCGCAAGCGAACCCGTCACTGCCCGCGCTTCGATTTTCGCATTCTGCACGTTCGGCGCTTCGGAAGCGTTCTGCGTAGAAGCAGGGCTTGCTTGCCCTGAGGTTTCTCGAAAAAGGGCCCCGTTCTTTGCCAATGCCGCCATGGAAAGCGTCATGGAAGCTGCGATCAAAGCAAAGCAGAAAACGTTTCGTCGTCCTGAGAATTCAGTATGAGCGCGCATATTCCCTCACTTCTGCAAAATTTCCATCAGATAGTCGTTGCCTTCTTTGGAATTCATGATCGAAAGCTTGGAGACCGCGGTCCTCTTTAGCTCTGGATCTTTTTCGCTCCGTGCAATCGCGACGAGCGCGTGTGCGTTGCCTTGAATAAACAGCGCGTTGAGCACTGCTTCCTTGTTCTCGCGGTCAGTTTCTTTCGCGTAGATCGCCGGCAATGCATCCTTGGCCTCCGCCGAACCAATGAGGCCCAGATTGCGTATCGCCGCCCGCCGCAGTTCCGGATCCTTCTCGCTCTGGGCAGCCTCGGCCAGGAATTTTGCATCGCCGGAAAGAAAGAACGCCTGGAGGATGTCCTTTTTCACTTCGTTAGAAGTTTCGGTTTTATAGAGCTGGCGCAATTCTTCGGGCGAGTGCAGGAGGCCGAGCTGCCGGATAGCCTCGGCACGGAGAGACTCGTCCTTTTCGCTTTTCGCCGCGGCAAACAGGTGCTCTTTATCGCCGCCGATCATGTAACTCTTGAGGATGGCGCGTTTGACGGACGGGTCAGTCGTGGAAGCGTAGACCTCCGCGAGGATCTGCCGCGACTGCTGGCCGCCGAACATTCCTAGGTACTGCACGGCTTTGCGCTGCAGCTCGGGATTGCTCTGACCGCGCGCAATTTTTCCGAGGACTTCTCGCGCTTGCGACGAACCGTTTTGCGCCAGCAGAAAAAGCGCCTGCGATTTCAGCTTTGGACTGCCCGGACCATTCAAGAAGGCTTCCACTTTTGGCACGCCACGTTCGGCATCGCCCTGCATGATTCCTCGCAGGGCCAGTATTTTCAGGTCGTCATCGCCTTCGTTGTCGGGATTTGCGGGATGTCCCGTCGATTGGTGGACTTCGATCTCCAACGCTTCGGCATCTTTCTTCCAGCGGCTTTGTGGAAAGCGCTTCTTCAGGTCGCTAATGGTTGCGAGCGAGGAGTCTCGCTTGCCCAATTTGTTCTCCGCGTAGGCTTTCCAATAGAGGGCTGCGTCGGTCTGACCGCCGTTCATGTCGGCGAGCGCGGTAAATTTGCTGTCGGCTTCGTCGTACCGGTCTTCGTCGAGCGCTTCGCGACCCTCGTCGTATAGTTCTTCGAGCCGTTCGAGACGCTCTTGCTCGCGGTCTTTCTTCTCCTGTTCGCGGTCGCGCGCTTCTTGCTCTCGATCACGTTTCTCTTGTTCGCGATCGCGTGCTTCTTGAGCTCGATCCTGGGCTTCCTGCGAGGTTTGCTGTTGCCAGGATTCCATCGGTGCCGCCATGCTCGCACGTGCCGCGGCTGTTTTCGCGAAGCCGGGCGCGAGCAGCAGCGCCGCGGCTAAGATTCCCATTTTCGATAAACTGCTTCTTCCTTCTCGAACGCTCATGCTTTGTTCCTCTCTTTTGTCTCCGAATCCGTTTTCGCCGGCGCGGAATTTGTCGTGTTTTGTTTTTCTTCCAGTTCTTTGCCGACCACTCGAACTTTGAACAGAATTCCGTGGGCTTCGATGCGCTTCTGCAGGGCTTCCAGTTTCGCTGGCGTTAGCTCATCGGGGCTGTGTGCCACATCGAGCAGCACGCGCTCGAGGTCATCCAGAACGCTCGCGAGTGCCGCATCGCCATCATGCTCCGCTGTTTCCCGGTACAGCCGGTTGGCATCGAGCAAGTCTTCCGCGCGTTTTTGTTCCGCGGCGATATTGATATGCTTTTGTCCCGAAGAGTTTGGCGCGGCGTTGGCGAGCTCCATCAGCACCATTTCCGATTTCCCGAGGTGGTCGCCGACCGCGACGACCAGAATGCGTTCGCGTACCTGCGCCGCACTCGCCGCCGGAGTTCCGGTATCCGGCGCAGGTTTCGTCCAGCGGCCCGCAATGAATGCCGCAACCACCACGGCCGCCACGGCACCAATCGCAACCAGACGGCGCGGCTCAAACCAGGCACGCCACCCGCGTCCCGCTTTCTCTGGCAAGCGCGGCGCGATTTGCTGCCACACCGCCCGCCCGTAGTCCGCGCCACGCTCCGGCACCGGCAGATTGTCCAGCGCGTGGAGCACTGCCTCGATACGCTCAAGCTCCGTGCGGCAAGCCGTGCAGGCGGTCAAATGCGCGGTAATGGCTTCGCGTTGCGTAAGCTCTCCTTCGTAATAAGCAATCAACTCTTCTTCGGAAAAATGTTTCATAGTTCCGTTCCCGTGGAGTCTGGCGTTGCTCCTGCAGCCTTCGCTTGCATAACGCCGCGTACTCCCACATAAGGTTCTAAAGCTCGCCGTAACTTTTGTACTGAACGAAAAACCGTGTTCTTCGCCGCGCTCGTCGTGGATTTAAGCACCGCGGCAATCTCTTCGATGGCGCAGCCTTCCCAGTGGCGCATCACGAAGGCCGTCCGCTCCGAAGAGCTCAATCCCTTGAGTGCTTCTTCCATCTTTTTGCGCAACTCCGAGTTGGTCGCCAGCCGGTCCGGAGTCGGCTTCTCGTCGGGCAGCAAATCCAAAGGATCCTGCTCTGGCTCTTCCGCTTGAGCGCTCGGGGTTTTGCGCCGAGCATCTTCGTTGCGCTTCTGGCGCATCCGGTCGATGGCATAATTCGCCGCGATCCGATAAGCCCAGGTGCCGAAATTAGCACGCGAACCGAACTGGCCGAGATTCCGGTAGGCTCGTAAGAACGCTTCCTGAACCACTTCCTCGGCGTCGTGCTCGTTTCCCGTCATGCGGTAAGCCAGGCGAAAGAGCTGCTGGCTGTGCCGTTCGACAAGAACGCGGAAAGCGTCTCGTTCGCCCGCAAGCGTGCGCTCGACGGCGACCGTGTCGCTATCTCGTGCCGCATTGGCCGCCTGCTGGCTGGGGCCAACCGGGCTGGCGACCGCTTCACGGTCTTGCGTGCTGCCGGCGCTTTCGCTCATCCGAATCATTAGACAGGAAACAGGGCTTGCGGTTAGGTCGCGAATGTCCGAATTCGGACACTGCAGGACTACTCTATCGGGCTAGCTGTAAGTGGAGCAATATCAGGGCGCTACGCGGAGCAATCCAGCAGGGCAGTGTTCAGTATTGAAACGATTGCCTTTTCTGAGGACTGTTGCTGCGCGGGGCGTGCCTTCAGGGACTCGAATGCGTCCTAACTTCCTTATTCTTTTTTTCTTCACTCATACCTCAGCGCCACCACGGGATCCACCCTCATCACTCTCCGCGCCGGAATGTAACTCGCCACCAGCGCCGCCATAAGCAGAAACACGGGAACAGACACAAACGCGATGGGATCATGCGCATCCAGCCCAAACAGCAGGCTGGACAGGACCCAGGACACGGCGGCACACCCCGCCACCCCAATCAAGCAGCCAATCAGCACTGGCCGCATCGCCTGCCGAAGCGCATGGCCCATCACTTTCGAACCATCCGCGCCTAGCGCCATACGAATTCCAATCTCACGGACAGACCGGCTCACGCTGTAGGAAACCATGCCATACACGCCGATCAACGCCAGCAGCAGCGCCAGCCCTCCCAGCGCTCCTGACAGACCGGTAACAATCCGCGCTGGCGCCCGCCAAACCTCCATGCCGTCTTCGAGCTTCGTTACCTGCACCGGCACGTCCGCATCAAGCGAGCGCGCGATTTCGCGAACGCTCTTGTTCAGGTCCCGAACATTCCCCTGAAAGCGAATCAGCAGATAACTCCGGATATTGCGCGTCGGCGCGGCTGGAAAATAAACGTACATCGTGTCCATTTCACCGAGCTTCGACACGCTCGCATCTTTCGCAACGCCGACCACCACGCGTTCTGTCCCGGGCAGCCCTCCCGTCTCGCGGTCATGGAACACCTTTCCCAGCGGGTCTTCGCCAGGCCACAACCGCCGCGCTGTCGACTCGGTGAGGATTGCCGGGGTGCCATTTCGCCAGTCGTTTGCTTCGAATCCACGTCCCCGCACGATGGGAATGCCGACCGTGGAGAAAAACTCCGGGGAAACGTAGTTGTATTCCATTGCCACTTTCTCGGCGCGTCCGGGAATCAAATAGTGATCTCCGCTGTGATCGTTGCTCAGAGGCGCTGACTCCGCCTGCGCCACTTCCAGCACGCCAGGAAGATCGGCAACGCGTTTCCGCAAGCTCCCGACAAACGCTGTCGCGCGGTTCTCGTCGAACCCCAGCGTTTCCAGGTTAAGAAACGTGCTCGCAGTGTTCTTCACGTCAAATCCCGGATCGAGCGTTTGAGCGTTATACAGTCCGCGCAGCAGCAGGCCCGTCGCCAGCAAAAGGATCATGCACACGGCGATTTGTGCGCCAACGAAGACATTGCGCAAAACGCGGCCACTTTTCCTGCCCGAGCCAGTAAGCGCCCCGTCTCCTTTTAATGCCGTGTTCAGGTCCAGCCGCGAACTTTGCAGCGCCGGCACCAGGCCAAATGCGACCCCCGTGAGTAAAGTCAGCGCCAACGCGTAAGCCAGCACGGTAAAGTTCGGAGCAAGGTTCAGCGCCAGCGTTGGGAAGTCTTTCGGCAAGTGCGCGATCACAAAGTGCGCAACCCCCGCGAAGGACCAGAACGCCAGCAAAGATCCCAATACGCCTCCAGCGGCGGAGAGGAGCAAGCTTTCCGTCAGCAGTTGACGAACAAGCCGCCACCGGCTCGCGCCCATCGAAAGCCGCAGCGCAATTTCTTTCTGCCTCACGGAAGCACGCGCCAGCAAAAGATTGCTCACGTTCGCGCAGGCGATCAATAGCACCAGCCCAAACGCCGCGAGAACCACGGATGCAACAGGAATCAGGAACTCCCGCTCGTCTGGCCTGCCCACGAGTGTGGCTCGCGCAATAGCCAGAGACGTGATGCGGCCTGGATGAGATTGATCAATTCGCGCGGCAATGACGCTGAGATCCGCGTGCACTTGCTCGATCGTAACGCTGGGCGCGACGCGTCCGAGAAGCGCCAGCCAGCTCATATTGCTGTCGCTCAGGCGGTCCATGCCCGCGTCGAGTTCCTTCTGCATCGTTACAGGCGCCCAGAATGCGTTTGCCACCACCTCCGTGCCCGTGAACCCTTGTGCGGCTATGCCGATCACTGTGCAGGGTGTCCGATTCAGAATGATTTGTTTGCCCAAGAGCGACGCATCGCCTGCAAACGTTCCTCGCCACAAATCGTCGCTAATCACCACAACCGCGTT
This sequence comes from Betaproteobacteria bacterium, assembly GCA_903970165.1. Classification (GTDB taxonomy): domain Bacteria; phylum Acidobacteriota; class Terriglobia; order Acidiferrales; family UBA7541; genus Acidiferrum. The sequence continues at coordinate 17,113 of CAJCHZ010000044.1, forward strand.
CTGGCCTGGTGCCGCGCAGTCGGAATCCACAAAGCCGCGGCCTTGCGCAGGATGTTCGTCCAGCACCTCGAAATAATTGCAGGACGCGAGCGCTCCGACCAGCGGTTGCATGTGTCCGCCGCCGAGTGTTGCCTCCACAAACGGTTCATAGGCCAGAAGCCCGCTGAAAACGTGATTGTGATCCCGATAATCCAGATACTCCGCGTAGGAAAACATGCTCGATCCGTTGTGAACGTTCCGGCTCACGTGATGATGGAAAATCTGGTTTACGCTGAGAATCTGGTGCGCGCGCGACACCGGCAGCAGCCGCAGAGCAATACCGTTCAGCACCGAAAAAATTCCGACGTTGATGCCGACTCCCAAAGCAATGGCCAGCACCGCGGCTAACGTAAAAGCCGGGTTTTTGCTCAGCACGCGCAAACCGTATCGCGCGTCTTCGAACAAATCCTCCAACCAGCGCCAGCCCCACACATCTCGCGTCACCTCTTTCACCAGGCCCACATTGCCGAATTCCCGCCGCGCTCCTGATTCCGCTTCAAGCGGCTTTGCGCCGCGTTCCTCGCGTTCCGTCGCGGCCATCCGCAAATGATGCTGGATTTCTTTGTCCAGCTCCTTCTCTCGCTTCCGCCAATTCCACCATTGCTTCATGGCCAGGTCCCTTTCTTCAACTCTGTCTTCGACTCTATTGCGAGCCTTCTAACCAATCGATTTTCCTTACTTCCTCAAATTTCACGACGCACCCTCTTTTTTCGCGGGATTCAGAACGCCGCCAATGGCTTCCGAAATCTGCTGCCAGCGCGAGCGTTCTTCCGTTAGCCGCTTTCTTCCCGCCGCCGTCAGCCGGTACACCTTTACTTCCTGTTTGTTCTCGGAAATCTGCCAATCGGCGCCGATCCATTTTTGCTTTTCGAGGCGGTGCAGCGCTGGATACAGCGATCCGGCATCTACCTGCAGCAATTCCCCGGAGTTGGCGCGTATGGATCGGCTGATGCCGAAGCCATGCTGCGGACCCCACAGAAGGGTCTGCAAAATAAGGAGATCGAGCGTGCCTTGCAGCAGCTCAATGCGGTTTCGATACCGTTCGCCCACGATGCCTCCGGAGGTTGGTTGCTTAAATCAGGATATAGAATGACTATATCCTATGCTATAGACGGTCTACTTCCCTATTTTGTTTGCTCCTTTTTTGTTTTTTTTTGCATCTTACGCAAGTCCTTTGGCGGAAGGCAGTTGCCGTGAACCTGAACCATGCAGATACCTGTGGCTTCGCCCCCCGGCTTCGACACGTGAGCCATCGGCAGCGTCCGTCCCTCAGGGTTTGGGGAAATTGCAGTATGATGGAGTGGAACGGAGGCTTTGCCCAGCATTCGTGAAGCTGGTTTGCTGATTTCTTTGCCGCTAGAAGTTGGCCTCTGCCATAGAGGAGCGATGGTTTGATCTCGCGTTACACACGCAAAGATATGGGCCACGTCTGGAGCGATGCGAATCGTTTCCAGAAGTGGCTGGACGTCGAGTTGGCCGCCACGGAAACGCTTGCGGAAGCCGGGCTCGTGCCGAAAGATGCCGCCGCGATTATTCGCGGGCGCGCCAAGGTAGACGCCGTCCGCATTCATGAAATTGAGGCGAAGGTGAAGCATGACGTCATCGCTTTCACCATGAATGTCGGCGAATCGATTGGCGATCCTGCGGCGGCGCGCTGGATGCACTACGGGTTGACCTCGAACGATATCGTGGACACGGCGCAGGCACTGATGGTTCGCGATGCTTCCCACTTGATCGAGCGCGATCTCGTGCTGTTTGCGGAGATTCTGGATTTGCGCGCGCATCAGTTTCGCAACACGCCACAAATTGGACGCACTCATGGAGTTCACGCCGAGCCGATTACTTTCGGGCTGAAGATTGCCAACTGGTTTTCAGAAAACCAGCGAAACATTCGGCGGTTTCGCGATGCCGCCGCGCAAATGGCCGTCGGAAAAATTTCCGGCGCCGTCGGCAATGCGTCGCACCTGGGCCCGTTGATAGAAGAACGGATTTGCAAGAGGCTCGGATTAAGCGTTGCCTCCGTTTCCTCACAGGTGATTCAAAGGGATCGCCATGCGCACTACCTCAGCGCTCTGGCGCTCATCGCTGCATCGCTGGAGAAAATCGCGCTGGAGATTCGGCATTTGCAGCGCACGGAAGTTCGGGAAGCGGAAGAGCCTTTCGGCGGAGAGCAGCGCGGCAGTTCCGCCATGCCGCACAAGCGAAATCCGGTGGCGTGCGAACAAATTTGCGGACTTGCACGTTTGGTGCGCGGAAACCTGGTCGCGGCGTTCGAAGATGTGGCCCTCTGGCACGAACGCGATATTTCGCACAGCTCCGTGGAGCGCGTCATTCTGCCGGACTCCACGATCCTTGTGGACTACATGCTCGCTAAAATGACCACCGTCATAGCGGATATGCGAGTCTTTCCCGAGCGCATGCTGCTCAACCTGGAATCCACGCACGGTTTGGTCTACTCGGGCCAGTTGTTGCAGGATCTGGTGGAGAAGGGCATGCCGCGCGACGATGCGTACAAAGCGGTCCAGGAAAACGCCATGGCGGCTTGGGAGTCGGACGGCAATTTTCGGGAACGTGTTGCGCACGATGAGCGAATCACACGGTACCTTGATTCGAACGCGTTGGCGCATACGTTTGATATGAAGCGGCAGCTTCGTTACGTGGACGCGATTTTCGACCGCGTGTTTGGCGCGCATCCCGCCGGCGAAAAATCCGTGGCGGAGACGGCCGGCAGGGGCTAAAAGCCCGCACGGAAAAAGCATAAAAACCAAAGGCGCTCGGCCGAAGCTGAGCGCCTTTTTACTTGCCTCTTCTAACCTTTGCTTGCGCGAAAATTAGCTGCGGAGGCGGAAAAACGAGAACTTAGAAACCGAAATTCGAAGCCCAAATTTCGTCAAACACAAGCGCCAAATTTATTCCACGCGTTGAACGTAGCGCGCTTCTGTTGTATCCACTTTTACACGGTCGCCGGAATTCACGAACGGTGGCACCTGAATCACGAGGCCCGTCTCGAGAGTGGCCGGTTTCATCACTGCACTGGCTGTTGCTTTCTGCAGCGTTGGCTCAGTCTCCAGAACTTTCAGCTCCATTGTGTCGGGCAAATCCACACCGATGGGCTTCTCTTCAAAAAACTCGATTTTAACGGTCGTGTTGGGAATGAGATAGTATACCGTTTCGCCGAGCTCTTCGCGGGTCATCTGCATCTGTTCGTAGGTTTGCGTATTCATGAAGTGAAATTCGTCGCCCTCGCTATAGAGGTACTCGAATTCCACTTCGTCGAGAATAGCGCGGTCCACGAATTCTTCGGCTCGGAACCGGTAATCAATCATCGTGCCGTTCTTTAGATTCTTCATGCGTGTCTGCATGGAACCACGTTTGTTGCCGGGCGTGCGGTGATCCACGCTGAAGACGGTGTACAGCTGGCCCTCGTGCTGGATGACCATGCCGGGGCGAAGTTGTGTGGCTTTGACGCTGCTCATTATTTTGTCCGATCCCGGCGCTCCGGGATCAACGTCTCCCTGAAGAATTTGCTGATTTCGGAAATTCCAGCCAGCCGCTCTGCGATGCGGCCCACGCGGAATGACTCGAGGCACGCCGGGCAAAATGTCGAGCCCAACGCGAACGAACAGTATATGCGGCTCCAATCTTTCCGGTCAATCGGGCCAGGGGTTCGGCAAAGGAGTGCATCCACTGGAACCGATGCAAAGACTCTGAAGATGGATTTGCGTTTTTCGCCCAGTTGGTTAGCTCAGAAAGTTTGGCCGGGGACAGCGCCAGAGTAGTGGACGTGGACCAGGCGCCAGACGCCTTGTTTGCGTTCGTAAATTTGCGTTTCGCGGCCGTGCGTGGTGACCGGCGAGCCGTCTTTTTTCATTTTGGCGTTGAAATCCCAATAGAACTCAACGACTGCGGAGTCGCCGTAAAGATGTACGGCGATGTCGTGAGGGCTGAGGTGGCGTTCCGAGAAAAAGCCGCCCATGATTTTTTCGTAGATGTTTTGTTTGATCTGGTCGAAGCCGCGATCGTGGCCGAGCGGATGGATGAAAGAAACTTCGGGCGAGTCCCACCAGACTTGCGCTGCCAAAGCCAGATCGAGATTGTCAATGGATTTCGCGTATTTGCCAACCTGATCTTTAATCTCCTTCACATCAGAGGCGGCGTCACGCGGCGGTGCGTTATCGGTTGCGCTGCTGTCGGATGCGGATCTCTGGGCGGCCGCTTCAGCCATGATTTTTTCGATTTCGGCGGGGACGCGGGGGAGACGCTCACTGAGGAATTTGTAGCCGGTTTCGGTGATGAGGACGTCGTCTTCAATGCGCACGCCGAGATTCTCTTCCGGAATGTAGATGCCAGGTTCAACGGTGACGACCATGCCGGGTTCGAGCGCTTTGCAAGCTTCGCCGGGGTCATGGACATTGAGCCCGATGTTGTGGCCGAGACCGTGAATGTAATACTGGCCAAGCGATTTGCCGTGCAGATCTTTGCCGTGGGAGTTGATGTAATCATAGGCGATTTTTTGCAGGCTTTTGGAGCCGTTATGCCGGCAATAATCCACGCCGGGTTTTAGCGCGGCGAGCGCGGCGTTCTGCGCGCCGAGAACGATTTCGTAGATTTCTCGCTGGCGCGGCGTGAATTTGCCGTTGGCCGGCAGAGTCCGCGTGATATCGGCGGAATAGCCAGAGTATTGCGCGCCAACGTCGAGGACGACAATGTCGCCGTCTTCTATCGTGCGGTAGAGTTTGTCGTAGTGGAGCGCGGTGGAATTCGGTCCGGCGCCGACGATGGGAGCGTAGCCTTCCGCTTCGGAACCGCCCATGGCGTGGACTTCGACCATTTTCGCAGCGATCTGATATTCGTGGAGGCCGGGACGCATCATGCGCATGGCCGCGAGATGGGCGTCGAGCGAAAGCTCGATGGCTTGGGTGAGGAAAGCGATTTCGCCGGGCGATTTGATCTGTCGCAGCATTTCGATGTTGGATCGAATGTCCCGCAGCTTAGCTTGCGGCGCGGCCATTTGAATCCAGTCGACGACGGATTTTTCGTGGGGATAGCCGCCAATCTCTTTTTCGTAGGGGAGGATGGTGTAGATGGCCGGATAGAGCTTGACGAGCTTTTCGAGAGTGGCGCGCATTTCGGAGAAAGGTTTTACCGAGACGAAGCCAGTGCGGGATTCGATGCCCGGATCGGACGGCGACATGCGAAGGCCGTTCCATTTTTCCTGAGAGGGATTCTTGGGGGGCAGGAAAAGGATTTCCTGCGGGATGCCCGAAGAAGCGGAGGTCGAAGCGTTTTTCTGCACGGGAAGAATAATCAGGCCGGCTCCTTCTTCGTTGTGACCAGTGAGGTAATAGAAATTCTCTTCCTGGGCAAAGATATAGGCTTGCGAGGATTCTTCGTGGCCGGTGAAACCCCGTAGGAGGATCGGAGAATCGACTTCGGCGGCGAGTTTGGCGCGGCGGGCCGCGTAGACGCTGTTGGCTTCGCGTTCGCGGCGTTCCTGGGCGAGGATTGTGTTTGCGAAGAGGGGAAGAAGCGCGAGAGCTGCAAAGAGGGCGAGACGAGGCGCAAAGTTTTTCGTGCTTCGCAAAGAGGCTCGCCAGCCAAACGGCAACCCGCGGAAACTGGACCGACGACTCATGCGGACTCACCTCGCTCGAAAAGTGAGGAGGATTGTATCGAAAAGGGGAGCGCACAAGCGAGTGACTGGCGCCCGGCAAAAGTCGTTTGAGATAAGAGTGCGAAGGTATCCCCACTTCTTTGGATTGGTCAATCGGCTTTGGTGGTTGGGGATTTTGGGGGGATCTGGGAGATGCGGTACTTGCAGTCGGAGAGGATGTCGCGGGGGTCGGGGTTGCGGGGATCGAAGGCGGCGATCAAGTCCGTGGAATCAGCTATGCATTGATCGAATTTGGCTTTTGCTTCCTCGGTGCGGCCGAGACCCTCGAGAGCGATGCCGATTCGTTGATGGCCTACGGCGACGTCGCGGCGCCACTTGGTGTTGAATGGGGAGTCGTTGCGCAGCGCCAGGATTCCGTCGAAATAGAGGGTGTAGTAGTCGTACGCGGCAGCCCAGTTGTGCTTATCGCTCGCCAGGTCGCCGAGGCCCTCGTAGGCGAGTGCGAGATCGCTTCGCCAGAGCAGGTTGGCTGGATCGGACTTCGTGAGTTCCTCACCGATACTGACGTCTGTTTGATATTCCTTCAGGGCGGCGGCTGCGCGGCCTTCCTTGCGATAGACGAAGCCAATTCGCTCGTGGGAGACCATCACGCCGCGGAGCCAATCGCCAACGCCGGGAAACTCCGCTGCAAGGCCTTCCGATAAAATCAGATCGAACTCGAATTCATGTGCGGCGCCGGGGAGATCGCCCTGCTCGATCAGGATGTCTGCAATTTTGCCATGCGCGACGGCGAGAGAGCGCTGGCCGTGAGGGCCCTCGCGAGACCAGGGAAAATCAAGAAGCTTTTGGTAATTGGCGAGCGATTCCGGAAATTTGCTTTCGTCACGCAAAATGTCGCCGACGCGTTCATAAGCGCGTGGAAGTTCATCTTTCCAGGGCTCGCCTTCGGGGCCCGTGGGCATATGTTTAGCAAGGTCAAGGGCTTCCTTGAATTGAAGTTCCGCCGGGGCGAGATTGCCCCTGGCACGCTTGTCGTCGGCGTTGTGCTGGAGTGCATGGACGAGGTAGGCAAGCCAATCGGCGCGGGTGGGATCGCCTTTTTCAAAGCGTTTCGCCATGAAATGGCGATGGGCAATTTCGAATTCGGCATCGGAAGCGCTGGAAGCTTCGGCGAGCTTGCCGAGAAGATAGAAATTGTTCCAAAGGACGTCGAAGAGCTGCACGCGGGAGTAAGCGCCGCTCGGAGTTTCATATTTTGAGGGGATATCTTTGAAGGCGTTCAGAGGGCCCGTGAGAAGATTGTCGGCGAGAACGCCCTTGGATCGCATGGCGCCTTCTGGGAGAAGCTGGTCTTTGACGACCTTGCTCGTGGAATTGACGACGCCCAAGGCGAGGCTGTACTTGTAAGCGGCTTCTTCACCGACTTTCACACTTTTGTTCCATTCCCAAACTACGGAGACTGCAGCGAGGAGAAGAAGCGCCGCGAGCCCTGCCAGAAGGCTCATGGCGCGGCGCTTCTGGGAGCGTTCTTCGCCGTGCAACTGCTCCCAGGTGGTTCCGGGATAGAGGCGAAGGAAGAGCTGCTTGAGATCCTCGATCATCTCGCCGCGCAGGTTAGCGCTGCCAGGGTCGCGAAGGATCTCTGCGCGGCGATGAGCGAGCGGGAGCCAGAGAGGTTCGGTGGTGGCGAAATAGGATTGGAGAGAGGGTGGAAGAAGATGGTCGCGAATTTCCTCCCAGGAGACTTTCTGATGATTCGGGGCCGAGCTTTCTTCGGTGAGCATCAGGTGCTGGGGCCGGGACACATCGGTAACGAGGATGATTACCTCGCCGTTTCGTTTGCGGCTGAGCCAATGCTTGGCTTCTGCTTCCATGCCGCGGCTGTTGGGGGCTTCCGGAGACGCGAGAACCAGAAAATGAGTGGAGACATCGAGGCGGGTAAACAGTTCGGAATTCAGGCTGGAGCCTGCCGGGAGAGCGGATAAATCGCGGAAAACGGTTTTTGCGCGGAGCTTGTACCAGGGGCAAAGGAAACGCTGGATCACGGATTGGACGACGGGAGCGATTTCTTTGTCGCAGGACCAGCTGTAGGAAAGGAAACCGTCATAGCGGGCGGCGGAGTCCACCCAGAAGAGAGAACGCAGCCAGCCAGGAAGGAAACGCCGCCAGCGTTTCGTCGGTGCCACGTCCATGTCGGCGACATCGGTTGGTCCGGGAATGCTCATGGGGCCAGGCTAACCTGCGGTTGCAGCAAATTAGGATAGCAAACATAAATTACAGATGGATGATTTTCCTTATGGCGGGCAGGAGAGACAGCGTCTCCGTTTTCGACCTCGCGCGAGGCGTTGAGCCGCAGGTCAGGAGATTTTTTTGGCTTCGAAGACTTGGGGTCCGGCGTGGACGATCAAGGCGGTAACGGCGCCTTCTTTATTTTTTTGAAAAGTGAAGGTGACGTCGCCGGCCAGGACGAAGAATTGGGTTGCGGACTCGGGGAGGAGTTCTTGGGGTGTGGGGCCGAAGAAGTCGGTTTGGAGATAGGGAACGTTCTCCTTTACGGTGACGGTGAGTTTGCCGATGTCGGGGATTTCGTAAGTACCCGCGAGGGGCGCGAAGAGTGCGGGATTCATTTTGATCAAGACGTGCTCGAGAGGTCTGTAATCCGGCCAAGCGTATTCCTTGGAGACGGAGCGGAAGATTTCTTCCGCGAGTTCGCCGCCGCTGTCGGAGTTGGTCATGACGGCAAAGCCTTGGCCTGAGTCGGTGTAAGCGTGGAGATTGCAGCGGAAGCCTTCGTTGGCGCCGCCGTGGCTGAAGCTGGGTTTGCCGTCGGTGTTAGCGAGTCCGAAGCCGAGGCCCCAGGTACCAAATTGTTTGGTGAGCATCTGGCGCGCCATGTCTTGCGAAAGAATTTTAGCGGACTTGCCCTGGTATTCGCTTTGGACTTCCATGGCTAGGCGTGCAAGGTCTGAGGGCGTTGTCCAGAGGCCCGCAGGAGCCATTTCTGGATAGGTGTGGGCGCCCCCTTTGACGGGGTCGCCGTTGGAGCGGTAGGGAGTTGCGGCTTCGGCCTGGCGATTTTTTGGCAGCGGTTGCTCGTATGTGCTGTGGGTCATGCCGGCGGGCTGGAGGACCAGTTCGCTCATGATTTGCGGAAAGGGTTTGCCGGTGACGTCGCCGAGGAGCGTTTGCATGACGACGTAGCCACCGCCGGAGTAGCGCCAAAGCGTGCCGGGGATGACGTCGACGCGGATGGCCGGTGTGTTGGCGGGTTTTTCGCCGTTGAGGATTTGGACGATTGTCGGAATAGGTTCGTCGGAGGCGTAACCGGGGAAGCCGTGCACGGTGAGGCCAGCGCTGTGGCTGACGATGCGGCGAAGAGTGACTTTTTCTTTGATGGTGAATTCGTTTTCGGGGACTTTCCAGGTCTTGAGTTTGAGGTTGACGTCTTCATCCAGGTTTACTTTGCCGTCCTGGACGAGCCGGAGAGCGGCGAGGGCGGCGACAGGTTTGCTGATGGAGGCGGCTTGGAAGAGAGTGCCGGGAGTTACGGGTTTTTTGGCGGCGACGTCGGCCAAGCCGTAGGCACGAGTCCAGAGAATTTGGCCGTGATCGAAAAAGGCCACGCTTACACCGGGGACTTTGTAATGGGCCATGCGGTCGGCGATGGTCATTGGATTGGGAGGCTGGCCTTTGATCACCACGGCGGGGAGTAAGCCGCTTTCTATCCTGGCGATACGGGCCGCTTGATCGGAATCGGATTGAGGCTGCGAGGAGTTCGCGCTGGCTGAGCGCAAGTGCAACGCCGTAGCGAGAAGGATGGCTATTGTTGTGAGAACGAAGAGAAGCCTCTTTGTTTTTGCGTTCATGGGCGGAAATCGTATCACTTTTGAGGCCTGAAACATTCGTTTGGTTGGATGAAGTACGCGTTGGCGCCCGCAAAACACGGCGGTGCAAGCCCTTCCCCTAAGGGGCCTGAAAGAAGTGGATTAGGAGTTCGGAGACGCGTTGTGGTTCTTCGTGTTGGAGCCAGTGGGTGGAGTTGGCGAAGGTGTGCAGTTCAGCGTTATCGCAGTAACGGAGGCTGTCGTGGGCCATGGCAGAGAGTAAAAAGGCGTCTTGTTCGCCCCAGAGGATGCGGGTGGGGACGTGAACTTGGGAGTCGGGGAATCTGCCGCGGTGGCGAGCGGCGGCGCGATACCAGTTGATCATGCCGGTTAAGCTCCCGGGTTGCGACCAGGCCGCGCGATATTGCGCGAGATCGTCGTTGGTAAAAGTGCCGGGGCGGCTGGAATGGACGAGGGAGCGAACGGCGAGGCGGTGCTCAAACGCGCGGAAGGCGGCTTCCGGAAAGAATGGCAGTTGGAAGAAAAACATGTACCAACTGCGGCGAAGTTGGCGGAAATTTGTTTTGAGATAGCGAATCATGACGCTGGGGTGGGGGACATTGACGATGGCGAGTTTGGCGACGCGCTGAGGGTAGAGGAGGGCGGTGCTCCAGGCAACGGCGGCGCCCCAGTCATGGCCGGCGAGGAAGAATTTTTCTGCGTGGAGTTGATCGGCGATGGCGATGACGTCCGAAACCAAATGGGCCATCGCGTAGTTGGCGGCGCCGCGAGGTTTGTCGCTGAGGTTGTAGCCGCGTTGGTCGGGGACGATTACCCGAAAACCGGCGTCGGCGAGAAGAGCGATTTGTTTGTGCCAGGAATACCAGAATTCGGGGAAGCCGTGGAGGAGGATGACCAAGGGGTCGTTGGGCCGACCGGCGGCTACGGCGTGGAGCTTGATCGGGCCGTTTTGGAACATAAGGGATTCCAAGGAGGAGTGCACGCGCAGAGTTTACTCCGGAATCCTGATATGGGCGCACGACCCTTATCGATGCGTCAGCGGCACAATCCTTTAGGAGCCGGACGTGGTTTCGAGGCCGTGGGTGGTGATGTAGGCGGCGGTGGCGGCGATTTCGGAGACCCGCGCTTCAGAATCACCGCGAGGAACGGAGGTATGGGGTTCTGAGGCGGATTGCGGAGGTAGTGCCCCGATAGCTTGATTGCGTCCGGCGTTTTTCGCGCGGTACATGGCGCGATCGGCGAGAGCAAGAACTTCTTCGTAATCAAGATCGACGGGTGAATCCACATTCCAGGGGAAAGCAGCCCAGCCGATAGAGACGGTACGATGCAGGGAGATGCCCGCGCCTTTTATTTTGAACGGCTCGCTCGAGACAGCGGAGAGGACGCGGGCCGCCAGAGTGGCCGCTTCCTTGCGCTCGCAGAATCGAGACACAACGAGAAACTCTTCGCCGCCCCATCGGACAAGCACGTCAGAATAGCGGATGGCGGAGCTGATGCGCGCGGTCAGGTCAATGAGCATTTGATCGCCGGCATCGTGGCCAAAGCGGTCGTTGATCTCTTTAAAGTGATCCGCGTCAATAAGGTAAAAGACGATATCGCGATTGCGTGGGCTCTTGTTGGGATCCGGAGAGGAGTAGGCGCGAATGGCCTGGCTGACATCGCTAACGATGGTGGCCTGAAAGAACCGGCGGTTGCGAGCAGCGGTGAGCGGGTCGGTGAGAGACATCTCTTCGAGTTCTCGATTGGCTTTCGCGAGGGCTTCGCTGCGTTCGGCAACGGCTTCTTCCAGACGTAGACGCTCGTTCTGGAGCTTGCGAGTGCGATAATTCACGAGGGCGTACATGGCGAAGACGCCAAGAAAAATCACAAAACCGCGGGTGTACCAGCGCTGCCACCAGGCGGGGATAACGGTGAAGGAAAACTCAGCCGGGAAGCTTAGCGTGCCGCGTGCGGAACGGCAGGAGACCGTGAAGCTGTAGTTGCCGGGAGGAAGTGCCGGATAGCGGGCTTCGCGGCCGGTTGTTTCGTTTGGCTCGCTTTCAAGGCCCGCGAGACGATAGGAGCAGCGAACATTTTCCGGGTCGCGATAGGTGAGAGCAGCGAACTCGACGTTGAGCGTGTTGTCGCTGCGCAGGGCCGCTGGATTGCGCTCGCTGACTCGGTCGCGCGAGCCTAGATGCGCGGAAGTAATCACAACTTTGGGGGGAAGCTCGACACGTTCGTCGGCGGAAATGGGATTGTAGCGGGCGAGGCCACCGCTGGTACCGAAGAGCAGTGTGCCATCTTCTTCCGCAAAGAAGCCCCGGTCGCTGAGGTCATTCCATATGAGGCCATCGGCCTGTGTGTAACGAAGCGTACGGCCGTTGCGGAAAAACTCCGTGAGGCCAAGAGCGCCGCCGGCCCACACGTTGCCCTCGTGATCGGCTCCCAGCATGTAGACATCAAGGGAGGGCAGGCCCTCCGAAAATCCGTAATGGGTTACCTCTGCCCGGCCTTTCACGAGACGCAGGCGAGTGAGACCAAGCGCGTCAAAATAACGGAACCACACTTCATCGCGGCTCACCGCTGCGGCTTCCACCACTTCCTGCTGGAGCAAGCCATCTGCCGTCGAGAAATGCAGCCATTGTTTGCCATCAAAGCGGGAGACCCCACCCCTGCCGACGAGCCACATGGCGCCGTCGCGGGTACTGGTCATTCGGCCCACAGCACCTCGTGCCTTTGTAGGAACCTGCACATCCACAAACTGAAATGGCCGCTTTGAGAGAGAGGCTGCTTTCAGGTACTTGGAGTTGGCAATCCAGAGGCGGCCGTCCGGACCGATGTGGATGCCGGTCGGATAGGGCTCGGGAGTGGGAATCTTTTCCAGACGCAAGGAGTAGGGGTCGAAACGCGTTAATCCGCCAGGAAAACATAGGACCCACAGTGCGCCATCGGGCGCGACCACCATTTCGCGGGCAATGCTGCCGTTGAGGCCGTCCTTGGCTTTCCACGCCCGCCAATGGCCTGCCTCTGGATCCCACATGGCAACGCCATTGTTGGTTCCAACCCAAAGTCGCTTGCGGGAATCTCGCAATTCTGACCAGACGACATTGTCTGGAAGGCCTTCCGCCTGGGTCCAACCCGACCAGGTTTTTCGGCCGATCCAGCGCTGGATGCCGGCACCGCCAAGGCCGATCCAATAGGCGCCCTCACGATCTTCGGTTATGGCAAAGGTGGCGTTGGCGGCCATGCCGCTGCTCTTGTCAATCACTTCCCACTGGCCCGCGTTCCGGCGATAAAGCCCCTCCACGGTGGGGATCATTAGATTGCCCGCGCGGTCGAGCGCCGGAGATCCGTAATCGTTGGCGGGCGGTAGATCGGGAAGCTCTTGAACGAAATGGGTTGCACCTGGGTTGAGGCGGTAAAGGTGGCCCGCGGTGCGAACCCAAAGGATTTTATCCATGTCCTGAAGAATGCTAACGACTTGTTCTCGCAGCGGGCCGCTCTGCAATGGGAACAGGTGAACGTGGTCCTGCGCATCGAGCCAGCCCACTCGGTGATCGGACGCGAACCAGACGCGGCCTTCGGAAGTAATGCTGACAGCCTCCACATCGAGGCTCGGAAGGCCATCGGCAGTGGTCCATGCACGGACATCGTTAGGCCGCTCGGGATCGACGCGCAGCAGGCCAGCTTCGGTGGCGAGGTAAACTTTTCCCCAGGTATCGAGCGCCAGGACAGAGGTTTGCCGGAAGGAGTTGTAAGTCTTGGCGAGAGGCAGCCGATGGAGTACGCCTGCTTCTATATAGGCAATTCCGCGAGAGGTAGCGATCCAGATTCTGCCGTTGGGAGCGAGAACAAGTTGATTGACGTTGGTGCTGGGAAGACCTTGCTCCATACCGAATCGCAGAAGGCGAGTGCCATCAAAACGACGGAGGCCGTCCGGGGAGCCAATCCAGATGAAGCCGTCCTGGTCCTGGAGGATGCAGGAGGGGGTCAGGGAACTGATGTCGAAATCCTCGCCGATACGCTGGAAGACATAGTGGGGGCGATGGGGAAGGGAAAGCGGAGTCGTCTGGGCCGCCGCTGCCTTGGCGGCAAGGGAGCCGAGCGACATAAGAATCAGCAAAAAGGTGGCGGAAGGCTTGCTCCGCATGAGCGCTCCAAATGGTTCAGACGAAATAGTTTAGCGTGCAGATGACCGGGGCAGAGGGAGTGGGGCCAAAGCGATAATGGCGGATTGTAGGCAGCGTTTCAGCTGCCTGCGCTGCATCGTCAAACTCGGGTCGCTACATAGCGGAACGAAAGAATCATGACGGAAACCGGATTTCAGGATTTGGAAGGGAACAAATTGACGAGACGATGCGTTTAGTACTACATTGTAGTTCTAATCGGTCAAAGAAGGAGCCTCTCCGGCACTTTCTGCGATTTATCGATTCTGGATTTGAGACCGGGCATGCAAAGGGTTGGCATCAAGCGCGGACAGATTTACGGAGCAGTTCGGCGGGCATCGTCCTTGGACCATCGGAAAGCGGACTTGCACCCGGGATTTCCAAAGTCGGACAGAAGAACATTTCTTTCGGCGTTGGCGGGTTTCGGACTTACGCCAGGGGCGAGAAAACCGAAGAAGGAAAACGAAATCGCCTATCGGTTCCAGACACCGGAATGCGAAGTGCTTATGAGTGTTCAGCATTTCGAGAACTCGCCGGGCAAGGACTTTCGGTTTCGGGACAGCTTGACGAACCGGGGATTTTGTCTTTCCGCAAATGGTGACGAAGATCGTGGTTGCAGTTTGCGATTTACCGGTTCGATGGCCGTTGCGGTTTATCACTTTTTCCCCCGTTTTATGGCTTCTGCGCCTGTTAAATTGCGGGAACGAGTGGTGACCATCGACCATGACGCCCGGCTTGCGCCGCGGCCTCCATTCGAGCGCTACTTGACGATTGAGAGAGACATGGCCAGTGATATTCAGGCTTTTGGCTACAGCGAAGACGATCACGGTCAGCCGATTGCCGCGGCAAAACCAACGGAAATCTGGAGCCTGCTGCACCAGGACCTCTACTTGAACGACCAGACCACGCCCTTCCTGATTGTGCACTGGAAGCACACGCTACGTATGGTCAGCCTGTTAGACGTGATTCCGGGCGAGCAAACAAAGCTGATCAGTTCGTAGATTCGGGCCACGAGAGGCGGGATGGCGAAGCGAAGACGGCGGATTCGGTGGTGGCGACGACATGCCAACGGATGGGAGAAAGAAGTGGACGCAGGGTCAGATTACTATCACAATGTAGCTATTATTATGCTCGGTGAATTCGAATACTTGCTGATTACCGCGGCCTCGGGTCTTGGAGACGAGGCCTACGGCGCATCGGTTCGTGAAGAGATCACTACGGCTACGGGAAGGAAGTGCTCCCTCGGTGCACTCTATACGACCATTGATCGGCTCGAAGCCAAGGGGCTCCTGAAAACCTGGATGGGTAATGCCACCGCCGAGCGGGGCGGCCGTGCGAAGCGCATGATCCGGGTAACCGCGAAGGGTGTGCTGGCAGCCAAGGAGTTTTACGACGCGGTGGTGCGGGTGAGCCGCGGCGCGGCATGGGCTGAAAATCAGGCGGGACGTGACTCATGAGCCCCTTTGGATGGGCGCTCGTCGAACGGTCAGCCCGTCTGTTGCAGGGGGACGATCAGGAATCGGTGCTTGGAGATTTGACCGAAGAGAACCAGAGTGCTTGGCGAGGATTGTTTGAAATATTGAACTTATTCTTCCGCCGTCAAGCGTTTCTCTGGTGGAACCTTAAGCCGTGGATCGCGGGATTTCTCGTAGTTTTGCCTTCGAGCTACCTGCTAATGTACGTATCCGTTTCGGTTAGCTGCACTTATGCTCGGCTCGTCTATCACAAATTGTTGCTCGGAAAGGCCTATACAGGTCCCGAAGGGTATTTCCTGCTGCTCTGTCATATTTTTCTGCTTCTGGCGTGGTCGTGGGTAGCCGGCTATGTAGCGGCTTCACTGTCACGGCGGACCGCTTGGGTGAGCGTGGCCTTGGCAGTGGCCACCTGCAGTTGGTATTCCCCCCAAACGACATGGGGCGACCTCTCCATCCCCAGGATTCTTTTCTTTCTTTTTGTTCCGCCCGCGTTGCTGGGTTTGTGGCAAGGCTTCCGGGGCGTGCCGGTGACACGAAATGTAGCTGCCCTTCTGGCGATTGCGATAACGCTGTTAATGATCATAGCGTGGAGCCGCAACGCGTTGTGGAGTCTCAACTGGCTACTGATTTGGCCCGCGTGGTGCCTTGTGACGATTGCCGGCAAGCCCTCCTTGGTAGCCGCGCAAACGAATTAAGATTGTTCTAGGCAAGAGTTTAAGTTGCGCGCGATCTGCGAAGCACTATTCGTGTCTCACTGCAACCGCGATGCGCGAAGGCGGCCGGCTAGAAGATGAACTTCGCGCCTACTTGCATGAGACGCGGCGGAGCTGCGTTGATGACCTGGCCGAACGTGGAGCTGTCGATATTGCCGTCAACGGCTTGTGGGCCGAAGAACTGCGCATGGTTGAAGATGTTGAAGGCTTCCACGCGAAATTGGAGAGACTTGGCTTCGGTCAGGCGGATCTTTTTGATAAGCGCCATGTCGTAATTGTCCAGTCCGGGGCCGTAGAAGAAGCGGCGGCGCGCTGTGCCGGGTGAACCCAAGGCGTTTTCGCTGAATGGAGCGGCATCGAAATACGTGAGGCTGTTGCGAGGATTGCTGTTGCGATGCAGCGGGCCACCGTTGTAGTCCGGTTCGTCTACACCAAAATTGTTGATGCCATTTGGCTCGGAGCCCAGCAGGGAGTTGTCACCGTAGTTGACCAGGGTCACCGGCAGGCCGGAACTGAAGCGCGAGATGCCGGATAATTCCCAGCCCTCGGTCCAGCGGTTCCGGACACGGAACAGGTTTTCGAACGGGAGTTCATAGCTGTAGCTCACGACGAAGTTGTGCTTCACATCGAACGCGGAGAGGGCCCTGCTGAGTGAAGGATCGAGAGGGTTGACCTCTTCGCCGATGTTCGAAGATTGATCCAGCGATTTGCTGAACGTGTAGCCAGCAAGCAAGTTCAGACGCTTGCCGGTGTGCCGCAGGGTGATCTGCAAGGCGTTGTAATTCGAATTGCCGATGGTCGCCTGATTGGCATTGCTGCCGAAATTCGAACCCAGCGGACCGCGCGTGCCGTTGTAGACCACTCCTGTGGAAGTCGTGTAGGTGGTGTCTTCGCCAAAGGGGCCGCAGGGAACTTGTCCCGAAGCAAGATTCGCCGGATTGCTGAGCTGCAAGCACAGCGCGGGGTTGCCGGGATTTGCTTCTTCCAGCACGAGCAGGCGATGTCCCTGCGTGCCGATGTAATTGATGCTAAGCGCAGTGTTGGCTCCAAAGGCGCGCTGGAGCGAGAGCATGTACTCCTCGGTGTAGGGGATGCGATTGGTGGTGGGGTAGTTCGGAAGGCCCGTTATTGGCTCGAATTGCGCCCAGTTGATATCGGCATCGGGATGGCTGGCGCTGGAGTTCAAGGGAGCAAGGGTTACCGGGAAAGCCTGTCCGAGATCCTGGCCGGTTGCCGCCGTGACGAACGGCGTGGCAAAGAGCGGCGGAGCGGGGCTTGTGTAGGTTGTGCCGTAAGGGGCGTTGGCGCTCATGACGCCGATGGTCAGGGCCTCGATGGCCGTGTAGAACATCCCAAAGCTGGCGCGAACACTGGTCTGGCCGGGTCCGCCGATGAGTTTGCCGAGGAATCCATCGCGAGAGTCGCCCGGTGAATAGGCAAGACCGACGCGCGGTGCGAAATCGCGATTTCCTGGTGGCGCCAGTGTGCGCGACACGCCCGGATCGGTGGGATAGAGAATTCCCGCTGGCGCTCCCGGGAAAACGACAGACTGCACGCCGGGAACAAACGTCGCGATCTGGTTGTACTTCTCATACCAGGGCTCGATACGATCCCAGCGAAGACCGTAGTTAAGGGTGAGGCTTCGGTTCACGCGCCACGCATCCTGCGCGTAGAGCCCAACGTATTTGTTACGCCCGTAAAAGGCTTGCAGCTGGCTTTGATTGTACTGGCTGGGAACGCCCAAAAGAAAGTCCGCGAAGTCCGAGCCCGTCTCTGTGCCAAAGAAAAGAAAGCTGCCATTGAATTGCGCAATGGCGTTCACGTTCACCTGATCGTAGTGAAACTCCCCGCCGAATTTGAGTATGTGCGAGCCGATGAGTTTGGAAAAATTATCGAGCCATTGGTAGGTGTTGCCGATCTGGTGCAATTCGTTGGTGTTCGTGCCAAACGTAAAGCTGTTGAAGCCGACGCTTTCCACGCCTTCCGTTTTTGGAGAAAGCGCGACGATTCCTGGACTGCCTTGGCCCACTTCGAAGCCCTGCGATGCCAGGCTGACACCGACTCCCCCGACCGGCTTGCCGAGGTCATTCGCGTTGCGCAGGTAGCTGAAGTGGAATTCGTTCACGGTCGTGGGACTGATGGTTTTCGTGTCGCCAAGGCTGAGCAGTTGCGCGCGCCCGAGATAGAGGGCGTTAAATCCAGGCACATTGGCGCCGCCTTGCGCTATCGGATAGGGATTGTCTTGCGACCAGTCGTCAATGAAATAGTAGGCGGAAAGCATGCCCCAGCGGCCTGAGTCGGTGTCCATCCGGTAGGCGCCTTTGTCGTCGCGCAACGTGAGGTTATAGGCCGAAGTCGAAAAAGTGCCATTGGAGTTGTTAGGCGCGGGAATGTACTGCAAAAGATTGGTTGCCGGTGCGGACCACACACTCTTTGGAATCGTTGCATTCGGAAAAACGCAGGTGGAACTGCTGCAGCCCGACGTGTAATAGGGTTCGCCCGCGGTGACGCTGTAGCCAAGCTTTTGCGAAAGCAGGCTCGCAATATGAGGGCCGCTGACGGTTGTAGGAACTACATTTCCGCTCGCATCCGTGGTCACAAAAGAGCTGGCCAGGTCCGATAGATTTCCAGCGCGGTCTTGCAAGGAGGGAACGGGAATCTGACCTGTGTCCACACCTTGCGTGGATCGCGTTCCCTGATAATCGCCAAAAAAGAAAATCTTGTCCCTCCGAATAGGTCCGCCAAAAGTGCCGCCAAACTGGTTTTGATCGAACGCACCGCGGGTGGGAGAGAAATAATTGCGCGCATCGAGGTCGGTATTGCGGACGAATTCGAACACGTCGCCGTGAAACGCATTGTTGCCGGACTTGGTCACGACATTGATCTGGCCGCCGCTGAATTCGCCATACTCGGCGTCAAAATTGTTGGTGAGAATACGGAACTCCTCGATGGAATCGAGGTTAGGGACGATCGCCGCGCCCATGTTTACGTCTTCCTGGACGTCGCTTCCGTTGACAATAAAGCTGTTCGCGAACTCGCGCTGGCCGTTGATCGAGATGGTCCCCGGATTCAAGTCTCCGGAGGGAGATAGCACGCTTGCGCCAACGTCCTGCACCGTATCGGAAGTGATAGTCGTAGCTGGCACTACGCCAGGTTGCAGGGTGAGCAAATCCGTAAAGCTACGCCCATTGAGCGGGACGGTGGTCATCTCCGTGCCGGTGATCACCTGGCCATTCTGTGTGCTCGTGGTTTCAATAAGAATCGGCGGGTCAACGATATGAACTTCTTGTGTTGTCCCGCTGACGGCAAGGACCGCATCCACGGTCAATGAGCTGTTTGCGTCTACAATGATTCTCGCGCGCCGGTACGTCCTGAACCCGGTGTTGGAGATCTCGATATCGTATTGGCCGACAGGAAGATTCGGGAGCGAATAGAAGCCCCTGTCGTTGGTGGTCGTGGATTGGCGAATGCCTGTGCCGGTATTGGTCACGGTGACGCTTGCACGCGTCACAACGGCGCCGCTGGTGTCCATCACTGTTCCTGAGATGCTGCCCCCGACGCCAGCCCACAAGCTAACAGGGAAGATTGCAGCAAAGCACAGCAGGAAAGTCAGAAGCAGCTTTCCCCCGTGCTTGAGGCAAGAGCGACAAACATTCGAGAGACAACTTTTCTTCGAGCCAGACATTGCGATCTTCCCAAGTAGAACCCATGCCTGCTTCCCCCAGGAATCGGGGCCGCCAAACGGGTCGTTAGATTTGGATTTCGAGGCCGTCGGTGAAATTGCCCGGGGCTCGCTTGGCGAGTCTTGCGAAGGATTCTGGTCTTGAGAGAACCATCGCAAAGAATGTTTCAGGCAAAAAAACGAACGGCGCTTGTTGCAAAGCATTTGCAACTAAAATATACGACAAGTTTAGTCCGGTTTCAACCAGAAATCGTTAAACGGTCGAAAATAGACCCTGAACGATGTTTCTAGCGGTTAAATTGTCCAAGAAAGCCGCCCGTTTGGTTCTTGATGGTACTTTCGTACTATAACTATGTATCCGCAGGCCCATAGCCCCCCACTCTTTATCTTCGTAACCTCGGAGTCCTTGGGGAACGGCCCGATGGGGGGCTGTCGGCATCCGGTCAAAGCCTATGGAACGCCGCGCAGAAGCAACACCTGGAAGGAACCATTTTATGTCGCCGACAGCGTCCGTGGTTGTGTCTTCGCAAGCGAACCAGGCTTTCAGACATCCCGAATCCAAGCAGTCCATTCGCGTTTCGGAATTGATTTCGGCCCTTTCCTACGCTTTGGATATTACGGAAGGGCGCCCCATGGGCCACTCCGTACGTAGCTGCCTGCTGGGAATGCGCATCGCGGGGCAGCTCGGACTCCCCGTCGAAGCCAAAGCCGATTTGTACTACACGCTGCTGATGAAAGACGCGGGCTGCAGCAGTAACTCTTCCCGGCTGTACCACATTCTGAATGCCGATGATATTCGCGCAAAGGGCGACGTCAAGACCACAGACTGGACGAAGGTGGGATGGGAGAGCCTGCACTATGCCATCACGCACGTTGCGACGGAAATGCCTTTTGCCGAGCGTGTCTGGCGTCTGATTCAGGTTGCGGCCACGCAGCAGCGGGATTCCTGCGAACTCGTGAAGATTCGCTGCGAACGAGGATCTTCTATTGCGCGTAAGCTGGGCTTTTCGGAAAGTGTTGCTGAGGGAATCCACAGCCTCGATGAGCACTGGAACGGAGAAGGCTATCCAAGCGGCCTGAAGAATAAGGAAATTCCGCTGGCTTCCAACCTGGCGAACCTTGCGCAAACCCTGGAAGTGTTTTGGGCGGCCAGAGGCCCCGAAGCCGCGATCGAAGCCGCGGAAACACGCAGCGGACGCTGGTTCGATCCACAACTGGTGCACGCCGCAAAATCGCTTGCCAAAGAGGGGCAACTTTGGATTCGGCTGGATTCTCAGGAACTGATTACGGAAGTTATGAGCCAGGAACCGGCCGAAGGGCGTCTGACGGCGGACGATGCGACCATTGATAATATTTGCCTGGCTTTCGCGGACATCATTGACGCCAAAACTCCCTTTACGTTCCAGCATTCCAATGGCGTGGCCGATGCCGCAGTTCTTATCGGGAAGGCCTTCGGTATGCCACAGGGCGAAGTGAACAAGCTGCGCCGTGCTGCCTTGCTTCACGACATCGGCAAGCTTGGCGTTTCCAACGCTATTCTCGAAAAGCCAGGAAAACTTACGGCGGAAGAGTTCGCGGAGGTCCGCAAGCATCCTTATTTCACCTACGAAATTCTGCGCCGAATACCGGCTTTTGCGGATTTCAGCACGGACGCCGCAGCTCACCACGAAAAGTTGAACGGAAAGGGTTACTGGCGGGGCATAAGCGGCGACGAAATATCGCAGCCCGCGCGCATTCTGGCCGTCGCGGACGTCTTCGACGCGCTCAGCGCCAAGCGGCCTTACCGTGATGCACTGCCGCTCGAAAAAGTGTTTTCCATTATGCGAGAGGAAGCGCCGCAAGCGCTGGACTGGCCTTGCTTGGCTGCGCTGATGGAAGCAAAACCTTTCTAGCGAGACGTTACGGTCCCCGGACCGGCGGGCAAGTGAGCTAGAAAGTATCCGAGAATGTTGGTGTATACGTCCTCTGTTGTGCCTTCCCCTTCAAAGATCCCATGAGTACGGCCGGGATAGACACGCATATCGAATAGCTTGCCGAGCGAAATCAATTTATTCACGAGCAGCTCGAAGCCCTGGAAGTGTACGTTGTCGTCGCCTGAGCCGTGCATGACCAGCAGGTCTCCGCGCAAGCCATCGGCGAAATTGATTGCCGAGCTTTGCTCGTACCCTTCCCGAGAGTCTTGCGGCAATCCCAAATAGCGTTCCTGGTAGATGCTGTCGTAGAGGCGCTGGTCGGGCACGGACGCCACGGAAACGCCGACTCTGTAAATGTCGGGGTAACGGAACATTAGATTGAGTGTTTCCGTTCCGCCGCCGCTCCACCCCCATACGCCAACCCGCTTTGCATCAATGTAGTCGTGAGTTCTTTCGAGAGATTGGACGGCGGCTGCTTGCTGCCGAGACGAAAGCGGTCCGACATTCCCGTACACGACCTTGCGCCATTCCCGGCCGCGAGGTGCGGGCGTGCCTTGATTATCAAAGGTCGCCACGAGATAGCCAGCAGCCGTCATGGCGCGTAGAAAATTGCGCTGCCAGCGGTCCTCCGTCGTCTGGCCGGCGGGCTCAGAATAGACATAGACAATGAGCGGATATTTTTTCGCGGGATCAAAACTCGGGGGTTTGGCAATCCATGCATCCACCTGAAGGCCCTCACCAGCGTCCACCTTCAGGAGTTCCGTGGAGCCACATAGCGGCTTGACCAGTTCGGCCATCTTAGAGTTGTCAGCCGTAATTCGCGCGACGTGGTGATCAGGCAAGTGCACCACGTCAAAAACCGGGGGCACATTCATGGAAGAAAAATCGTGAAACGCCCACTCGCCATTCGGAGAAATCCTGTAGGAATGAGTGCCCGGCTCGTTCGGAGTCAGGCGCTCCGGTGCGGATTTGCCGTCCAATCGCGTACGGAAGAGATAGCGCTGCGTTGGGTTGTCCGGGGACGCGATGAAGTAGATCCACTGCTCGTCCGGACTGAGGCGTTCAAGATTGACCACGTCAAAATTGCCGCGCGTGACCAACTCGGCCGCGCCGGTGTCGCGCGCGACGCGATAGAGATGCCGCCATCCGTCGCGTTCGCTAAGAATGAGGAATTCGCGGCCATGATTAATCCAGGACACATTAGGATTGGCTTCCACCCACGCGCGGTCTTCGTCGACGAATATGGTTCGTGAGGCACCGGAGCTGGCGTCCCCAAGCAGAAACTCGATCTTGTTCTGCAGCCGATCCATGTGTTGCAGCAGGACGTGGCCTGCGTCCGCCCACTCCATGGCGGGGATGTAGAAATTGCGCGGATCTCCAGCGGTTTGCATCCACGTGACATCTCCACCCGTTGCGGAAATCACGCCGACGCGGACGGCCGAGTTTTGCGTTCCCGCAAGCGGATAGGGATATTGCAGCGTCTGCGGGTACACGCCCAGACCGGGATAAGGAAATCCTGTGACGATTTCTCCTCGCGGCGCGCCCAGGTCGTAGATCAACGTGTAGGTTTTAACTCCCGTGGTGTTGAATTGCCAGAAAGCGACGTCGCGGCTGTCGGGGCTCCACGCGAAGCCGTCACGGATGTCGAGTTCTTCTTCATTCACCCAGTCCGAGGTGCCGTTTATGACCGTAGGGGAACCGTCGTGTGTCAGTTGCGCGATTTTTCCACTGGAGAGATCTTCCGCGTAAATATTGTTGCCGTGAACGTAGGCCACCTTGCTGTTATCCGGAGAAAACTTCGCAAACATGAGGCTCGAGGGTGGAGCATCGCCTCCCAGTTGATGCAAGGAGCCGCTTGCCAGATCGAGAAACCAGTAGTCTCCGCGGGTGTTCTGACGCCATACGGTCTGTGAGTTTGTAAAGACGAGAATTTTATGGCCGTCGGGAGATATCCGGTAATCTTCAATCGGCAACGGTGTTTTCGCGCCCGCAGGAATCAGTCGATCGGCGCCGAGAAAAATGTCCCGCGCTCCTGACGAGGTCTGGTAACGCACGATGTCCGTGCCCCCTGGCGTTACGGAAGGTTCCAGAGCGAGATAGGAGTCTCCGTTGCCGAGCCATTCGCCCCCGCGGAACGTTTTGACGCGCAACTCGTCGTTGGAAACTGTCCGCGCGATGATTTTCGCCGCGGCCTCGCGTTCATCCGCGTGGGCCGCGAGGGCCGTAGCCGTCACGCTTAAGGCAAACAACACGGATGCAAGGACGGATGCTCTGGTCCCTATCTTTTTGGCGTGGCTGTGTTCAGGCTTCGCGTGAAGCATGCCGACCCTCCATGGAACAGATGCGCGGAAGAACACTATCAGAATCCGGCCAGGAGCGAGCATCCGGTGTCTACAAATGCGGGGAGCTTTTCGTGACAATCATTCTGGCATCACACAGGGAACAACCTGACGGCTGTGGCGGCGATAAACGAGGAAATCCGCATCGGTCGTGAAAACAACAGGATCAGCAAACGTTTCGGTCATGCGAACGAGGCAAGCATCGGCAAGACTCATGGGAACGTCAGAGTATTTTGCCATCAGGTTCAAAACTGGCTCCGTGTTCTGGACAAGATCGAAAGCGACGGTCAGAACGCTTCGGCGAAGGAGTGCGCTGAGACTTGGTATGCCACCTGAGCCGAGTAAATGAAACACTTCCGACAAAGCCGCTTCGCAAGTCGACCAGGATGGGGGAAAGCCACGGGCTTGCCTCACAGCCCATTCATGATGGGAATCGCGCTCGGCGAGCAGCGCTACAAGAAATCCAGCGTCAACGATTACGTTTTGTGCCATAACCTGTGCCGCGCAAATAATCCTTTTTACGTGAAGATAAATCTGGCGGCAGGTCCTTCACGGATCCGATCAGATCGGCGATTGCATCCAGGGAGGAACTTTTGCGGTGACGTGGCGCGGTCTCCAACCGCTCGCGAACTACGTCGGATTTCGAGACCTTCCGCTCGCGCGACTCCGACTCTATGTCGGCGACTAATGGTTCTGGCAATCGTACGGTCAGCGTTCTCATGATTTTATTGTATTACGTTCGTGGCAGGGGTGCAAGACAAGTCTGCTTGGGTTGGAAGATCAAGAAGCTGACTAATGCCGGTCCCTTGTTGCCACTGTCTCGTGGCTAGAACCCCGGTGCGCCGGTCGCGGCAGGGCGCATTTCCGGGGCGTTTACGCCGAAGCGGAGTTGCGCGAAGTAAGTTTGCCCGAGGGACATGAGGCCGGTATAGAGATAGCCCCAGACGAAGAGAAGCAGGAAAGGAATCGTGGCGTAGTTTTCGTTGGTGATGGCGTAGACGATGGTGCCGGCAAAATAGATGCCGAGAAGGACTTCGGCATAAGGCATCCAGCCGGCTTTATTTTTGTACTTTTTCTCAGCGAAGCTGCCCTTCTTGCCCGCGATGTTAAATTTGGGTGTGCGCGCGAATTCGCTTTTTTTGCCAAGAATGGCTTCCATCACAGCTTGCGCATTGCGAACGGAGATGCCAATTCCTGTGGCCATCACGAAAGGCATATAAAGAAAGGTACGCCACCAGTTTTTCGGACGAAGCTCTTTTTGCGCAACGATGTAGAAACTCGAAATCGAACAAGTGGATGCAAGGAACAAAGGCAGGTCAATCACCAGCATCTGGAACCAGCCTTGATAGAAACGCACGATCATCGCAGGCAAAAGCATGGCCGAAAACAGAACCATCAAGGGATAACTGATATTGGCCGTCAGGTGAAAAAAAGCTTCCGCTTTTACGTGCCATGGTGCGTCGGACCTCCACACACGCGGCAGGATTTTTTTCGCCGTTTGCATCAGGCCCTTGGCCCAGCGAGCTTGCTGCGCCTTGAAGCCGTTCATATCCACTGGTAATTCGGAAGCGCACTCGATTTGAGGCAGATACAGAAACTTCCAGCCTTTGAGTTGCGCGCGATAAGAAAGATCGGTGTCTTCGGTGAGTGTATCGTGCTCCCAGCCACCGGCTTCCTCGATCGCCTTGCGGCGCCAGACGCCCGCCGTGCCGTTGAAATTGAAAAAAGTGCCGCGGCGGGAGCGTGCGCCGTGCTCGACGACGAAGTGGCCATCGAGAAGAATGGTCTCGACCTGCGTCAGAAGCGAGTAGTCGCGGTTGAGGTAAGTCCAGCGTGTTTGCACCATGCCGATTTTGGAGCCTTCGGCTGGATCGACGAAATACGGAATCGTGCGGCGAAGGAAATCCGGCTCTGGAATGAAATCCGCGTCAAAGATAGCGACATATTCGCCTTGGGCAATCCTTAGGCCGTTTTCGAGCGCGCCTGCTTTATAGCCGGAACGATTCGTGCGGTGGATGTGGACGACGGGCATGCCAGCCGCGGCATGGCGTTCTACACAGGCGCTGGCGACCTGGCACGTCTCATCGGTTGAGTCGTCGAGAACCTGCACATCCAATAGTTCACGCGGGTAATCAAAGCGCGAAACTGCTTCGACGAGGCGTTCGATCACGTATCGCTCGTTGAAGATGGGGAGTTGGATCGTGACGCGCGGCCAGCTTTTGACTTCCGGTGGAGGGCCGGGGACGTTTTTCGAATACGTGTAGTAGTCGTAGACGAGCCAGTAACGGTGGAAGCCGTAAATCGCGAGGATGAAGAGAGCGAGGAAATACGGGATCATCATCGCCATGTCGAAAGCGTTGGCATGATAGACACCGCTGAAGGTGCGGTCCGTCAGCTTGTGCCAGTAGTGGCCGAGGGAGCTCTGTGCGAGGAGAATCACGGAGATGGGTAGAGGCCTGTTCACAATGGTTTTCGTCGCCGAGTTCCGAGAAAGGTCTCCCGAATCCTGAGTGAAGTTAACGACGTACGATTATAAGGCGGAAGCCATGCACAGCACAGGCATTCCTGCCTGTCTCTTTGATGTGTTTTTCGGGCCTCCAGTTTCGAGCGGCACCAAAAAGCACGCTGGAATCTTTGCTCTACTGAGTCACTTCGTCCTGCTACGTCACAAGGACAATCTTCCCGTGGGCGCCTGGTTCGAGGACTTCTTTGTGGGCGCGGGAAGCTTCGGCGAGCGGCATTTCTTTGCCAACGATAGGACGAAGCGTGCCGTTTTCGAGGCCGGCGATAATTCCGGCGTGAATGTCTGCTTCCTCGCGCTCGGTGATGCCCCAAAGGGTAAATCCGCGCGCGGAAGCTCGCCGCGACATCAGGTCGCGCGCGTTGATGGTCACCTCCCCGCGGTTGCCGATGATAATGACGCGGCCGTTGGTGGCGAGGAGCTTCAGGTCGTGGCCGAGATTCACGTTGGCGAGCATTTCCAGAACGATGTCCACGCCACGCCCGCCGGTGGCTTTCATAATTTCATCGAGATAGCCGGGCTTGCTGTGATCGAAGGCCTTATCCGCGCCTTCGCGGAGTATCATGTCAAGGCCTTTCTGGCTGCTCGCGGTACCAAAGATCGTAAGTCCCATGGAGTGAGCAAACTGGATGGCCGCGTGGCCGACACCGCCGCTGGCCCCGTGAATCAGAACCGTTTCCGAGGCGTGGGCTTGCGCGGAATGAAAGAGCGCGTGGTAGGCCGTGCCATAGGGGACCCAGATGCCGGCGCCCTGCTCGAAAGTGATTTTCTGTGGAAGCCTGTGGACCTGAGTCTCCAACGTCAGAGCATATTCCGCATAGGCCCCTGTTAGGGTTTTGGCGGTATAGACGCGGTCACCAGGCTTAACTTTCCTTACTCCTGGGCTGACGGCTTCGACGACGCCTGCGGCGTCGGAACCCGGCGTATACGGCAACGGCGGTTTGATGGCATACGTGCCAGCCCGCATGTACGTGTCATAGGGATTGACGCCTGCGGCATGGATGCGCACGAGAACCTGTCCTGCTTCCGGCTTGGGCGTGGCTATTTCTTCGAGCTTCAGAACCTCAGGTCCCCCAAATTCGTGTACCTGTATCGCTTTCATTTTCCTGGCCTCCGAGTTTCCTTAGGGTCTCGTCTGAGTTTGTCGAAGAGGAGACCCCATGTTTTTTGTACGTGTTGCATCTAAAGAGCTTAGCTCTACCGCAAGTCCTTTCGATGCACTTACGAGATGGCCTTCAAGTGTTGCAACGAAAGGGTTTAAGCTTACTGTGCGCCGCAACTTTGCTGTACCAAGTTACCCGTGTTTAGGTCATTACAAAGCCTAGAAATGATCGTCGGCGTGCGCGTGCTCAACTCCCTTATCCTCGGGTAACCCGCCGTAGGTGACCCAAGCCGTGGTTTGCCAGTTGTCTTTCCCTTTTCCCTGCGGGGTCCACGCCGGCAAAGTCTGATTCAGATAGATTGCCAGCGCATTAACGTACGGCTCATACAAACGCCGCAGCTCATGGATGCGCCGATCGGCGTCCTCTCCGTCGCGCAATTTTAGACCGTGCTTGGCGAGGATGTCGCGCAGGTGCCGCAAATCTTCCTGCGAAAGCCGGTCCTTTGCCACAGGCTTAGGCGGCGTCCCAAAGACCTGAGAAAGATCCGCCACGGCGTGTCGCGCAATGGCAAATGTAAGCTCGGCCTGCTTCGAGCAGGCGTCTTCGATGCCAACCATCAGCAAGGAGCAGGTGTCGAGGATGGCGGTAAGCGAAGCGATCCACGACTGATTATCGTGCTGCGAGCGAAAGTAGGCCAGAACCGGGTAGGAGAGATGACTTTCCATCAGCTCGGCGGACCAGAGTTCCCAGTCCTTCAGGAGTTCGCGCAACGCCTCCTGGCCGTGCTCATAACTGTGGCGGCGAAGTAGTTCGCCGGCGGTGGGCGGAGTGCCGGCCCGGGAATCCAGGAGCGAAATATCCACTTCGCGTTTTGAAAACGAGCCGTAAATAAACGGCAAGTATCCAATGACGGCGGCCAGGAACCCAAAACCGAAACCCGCTTCGGTGACGACGAGCGCCCGGGCCAAACTTGAGCGAGGAATGACGTCACCGAGCCCCAGCGTAAAAAATGTTGTTCCGCTGAGATAAAAATCGGTCATGAAGCTGCCTTCGCCGCCCGTCATGCTGACCGCCGATCCGGCGCCGTATTGCATCAGGCCGAAGCCGAAGACGAGGCCGACCGCCCAGACTCCCACGAGAACGAGAAGTGAAAGAGGCCCGTAATAGCCGAGCAACGATTCGCGTTTCTTTTTCGACGGCACGAGGCAGATCAGAAATTTCCAGACGTGCCACGTAGATCTGTAAAAAAGCCGCGCCAGCCGGAACTTTCTCGTCACTCGCCTCGGAAGGATGATCGCCTCAAAAGCGTCCCACAGGACGATCAGGAAAATCGCGACACCAGCGATGAAAGCTCCGGGAACTGGAATCATATGCGGCATTGTACTCGCTTGGATGGGCTGGGGATGAGCGGCGTAGGGATCACGAGTTGAGTTGGGCGTTGACGCTGATTTCGGCTTTGAAAAGTTTGGAAACCGGGCAACCGGATTCGGCAGCTTTGACGGCGGCGTCAAACTTGGTTTTGTCGGCGCCAGGGATGGTGGCGACCAGGTCGAGGTGGCTCTTGGTGATGGAAAAGCCATCGCCGACTTTATCGAGCGTGATCGTGGCTGTTGTTTCGAGTTTCTGCGCGGTCATCCCGGCCCCGCCAAGTTGAGCGGAAAGCGCCATCGTGAAACATCCGGCGTGCGCGGCTGCAAGGAGTTCTTCGGGGTTGGTGCCAACACCATTTTCAAAACGCGTGCTGAAGGAATATTGCGTCTGCTTCAGGACGCCGCTGTCCGTCGTAATAGAGCCTTTGCCGTCCTTCAAGCCGCCTTGCCACACTGCCGATGCTTTGCGTTGCATGATGCCGCTCCTTTTGGAACTTTCAATGGATTCAAAGCCAGAGATTCGATTCACCGGCCAGAGAGAAGGGTATATTGACCTTGGAACGATGTCGAGAGCGGACGGAAGAAGGTCTAAATACCAGACTAGCCGCAATCAAGAGAATTTATTGATTGACTAAGGAAATTATTACGGTTCCGATATGTCTTACGCTGGGTTCTTGTGCGTCTGTCGCAGTCGCGATGATGTTGCTTGGCCTAGAAGGCGAGGTTTTTATATGGTTCTTCGATCCATGTTCAGACGAGCGCTGTTAATCGGGCTGCTAGGTTGCACCTCCGCGAAGGCCCAGGAGTGGCCGAAGGTGGGGGAAGCGGCGCCGGCGGTTACCTACGCGCAAGTGCTGCAGGCGCTAGAAGGGGTAGACACGAAGTGGGAGGCGCTGCGTGGCAAAGCGGTGGTCGTCGAGTTCTGGGCGACGTGGTGCGGAGGATGCGTGGAAAACATCCCGCACATGAACCAACTGGAAGATCAATTCGCGGGCAAACCGATACAGTTTATTTCCATCACGGAGGAAGAGAAGGGAGATGTTCTCCGGTTCCTGGCAAAACATCCGATCCATGGCTGGGTGGCCCTGGATCCGAAACGGGATAGCTTTAAGACGTACAAGGCGGAAGGAATTCCGCAAACGGTGCTGATTGATGCCAAAGGGAGGCTCCGGGCCATCACCGGGCCGAGTGATGTAAATGAAAAGGTGCTTGGGGATTTGCTGGCCGGAAGAGATGTGAAGGTGCGCAGCGTGCTCGATGCAGGGACGCCCGCGATCCTGGGAGCGGAACCGGGCGCGCCAACGCCGCTGGTGCAAGTGATGATCCGTCCCGCGGCCCCGGTGGATGTTAGCAGGGTCTCGCCGGGTTTTGCGAGCTCTCGGGACGGCAGGTACGCCGCGTATGGAGTGACTGTGCGCGACTTGCTTTCCGATGCGTACGATATTCCAGCTTCTCGCGTGGACGCGCCGGAATGGTGCAGCATGTTACGGTACGATGTCTCGATTGTCGTGCCGCACGGAGGGGAGGCTGATCAATGGCCGCTCTTGCAGCAGACGTTTGCACAAGCGTTTCATTTTCGGGTTCGGCACGAGGCGCGAAAAACAAATGCGTATGTTCTCCAAACCGAGCCCGGGCTGGAGCTGAAGATGAAGAGCTCGGCAGCGACGGCGAGCAAGTCGCGTCCGTGGGGTGGGCAAGGTGAATTTGACGCCGTGGGCGCTCAGATGAAGAGCGTCGTGTGGGTCGCGGGAATAGTGCTGCATGCAGAGGTTTTTGATGAGACGGGTCTCCAGGGCCGTTACGATTTCGATTTGAAGTGGAATCACAAGGATCCCATCTCGCTCGTATCGGCGATTCGAGAACAATTAGGATTGGCAATAGTGCCAGTGGAGCGGGAGATGGAATATTTGCCGGACGTGGTAGGGAGTGGCTGTTGCTGTGCCGATTGCGCGCAGAACTCAGTGCATGCAAATCTGGAGAACTCAGAGCATCGTCCGAGGCCACAACCCGAGGGCCGCTGGGTCATGGCACAAGCTGGCACGATCTGCTTTTTGCGCACTAGCCGTTGCCGTCTAGCGGACTGGCAGGCGGCCAAAGACTCTTACCACTTGTGAAAAACAAAAAACACGGCCAGCGCGATGCATCCGAACCCTGCAGCGTAGTTCCACTTCAATTTTTCGCCTAGGTAGAAAACGGAGAAAACAGAAAACACGGAAAGCGTGATGACTTCCTGAATGGTCTTGAGCTGTGCCGTGCTGAATTCATAAGAGCCGATACGGTTGGCGGGAACCTGGAAACAATACTCGAAAAACGCGATCCCCCAGCTGATGAGAATCACTTTCCAGAGAGACGAGGCGCGGTACTTCAAATGACCGTACCACGCGAACGTCATGAAAATATTTGAAATCGTTAGCAAAACAATAGTTCGCACGGAGTTGACCTCCTGGATCTCACGGAAGCGCTTCGAAAAGCTAGCATGCTACGAGCCAGTTCAAAACTGAGGTACGTCCAGGCTACGGTATTCGCGCGGGCCACAAGCCTCGCATGTAGACCGTATTTTCGACCACGCGGTAAAAGACGAGCCAGTTGCCCGCATGAAACCAGCGATGCCGGCGAAGTCGTCTGCCCTTAAGCCGAAGAGGAAACAAGTAGGGGAAGCGTTCCAACAGGCTGAGGCTATGAGAGATTTCCTCCTGTTCTCTCTGTGGGAGCGAGAGAAACAGATCCCTTACGGGGTCTGACCAGATGATGTTTGCTTTCACTTACGTTTCTTTGCGCGCTTACGCGACATCCGCAGGACTTCGCGGTGGGAAGTAACGTGTCCTTCACGGATGGCTCGGTCCGACTCTTCCATCATTTTTTGGAAGGCGGGATCGGCCTCAATCTTATCCAGGCGGTCTTCCATGTCGGCGTAGACCTGAATGGCCTCGCGGACAACGAGACTGCGGTTTCCGGCCCGGTAAGAAGCCAGTTCTTCGAGCAATTTGTCGGTGAGCTTGTCGAGTACGAACTGTCGCCTCATTTTTGTCTCTCCCGATGGCCACATTAAACCGCTGGTGTGTACGAGTCAACACCATTCATGAATAGTGTGGAATTTGAGCGATCGTGGAAACCGAACAGTCCATCTGGCGGCGAAACATAATCAAGACGTTTCGTATACTGCAAGGCACCTGGCCGCGCGGAACCGCGCCGCGCTGATGCCGAATCCCGCACACTCGTCCCACCGGACAGTTCATCGCCGAGAATAAATCGAGCTAGAGTCATCTTTACAGTGAATTTGGCTTCCCTCTTTAGTTTTTCGGACCCGGGCCCATTTTTGTATTTGGAGGATCGCGTGGGGCGGATCGTTAGAGGTGTTTTTGCGTCGCTTTTGATTTTGGCCGTCATTGAGGCAGCTCCAACGGACGGACAGATGTCCACGGTGCTGGTGGTTACCGGATCGAGCATGCCGGAGCCGCTTTATGTGCTATGGAACGACGAATATCACAAACAACAGCCGGCGGTGCAGCTTCGCTATTTGCCAGAAGGCAGCGGCGCAGGCGCCACGCGCGTTTTGACCGGCACCGGAGACTTTGCCGGCGGTGACGCGCCAATTCCCGAAAAAGAGTTGAAGGCATCCACCACAAAAGTCATTGAGCTTCCCACGGTGTTGATCGGAATCGTGGTCATTTACAACTTGCCTGGCGTGACCGGCGAACTGCATCTGTCTGGTCCTGTGCTGGCAAACATTTTTCTTGGAAAGATTACCTCCTGGAACGATCCGGCGCTGGCAAAGCTGAATCCCGAGCTCAAGCTTCCCGCGGTTTCCATTCAGGTGCTGCACCGGCCAGCGGGTAAAGGCTCAAGCTATATCCTTACCGATTTTTTGTCGAAGACCAGCCCCGAATTTCTCTCCCGCGTGGGGCGCAGCGAATCGCCGGACTGGCCGGTGGGCAGCGCCGCTGGCCGGTCTCACGACATGGTAGAAAAAGTACAAGCAACTCCCGGTGCTCTTGGTTATACGGAATTGAATATCGCCGAGAAAGGGTCGTTGCGTATGGCCAGTATTCGCAATGCGGAAGGCGAGTTCGTGCGGCCATCTGCTCATTCGATTGCGGCTGCGGCGACGGCTCTTACCAGCCGAGTTACAGACGACTTTAGGATCTCGCTCACGAATGCGCCCGGCAAAGAAAGCTATCCGATCAGCAGCTTCACCTGGTTTTATGTCCCGGCCGTAGCAAAAGATTCCCAGCGTGGCCGCGCCTTAGCGGAATATTTGAAGTGGGTGTATACCGACGGGGAAAAGATGGCGCAGCAACAAGGGTACCCTCCGCTGCCCAGCGACTTGCTGGCCAAAGTGGCTGCAAAGGCTGCCACGATTCACTGAGCCGCAATGGAAGTTCTGCTCTAAACGTTCAACGTAAGTGAGACGAGGTCCGTGCGCGGAGTTGGCGGAATCGGCGGCATCTTGGAGCGGTCCACCGGGCGATAGAGCGTGTCGCGTTCGACGGGAACGCGGCCCGCGGCGCGAATAAGCCGTTCGAGTTCGCCGCGTGGCGTGAACTCCGACGTTTTTGCGCCAGCGTCGTGGTAAATCTTCTCTTCGACCACCGTGCCATCGAGATCGTTGGCGCCGAAGCGTAATGCAATCTGCGCGATGCTCGGCGAAAGCATGATCCAGTAAGCCTTGATGTGCTCGAAATTATCGAGCATCAAACGCGAGACAGCGATGGCGCGCAAATCCGCATAGCCGCTGGTCTTCGGAATGTGCGAGAGCGCGGTGTTGTCCGGGTGAAACGCCAGAGGGATGAAAGCCACGAACCCGTGGGTTTCGTCCTGCAACTCGCGCAATTTCAAAAGGTGGTCGACGCGTTCTTCTTCGGTTTCCACGTGGCCGTATAGCATGGTGGCATTTGAACGCAGCCCCGCCTGATGGGCTTTGCGCGCCGTGTTAAGCCACATCTGGCCGCTGGTTTTGTGGTCGCAGATGATTTTTCGCACGCGGGGATGAAAAATCTCGGCTCCGCCGCCGGGGCAGGAGTCCACGCCGGCCGCTTTCATCTTTTGCAGGACTTCCTCGATGGAAATTTTGGCAATGCGCGAAAAATAATGCACTTCCACCATGGTGAAGGCCTTGATGTGCACGGTGGGGCAGCGCTGTTTCAGGCCGCGGACCATTTCCAGGTAATGCTCAAAGCTGAGATCGGGATGCAGGCCGCCGACGATGTGGAATTCCGTGGCGCCTTCGCGAACGCCCTGCTCCGCGCGCTGATAGATTTCTTCGAGAGCGAACGTGTAAGCGCCCGGGGCATTGGGATCGCGTCCGAAAGCGCAGAGTTTGCAATGCGCCACGCAGACATTCGTCGGATTGATGTGGCGATTGACGTTGTAATAGGTGGTGTTGCCGTGGCGCTTTTCGCGGACGTAGTTCGCAAGCCATCCGACAGCAAGAAGATCCGGTGAACGATATAGCGCGATGCCGTCCTCCATGCTCAGGCGCTGGCCGGCGAGGACTTTGTCTGCAATCGGCTTCAACCGCTGATCGGTGATCGTGAGTTCGCTCATTTTGATTCCGCCGAAATTTTCAAACGCGCCAAACCGCAGCTGCCGCGCCCCAGAACAACAGGAACAATAAACTAATATAACCGTTCACGGCGAAAAACGCAGCGTCCAGCTTGCTGAGGTCGCCGGGCTTCACAAGGGAATGTTCGTAGGCGAGCAACGTGGCCACCACCACGATGCCTGCCCAGGCAGGCCAGGGAAGCGCGAAGCTATAAGCAAGTCCAGAAAGCAGGGCGACGACGGCAAGGTGCATGACGCGAGCGATCAGCAGGGCATTTGCAATGCCAAATCGTTTGGGGACGGAGTAGAGGCCGACGCGCTGGTCGTAGTCAACGTCCTGGCACGCGTAGAGAACGTCAAAGCCGCCGACCCAGAACGTGACCGCGGCGCAGAGAATCAGCATGCGCCAGTCGAGGCTGCCCGTTACGGCAATCCACGCGGCTGCCGGGGAGATGCCCAGCGCGAATCCCAGAAAAACGTGGGACCAGTTCGTGAAGCGTTTGGTGAACGAATAGAAAAAAAGAATTGCCAGGGCGAGCGGGGCGAGCTTCAGGGCGAGAAAATTCAGTTGCCACGCCGCCAGGAAAAAGACCGCTATGGCGATCAGCGCGAAAAGCCATGCAAACTGTACAGACAGGGCGCCCGTGGCGAGCGCGCGCTGTTTTGTGCGCGGATTCTCCCGGTCGTAGCGCAAATCCACGATGCGGTTGATGGTCATCGCGGCGGAACGTGCGGCAACCATGGCGACCACGATCCAGACGAATTGGCGCAACGTTGGCCAGCCATGCGGGGGCTGATGCGTTGCGCGCGCGGCAAGCAATGCGCCCGTCAGCGCAAACGGCAGCGCAAAAACGGAGTGCTCGAACTTGATCATTTCGAGCACGGTGCGGATGCGGCTGGCCATGTCTAAATTACGCCTCCGCCTTTTTGGCGCTGGCCTGGCCCGCCCAGCGATACATATTTTCCTGTGGGAGATGAATCTGAGCGAGGACCCGGCAAACATACTGCGTCACCAAATCGTCGATGGTTTGCGGGTGATGATAAAACGCGGGGATCGCGGGCATAATCACCGCGCCCGCTTGTTGGGCGCGCAACATGTTTTCCAGATGAATGCGGTTGAACGGCGTATCGCGCACGCAAAGCACCAGCTTTCGTCCTTCCTTAAGAATCACGTCCGCCGCGCGCGAAACGAGGTCGTCGCTTACGCCTGCGGCAATCGCCGCGAGTGTTCCCATCGAGCACGGAACCACGATCATCGAATCGACCGCATAACTGCCGGAAGCGATGGAAGCACCAATGTCCTTGTTGGGAAGCACCTCAATTTTGGCGGCGGGACGATTCAAAAGACGGCTGGGCAGGCTTTTCAAATCACCGGAGCTGATTTCAAGTTCTTCTGCAAAAAGGCGCTGGCCGGCTTCGGTGACAACCAGGTGGATACGTGCGACGCGGGCGTCGGCTTCCAGCAGGGCGAGCACCTTCTGCGCCAGAACCGCGCCGCTTGCACCAGTCACACCTACGGTTACGATTTGTTTTTGCGTGTCAGGCATGATTTCCGTGCGGGTAGAACCAGTCTCGCAGCCGCATTCCGCCAAGTCAAGCCGAGGGGGCCTGCTTGTGTGATGATAGAATCTGCGGCGGCCAAACAATATGAATCAGCCGGAATTGCTGAAAATGCTGGAATCCCTGCAGGCGGGCGTGCTTTCTCCCGAGAAAGCGGTCGAGCGGCTGAAGCACATGCCCTTCGAGGATTTGGGATTCGCGAAGGTGGACCATCACCGCTCGCTGCGGCAGGGTTTCGCGGAAGTTGTTTTTGCAAAAGGGAAGACGCCAAAACAGGTCGCGGAGATTGTGCGCGCAATGCTGCAGAAGAAAGATTCGCGCCACAACATTTTAGTCACTCGAGCGGACGCGAAGACATTTGCGGCCGTCAAGCGCGCAAGCGGTAAAGCGGCGCGGTCCACGAAATTTCACGAGTTGTCCGGCGTGATCACTGCCGAGCGGACCCAGGAGATCGCCGGGAAGGGAACTATTGTGGTGGTCTCGGCGGGAACGAGTGACATTCCCGTTGCGGAAGAGGCTTTGCTGACTGCGAGCATTATGGGGAATCGCGTGGAGCATTTGTACGACGTTGGCGTCGCGGGCATTCACCGATTGCTCGAACATCGCGAAAAGCTGACGCAAGCGCGCGTGATTATTTGTGTGGCTGGAATGGAAGGCGCGCTGCCTAGCGTCGTGGGCGGGCTGGTTGCGGCGCCGGTCATTGCGGTGCCGACCAGCGTTGGTTACGGCGCGAGCTTTGGCGGCGTTGCGGCGCTGCTCGGCATGCTTAATTCTTGCGCTTCGAATGTTACGGTCGTGAACATTGACAACGGCTTTGGCGCCGCCTGCGTCGCGTCCTGTATCAATCGTCTCTAAAGCACGTTTGGTAGGGTTCTGTACGTGACGCGACTCCCAAGCTTTTAACAACACCTTCATCACACCCGGTTCTTGAGCGAAACGAATCGCTTCGGTCGCCTCGTTCAAAGAAAACGAGCATGTAATGAGCAGGCGCGGGTCAATTTTCCCGGAACGCAAAAGCGCGAGAGCCTTGCTAAACGGCCCGCAACGCGAGCCGACGACAGTGATCTCCTTGACGACGATCGGCCAGGTTTCGATCGGTGCGGCCCCGTGAAATGTGGATTTCAAGACGAGCGTGCCGCGCGGCTCGGTCATGTGCTGGGCCAAAGCGAAACCGCTTGGTGAGCCGGTAGCCTCAACCAGCAATCCATAGCTTTCTTTTATGCGCTTGAGATCAGTGCCATCACCGCGCACTTTTTTGGTTTGGATTCCTACGCGCCTTGCGAGCGCAAGTTTCTTTTCGTGTTTGCCGTACATGACGACGTGGGGCACGGCTGTCCTCAAAACGAGCGCGATCAATTGCGCCAGTTTGCCATCGCCAAGCACAGCAGCACTGCGAAATTGTTTTACGTCGACCTGCTCGAGAATTTCGCAGGCCGCAGCAAGCGGTTCTACAAACACAGCCTGGTCATCGGTGACCGAATCAGGCACGGCATGAAGATTTTCAAGCGGCAGCGCCAAATATTCCGCAAACGCGCCGTCGTGCGCGAAAATGCCGAGAACTGTCCTTCTCGCGCAATGCGTCTTCAAACCGCGCTTGCAAAAATCACATAAGGGCCGAAAGCCATAGGCGGAGCAGGACACATTGATCTCGCCAACGACGCGCCGTCCCAGCCATTTTTTCTTCAGCGGACCGGGAACGCCGCGAACATCCGCAACTTCGCCAACGAATTCGTGGCCCGGCGTTCCGCGAAAAGCGTGATAGCCGCACAAGATCTCAACGTCCGTATTACAAATTCCGGCAAGCCGCAAGCGAATGAGCGCCCAACCTGGACGCAGTTCGGGCAGCCGTTTCTCAAATTGTTTTAGTTTTCCGCAAGAGACAGAAAAGGCCAGCACGGTCGCTTATCATCCCGCATGTTGCTTCTCCAGTCCAATCCAGCTATGGAGTGGAGAAGCGCGCTTCAACTTACCTGCTACCTAGTGCGTGTAGCTGGCATTTATAAAGTCATCGATATCTTTGTGCAGCTTGTGGTGCTCTTTTTCATCG
The DNA here is from genome assembly GCA_903970165.1 of Betaproteobacteria bacterium. GTDB lineage: Bacteria > Acidobacteriota > Terriglobia > Acidiferrales > UBA7541 > Acidiferrum. The sequence continues at coordinate 55,023 of CAJCHZ010000044.1, forward strand.
ATGTACATCATGTGGCCCGCTTCGTAATAGGTGAAGCTAACGTTTTTGCGCACAGATGGCTCGAGATTCATGTGCGCAAACGTATTTTCGATGCCGTTGAACGGTGTCGCTAGATCATAGTATCCGCAGACAACCAGCACTTTCAGATAAGTCTGTTGTGTCATCGCGGAGCGAAGAACTTCGGCCACAGCCGTATTCCCCGTCTGATCCCACGGGCTGACATTGGCGCTGACGGTGTAGTACCCGTCGCTCTCCCATTTCAATTCGCGCCGCGTGTAGTCGTGGAACGTTGCCACAAACGCACCTTCGTAAGACGCTTCACTTGGGTCGTACTCGTTGCGCTCCCCTGCAGCATCCACGTCCATGCCTTCAAAGCGCGAATCGAGCCGCCCAATCGTCCGTCGCTTGTCCCGTTCCAATTCCTTGAACCAGCGGAACGGACTCACGCGCAAATTGGTTTCCTCAATGTATTTCGTGGACAGACCTGTGTAATGCGCCAGGTCCTCGACCACCTTCTTGTACTCTGCGGGCGAAAGCTGGTCGCCTTTTTCCAAAGCCTGCGCATATTCGCCGTGCGCGAATTCGCGAGCCTTCTGCGCTACCTGTTCGATGGTCAAGCTCTGCAAATCCGCGGGTAGCAGATGGTGATACCAGGCGCTCGTTACGTAAGTGGGCAGAAAAAACTCGGTCCGGTTGTCGGCGCCCCAGTTGGAAAACGCCACGGCAGAAATCAGCGCAATTCCGCTCATATAGATTTGGTGACGTTCTTGAATGACTCCTGCAAGCTCCGCGGAACGCGTCGTTCCGTAGCTCTCGCCAAGCAAAAATTTCGGCGAAGCCCAGCGCTCATTGCGCGTGATGTATTGGTAGATGAAATCCGCAAACCAGTTGGCGTCCTCGATGATGCCGTGAAACTGCGTCGTGGATTCGCCTGGGGCCGGACGGCTGTAGCCGGTCGAAATCGCGTCAATGAAAACAAGATCTGTGGCGTCCAGAAAAGAATCCTCGTTATCCATAATCGCATAAGGCGCGGGCATGCCGTGGCCATCCGCGGTCAGAACGACGCGCTTTGGCCCCATTCCCATGTGCGTAAAAAGGGAAGCCGAGCCAGGTCCGCCGTTATAAACGAAACTCACGGGACGCTTTCCTGGATCAGCGACGCCGTCCTTCACATACGCGACATAAAACATCGTCGCTTTCACGGTTCCGTCATCGCTCTTAATGTTGTACGTCGCAGCCGTCGCGGTGTAGTTAATCGTTTGCCCCCCAATCCGCGCCGCGTGATGCGTGACACTCGACTTCTCTTCCGGCACCGCAGGGTGCTGCGTTTGTTTACCTTGGGCCCCTTCCCCCGCAGGCGTCGTTGTTTCCCCCGGCAGGCGCGTTCGCTGGGCCTGCTGCGGCGGCTGTTGCCCTGAGGGAACTGTAGGCTGCTGGGCCGCAGCCGCGCTCAAACCAAAAAATAAAACGAATCCAGCGAGGACGCACCGGTCTCTCCACATTTCGCAATTCTCCTTTTTTGCGCTTCAGCGATTGGGCAACCAAGGACCGAACTATTTCGAAGCGAGCCGTCTACTCCCCCGAAACACCTCGTAGGACGCGCCGGGCCTCGCGTGAGTTTCACTTTGTAGAGAAGTGGCGATGCAGCGTTTCTTAAAGCAGGCGTTTAAAAGGAAGGAATTTAATGGAGCACAGCCGCAAGCGTTTTGATGAGCAGGGGCTCCTGCTCTGCGAAGACCGTGCGCAAATCCAGAATCAAGCGGTCGTTCTCCACGCGAGCGATCACCGAAATGCCAGAGGGTGCGCGGCGCAGACGCTGCTCAAGCTGCGCCGCCGAATAACGAGCGCTCGCAATGCCAATCACCTTTGTCGGCAGCGCCTGCGTTGGAGTCGAGCCGCCGCCCGCGAGTGAGGTTCCATCCACAATTTCCATTTCCACTTCGTCCAGCGGCAGCTCCGGCCGCAGCTCGCGCAAAAAATTCTCCGAGCGCCTCTTTAACTCCTGAGCGCTCGTTCGAATCATGCGCAGCGACGGAATTTCGTCCCACGCCGCACGCAGGTAAGCGCCAAGGGTCACCTCCAGCGCCACGGTCGTGAGTTTGTCCACGCGCAATGCACGGAACAGAGGATGCCGCCGAACGCGCATCACTAATTCTTTCTTTCCGGCAATAATGCCAGCCTGCGGCCCTCCCAAAAGCTTGTCCCCGCTGAACATCACGATCGAAACTCCGGCTTCGATGCTTTGCCTCACCAGAGGCTCTGAAATTCCGCTTCCGGTAAGATCCGCAAGGCATCCCGACCCCAGATCTTCGGCCAGCGGCAAACCGGTCCGCGCACTGAGTGCAGCCAGCTCTTCCAGCGACGGCTTCTCCGCAAATCCCGTAATCCGAAAATTGGAAGGGTGGACCCGCAAAAGCAATCGCGTTTTTTCATTGATCGCGTTTTCGTAGTCGGCCACCCGCGTGCGGTTCGTCGTTCCAACTTCGCGCAACAGCGCTCCGCTCTCCGCCATAATTTCCGGAATGCGGAAACCGTCCCCAATCTCGATCAACTCCCCGCGTGAGACGACCACCTCGCCGCCTTTGGCGAGCGACGCCAGCACCAGCAGCACCGCGGCCGCGCAATTGTTCACCACGATAGCGGCCTCAGCCCCGGTTAGCCGCTCCAACATCGAGGCCGTATGCACGTCGCGCTGTCCCCGCGCGCCAGTTTCCAAATCGTATTCAAGATTTGAATATTGCGTCGCCGTTCGCCGGAACTCTTCCACGACCGCCGCGGGCAGCGGAGCCCGCCCCAGATTGGTGTGCAGAATCACGCCGGTAGCATTGATTACGGGCTGCAGAGAATGAGCCAGAATCCGCTCCACCAGCGAACGGATGTGTTCTTCGAGGGCAGCACCACCGGAAGTGAGGAGGTTGAGCTCGGCCAGCACCGTGAATTTCACTTGATCCGTAATCCGTGTACGCAACTCCGCCAGAACGGTCCGCGTAACCTCGACGAGCAGGCCGCGATCCACACGCCCGCCAAGCTCAGCCAGCCGCGGCTGCGCAAGCAGTTCGTCCACAGAAGGGATCTGGCGCAGCAGCTCCGCCTGCTCAGCGGAAAGCACCTGTTTTGAACGAGTTTCCATGGACCCATTTCAGCACAACCCGCACCCTCCGGCAATCGACCACTTGCGATCTGGTCCAGCTGCTCGAACGCGGCCTGCCGCCTGTCCCAAGGAGCGGGATACACGATGCGCATCGCCCCTAACACCATTGGTTGACGACTCCGCTCCGCCCTCCTAGCATATTAGTGCAGGGAACTGTCCACCCATGGCCACCATCGACGAAGAGTTGGCTCAGCTCGAACGCGACATTCGCCAGCTCAAAATTGAATACGACCAGTACTTCGGCGGCGGCAGAAAACGCCCTCCCACCGAAATCGAATGGCGCATCGAGACCATAGTGAAGCGCTATGCTGAGCGCGCCGGCGAACTGAAATACGGCAGCCGATTCCGCCTGAACAACCTCACACAGACCTACGCCAAGTACAAAGACATTTTCCGCAAGAAAACCCAGCAGAAAGAAGAAGGAAAGATTCAGCGCCATTATGGCGCCGCTGCCAAAGCCATCGAGGCCGAACGCGAACGCGCTCACAAAAGTGCGGAGAAGCCCGTCGAGCTACCTGCCGCTGCAGCGGCTGCCAGCGCAGCGGGAGGCGCATTTCGCGTAACGTGTTCTGAGCCGGAACACGAATCCGAAAAGGTCGATCAGCTTTATCAGGCATTCCTGCAAGCCAAGCAAAAGGCAGGCGAAGCAACAGGCAAACTTTCGCGCTCCAGCTTCAACGAATTCGTCCTTAAGAAGACGAAAGACCTGCAAAAACAAAAAAATTGCCGCGACGTCGAATACGTCGTCGAAATCGTCGAAGGACAGGTCAAACTCAAAGCCCTGGTCAAATCGTAAGTCCTGTGGAGTGCGGCAGCTTGATGCCGCTTTTCTTCAGCTCACCGATATAAATCTAGGCTCCTCAAATCTAAGTAATTTCGCTTCGCGGCTCGTGTCAACATCCTTTCGACTTTGAAGTATTTCCCCCGCCCGCATACACTGTTGTGTTTTTACTTTCAGGGGGACGATGACATGGCAGTGCAACGCGCGCTCATCAGCGTGTTTGATAAAACAGGGATCGTGGAGTTGGCGAAGCGCCTCGCAGCCCTGCGCATCCAGATTCTTTCGACGGGCGGAACGGCAAAACTCCTGCGCGAAGCAGGCGTTACCGTGATTGACGTTGCCGACTTCACCGGCTGGCCGGAAATGCTCGGTGGCCGCGTCAAAACGCTGCATCCAAAAGTGCATGGCGGCCTGCTCTATCGCCGCAAGCATGCCGAAGATCAAAAGCAAGCCGCGGAACATGGCATTGCGCCAATCGACCTGGTCGTTGTGAACTTGTATCCGTTCGAGGCCACCGCCGCGAAGCAGGGCCTCACCGCAGAAGAGCTCATCGAGAACATCGACATCGGCGGCCCAACCATGTTGCGGTCTGCTGCAAAAAACTTCGAAAGCGTCACCGTCGTGACCGATCCGGCCGACTACGCAAAAGTGGCGCAAGAGCTGGAGGCGTCGCAGGAAACCTCTCTCGCCGTGCGCCTCGAACTGGCACGTAAAGTATTCGCTACGACTTCGCGTTACGACGGCATGATCACCACGGAACTGGAGCGCCTATCTGTCACGTCAGGTCACGTCGCGCTCGCTGAAAAACCGCTCCTCCCCGAGCGCATCCATATCGCACTCCAAAAACAGCAGCCTCTCCGCTACGGAGAAAACCCCCATCAAGCCGCCGCGCTTTATATCCCATCCGGAAGTGCACCGTCCGGTCTCGCTGCTGCAAAACAACTCCAAGGAAGGGAACTTTCTTACAACAACTATGTGGATCTGGAAGCCGCCCGCAGCCTCGCCGCCGAATTCGCCCAGCCAGCCGCTGTCATCGTCAAGCACAATAATCCCTGCGGCACGGCAGAGCAGGAAACTCTCCTCGGCGCGTACTTGAAAGCCCTCGCAAGCGATCCAGTCTCCGCTTTCGGCGGCGTCCTCGCGTTCAACCGCACGGTGGACGCCGCGACGGCCGAAGAAGTCGCAAAGCTTTTCGTGGAATGTATCGCCGCTCCGGGGTTTGAAGAAAAGGCCAAAGCGATCTTCGCCGCAAAAAAGAATCTGCGCCTCCTCGAATTGCCCGCCGGCGGCCTCTCCCCCGAGCGCGAACTCCAACTCAAGCGCATACTGGGCGGAATGCTGGTTCAGCAACCAGACCTCGGCGAAATCAAAGAAAGCGAACTGAAGACCGTGACAAAACGCGCCCCAACAGCGGCCGAAATGCAAACCATGCTCTTCGCCTGGAAGGTCTGCAAACACGTAAAATCCAACGCCATTGTCTTCGCCAAAGGCGGTGCAACCCTTGGCGTCGGCGCCGGCCAAATGAGCCGCGTGGACTCCGTCAAAATAGCCGCGATGAAAGCTCAGTCTTCACTTACAGGAACCGTCGTCGCCTCTGACGCCTTCTTTCCGTTCCCGGACGGGGTCGAAGAGGCCGCCAAAGCTGGCGCGGTAGCGGTCATTCAGCCCGGCGGCTCCGTCCGCGACCCCGAAGTAATCGCCGCCGCCGACCGTCTGAACATGGCCATGGTCTTCACCTCCATGCGCCATTTCCTCCACTAAATCTTTGGCCGCCTCCTGGGGCACGATACATCGTGCCCTCTTTCCTGTACGTCGCGCATGTTCGGCAGCTAACGGGTGAAAGTCCCGTCCCAACCTGATGGACGGTGAAGGGTAGCGAAGCGCAAGGGCGTCACCGTGAGGTGGGGTCTGAAGGAAGCGTGGAGCAAACACGCGAGCCGATAGACAAGAAACTGGATTTGAGGCCTACGGTGGCGGGCGAGCGAGCGAGTGATCGCGAAGCCCACATCCATCAAAGACACTGGTGGTAAATCCAGCGGTTGTGCGTGGAAGGCGATCGAACTTACCTCGGGAGATCTGCTGCAGGTCACGGAATCGTGACTGAGGGTGATGACGAACGTCACACGCTTCCTCACGCGACGGCTCAAGCTCAAGGTAAACGAGGTGCAGTGGCTCGACCAGTAGAGGCGAAAGTTCAAACTTTACCTCTCAACTCTTTCCAATTTTTCTGCATCAAAGCAGAGGGCGCATTTTGGCCCTGGAAACGCCCATCTTTTCGCTTTTGACCGTTTTCCAGCACCGTGGGATACTTTTCGTTTCTGGGGCTAAGATGAATCTAAGCAGACTCACCCTCGCCGCATTCCTGACCGCAATTTGCGGCGCAAACGCTGCCGGGCAATCCTCTCCGGCCGATAAAAAGCCCGACGCGGCCTCGCCGGAAGCTCCGGCTCCCCCTTCTGCTCGCGCCGAGGCCTACTACAACTATTCCATTGGCCATCTCTACGAGCAGAAGTACGAGACCACCAACCAGCCCGAGTTCGCCACGCAAGCCATCGACGCTTATAAAAAAGCCTATGCGCTTGATCCGAAATCCCCCGTTATCGGTGAACGCCTCGCCGAAATGTACTGGAAAGCCCAGCGCGTCCACGAAGCCGTCACGGAGGCTCAGGAGCTTCTCAAGCGCGATCCCAATGATTTACAGACGCGCCGCCTCCTCGGACGCATCTATCTCCGCAGCCTTGGCGATCTCAGCGCCAGCGCCCAATCGGAAATGGCTGAGCGCGCCATTGAGCAGTACCGCGAAGTCTGGCGCCTCGACCCCACGGACACGGAATCAGCTCTCTGGCTCGCACGCCTTTATCGGCTGCGCAATGATCACGACAAAGCCGAAGAGGTTCTGCGCAGTATGCTGGCGCAGGATCCGGAAAACGAAGCCGCTGTCGAGCAGCTCACTCAGCTTCTCCTCGACGAAGGCAAGTCCGCCGACGCCGTAGCGCTTCTTGAAGGAATTACCAGCCGGACGCCGTCTCCGACGCTCCTCGACCTTCTCGGTGACGCCTACACCCAGACGCACGACCTGCCCAAAGCGGAAGGAGCCTATCGTAAGGCCGTGGATCTCGATCCGTCTGAGCTAAGCCATCAGCGCGGCCTCGGACAGACTCTCCTCTCCGAAGAAAAATTTGCGGAAGCCCTGACCGTTTATCAAAAGCTCGCCGACTTGATGCCCGACGATTCCGACGTCTATCTGCGTCTCGCACAAATCTATCGGGAACTTCATCAGCTTGATCACGCCGAGGAAAATCTCTTGAAAGCTCGCCAGTACGCCCCTGGCAGCCTCGAGGTGATGTACAACGAGGCCATGCTTTATGAAGCCCAAGGCCGCTTTGAAGACGCTATTCGCGTGCTTTCCGATGCCGTCACCGGACTGAAATCCCAGTCCACGATTCTGCCGTCGCGCCATCGTTCGCTTGCCATCCTCTATCAGCAACTCGGCCAGCTCTACCGTGACACGCAGAACTATCAAGCAGCCGTTTACACCTATGAAGAGCTGGGCCGCCTCGGTGAAGAGGAAGACCGTCGCGCCCGCATGCTCATCATGGACACCTATCGCGCGGCCAAAGATTTGGCGAAGGCCCTGCAAACGGGCAAAGAAGCCCTCGCAAAATACCCAAGCGACTCCGGCCTTCGCACCTCTTATGCTCTCCTCCTTGGCGAAAACGGCCAGACCGATGAAGCCGTAAAAATGCTTCGCGCTCAGCTCAACAAAGGCGACGCTGACCGCGACACTTATCTCAACATCGCCCAGGTTTACGAGCGCGCCCGGCGCTACAAAGAAGCCGAAGACGCCGCCCACACCGCCGAAGTCATGCCCGGCGAGGCCCGCGACAACGAAATGGTCTGGTTTCTCCTCGGCGCCATTTATGAACGCCAGAAATTCTTCGACCGTGCCGAAGAGCAATTCAAAAAAGCGCTCGCCGTCAATCCGCGCGACGGCGCAGTCCTCAATTATTACGGCTACATGCTCGGCGACCTGGGCATCCGCCTCGAGGAAGCCGAAGCCCTCGTCCAGCGCGCTCTGAAGGAAGATCCCCACAGTGGCGCCTATCTCGATAGCCTGGGCTGGATTTATTTCCGCGAAAACAAGCTGACCGAAGCCGAAGCCACGCTGCGACAGGCCGTCACACGCGAAAGCCATGACGCTACCATTCGTTCACACCTGGGCGACGTCCTGGCCAAATCCGGCCGCATGGATCTGGCCGCCATCGAGTGGGAAAAGTCACTCAACGAGTGGCACCGTTCTCTGCCGGCGGACGTCGAAAACGACAAAATCGCCGAGGTCGAAAAAAAACTTTCCCAGGTTAAGCACCGTATAGCGCAAAAATCTTCGCCGCAAGACGCGAAGCCTCAATAAACGCATGCGCGAAGTCCGTATCGCCGCATTCGCCAAAATCAATCTCTGCCTCGACATCCTCGGAAAGCGCCCCGACGGCTACCACGAGCTGCGCACCATTTTCCAGACGGTTTCTCTGCATGATCAGCTGATCCTTCTCCCTTCCAAACAAAAGGAAATTTCGCTCCTGATCGAAGGCAACACCGTTCTGTCCCAGGAAGCGCCGCAGAAAAATCTCGTCTTCCGTGCGGTAGATGCCCTCCGCCGCGAACTGAAAATTCGCTCTGGCGTGGAGATCGACCTCAAAAAAAAAATCCCGGCGGGCCGTGGCCTGGGCGGGGGCTCCAGCGACGCCGCAGCCGCTCTGCTAGGCTATCTTCGCCTAACGAAACGTACCATGCCTTACCCACGCCTGCTCGAAATCGCCGCTTCTCTCGGCGCCGACGTCCCCTTCTTCCTCTCCGGGGGCCGCGCCCTGGGCATCGGTCGCGGCGACGAAATCTATCCGCTCCCCGACATCCCCAAAGTCTTCCTCGTCATTGTCTCGCCCAAAAGTATCCATGTGCCCACTCCGGACGCCTACCGTTGGCTCAAAGCCGGCCCCCTGACATTGACAAAATCCGTCGCACACCCTAAACTTTGGAAGTTCTGTGCTCTATGCTGGAGCACGCAGGGAAGCGGCCTCTCGAACGATTTCGAGGCGCCGGTTTTCCAGCGTCACCCCCGTCTTGCGCAAATCAAGCGGGCTTTGCTTCAACGAGGAGCCGCAGAAGCCTCACTGGCGGGTAGCGGTTCGGCGGTGTTTGGAGTTTTCCCGAGCCCAGTGTTGGCGCGCCGAGCCGCTGTTGGGTTTCCGGACGATCAGACCTTTGTTTGCGAGACTCTCTCGCGCGACAGGTACGTTCGTAAAATGCAGGGCACTCGCTGAACTCGTTGTGTGTCCCACGTTTTCTTCGGTTGATCCGCAGCGCCTCTTTTGTATCCCAGCGCCATACAGCAGCTCAAGTTTCACGGGCGCAACGCAGTGCTCAGGGAGCGCAGTGTCGTGAACGACGACCGATTCAAAATTTTCTCCGGGACCGCGAATCTGCCTCTGGCCGAGAGCATCTGCCGCCATTTGGATGTGCCTCTCGGCCAGGCCAAACTCGGCCGCTTCAGCGACGGCGAGATTTATTTCCAAATTCTCGAAAACGTTCGGGGCGCCGATGTCTTCGTCGTGCAACCTTGCTGCTACCCGGTAGACAACCATCTCTTCGAACTGCTTCTGATGATTGACGCTTTCAAGCGCGCGAGCGCCTGGCGCATCACTGCCGTTCTCCCCTACTACTGTTATGCCCGGCAAGACCGCAAAGACAAGCCTCGTGTTCCAATCTCAGCCAAGCTTGTCGCCGACTTGCTCGAAACCGCCGGCGCAAGCCGCGCCCTGACGCTGGATCTGCACGCCCCGCAAATTCAGGGCTACTTCGACGTTCCAGTGGACCACTTGTACGGCTCTCCGGTTCTCGTCGAACATTTCCGCAATCTGAAGCTGCCGAATCTCACGGTGGTTTCGCCCGACGCCGGTGGCGTCGAGCGCGCCCGTTCTTTCGCCAAAAAACTTGGCGCTCCGCTGGCCATCGTGGATAAGCGCCGCGTCGACGTGGACGTCAGCGAAGTCATGAACCTCATCGGCGACGTCCGTGGGCGCAGCACCCTGATCGTTGACGACATCATTGACACTGCCGGAACCCTCGTAAAAACCGCCGAAGCTCTCATCCGCGAAGGCGCGACGCAAGTCTTCGCGGCCTGCACCCACGCGGTTCTTTCTGGCCCTGCCGTCGAGCGCATCGCCAACTCCAGCATCGTGGAAGTGGTTGCCACAGATTCCGTCCCGCTGTCCGAAGCGGCCAGAAAAATGGGCAAGCTAAAAATTCTAAGCGTCGCGGACCTCCTGGCCCGGGGCATTCGCTCGATTCACGAGGAAACTTCGATCAGCGAGCTCTTTATTTAGCTTATAGGGAGACCGACTTCTGTCTGTCGCCTTTGATTTTGTTGGTTTTGAGGCAGCAAAAGCACCACCGGAGCAAAAGCAGTTTGAAGGATTTTCAGCTCCAAAGTTTCCAGGGAAGGAAAGAAATATGGCTCAGACTCAAATCGTAGTAGAAGGCGCCCCGCGCAGCGACCGGGGCAAAAATGAAGCCCGCCGCTTGCGTCAAACCGGCCAGGTTCCCGCTGTTCTGTACGGTGGAAAAGGCGAGGCGATCACTCTCGCTGTAAACGCCAAGCAAGTCTCCGCAATCCTGCGCTCTGCCAGCGGCCACAATACACTTTTTCAGGTGGACCTCGCCGGCAAGCACGAACCCGCCATCCTGAAAGACTGGCAGGTTGACCCGCTCAGCGGAAATCTTCTCCACGTCGATCTTCTGCGCATTGCCATGGACGTTCGCATGAAGGTGAAAGTGCCCGTGCACACCTTCGGCGAACCCGCTGGCGTCAAGCAGCAGGGTGGCGTCTATGAACTTGTCACCCGCGAAGTCGAAATCGAATGCTTGCCCGCCGAAATTCCCACCGAATTCAAGGTGGACGTCAGCGGTCTCATGCTCAATCAGCAGCTTCGCGCGAAAGACATCAGCATGGACACCGCCAAGATGAAGCTGATTACCGATCCCGATCGCGTTCTGGCCCACGTTGTGGCTCTCAAGGTCGAAGAAGAGAAGCCCGTCGAAGCCGTCGCCGCGGAGGGCGCAACACCTGCCGAGCCCGAAGTCATCAAGAAGGGCAAGAAGGAAGTGGAAGGCGAAGAAGGCGCCGAAGGCGAAGCCAAGGCCGAGAAGGGCGACAAGGGCGAGAAAAAGAAGTAAGCAGGCAAGGAGTAACTTGCGGCGCCTGGCCACAATCCAGTCGCCGTGCAGAGGTCTATGCGTCTCATCGTCGGTCTTGGGAATCCTGATCCGGAGTACCAATGGACGCCGCATAACCTCGGATTCATGGCCATCGACGAACTCGCGAATCGCAATGCAATTCGCGTCGAGCGCCCGGAAGGCAAGGCGCTCGTAGGCCGCGGCAAGCTGGCAGGAGAAGATATCCTTCTGGCGAAGCCGCAGACGTACATGAATCTCAGCGGCATCTCGGTTCGCGAGCTGCTCGAAAAGTACGAGCTGGTTCCGGCCGACCTGCTGGTGATGTGGGATGAAGTACAGTTGCCTTTCGGCACGATTCGCATCGACCGAAAAGGCAGCGGCGGCAGCCATAATGGCCCGAATTCAGTCATCGGCTCCGTAGGCACGCAGGATTTTTACAGGATCCGTTTGGGTTGCGGCCCCGATCATCCGTTAAGCAGCCGCAAAGATTTCGTTCTGCGGCCGATGAAAAAGGCCGAACTGGAAGTAGTAGCGGAGATGGTCGGCGAAGTTGGCGACGCAGTGGAAATGATTCTTGAAAAGGGAATCGAAGCGGCGATGAACAAGTTCAACCGCCGGAAGAAGTCGGAAGCGGACGAGCAGCAAGAGAAGTGAAGATTTTTTTGTGCCGTTGGAAATAAGTTTGGAAGCGCCGCTGGTCAAATCGGCGCATAGAAGAAAGAGAGACTCACCATGGAACAAGAGCGACTATACGATCTGATTTTTATCGCCCGCCCGGCCACGCCGGAAGACGAAATCAAAAAGGTCCTCACCGGCATCGAACACACTTGCGCCGAAAAGGGCGGCAAAATCGAAAAGACGGAGCATTGGGGTACGCGCAAGCTCGCCTATCGCGTTGCCAAGCATCGCGAAGGCATCTACGTTTACCAGCAGATTCGCACCGCTCACGGCGAACTCATTGCCGAGCTCGAGCGCCGTCTCCGCGTCCAGGACGTCATCATTAAATATTTGACCGTCCGCCTCGACGAAGACCTGAAGCGCCAGAAGAAGCTCGGCGGCAAGCGCGAACAGCGCGCTGCCCGCCGTCCGCGCCGCAGCGCCCCGGCATCCGTTCCCGCTCCCGCTCCTGGGCACCCGCCCGCGGCCGAGCAACCTGCGGCCAGCTAAATTTCGCATTTCGTTTTTCGAATTTCGCATTTCCGGTTTCTAGAGAGAAAGGCAGGAGTTATGTCAGAGGATCCGAAACAAGCACAGTCTCACAGCGGCCCGCCGCGTCGCGAAGGCGGCTCCGGCGGTCATGGCGGCCCGGGCGGCGGGCACGGTGGTCCGCGTCGCGAAGGCGGCCCAGGCGGCGGTCCGGGTGGCCCGGGTGGTCCCGGCGGTCGTCCCCGCGGCAAGCGCCAGTATTTCCGCAAGAAGAAAGTCTGCAAGTTTTGCGTCGAAAAGATGGACTTTATCGACTACAAGCGCGCCGACATTCTTTCGCAGTTCGTCCAGGAGCGCGGCAAGATTCTCCCGCGCCGCATGACCGGCGTCTGCTCGCGCCACCAGCGTTGGCTCGGCGTAGCCATCAAGCGCGCCCGCAATATCGCGCTGCTTCCGTTCGCAGGCAGCGCCGCCGGCACGCAAGCCCCGCGGCAGGTTGTTCCGCAAGTCCACGGCGCCCAGCCTGCGCATCCGCCAGCAGCGGCGCCAGCAGCACCACACGCAGCCCCGCCGGCCGCACATGCGCCCGCAGCGGAGGCCCCGAAGGCGTAAGCCGGTCGGGGCGCAACGCGCGACGCGTCCCGGTGTAGGGGCGGGCTTCCCTGGGCTGAGTTTCGAAGCTAGCCCGTCCCTCTTGGTTTGAAAGTCGAACGCGCCCAAAAAGATTCTTAGGAGCTAGAGAGAAAAAATGCAAATCATTCTTCAGGAAGACATCGAAAAACTTGGCCACCGCGGCGACATCGTCACCGTAAAGCCCGGCTACGCCCGCAATTTCCTTCTGCCGCGTAAGCTCGCCGTCGAAGCTAGCGCCGGCAATCTCAAAGCCATCGAGCGCATCCGCACTTCGCTCGCCAAAAAAACCGCCACCGAACTGGACGCCGCGCAAAAGCAAGCGAACCTGCTCAACGGCATCTCGCTGAGCTTCACGCGCAAAACCGGCGAAAACGATCAGATGTTCGGCTCCGTAACCACCGCCGACATCGCCGAATCCCTCGACGCCCAAAACTTCAAAATCGACAAGCGTCAGGTTCAGCTAAAAGACCCCATCAAAGCCATCGGCGAATACCCGGTGACGATCAAGGTCTTCCGCGACGTAACCGCCCAAGTCACCGTCCACGTAACAAAAGAAGAATAGGAAGCTCGCGTTTTTTCATAGGGGCACGGCATGCCGTGCCCCCTTTTTTTTGCCTGCAATTTATTCGTTCGCGAAAATTCTTTGCTTAGGCTGCTCATCTGCGCGCAAAAAAAAGTTTTGCACCGATTTCCGAAAAAATGCACAGCGCTTTCAGTTGACGCTGCCTAATCTTCCACGCACAATGCGTTCACAACGAAATTGCGAACAGGGAATTGGTCGAACCCGTAAGATTTCAGACCTGAAAATTTTGCTGCAGCTTCCCCGCGTGCTTCCTCTTGCGCGGTGAAAGGACCCGTGTTACCGTTTGGCGAACATAAAGCGAATAGACATGGCCGTTGATACCACTCTCGAAAAGCCCCTCCCCAACAATCTCGACGCGGAGCGTTCTGTCCTGGGCGCCATTCTTCTCGACAACAACGCCCTCAACGCCGCCATCGAAAATCTTCGCCCGGAAGACTTCTTCCTCGATCAGCACCGCCGCGTCTTCAATCAAATGATTGCCCTCGGCGAAGCCCAACAAGCCATCGATCTCATCACCCTCACCGAAGAGCTCCACCGCCGCGGCGATCTCGAAGCCTCCGGAGGCGCGCCCTACCTCGCCTCGCTTGCCGACGGCATGCCCAAAGTTTCCAACATCGAGCACTACGCCCGCATCGTCAAGGAAAAAGCACTTCTCCGCAATCTCATCCACGCCTCTCACAACATCCAGCAGCGCGCCTTCGAGGGCGAAGACGGCGCCGACGCCATTTTGGACAATGCTGAATCCTCGATTCTCGCGCTCGCCGAAGACCGCATCCGCGCCGGCCTCATTCCCATCAAGGAAATCGTCAACAGCAGCCGCGAGCGCCTCGAAAAAATCTTCCGCGAAGGCAAAAGCATTACGGGTGTCGCCACCGGCTACACGGACCTCGACAAATTAACCTCGGGTTTTCAGAATTCGGAGCTCCTGATCCTCGCCGCCCGCCCCTCGCAGGGAAAAACCGCGCTCGCTCTAAATCTCGCAGAAAATATCGGCATCCGCGCCGCTCGCCCGGTCGCCATCTTCAGCCTTGAGATGTCTAAGGAATCTCTCCTCCAGCGCCTTCTCGCCTCCGTCGCCCAGATTGACGCCCACCATTTCCGCACCGGCCGCCTCACGCGCGACGACTGGAGCCGTATGACCGACGCCCTCGCGATGATCTACTCCTCGCCCATCTGGATTGACGACGCCGGCTCCATCAGCGTCCTCGAAATCGGCGCCAAAGCCCGCCGCCTCAAAAAAGACAAGGGTCTCTCGCTCCTGATCGTGGATTATCTCCAGCTCATCACCGCCCGTGGCCGCTTCGGCAACCGCCAGGAAGAAGTGGCCAGCATCTCCCGCGGCCTGAAAGCCCTCGCCAAAGAGCTGCAAATCCCCGTCCTCGTCCTGAGCCAGCTAACCCGCGCTCCAGAACGCGACGACCGCGGCCCGCAACTCTCCGACCTCCGCGAATCCGGCGCCATCGAACAGGACGCCGACGTCGTCATGTTCATCTACCGCCCGCACTTCTTCAAAGCCGGCGCCAGCCCCGAAGAACGCGAAGAAACCGAGCTCCGCATCGCCAAACAGCGCAACGGCCCAACCGAAAACGTAAAATTCCGTTTCCTCAGCAAATTCACCCGCTTCGAAGAAGCCGCCCCAGACGCCTTCTCGCAATTCGCCCCCGGCGACATGTAACGCGGGTTGCATCAGCCGCCTCGATTTTGGGTTAGACTCCGTTGTCGTGACGAACCACTTAGGAACGTTATCAACGGTGGTGCTGTCTGCCTTTCTGTTGGTTCCTGGCTTCATTCTGTTCCTGCCCGTGGCTCTCACTTTGTTGTTCTGGTGGCTCGCGGTTCGAGCCAGCGACACAGAACGAAGAACCGTCTGGACCGGATACCGACGATTCAATCGCTTTATATTGGCCGTCACCGTGGCCGTTGGTGGATAGAATGGGATTTCCGCGGGCGCTCCGAACTTCCTCCGATTATCGTCCACAATTGACCGGGTCCGTTTGGAAGGTCAGCCGCTGAAATTCTGGTCTTTTGGGGCAGCCCTCTGGCGTGTCTCAGTATTTTTCTCTTTGCCTCTTATGCAATCGAAAGAAGTCTCCTAAAGCAAAAATGGTCAGTGTTTGAAATGGCTTGGCGCACTTGGTGGAAACTCGCGAGCTTTCTGATCCCTCTGCAGCTGTTAGCTGCTGGCTTCACAGCCATCTTCGAAGGGAGGATGAGCGGTACTGCACGTGGAATAGATGCGATTGCGAAAATCGGCCAAATACCGGCTCAACACATGAAGAGCGTTCTGATTGATGCAGATGTGTCTGAAATCGTTTTGAGAGGAATTGATTAGAGAAACCTAAAAATTAGATGACGATAGCGGAGTTCACCGCAATCCCCTCGATCTGTGCGGTCTGTGTTAAACCACACACGCTCCGTTGCTCCGAAGCGGTCCGCCCCACACGCACGAACCCCGAGCGCCGGGATTCGGCCAGCCGTACGGTAAGGTTAAGTCATTTAGAATCAACGCTTACAGACTGTCTCGCCAGTATTGATTTTAAAGAGCTACCGGAACTGTAAATCCTGTAGATGCAACACTTACAAAAAAGCAATAGGCCCCCTTTTCACAACCAAAGCAAAAAGAAAAGGTCTCCGGCTTGCACGCCATGCAAGGGTTGTCACTCTGGCGGCATCCAGAGTGGCTCTTCGCACGCAGCAGCCCGGATGTCGTAAACTCCTTTCTTCGGAAGGCTCATGGCAAGCAATCAGAAAACTCCTCGCAAAGAAGCAAGCCGCCCAATCTGGGCCGAAGTCTCGCTCGGCAAATTGGCGGAGAACTTCCGCCTCATCCGCGAGTTCGTCAATCCGCCGGAAGAGAAGCGCAAGACGCCGCGAAAAGTCCTCTCCATCGTCAAAGGCAACGGTTATGGCCACGGCGGCCCACAGGTCGCCAAAGCCCTCGAAAAAGCCGGCTCTGACTGGCTTGGCGTCACCTGTACCGAAGAAGGAATAGCCGTCCGGGAAGTGGGCGTCCGAAAACCAGTTCTCGTCCTCACAAGTTTCTGGCCCGGGGAAGAACCCCGCCTCATCGAGCACGATCTAACCGCCGTAGTGCATCGCTGCCAGCAGCTGAAGCAGCTGGATCAAGCCGCTGCCCGCGCCGCCAGTAGTGGCCGACCTTTAGGTCGGTCAGCCGATCGGTCAACTGGTCGTTCATCGGTTCGGTCAGGCAAGCGCATCAAGTTCCACCTAAAAATAGACACGGGCATGAACCGCCTCGGCATCGCTACCACCGACATCGAATGTTTCGCCACCCAACTTTCCAAGTGCAAGCACCTCGAACTCGGCGGAGTCATGACGCACTTTGCCTCCTCCGAAGTCCTGACCAACACGCGCACCGGTGAGCAAACTCGCCAGCAGGAAGAACGCTTTTACGCCGCGCTGGAACGTCTCCAAAAACTCGGAATCGATCCCGGCATCGTCCATCTAGCCAACAGCGCCGCCATCGTCACTCGTCCCGAAACCTGGGCCGACATGGTTCGCCCCGGCGCCATTCTTTACGGTTATCACCCCGGCTACGATCCTGTTGATAAGCGCCCGGAAATCGAAGCGCGCCTCCCCGTAAAACCGGTCATGAGCTTTCGCAGCCGCATCATCACCATTCGCGAAATCCCGGAAGGCGCCGGTGTCGGCTACAACGAAAAATTCATCGCCAAACGTCCCTCGCGCATCGGAGTTCTCGCGGCGGGCTACGGAGACGGCATCCACCGCTCGCTCGGAAATCACGGCAGCGTGTTAATCCGTGGCGCGCTTGCACCCATCGTTGGCATCGTTTCCATGGACGTAACCATGATCGATGTCACCGATGTCCCCAACGCCGAAATCGGCGACGTAGTCACCATTCACGGCACGGACGGAAACCACGTCCATCCAGCCAACGTAATCGCCCGCAGCATCGGCACAGTAACCTCCGACCTGCTCTGCGCCGTGAGCCAGCGTGTCCCCCGCGTCTACGTCCGCTAATAAAATCCAAGCCGGCAAACGAATTGGAGTGGCGGACCTTTAGGTCCGCCGTTCCGTAGATCTTCACTCCGGAAACACGAATTTCCGTCCGCCCAATTCGCCCACAACCCCGGCTTGAGGTACACTCTGAAGTTTGCGGCCTCGATGTTGTTCCGTCAGTGCAGAGGCCGCACGCTAAATGACCCGCATAGCCGCCATTCTCCCAGCCGCAGGACTCGGCACGCGCATGGGCGCCGAAACGCCGAAGCAATTTCTCGAGCTCGACGGCGTTCCCATCGTCATACACAGCGTCCGCCGCATTGCTTCTTGCCCGCTGGTCACCGACATCATCGTTGCGACGCGCGCCGACGTGGTGGATTCCCTCGAAGAACGCATTCGCGGCGAACGCTTCATGCAATCCGTTCGCGTCGTCCGTGGCGGTGACTCGCGCCAGGATTCCGTCGCCGTGGCTCTGCAGGAAGTTTCGAGCGACACCGAAATCTTACTCGTCCACGACGCGGTCCGCCCCTTCGTCACGCGCGAACAAATCACACGCGTCATCGAAGAAGCGCGCCGCTGCGAAGCCGCCATTCTCGGTATTCCCGCGATGGACACGGTCAAAGAAGTAAAGCGCGCGAGCCTGCCTGAAGACGTGGCGCTCATCATCGGCACGATTCCACGCGAACGCGTAGTACTGGCGCAAACACCGCAGGCGTTCGCCACAAAGCTAATCAAGGAAGCCTTCGCCCGCGCGCAAGCCGACGGCGTCAACGCCTCCGACGAGGCCGGTCTTGTCGAGCGCATCGGCCACGATGTCCACGTCGTCCTTGGCTCCGAACGCAACATCAAAATCACGCGGCCTGCCGACATGGATCTCGCCCGCTTTTACCTTGAGCAGGAGAGATCGAAGTGATTGGGATCCTTGAAAAGCTCTCAGACAAGGCGCGCGCCGCTCAACACTGGGCAGTTCTCGTCGCCCTTCGCGAGGACCAGCAGCAGGTCGGCTTGAATCATTTGCTTGCTGGAATTCAATGTGCGAATCCTGCGATGTTTACGGGCGTCGATCTCGGGCAACTTGGTTTTTCACCTCTCGACGTGACCGACGTGGAGAAAGTCCAGCAGGAGATGCAGAAGCTTTCCATGCGAGCCAGGATCTCACGCGCTGCGGAAAAGCCAGATGAAGCGAGCGCATTTTCCTTTCCCTTTGCTCCGGCGAGTAAGCTCGTGCTCGAAGCGGCGTCGGACGGGGCCAACTACTTGGGTTCGCGAACCATTGGCACTCCGCACCTTCTGTTGGGTATTTTTAAGGCGGATTCCGAGATGTGTGCGAAGTTGGAGCGCGCTAATCTTGGCGAATCTCGTATCCTGTCGCTCTGTCGGGATTACAGAGAGGACGACGAAGGTGAGGCCATATCGGAGCATATTGACGAGGTACGCGGCCGAAGATATCGATCCGGCATTGGGTACGATCTGCATCGGCTTGCGGAAGGCCGCAAGCTGATTGTCGGCGGCATGGAGCTTCCATTCGATAGGGGCTCTGTCGGACACTCCGACGGCGACGTTTTGGCACACGCGCTCTGCGACGCGTTGCTCGGCGCCGCAGGCCTCGGAGACATTGGCACACACTTTCCCGACTCCGATCCGAAATGGAAGGGCGCGAATAGCTTGCAGTTTCTGGAACACGCGCGAAAATTGCTGGACGAAAAAGAATTCGCCATCGAGCACGTGGATGCCATCGTCATTCTGGAAAAGCCGAAGCTGGGCCCGCACTTTCCGAAAATGCGCGAAGCACTGGCCAAGGCTCTCGGCGTGCCAGCCGATAAAATCCATCTTAAAGCCAAGACCAACGAAGGCGTGGATGCCGTTGGCCGCGGCGAGGCCATCGCCGCCCACGTCGTTGCCACGCTTTCGCAGCGATAGTGATGCGCATGAGCTCAGATGATTTCTCCGCCGTGCGCTAGAATTTCCAAGATGCGTCCGCAAGAAAATACAAGTGCTCCAGCCGCCGCCACGAACGTATTCAACGCCGGCGATGTCGCCGCAATCCTTCGAGAGCAGAACTGGCTTGCGGGTGAACCTTCGCCTGAGCAACGGAAATGGTGCGAACACGCTGCCGAGCTTCTTGGCCCGCAAGCCTCCGATCGCGCCTCGCTCCTGGATCTTCTGCAACTCGTTTTTCACTATGACGCACACGAAATTCTTGCCAAAGTCGAAAGCCACTCGGTGCTCGCGCGCTACGGAGCGCGCGACGTCATCCGCCAGCTTGCGCTCTTGCTGCTCGATCCAGCGCCGCTCACCAGCGACCGCTTCAAGGAAATCATCAACACACTCAAGGACACGCTCGGCCTGCGCAGTCGCGAACTCTTTCATCCCATCCGGCTCGCACTCACGGGACGCGCCGGCGAAGGCGAACTCGATCGCGTGATCCTGCTCCTCGACGAAGCCGCCGCTATTCCGTTTGCGGTTCACGCCAAGCCTGCCCGAGAACGCATCGTAGAATTCTGCGCCGCGTTGGACTAGCGCCATCCGCGGCTCTTTCCTTTCAACTTTCGACTGTGGACGGTAAACTTTCTTTCCGATGGACAAACTCACTGGCATCCACGCGGTCCGCGAAGCGCTCGACGCCGGGCGCCCGTTCGACCGCATCCTGATCGCGCGCGGCCGCCAGGACACGCGCGTTGAAGAAATCGTCCAGCTCGCACGCGGCCGCGATATCCCCGTGCGTTTTGAAGACCGTGGCCAGCTCGACCGCCTGGCCAACTCGAAGGACCATCAAGGCGTCGTCGCACTCGTCGCCGCGCGCGCCGCCGCCACGCTCGAAGATATTCTCTCCGCCGCGAACAAAGGCGCCGACCACGGCAGCAAAGGCCTCATCGTTCTTCTCGATGGCGTCGAAGACCCGCACAATCTCGGGGCCGTCATTCGCACCGCGCTGGCAGCGGGTGCGCACGGCGTGGTCATTCCGGAGAGGCGCGCCGTCGGCCTGACGGACACCGTCGCGCGTGCCTCCGCTGGCGCGATTGCGCACCTGCTCGTCGCAAAAGTTACAAACCTTGCACAAACCATGGAAGAACTGAAGGAAGCAGGCTACTGGCTCATCGGCCTCGACGAACGGGGGGACAAAAGCTACACCGAAGTGGGTTACACGTCGCCAGTAGGAATCGTGCTAGGCGGCGAAGGCAAAGGCCTTCACGACTTAACGCGCAAACGCTGCGACTTCATCGTTTCGCTGCCGACAACCGGCCCCGTGAAGTCACTAAACGTTTCGGTGGCGGCAGGCGTGGTATTGTTCGAAGCACTGCGGCAGCGGCAGCAGAAGTAGCGGGCAAGCTTATCAAAAAGAAGAACCAGCGACGTGGTGGCTCATACTCTGTTCGAGAGCCTAAACAAAACTTTGAGAGCGCTAGCCGCGTGATGTGACCAGTGTGACACAAAGTCGAAGCGCCATTGCGAGCAAACGTCTGCATCAGCCAGTCTGTTCGTTCCCGGCTCAGCCGGTTCTTTCAAGTCCATATATATGTCCGCGAGGTCGGCAGAAAGCGCGCCATAGATAGCTTCTTTTTCTTCGGTGGGATCGAAGACCTCCCAGTATCCGTCGAGAGTGCCCAGTTTTTTACGAAGCCTTGTTGCGAGACCCACGCACTGTTTTGAATGCTCTTCAACCGACTGGGGCAGGAGTTCAGAGACGCCCGAAGTTGTCGGATTCATTTCCGGCAAGAGATGTCCAGCAAGGCACAGCTGAAGGAGGAGTACGGAAAGTGTCTAAACCAAGTTCAACTGGTCGAGACCTTCGCAGCCGTCGATGAACGTACAGAATTGGTTAGCCTGGATGCAGAAACTATCGATTAATTCTTGTTCGTCGTTCGAGAGTGGGGGCGACATCGAAGCTCAGGAAGATCAGCTCATTTGTCGTATTGAATCAATGAAAAAATATCCAAGCCGTTGAGTTTCGAGCGGCCATTTAGAAACGTCAGCTCCACTGCAAATGCTGCGCCTTCGACTTTTCCGCCCAGCTTCTCGACCAGTTTTGCGGTGGCCGCGGCGGTTCCGCCGGTGGCAAGCAAGTCATCGCAAATGATGACGCTTTGTCCCGGCTTCACGGCGTCCTCGTGGATCTCCAGCGTGTCCGTGCCGTACTCCAGCGCGTAGGAAATGCTGGCCGTTTTGGCCGGCAGTTTTTTCGGTTTCCGCACAGGAACGAACCCCGCGCCCAGCCGGTACGCCAGTGCTGGAGCAAAAATAAATCCGCGTGCTTCAATCCCGGCGACCACATCAATGGTGTGACCTTTGTAATGGTCGCAGAGCCGGTCGATCAGCATATGAAATCCGTTCTTGTCCTTCAGCAGCGTGGTCAGGTCGTAGAACAAAATGCCCGGCTTCGGATAGTCCTGCACTTCGCGAATCAATTTCTTCAAATCATCCATTCCCAGGGCTCCTCGGCGTTCTCAAAATTCTTAAGCGTCTGGTGCGATCACAAATGCGTTCTCATGCAGCGGCTCACGCTGCGCCTCACGCTGCGCCTCCACTTCCTGTACTCCGGAAACCTTCGAAAATCGCGGCCCGCGCTCCAGCTGTTTTCTCATCGATTCCAGTTGCTCCTCGGAACCAGTGGCCATCACTTCCACACGGCCATCCTGCAGGTTTCTTGCGAAACCGCAAACGCCGAGCTTTTCCGCCGCGCGTTGAGCAAAAAACCGGTATCCAACACCTTGCACGGTCCCGGAGACAAAGTATCTTCTGGTTTGTTTCGCGTCGCTCACAAACTTCGAAATTGTAGCAGAGACTCCGGGTTTTCTGCGGCAAGCATGCTTCGTGAGGAACTCAACGGGATACTACAAGGCCGCGTGGAACCGCCGGATGAAATTGCGCTAAACTCAGTCTGGATAGCGCAAGCGTCAAAGCTGCTTTTCGGCGCTCTGAGCGCATCCTACTTCCTTATGAGCGAGCAAACATCCCACTTACGCGCATGCACCTCGAGCGTACTTCTGCGTAGCGTTTTTCTTTTTGGCGCGGCCTGCCTGTCGCGCGCCGTTTGTTATGCGCAGACCGGCCCGCTCACGCCTCCTGCCGATCATGACGTTCATCGCGTTGGCACCGAACCGGTGCCCGCGGCGCCTCCCGCGCTTCCGCCGGAAGAAATCATCAAGCGTTTCTCGCAGAAAGAAGATGTGTATTTAGCGGCTCGAGCAGGGTACACGTACAAGAAGACCGTCCGTCTTCAAGAGTTCGGCCCGGACGGCCAACCCGCGGGCCAGCTATCAGTAGTTATCGAAGCAAAGCCTGGCGCCGATGGCAAAGTGTATGAAAAGACCGTCGAGCGGCCGCAATCCACCCTGCAATATCTGGAGATGGGACCGGAAGATTTTCAGAAGCTGGCGCGCATGCCCGCTTATCCGCTGATCACCGCCCAGCTTTCGAAATACGATCTGAAATATTTGGGCAAAGAGCTTGTCGACGAAATCGACTGCTATATTTTTCAGGCGAAGCCCCGCGCGGTCGAGCGAGCGCATTATTTTTTTGATGGCATCATTTGGGTGGATACGCAATATCTCGAAGTGGTGAAGACCTACGGCAAGTGGGTCAACGACCTGGGGGACATGCGCACGGACACGATGCCTTTTTCGATTTTTGAGACGTACCGCGAAAACGTCGACGGCAAGCTTTGGCTGCCGAATTATATGCGGTCCGATGACACTTTAAATCTGAAGGGGCGCAATGTGCCGGTTCGTCTGGTCGTCAAATGGACGGAATATAAACCCATTTCCGCGACAACTCCGGCGCCCGCTGCCGCGGCACCCGCTCCCGCAGCTGCTCAGCCTGCGCCTGCCGACAAACCGCAGCGTTGAGCCTCGTCAAAGCCGCTTCAGTGTTTCGGGCAATTCCCGGATGGACTCCAGCAGAAAATCCGGACGAGCTGCGCGCAGCCTCTTTTCCGTCGGGAAAGGTCCTAACACAGCTATCGCGCGAACTCCGGCGCGCCTGGCCATTTCCAAATCCTCGGGCGAATCTCCCACATAGACGCAAGCGGAAGGCTGCAACCGAAGTGTTTCGAGAGCCATGCGCAGAGGCGCGGGATGCGGCTTTTTCTGCGGCGTATCCCCGCTGCAGACCCGTGCGCCAAACAACTGCGTTAGCCGGAACGCGCGCAATTGACGGGTTACTCGATCGCGGTCGCCGCTAGTAACCAATCCCAGCTGATGTTCGCGCCCCAGCCGCTCCAGTACACGCCGGGCACCGGCCATCAGATTTGGCGAGTGCTTTGCGTACTGCGCGCGCCAGGCGCGGTCCGCGTCATCCCAACGCGCCTTTGGCAATTTTGCCGCGCGGTAGACGCGATACCAGTTCGGCGAATAGTGTTGAGCCAGTTCTTCGAGGCCCCAGGGGATTCCCATCTCGCGAAACATCGCCAGATAGGCTGCAGAATCCGCTTCATAAGAATCAACCAGCGTGCCATCCCAATCGAACAGCACGCCTTCCAAAGCTTTGTTTTTTCGCGCTTGCATGCATGTTTAGAGTAGCAGACCTTCTGCAGCGCTCCCGTGTGCGAAATCTTATGTGGCGGACCACATAAAATTTCTTCTGTGGCGTCCGTGGTTATGTGGCGCTGACTTCGACGGCCGAGCTAGCCACTGCAATTTTGCAGAAAAGCATGACATAATCAGAACCGTGGCTTCTAGACCGTTGACCAAAGATGATACGAAACGACTCAGTTCGTCGCGTACTTATTTCTTGTAGATGTCAAATCTTAGGGAGGCGTATTGCACCCTATTCGGAAGCGACGTTAGAGTTGTGCTGACTTCGACCAAGACCCCTCGGCTGTTCCAAAAATCTTCAAGCGCCTTCTTCGTCTCGTCTACTTTTTTCTGGTCGTATGCAGCTTCAACTGTAAGACGACCACGTTTATTCACGTATTCTTGTTCTTCATTTATCTTGGCGTCATTAAGAAGGTCCCCGAATCCATGATGCTCGAATGCGATGCGGCGGAGGCGGGGAGCGGCGGTCTTAGGGATGACCGGTTGTTGAGAAGTTGATTCCTCTCCTTTCGCAAACGGTCGATTGAACATCACAAAGCACGGCGCGTCAGAACGCGCCACGACAACATCCGTCCATCCGTCGCCATCCAAATCGGCGGCGGCCATCCCGTAAATAGTTCCCTTACCGTCGCCGAATGGCACGGATTGATACTTCTTTCCTGTCCCGTCGTTAAAGAAAATCATTCCGGGAGCGTTGACATACCCAACAAGGATTTCCGGTAGGCCGTCGCCATTCAGGTCGGCGGCGGTCATGGAATATGGCACATCCTTCGGCGCTTGGAATTGGATACCTGGTCCGAAGTTGCCTTTGCCATCATTCAAATAAACAAAGCATCCGAACTCCTCGTGGCAAGCGGCGATGTCCAAATGGCCATCGTGGTCAAAGTCAGCGACGGCCATGGCGCGCGTGGATGCTTTGCTCGGTCCCCAAACTACTTTGCGAGGGAAGTTGCCCTTGCCATCATTCAAATACACAACGCTTTGGCACGAATCCCGGCAAGCGTAAATCACGTCGTTTGCTCCGTCACCATTCATGTCAGCAATCGCAACTGTTGCAGCGCTCGGCGAGTTCTCCAAGGGATGGCAGTCGAAATGGAGCTTGCCGTCATTCAGACAGACGTAGCTGGTCATTCCACGATTTGCAACCGCAATATCGGGATAGCCGTCTCCATTCAAGTCTCCCACCGCTGCGTTTCTCGTTGCCCAGTTTGGGTCCCCGTAGGTGCCGCCGATCGTGAAATTACCATTGCCGTCGTTCACCAGAACCAACTTCGCGTCCGGCTGATCGTTGCTCAACACCATGTCTAGATGGCCGCTCTTGGTCATGTCCGCCAACGAAGCGGAGTAGCTCCGCGTAGCTTTGCTCGGCAGCGGAGGTCCCGGTGTGAAATGTCCTTTGCCATCGCCGAAAAACACTCGGCTGGTCAGCTGCCAATGGCGCCCCTTAACCAAAACAATATCGAGATGTCCATCGCCGTTTAGGTCGCCAATACTGGCGTTAGACGAAGTTTCTGACACCGTCTCCAAGGGAACAATTTCAAACGACCGCAAGCCGCTTGCAGGTCGGCTCGGCCCGCTGCTCCGGTGCAACCACGGGCTCAGACCCGTTGCGTGAAATACGGGAAAGGCGGCCACGACCAACACCGCCAGCACAAGCCCACCATGCAAAAATCTGTACTTCACGTCACCCGCCTAAGCGAATCCCCAAAGAGAGGCAGGACCAGATAGTTTTCCTTCCGGTTCGAACACTGGCCGCCAATGGTACTTTGCTGTTGTCCTCGACATAATAAGCCCAAAAAAATAGGCGGAGAAACCTAACTCCTGCAAACCCGACATGTTTGTACTAGCAACGATATAGATCTTTGCTAAGACGATGAAGAATGTTGCAAGGACTTTCTGGCCGCTTTGACGATTAGCTGGCCGTAGCCCTCTATACGGCAGTGGTTTGTCAGACGTTGACGACGCAGAGTCGGATCGCCTTTCCACTTTCAAAAAGGAGTCCGACTCAAATGTTCAATCAACTGTTCGTCCGTTCTGAGGCGTTAACTCGCCAGCTTTCGGCCCCACTCATTGAAGAACGCCGTCAATATCTAACTCACTGCGCTGTGGCTTCGCACTCCAAAGCAGGGCACGCCGCCCGGCTTTTGTTGATTATTTGGCTCGGAAAATCTAACATCGAGTCTCTCATGCCGGCCTCCGATTCTCGCATTGGTTCCACGGTTTCCCACTATCGCATCCTCGAAAAGCTTGGAGGCGGAGGCATGGGAGTCGTCTACAAGGCGGAAGACACGCGCCTCGGACGAGCCGTGGCGCTGAAATTTCTTCCTGACGATCTGGCGCACGACGTGCAATCGCTGAGCCGCTTCCGCCGCGAAGCGCAGGCCGCCTCCGCGTTGAACCACCCCAACATTTGCACGATCTACGATATCGGCGACTACGATGGTAAGGCGTTCATCGCCATGGAGTTCCTCGACGGAAATACTCTCAAGCATAAAATCTCCGGGCGGCCGCTGGACATGGAGACGCTGCTGACGCTGGCAATCGAAATCGCGGATGCACTCGACGCGGCCCATGCCAAAGGCATCGTGCACCGCGACATCAAGCCGGCGAATATTTTTGTCACAGCACGCGGGCACGCCAAGATTCTGGACTTCGGGCTCGCCAAGATGACTCTCGTAAAAGGCTCTGCGGAAGCCTGCTCGCGCGGAGCGAACGCGCATTCCAATATAACCATCGGTGTTCCCGCAGAAGACCTGACGAGTCCGGGAAGTTCGCTCGGCACGGTGGCCTATATGTCGCCGGAGCAGGCACGCGGCGAAGAACTGGAAGCGCGTACGGATTTGTTTTCGTTTGGCGTGGTGCTTTATGAGATGGCCACGGGCTCGTTGCCCTTTGCGGGAGAGACGTCGGCGGTCATTTTCAACCGCATCCTGAATGAAACGCCGGAGGCGATCTCGAAAGCCAATCCCAAAGCTCCGGCCGCTCTGGACCGCCTCGTTGCCAAGGCGCTGGAAAAAGATCGCGATCTGCGTAGCCAGAGCGCAGCGGAAGTTCGAGCGGACCTGAAGCGGCTGAAGCGTGACCTGGATTCGTCGAGCCGCGTGGATTCCGCCGGGCGTGGCGCGGGAGCCGCCGCGGCCACCGGCGCGTCTACGGGCAGGCAAGCAACGCCGCAGGCACCCAAGAAGAAGACTGTCGCCGTTCTCTATTTTGAAAATTTAAGCGGTGCGAAAGAAGACGAATATTTCCGCGACGGCATGACGGAAGACATCGTCACGGAACTGTCCAAGATCGCGCGGCTAGAAATTTTTCCGCGCTCGGAAATGCTGCAATTTCGCGACAAGCCGGTGACCGCGCCGCAAGTGGGAGAAAAGCTGGGAGCCATGTATGTGCTGGAAGGCTCGATACGGCGCGCAGGAAATCGCCTGCGTATCACGACACAACTTGTCGAAAGCACAACAAGGCATTCGGTGTGGGCGGAACGCTACGACCGCCAGATGGAAGATGTGTTCGCCATTCAGGAGGAGATTTCACTCAGCATCGCCAAGGCTCTGGAGATCACCCTTTCGCCGCAGGAAGAAAAGGTCATCGCGAAGAAAGCGACCATCAATCCCCAGGCTTACGATTTTTTTCTGCGCGGACGGAATTACCTGCGGCAGCGGCAGTTTGAATATGCACTGGCGATGTACGAAGAGGCTGTCAAGCAGGATCCGAATTTTGCGCTGGCGTACGCGGGAATTGCGCACGTTTGGGGTGGCATGCATGAGTTTCGCAGCCCAGACCCGGCCTATGTCCAGAAGGGGCTGGTGGCCTGCGCTAAAGCCGAGTGGCTGGCTCCGGAAATGCCGGATGTGCTCTCCGCGCGGGCCCGCATCCAGTACGCGCAGCAGCATTATGACGACGCCATCCAGCTGGCGCGGCGCGCCGTGGAAAAGCAGCCGGAATGCGAAGGCGCGCACGACGTGCTGGGGCGCGCGTATTTTTCGTCGGGGCGCTATGCCGAGGCAGCCGAGCTGGCGGATAGTGCGCTGGAAATCGTAAGCAACGACTATAACGCGCTGGTTCCCCTGATCAACGCGTTCGAGAAGCTGGGGCGGATAGCGGATGCCGAGCGGTTGCGGCGGCGAGAGATGGAAGTGCTCGAGACGCAGTTACAGCGGTTTCCCGATGACGTGCGGGCGCGGATTTTGCTGGCGGCCGACCAGGCCAACCTGGGAAAGCCAGAGGAAGCCGTCATGCACATAAAGATTGCGGTGGCCATGCGACCCACGGACGCGAATATTCTCTACAACGCGGCGTGTGCCTATGGGGTTTTGGAAATGAAAGCGGACGCGCTCGAAACCTTCCGGCGTGCTTTGGATGCTGGGTATTCAAATGCGAACTGGTGTATGAACGATCCTGATTTGAAGATTCTTCACAACGACCCGCAGTTTAAGATGCTCGTCGCGCAGGGCGCGCGCCGGCCCAGCCAACCGCCGGTTTGAGACCTTCTCCGGCGTTTGGCCGGGTATGAGGCGGGTAGCTAGAGCTACTTAGAAGGCAGCCCGACAGCCCGAAAACAGAGTTTTTCCAGCCGCTGCGCCAATCGGTCCCTGTTGACCCGCTTCTCCTTTATGTGTGCGTCATCCACGATGCCGTGAAGCCCGCTTTGACTGGTCGTCGGTCAGTTGTGAAGGTAGGGCTGCTCTGCTTTTAGCGGCGGAAAAAAGAGAACACACAAATCGCGGGGAAATCCTACGGTTGCAGGAAGCGCGAAGGTACGTTGTCGTCGCGGTCGAAGTGGACGTCATCGAAAGAAGCGGCTACACCGTACCAGCCGGGCATTGCGGCGGGTTCGACGCGGCTTACGCGCGCTTTTGTGGCGATCACGACGCTTCCGTGGCCCATGGGACGGCTGACCAAGACGATCTCCAGCTCAATCGTCGCTCCCATGGCGATTTCTTTGGGGCAGAGGAAGAATACTCCTGTCGAGCTAATGTCACGGGTGACGAGGGTTACGGGGAAGTCTTCGGCGATGGAATTTACGCCGCGTAATCGCAGTGGGAGTTTCAGGGTTGCGCGCGGGTATTCCCGCTGTTCGCTGTGAACGCCTACGGCGTGTGTGGGCACGCGCACGAAGCGGCGCGGCTGCCCCGGCTTAAGCAACGGCGTCACGCGCAGAGCAGGTATGCGCGCGGGCTCGACGGGCACCGGTTGTAGCAGCGGCGCGGCCTTCGCCCCAAGTGCTTGGTTTTCCGCCGATGGAATCGGCCTTGCGCGGTGTGTCGCGCCCATCACGCCCTCAGAGAACACTTACAAAAATGCCAATTCAGTGCTGCCAAAACCGGGCCCAATTCCACTTCGTTACCAAATTCCACTTCGGATAAAGGTTGGTGCGGCCCCCAGACTCAGATGAATGGGTGGATAAAATGCCATCGTAAGGCGTACGCGTCAACCTGTGGGAAACCGCCCAAACGCCCGAAGTGTCTTAAACTAAAACACTTGGTTATAGTACCCCATCTCGTAACGCCGTCACTCCACGCATTGTGAATATTTGCCAATATGGCGCTCGACCGTTTGTCCCCGTTCCCTTAGCCTAAGTTGCTCAGGCTGCACTGAATGTTCTCTCCCAAAGCGGCAAAAACCGATACTCGCGACGCCGAGAAACGCGATGCCCTGATTCTCATCCTCGCATTCGCCGCGGTTTATATAATTTGGGGTTCCACTTACCTTGCCATTTCGATAGGAATCGAGTCTTTTCCGCCGCTGACGCTTGCCGCCTTGCGTCATCTGACAGCGGGACTGTTGCTGTTTCCCATACTGCGCTGGAAGACCGGCGTCCGGCCAACGCGCACGCAGTGGCTCACTGCCACGATTACCGGATTGTTGCTGATGCTGATGGGAAACGGAGGCGTCTGCCTTGCGGAACGCACCGTTCCGACGGGCGTGGCGGCTCTGCTGGTGGCTATGGTGTCTTTCTGGATGGTCGTATTCGATTGGCTCCGGCCGGGAGGAGCGCGACCAGGGCCCAGA
This sequence comes from Betaproteobacteria bacterium, assembly GCA_903970165.1. Classification (GTDB taxonomy): domain Bacteria; phylum Acidobacteriota; class Terriglobia; order Acidiferrales; family UBA7541; genus Acidiferrum. The sequence goes on from CAJCHZ010000044.1 coordinate 85,073, forward strand.
GTCATTGCCAGCCTGGTTATGGGCTTTAGCGGTCTGGCGCTGCTTGTGGGGCCAGCGCATCTGGGAGGCTCGGATCGCGTTGATCTGACCGGCGCGGGGATTCTGGTCGTCGGTTCGTTTTGCTGGGCTTGGGGGTCCATCTATTCGAAACACAACGACCTGACGAGTTCGCCTATGCTCGGGGTGGCCATGCAGAGTCTCGTCGGCGGATCAGCGCTTTGGATCGTGGCGTTTCTCTCCGGGGAGGTGCATCAGGTGCACTTTGCGGCCATATCGCTCCGCTCCTGGCTCGCGGTGGCTTATCTCATCGTGTTTGGATCGGGGATCGGCTTTACCGCTTATGTGTTTATCCTGAAAAAGAGCTCCGCGGCGCGGGTGGGGACGTATGCGTTCGTCAACCCGGTGGTAGCCCTTATTCTAGGATGGATTGGCGCGGGGGAAACGATCACACTGCGGACGGCGCTTGCGGCTGCGGTCATTCTTACGGCGGTTCTTCTCGTCATCACCGCGCCGCACAAGAATCCAGCCGATGCGGCGGAAGTCGTGCCTACGCCAGGCGAGGCGTGAATATCTTTTAGTAGTAGGCGCGCAGCACGCTGCGCACCTGCATCGCTCAAGCGTGCTGTTTGCCTGTTTTTTCTTTTCGCATAGCGCCTGTTGCCCTTCAAAAAGCTCTGATCAAATCCACTTTGGCGCGCCTTTCCGGATAGATTTGATTTATGGGCTGCGCTATTTTCGTAGTATGGAAACGATGAACAAAGTAAGAGCGAATGCGGGCGCGGCTGCTTCCGCGCAAGTCTCGCCGCGCAAGGCGGCGCAATACTGGCGCGCCACGCTTCAGCGAGATGCTCGTGCAGACGGCCAGTTCGTTTTGGCCGTGCGTTCGACACACATCTACTGCAGGCCATCCTGCCCCGCGCGGCGGCCGTTGCGGCGCAATGTTGTTTTCTTTCGCACGCGCGAAGAAGCCGAAAAACAAGGCTATCGCGCTTGCCTGCGCTGCCGTCCTGATGAAATTTCGGCTTCTGCGGCGCTGGTTGCGCGCGCGGCAAAATATCTTGCGCAATCGGGCGAAGAAGGCGTGCGCCTCTCCGCGGTTGCACTCGAGCTGAATACAAACGCTGCTACGCTGCGGCGCGCCGTGCGGCAAGTGACCGGCCTTGCGCCTCGCGAGCTCGCTGAAGCTTTACGAGTGAAGCGCTTTAAGAGCCTGCTTCGCGGTGGAAAAAATATTACCGACGCGCTTTACGAAACCGGCTACGGCTCATCGAGCCGCGTCTACGAACGCAGCAACGCGCAGCTCGGAATGACCCCGGCAACTTATCGAAAGGGAGGAAAAGGCATGAAAATCGAATATACGATCGCAAAATCGCCGCTCGGAAAAATTCTGGTTGCGGCCACGGAGCGCGGCGTTTCCGCGGTTTATTTGGGGGACACGCCAAGCAAACTCGTCGCAGAATTGCGAGATGAATATCCGCGCGCGGAAATCTCGCCCGCGGCTGCCGGTGTACAGCGATGGGTCAGCGAAATTGTCCAGCGCATAGAAGGCAAGCCTGCGCAGGTGGATCTGCCCCTCGACTTGCAAGCCACGGCATTCCAGCGCCGCGTCTGGCAGGAACTGCAGCGCATCCCACGCGGCGCCACGCGCACCTATTCGCAGGTTGCCCGCGCACTCGGAAACCCCAAAGCCGTGCGTGCCGTGGCCCGCGCCTGCGCCACAAATCCAGTCTCGATCGTGGTGCCATGCCATCGGGTGGTTCGTCAGGACGGAAACCTGGCCGGCTACCGATGGGGGCTTTCGCGCAAGGAACAACTTCTTGCGACCGAACGCGCGTCTGCCGATTGACCTGCAAATCCTGCTGAATTAAGCGTGGGGTTTTTCGCGCGTCGTGTCTTTGGGCCAGTCCTGCTTGAACTTGGATTCGTTGATCTTCAGGTTTTTCATCGCGTTCGAGTAGTGAAACTGGATATAGTCGCCCGAGCCGGCTTCGTAGAACTTTTGCTGGATGGGAAGCCACTTGGATTCGTCAATCCACATCTGAATTTTCGTGATCTGGCTACGAACGGAGTCGGACTTCGGAGTCAGCTCGAGCACCGCGGCTTTCTTGTTGTCGAGATCCTCTTCGCCAGTAAACGTTACGAGGTAGCTTTTCTTGAGGTCTTCGCTCTTGGTGCCGAATCCCAGGCGGACATACTGGTCAATCATGGCGCGGTTTCTGCCGAGGTCGTATTCTTCGACGCGCTTGATTTTGGGGTTATAGAGAAACAGGGAATCGCCGGTACGCAGAATTGTGCGCGGCTCGGGCTTGGTGATTTCAATGCGCATTTTCTGATCGTGCCGGACGAAAATCTGCCCGGTTTCGACCGAGGTGTCTTTCACTACCGCTGTGTATTTCGTGTTTTCAATGTCCGCGGTGAGGCTACGAAAATCTTTGGCCGATCGGTCCATCATGGCGAGGACGCTTTCGGTGGTCAACTTCCCGGCTGTTTGCGTGCGGCTCGCGGGCGCACAGAGAACTACGGCGCCAATCCCCAGAACGAGTAAAGCAACCTGACGTCTCAGCAATAGAAACCCCTGTTCATAGTCAAACTCTTGTCATGCCGGGTGCGTTCAAATCCTAGCATATAGGTAGAGATGCAAGAACGCTGCGCTGCGTTTCCGCTGATTGGAACGGCCCCGCCAGAAGACGCACGCTCGGCGAATGGCGCTGGCCGCTTTTGCTCCAGAAGCGTAGTTCCCTTGCAGCTAATGGTGAATTTCCACCTGGTAAGCGATCACCGTTCCATCCGCGTCGCGCACCGGCTCAATGTTGGCGATGGTGAAGCGCTTGTTGTGAAGATCCGGGAGCGACTTTTGCAGGGCGTTATGGAGCTCATTTTCGAGCGCAGGCGTCTGCGCGGGAGGCGCGAGGATGCGGGTATCCACACGGTAAGTGTCGGTTCCACCTTCGCTCTTGAGCAGCACGACTTGCCCCGGAGTGTTTGCCGGAAGGCCCATCTGGGGCTGGTCGTGGAACCAGGCGCGGGGCGTAAGCAATACAAAAACAAGAATCAACCCTACCGCGAGGTCGTACTGCCAGGTGCCGCGCTCGTAGGCCCAGAAAAACGTCTTCGATAAGATTTGTCCGAGGCTGGCCATTTCAGTCTGCGGGGACGCCGTCGACAATCACGCCATCGCGCATGTGCACCACGCGGTCAAAATAGGCGGTGGCCTCGGGGTTGTGCGTGATCATGACGATGGTCTGGCCCAGGTCCTTGTTGAGCTGACGGAGCATCTGGAGCACCACTTCGGAATTTTTTGAGTCAAGATTGCCGGTAGGCTCGTCGGCCAAAAGAATCTTTGGCTCGTTGATGATCGCGCGCGCTATCGCCACGCGCTGCTGTTCGCCCCCGGAGAGTTCCGAAGGTTTATGCTGAAGGCGCCCGGCGAGACCGAGCAGGCTCGTGACCACTTCAAAACGGTGGGGATCGAAACCGTCTCCGTGGATGAACTGGGCGATGGCGATGTTGCCTTTCGCGGGCAGCGTCGGAAGAAGATTAAAGCGCTGGAAGACGAATCCAATTTTGCTGCGCCGCAATTTGGTGCGTTCCGCGTCGCTCATGGCGGATAGGTCGTTACCATCCACCAGGACGCGGCCTTTCGAGGCCTGCGCCAGCCCGCCAATCACGTAGAGGAGCGAAGATTTTCCGCAGCCAGAGGGGCCCATGACGGCCACCGATTCTCCGGGCGCTACCGCGAAATTCACGCCGCGCAGCGCGGGTACATCCACCTTTCCTGCGCGGTAGAGCTTCCACAAGTTTTCCGTTTTTAATATCGGGTCCAAGCTCTTTTTTCCCGGGACTGTCAGCCCTTCGGCAGGTTCACGTATTGTAGCCGTGATTCCCATCTGTGCCTAGCCGCGGCGACGGTCTGCGGCTAAAATCCCCTTTCTCTAATGGCTGCGTTCTTCCCTCTACTGAGCGGCCGGCGGGGAGTTTTCATCCGTCCTTTAATCGTAGGACAGCGCTTCTACCGCATCCTTTCGGCTGGCTATCCACGCTGGGTAACTCGCGCCGAGCATCGCACCGAGCAAGGCGATTCCCCCGGCGCGCAAAATCCACGGCCAGGTAATGAGAATGGAAAGAGTGGGGAAGCCGGCGAGAAAGGCGGCGCGCGCCAAATAGCTCAGGCCAATTCCCGCGAGAATCCCAATAAGGCAAAGCCCAGCCGATTCCGTCAACAGAGCGCGAACGATAAAGGCGCGCCCTGCTCCTAGCGATTTCAGCACGCCGATATCGCGAGTGCGCTCGATCACGGTGGTGTACATGGTCAAAAAAACCACCAGCAGGCCGATGGTGACGGCGAGCCAGATCATCACGTTAATAAAAGTCTGCAAGCCGGGAATGTTCGTCGAGGTCATCAAAGATAGGAACGCGCTGAGCGGTCGAATGGTGTAACCCGGAATAAGCTGGCGGGCCTCCGCCATGACGTCTTCCGTGTGCTCGGGCCTGGTGCACTTGATCAGGAAAATAGAGGCTTTGTCGTGCGCCCCGACAAGATCCTGAAGCGTGGTGAGCGGGACAAAGAGCCGGGCGCCTTTTCCGTGTTCGATGATGGCCGCGACGTGCCAGTCGTGATTCAGCAGGTTGAAAGTGTCTCCCGGTTTGAGATTTTTTGCTTTTGCGGCCCAGTCGTCCACGAGAATGTCATCCGGACCTTCGAGATCGTGGCCTTCGAGGAAAACGAATCCGCTGGAGACGGCGCGAAAACTCTCCGGCTCGATCCCCCAGATGGTGTCCACCGACCCCGAGGAATTGAACTGAAGCAATGCCGGAGCGGTGGCCTGGACGTACTTCAGCTCGGCAAGTTTTTCCCCGATTTTTGTGGGCATGGGCGAGCCGCTGAAATTGATCAGGATGGATGCCGCCGGCGGCTGCACCATAATATCCGCCCCGATGCCTTCGATTCGTTTGGCGGTTTCCGAGAGCATTCCCGATGTCAGGCCAACGATCAACACGATCAACGCCACTTCTACTCCGACAGCGAGGACGCCGATGAGAGTACGGAGCGGGCGATGGATGAGATTGCGTACCACCAGTTCGCCCATCATGGTTTTTTTTTCTCCGCATCATCGCCGACGTGAACTAATTCCGAGCCCGCGGGTTGCTCGAGTCTAAAGCGGTCAGCCGGAATGTCTTCGTTCAGCACCAGCTTGGTCACCTGCAAGTTCAAATGGTAATCGTCATGCGGCCGGTCGATTTGAATGGCGAACGGGAACGAAGAGAAACTCAACGGAGTTCCTTCTTGGTCCGCTACAAGAGGTCTCCAGTCCGAGAAACGCACGTCGGAGAGCAGCGCGCCTTTCGGGCCGAATTCTTGCAATCTCACGATTTGCAGATTGGCCCGGTCAAACCAGATTTTGCGCAATAGTTCCCGCTCGCGGCCCCCACGCAAAACGGTCAGAATATAGTACCTTGCCTGCTCGTCGTTGAACTCCTCAAAAAGCACTTCTTCTTCCTTGCGGATTTCGCTCCAGAGGAGAGCGTCCAGCAAATGCTGCGGGCGGAGGTTTTCGATTGGATTTTTGCTGTTGCGGTCCATGCCGATCGGGCCGACCAGGAATTTGTTTTTGGAGGGGATCGAGACGCGAAACGTGTCGGTATCGCTCGTCATATCGAAAACCGTTTTGCCGATGACGGGCGCCTGCCCAATCATGCGCACATAGGCGGGCCGCTCCGCGAGCAGAAAAGCTTTCACTTCGTGATAGTCCTCGATGACGCCGCTGTACTTTGAACCGGCGGTAGGCTTCAGCTCGACGGTCATGTTCAGGCTCTTGACGCCCTTGGCTATGGCATTGTATTTATCGAGCAGGTCCTCTTTGGTGGCGTCCAGAGCCACGGCTCTTTGCGTCGGAGCGACCTTTTGCGTTTCCTTGATGGCGCCACCGCACCCGCAAGAAAGAGCCGCCAGTGTCACCAAAAATGTGCACGCCAACCTGCTCTGCATCAGTCGTTCCGAACCTTTCTGATAAACAATGCAATCCTGCAACCACATGCAAACGCGTACATTGGCTGCATATCTCATTATGACAGCGAGGATAGCAAACAGACAAAAATCGAGGAGCAAGGTAGGTAAGGAGCAGGCAGGGTAGAGCAGGCAGGGGGCTTACTTCTTTTGGAGTTTGCGCAGCGCCAGATCTTCGGCCGTCTTCAGGGCGTCCTCGGCCTTCACTTTTACGTCTGGTTCGACGCCTGTTCCTTCCCAATCGCTCTTGGCGTAAGGATTGACAGGCTTTACTTCTGGAATACCCATTCCGAAGTGTTCGTCAATCCGATGCCACACTCCGGAATGAGCGGAGCCACTGGTCGTCTCACCGACCAGCGTGGCGCGTTTCAGCATTTTCAAGTTGTAGCAGAACTGTTCCGCTCCGGAAGCAGTCCTGGCGGATGTCAACACGTACACCGGCTTGTCAGCCAGTTTGCTTCCCTTAACAGGAGACTGCGTCCACGACTTCTGCGTCGTGTTTTCCCTTGGGTTGTACCAATACTCTGGATGGTCGAAGAGGTATCCGGCCACGAATGACACCATTTCCGGCTGGCCGCCGCGATTGTCCCGCAAGTCAAAGAGGATGGCATTGACGTGGTTCAGGGAGGCCATTGTTGCCTCGGCTTTTGGGCGGCAGATGGAAAGATCAGGGAACGAGTTGAGCTTCAGGTAGCCGATATCGTGTGGCAGCATCTCGATTTTTTCGAAGGTGCAGTTGTTCTGCTCCATCGCCGACCGAAAATGCTCCCGGTCGTCAGGGGTTGGTTCCAGCGGGCGGCCCAGCGCATCATAGCGGGACGCCAGCATGGCGTCCGGGATATAGGCCAGCTCCAGGTGCATGTCGTGGCTTACCTCCCTCATCTGTTTGGTCAGCAGGCCGGCTAAGGCTTGGCCATTCGCGGCCGCGTCGTCTTCGCCGCGCTTCCGGTGCGCGAGCAGGGCATCCGCCATCTTCTGTGCTTCTTCTCGATCCACGTAGTACTGCTTTAGATCCGCAACCGCTGCGTCAACCACGCGTTGGCGCTCGGCATCGTCCAGATTCGCGTTTCCTGCCGCCGCTCGGTCTGCCGGTTTGCCAGGGTCTTGCGACTTCGGTTGATGAGCTTGCTGCGGCGAAGACTGGGAGCGGCCCAGTTGCTGCCCGCTGGCAGAGCTGCCGTTTTGGGTTCGAGGATGGAGCTCGCTCAGCAGAACCGGGAAGGCTGCCAGCGCCGTCAGCGACAAGACCCCACCCAGCAGAAGTGCTCCGGGACGCGGCGCTTCGCTTTCCAGAACAAAGAAGGACGGTGCCCCTTCCAAACGCTGTGATACCGGAGCGGCGATTAGCGCCGAGTGGGCATTGCCATATTCACGCGGGAGGGAGATGACGAGATCCGCCAGCATGTCCAGCCAGAGCCGGAGCTTGGGGAAAAATCCTTTTTCATCGCGAGCGCGGTCGCGGAACAGTTGCATGGCGGAATCGCCGTAAGCCTGGCGAAAATGGGAAGGATAGAGGCGCAACAGCAAGGCGTATATCTTTTCAGACATAGTCCCCCCTTAGAATTTTTCGCGTGCGTGCGACGCGCAGCAAGTCGGCCAGGCGTTCGGCTTCCGAACGCGCAATTTTGCGGCCTGCCGAGGTCAGGCGGTAATAGCGGCGGCGATCCGGGCTCGCTTTTGTGTCCACGCGAGCGTCAAGCTCCTCGATAAATTTCTCTTCGAGGAGAGACTGGATGGAGCTGTAGAGAGTGCCCGGGCCCAGGCGCATGCGGCCGTCAGTCTGTTGGGCAACTTGGCGCATGATGGCATAGCCGTGCAGATCTTCGCCGGCGAGGGCGAGAAGGATTTGGAAAGCGGCGGAGGGCAGCGGGTCGAGCTTACGTTTTGGCATTGGTAGTCCGATAATCGCTATATCGAAGAACGACTATATTCTCGGGATTCCCTGTTTGCAAGGTCCTTGTTTTGGAAGAGAAAAGTGTAGCGCCAGGTTTATCCCGGCGCTCGGCGCACAGACAAAGAGGTCACAGAGAAAAAAGCTGCGTGTTGCAGGCCTAGTGCGGGCGGGCGATGTAGATGTCAAAGGGTTGGGCGGCAGGGCGGACCCGGCGGATGACTTCACTGGCCCAGAGAGTGGGACTGAGGAGAGTCACCCAGCCGTCTTCGGGTTCGCAGATGGCGCAAAAATAGTAGCGTTCGTAGGCAGGCTGGTAGGCGTCCACGCCGCGCTTGGATAGCTCGCCTTCGAGAGCCGCGTCGGGCGATTCCGCCGCGGCGCCCGCACGGATGCCGAAGGTTTCGCCCGCAAAGCGCTCGAATAGCTCGAAAAGCTGGCTCTGGCGTGGTTGCTGGAGAACGATGCAGCGCGTGCTCGCTTCGCGAAATTTAATGTCGCGTGCGCTGCAGAATTCCCTGACGCGTTCGAGGTGACTGAAAAAATCGAGAGCGTAGTGTTCGTCGCCTGCAACGGCAGGAAGGATGGCGGACCAGATTTCCGCAGCCTGTTTGCCGCGAACCGGTTCGCGGTTATTGGTTTCGATGAGCTCCAGGCCAACGGCTTTAACGCCCGGTCCGAGGTCCAGCGCTTCCACGTCCAGAGAAAGAGCCGGCAATTCGAAAGCGTTTCCGGGCAGCGCTTCCGGGGGAAGGCTCATTCGAGGGACTCCGACTGGGGGAATTTGGCTTTGAAGTCGGGGGACTGCTTCCGCACGTCGAGCCAGTCGAAAAAGGCGTCCGGAGTTTCCAGCCAGATGCGGAACCAGCTGGCGATTTCCAGTTTTTCCTCGCGCTTGTTGGGTTCTACCTTGTGATTGCGCGAAATCATTTCGGCGCGGCGCTTTCCGAGGCGGGCGATGCCGAGTACGCGTTCGACGGCGGCATTTTCCCCTTGGGACCTGAATTTGCGCATCAGCTCATCGAGACGCATGATGCTGACTTCGGCGTCTTCCAGGGTTTTGAAGTGCAGCAAATCCTCAAATTCCTCTTCGTACTGCTCTTCGGCTTCTTCCTGGAGCGTGGTGAGAACCTTCCAGCCCGCCGTTTTCAGGACGTCGGCAATATATTCGGAGCTGGTCTTGCCGGCTTCGCCGTGTTCGGCCTGGAGCCGCCGGCGTAGCTGATCGATTTCAGCGAGTGTCCATCTCGAGGCCCCAATTTCTCTTGCGGTTTCGAGGATGAGGTCTTTTTTCGTGTTCAACGAATCGGTCATCAAGCCGTGCCTTTGCGCTGTCTGGCGTGCGCCTTCTTTTTGCTTGCCGGACGCGCCTGCGGCGGGGGCGGCGGCGGGTCGGCCGGGAGCCCCGCAAGCAGACGGCGATACTTTGTCACATTGTGGTTGTGTTCGGCCAGTGTCGAGCTAAAAAAATGTCCGCCCTCCGTATTGGCTACGAAATAGAGGTAGTCGGTTTGGGCGGGCTGAAGAGCCGCGTGGAGAGAAGCTTCGCCGGGATTGCCGATCGGGCCCGGCGGAAGGCCGGTATGCTCATACGTATTGTAGGGCGAGTGCACGTGAAGGTCGGCTCCGGTGAGCGTGCCGTTGTAGCGGCCCTCTTGTTCGAGCGCGTAGATTACCGTGGGATCGCATTGCAGCATCATGTCTTTGCGAAGGCGGTTTTCGAAGACGCCGGCGACGAGAGGGCGCTCGTCTCTCTTGGGTGTTTCGCGCTCGACGAGCGAGGCCAGCGTGACGATCGAGGACATCGGATAGCCCGACGCGGTGCGCGTTTTGTCGTCGCCTGCCGCCGATGCAGAGATGCGCGACCATTCTTCCTTGAATTTCTTCACCATGGCAGCGGTCAATTCTACCGCTACGGGATGGCGCGGCATTTGATACGTCGCGGGGAAGAGGAAGCCTTCGAGCGTGAGGGCATGCGGGTCCATGTCGCGAACCAAAGTCGGGTCGCTCGCGGCTTTGATGAACTCGTCAGCGGAGAGAAAATGAGCGGCTTCGAGGTCGTGGGCAATGTCGTAGAGAGTTTCGCCTTCGCGGACAGTAAAGGGGATTTTGTAAATGTCGCCTTTGGCGAGCTTCCAGAAAACGTCACGGCCGGCCAGGGGTTTGTCGAAGAAGTATTCGCCGGCTTCGAGATTGCGCCGCGGATGGCGGCGCGCGTAAATTTCGAAGGCGATCGAGCTGCGGACCACGCCATTACTTTCGAGAAGACGAGCCACAGCGCGGCTCGAAGCGCCGTGAGGGACGGTTACAAAAACGCCTTCCTGCGCAAAGGCCAGATAGGGCTGCGTGATGCAATACCACATCCACGCGCCTGCTCCTGCGGCGACGAGCACGAGAACAAACAGGATGAGCAAAACTCTCTTCAAGTCAGCCTCACTATTTAGATGCCTGAGCCGCTTTCTTCGCTTCTTTTTCACCCTGAGCGGATGTCTCTGCGTGCAGGCGATCCAGATATTCGTTGAGAATTAATGCGGCGGCCATGGCGTCCACGTCGGGCCGCGCATTTTGTTTTTGGCGCTGTTTGCCTTTGCTCGATGTGGCGTGGATGGTGCGGCCTTGCTGCTCTTCGAGCAGGCGTTCCGCCTCCCAGCTGGTGAGGCGCTCGTCCACCATCTCCACCGGGATGCCGAGTTGCTTGTGGACACGCTTGCCAAAACGGGCGGCTTCTTCGGCCATTTCGCCGCGCGTGCCATCGAGGCGCAGGGGCAAGCCGACAACGACTTGTCTGACGGAGTGTTCACGGACCACTTCGCGGAGGCGGCGCATGTCTTCGTTGCGGTTGATGCGATCCATGGAGGCCAGATGAGAAGCCTGGGCGGCGCCGGGATCAGCTACGGCTAGACCCATGCGAGCGCGGCCGTAATCCACGGCCAGTATGCGCGACGGCTTAGAGCCCTGCGTGTTGAGAGAGTCTGTAGTCACACTTCCAGTATACCGGGAAGCAAATCACAAATTGCCCCGTGCTGCGTAAGAGTGGACTGTCCAAAAGAACACAATGACACACGGTTGTGGCTGCCGGAACGGTGCCTAAATACACGATTCACAAGAAAAAGTAACGCAGTTTTTCCGGCCGTGCGACGCGCAGAAAAGGGCTCAAGGCTTGCGGCCGCGGTTGCCTGATCGCCAGTCGTCCCAATAGCCTAGGAGTTTCATTTGCTCGTCGAGGCCGGTCTCTTTGATGAGGGCGTCGAGTTCGGGACGCGTTAGGCGCTTGCCAAGAGGTTCGGTGCGGTCGGCGATTCCCCAGACTGTCAGGGCGGCCAGCACGGTGTTCAGCTTTAGCTCGCGGATGTCCACTTTATCGAGTGTGTCCGAGGCGGCATGGTAGTTCACCAAATAATTTGAGATTTCCTGATTCGCAACGAGATTGGGGATGCCTTCAAGGAGAAAATCGAAATTGTCGGTGCCGAAGCTGGCGTCGTAAGTGTGATCGTTGGCGCCCCAGGACTCGAGCGGCTTTAGCACTTCGCGAACACCGGCTGCGATGTCGCGGCGGCCGCCCAGCGAATAGCCGGTGACGCGGCCGTCGCCGGAATCGAAAGTGATCATGGCGCGGATTTTGTCGAGCTCGGCGCGGTGGGTTTTCACGTACTCAAACGAGCCAATGGTGCCTTGCTCTTCGCCGCTGAAGAGGACAAAGCGAATGGTGCGCCGCGGGAGAAGGCCAGTGGCTTTGATGGCGCGGGCGGCTTCAATTACCAATGCTGCGTTGCAGCCGTTGTCTAGTGCGCCTGTGCCGAGTTCCCACGAGTCCAGGTGCGCGCCAAGGATTACGGATTCATCCGGCTTTTCGTAACCGCGAATTTCGCCGACTACATTTTGCTGTTCGATGGGGCCGCCGATTTTGTTGGGCATATTTAGCACAGCCTGCACTTTTCCGGGATTCGCGGCAAGTATACGAGCTAGCCGGAGGGCGTCTTCACGAAGCACGATGGCTTGCGGGATCTTATCGATTTGTCCCGTCAAGGAGTTCGTGTGGCGATATGCCAGCAATCCGTCTCTCGCACTGGTCCACAGAATTGCGGAAACCCCGGATTCGATTGCGCGACGGATGATTTCCAGGGGCCGCAGGTATTCGTTGAAGAGATCGGCCCAGCTCGTACCTATGTCGGAGTGAATGAGTATGAGCGCGCCTTTCAGGGCGCTGCCCGCATGCGAGAAATCGTCGGCCGTGCCGTAATTTAAATCGAGCACAGGCCCGGTAAGGCCGCCGGCGGGAGTCGCTGGCCCCCAGCCTTCGGATCGCGCGCGGAAGTGATAAAGATCGACCAGATTGACGAGCAGCTTATTGCTGACAACATCGTGCGTCGTGCGATCGGGCGCCGGCTGGGTCAGGAAAAGAGATGTGTCGCCTTCGCTCCAGGTGGCAGGCAGTGTGTATTTCTCTGTATGAACTTCCACGCCCTCGGCGCGGAAGGCGGCGACCGCCCACTGGACGGCTTTGGCCATTTCTGGGGAGCCGGTGACGCGGCCGCCGATTTCGTCGGTTAGGCGGCGGAGGTTTTCTTCCAGGGGGGACGGGCCCATGACTTGAGGGAGGATTTTGGCGGCGGCTTGCGCGCAGCTGGAGGCGTCCGTGGTTGAACAAGCGGCGGCGGATTGGCTGGATTGTGCCGGGGCCAAAGAATCCTTCGGAGGAGGAAGCTGTGGGGAGGAGAGAGAGGAAGCGAGGAAGTAAAGAAGCAAGAACGTAAGGAAAAAAACGGATCGGCGCATTCGTTTGGTCTCCGATGGCGGATTAGCGATGGCGAGAAGTGGTTATGGCGTCAAGCCGTGCATCCGGGTGCGGAGTAGTATAAGCTCGCGGCGCCTTGCGGGAAACGGGGTGCGGGACCACGCCGGGAGAGGCGAGGACAGAGGCAAGCACGCTCGGTTTCCCGGCTATTTGTACTTTGAGGGCCCCTGCGGATTTTTGTAAGTGTTGCATCTAAAGGGTTCAATGTTTCCGTAAGCCCTTTCTAATCAACACTTAGAGACGAGCTTATAAGTGCTGCCGTCAAAAGGGTCGAGTCTACATACAGTACTGGTTTGTGGCCGACGCACCGACATTTTTGGGAGGTCTCAAGAGGATTCGCGATGAAGAAAACTGTATTGGTTCTTGCGCTGATTTTGGCGGGAATGGGTGGGGCGAGAGGGCCAGCAGCGCCACAGGCTAGCGCACAGGGCGCCGCAGCGACGGCGGCTGCGGGTCTGGAAGCGCGCGCCAAAGCGGCGCTGTCTGTGATTCGCGGGACGCTAACTGTGCATGGGTTGCGCGAGACTGTCCGCGTGCAGCGCGATCGCTGGGGAGTGGCACATATTTACGCACGAAACCAGCATGATCTGTTTTTTGCGCAGGGATTTGTGGTGGCGCAGGACCGCTTGTTTCAGATCGAATTGTGGAAACGCTCCGGACAGGGGCGGCTTGCGGAGATTTTGGGTCCTTCCTATGTGAAGCGTGACACCAGCGCGCGGCTGCTGCGCTACCGCGGCGACATGGATGCCGAATACAAAAGTTACTCGACGGACGCGAAAGAAATTTTCGAGGCATTCACCTCGGGCATTAACGCCTACATCGAGGAAATTCAGAAGCCGGGTGGCACCGGGCTTCCTTTGGAATTCCAGCTCGCCGGTTTTAAGCCTGAGCTGTGGAAGCCGGAAGATTGTTTGAACCGCATGGCGGCGTATTCGGTGACTGGAAATGGGGCGAGCGAGTTGTACGACGCGCAACTGGTTGCGCTTCTTGGGCCAGAAAAGGCCACGGAGCTTGTCGAGCTCGATCCGCGGGTGAAGCTCGATCCATCTCCGGGAACGGATTATTCCGGTTTGTCGCCGGCGTTGCTTCAGAATCTCGTCGGGAGCGACGTGCCGCTGCATTTTCGCGAGACGCCGGTACAGGGGAGCAACAACTGGACGGTATCCGGTTCGCTGACGGCCAGCGGCAAACCGCTGCTGGCCAACGATCCACACCGCGTCATCGCCGAGCCTTCGCTGCGCTACATCGTGCATCTCGTGGCGCCGGGATGGAACGTGATTGGTGCGGGGGAGCCTGGGCTGCCGGGAGTTGCCGTCGGCCACAACGAAAATATCGCCTGGGGATTTACGATTTTTGGTCTCGACCAGCAGGATTTATATCTCGCGGAGTTGAACCCCGCCGATCCGGAACAGTATAAGACGGAGCATGGCTGGGAACGCATGGAAGTGAAAACAGAGAGCATCGGCGTTCGCGGAGCGTCTGCGGTGACGGTGAAGCTGAAATTCACGCGGCACGGGCCGGTGCTTTGGGAGGACGGGAAAAGGGCACTGGCGCTGCATTGGGTCGGCGCGGAGCCTGGGACGGCGGGCTATCTGGGATCGCTGGCTCTGGATCGGGCGCAGAATTGGCAGGAATTTGAACAGGCGATGCCGCGGTGGAAAGTTCCGTCCGAGAACATTGTTTACGCGGATCGCGCGGGCAACATCGGCGAACATTCCACCGGACTTGCGCCGCTGCGGAAGAATTGGACGGGATTGCTACCTGTGACGGAAACGGGCGGCTACGCGTGGAGCGGCTATGTGCCGAATTCCGAGCTGCCGCATACGTATAATCCGGTTTCGGAATTTGTAGCGAGTGCCAATCACAAAATGATTCCGGAGAACTATCCTTACGCGGTAGGTTTTCAATGGGCGCCTCCCGACCGATTCGGGCGCATCACGGAAGTTTTGAGCGGGGCGGCAAAAAGCGGGCACAAGCTGAGCGTCGAGGATATGGAGAATTTGCAGAACGACGTGGTGCCGATACCGGCGCGCAAACTGCAAAGTTTGTTAAAACACGCGGCGTCCAATGCCGGTGGTGGGGCGGACGCTTCGTTGAAACTCCTGCTGGATTGGAATTGCGCGTTTACGGAGGATTCCACAGCGGGCACGCTTTATGAGTTCTGGATGCTGGAGCTGAGCGACGCAGTCACCGCCAAAATCGTTCCCGCGGACGCGCAAAAGGCCGCAGGCAAATTGTATTCCGTGAGAGTCGTAGACGAGCTGGGGGAAGCGCGCGCGAGCGTGTTCGGGGAAAATCCCGAAGCTGCGCGCGATGCGCTTCTTCTGGAGACGCTGCACACCGCGAAGGAAAAGCTGGTGGCGAAATTGGGGAGCGATCCCGCGAATTGGGCGTGGGGACAGGTGCACCGCGCTTCGTTCGTTCACCCGCTTGGCGGAATCGTGCCAGGTGCCAAGGAAGTTTTCAATCGCGGGCCGGTTCCGCGACCCGGCGAAAACTCCACTGTGGACGCTACTTATTTTGGCGGGGGATCGTTCAACCAGTTGAGCGGCGCGAGTTATCGAGAGATTTTCGATTTGAGCGACTGGGACAAAGGCGTAGGCGTCAACGTGCCTGGGCAGAGCGGGCAGCCTGGCAGCGTGCATTACGACGATTTGCTGCCACTGTGGGCGCATGGAAAATACTTTCCGCTGAGTTACAGCAAGCAGGCGGTCGACCGCGAGACGACCGACGTACTGGAGCTAAAGCCCTAAGCGCGCGTAGTGCCGCGAGGCAGCCGGCCCATTCCATGCGAGCGGACGTGCGGATAAGCAACGCAATCCGCGACTCGAGCGACTTGCGCCATTTCTTCCACGTCATGCACGCGCACGATGTGTGCGCCGTATAAAATGCTTGCGCTCACCGTGGCGGCGGTGCCCCAGATGCGTCCTTCGGGCGGGGCGGGCTTGCCGTCGCGTGCGAGCGTGGCGCCGAGAAATCCTTTGCGAGAACTACCTACGAGCAACGGATAACCCAATTTTGCGAGCTGTGGAAGTTTTTGGAGAAGTTCGTAGTTTTGCGGATAGCTTTTGCCGAACCCGATGCCCGGGTCCAGGATAATTTGCGAGTCGGGGACCCCTGCTTTGCGAGCTTTTGCCAAGGACTGGCGCAAGCCTTTCGCGACATCTTTCATAACGTCCCGGGCGAATGGGCCCTCTTGCATCGTGCTGGGCTCTCCGTGCATGTGCATCAAGATGAGCGGGGCGCCGTGCTCCGCGACGACTTCGGCCAGGCGTGTGTTGTGCTTTAACCCGGAGATGTCGTTAATCATTTCTGCGCCAGCATCCAGAGCGGCTTCCGCGACTTCGGATTTTTGCGTGTCAATGGAGATCGGGATTTTTACGACGCGGCGAAGCGCGCCAAGAACGGGGAGCAGGCGGCGCAGTTCTTCTTCGGCAGCGACGCTCCGGGAACCCGGCCTCGTGGATTCCGCGCCGATGTCGAGGAGGTCGGCGCCATCGCGCTCCATGGCGACGGCATGCTTGATCGCTTCGTGTACGTCGAAGAATTTGCCGGCATCGGAAAAGCTGTCTGGCGTCATGTTCAGGACGCCCATGATGAGGGTGCGCTCGCCGAGGACTAACGTTCGGGAGCGGAGTTTCAGGCGGAATTTCTTGCGGTGTTTCAAGGCAGTAGGGCAGACATCCTTGCCAGCCGATTTCGTGGGTGGGCTTGCCGGCCATTTTGCTGAACGTTCGTAAAAAGAACATAGCCGGGCGCAAAAAGAAAAGAGACACGCAGGAACTCCTGTCCTGCTTTAATCCAGATCAAAATCACGGAGAGGTTTGCCTGCCGGGGCGTCTTTGGCCTTTTTCATTGCTTCTTCGAATTTTTTCGCGAGGATGTCCTCTTTGTGAGTTTCCTGGAAGAAGGAATCGGCGAACTTGTCTTCGCGCTGCCGATGCTGCTCAGCGAGAATCCCCTGGGCATTTTCAAGATCAACGTTCGGCCCAGGCTTCACCGGCGCTTCATGCGAAAGCACCGCTCCAAAGATGGGATCGACCACCAACTTAGCCTGGCAGCATGGGCACGTAATGTTCAGATTTTCGCTGTCTTTGAGTCCCATGTGGACATTCTACTCTTTTCGTATCCGAATCGCCTCTAAGACCAGCTCAACGCCTTGCCCAACGCTGTGGCCCGCCGTGTCCACCACGATGCGCTCGCGATCCCACGGATGATATTCGCGTGAAACGACTTGCTCCCAATCCGGGAGGCGCAATCCTGGAATGCCGGTAGTGCGCGTCTCAACACGTGCCCTGTGTTTGCTGCGATCGGAGCAAGTCACTTCCACTTCTAAAATCTCCGCCTGGGCCTGCCGCGCGACATCTCTCCAACCGTTTCGAGTCACGGGCAAGGCATTCACTGAATCCGCTACGACCGTTTGCCCGAGGCGCAAATTATCGCCGGCAATGGCATAGCCCACGGTGTAGCCTGCAACGTCGAGACGTGAATCTTCAACCTTGCAGTCCCGAACCCTTTGCTCGATCGAATCGATGCGTACGTATAGGGCACCAAGCCGGCGCACTAGTTCCTGAGCGATTGTCGTCTTTCCAGTTCCGGGTAAACCACTTAGAACGATAAGCATCCTAATGCTTTCCCTAAAGCCAAGATGCGGCCGCGCTGCCGAACCCAGTAAAAAAGGGGCACGATAGCGTGCCCCAAAAGGTTAATCAATTTGCCTGATTTTGACCGCTCCGCGAGCTAAGCCTTCGCCGGATTTTCCCCGCGCGTGAATCCTGGCGCAGGGCGCAATTCGGGTCGAACCACCTTTGGATCGGCACTGGGCGCTGGAGGCGCCTGAGGAGGCGGCGTGCGCGGTTTTTCCGGCAGGGGCTTACCCTCCATGAGCAGCTTTACTTCGTTGGCGTCAATGACTTCGCGTTCGAGCAGGGCTTGCGCGATGCGCTCGAGGGTTTCTCTATTGTTGGAAAGGATGCGTTTGGCGTTATCGTAGCCGCCGCTGACGATGCGTTTTACTTCCTTGTCGATCTGGATAGCGGTGTCCTCGGAGTAGTCGCGATGCTGGTTAATTTCGCGGCCGAGGAAGATGGCTTCGTCTTTCTTGCCGTAAGCGAGGGGGCCGAGGTCGCTCATGCCCCATTCGCAAACCATGTTGCGGGCGATTTCCGTGGCGCGTTCAATGTCGTTGCCGGCGCCAGTGGTGATGTGGCCGAGGAAGATTTCTTCCGCGGACCGCCCGCCCATCAGGACGGCGAGCATGGATTCGAGATATTCGCGCGTGTAGGTGTGCTTGTCATCCTCGGGGAGTTGCATGGTGAGGCCGAGCGCCATGCCGCGCGGAATGATGGTGACTTTGTGAACTGGATCGGCACCGGGGGTCATAGCCGCGACCAGAGCGTGTCCGGCCTCGTGGTACGCGGTATTTTTCTTTTCCTCGTCGGAGAGGATCATGGACTTGCGCTCGACGCCCATCAACACTTTATCTTTGGACATCTCGAAGTCGACCATCATGACGAATTTGCGGTTTTGGCGGGCGGCCCAGAGAGCGGCTTCATTCACGAGATTTGCGAGGTCAGCCCCGGAAAAGCCCGGTGTGCCGCGCGCGATGATGGACAACTCAACGTCATCCGAAAGAGGCACTTTGCGGGTGTGCACGCGGAGAATTTCTTCGCGGCCTTTCACGTCGGGGCGGGCAACGACGACGCGGCGGTCGAAGCGGCCGGGGCGCAGAAGCGCAGGATCGAGAACATCAGGGCGGTTTGTGGCGGCGATGAGGATGACGCCTTCGTTGGATTCGAATCCGTCCATCTCGACGAGCAAGGCGTTCAGGGTTTGCTCGCGCTCGTCATGTCCACCGCCAAGGCCTGCGCCACGGTGGCGGCCGACGGCGTCAATTTCGTCGATGAAAATGATGCAAGGGGCATTCTTCTTGCCTTGTTCGAACAAATCGCGGACTCGGCTTGCGCCGACGCCGACAAACATTTCCACGAAATCGGAACCGGAAATGGAGAAGAACGGGACATTGGCTTCGCCGGCGATGGCCCGCGCAAGCAGTGTTTTGCCCGTTCCAGGAGGCCCGACAAGCAACACGCCCTTCGGAATGCGCCCGCCAAGTTTCTGGAATTTTTGCGGGTCTTTGAGGAATTCGATAATTTCCTGGAGCTCTTCTTTGGCTTCGTCGGTTCCGGCAACATCCTTAAAGGTTGCTTTTTTCTGCTGTGCGGAAAGCAGCCGGGCGCGCGACTTGCCGAAACTCAGCGCCTTGTTTCCGCCGGCTTGCATCTGCCGCATCAGGAACAAACAAAAGCCCACCAGCAGGATCAAAGGCGCGGCGTTCAGCAGGATTAAAATCCAGTCGCCGCTGTGCACTTCCTTCATGCCCTTGATCATCGTGCCTTTGTCGGTCAGGCGCTTGACGAGGTCGGGAGCGCCTTCCTTGTAAACCGTGGCGACGAATTTCGTGTTGGGAGGATTCTTGTATTCGCCCTGGAGCTCATAACTGTTCGGCGAGAGATAGATGGTGACTTCCTTGACGTCCCCGGCGTCAACCTTCGCCATGAACTCGCTATAGCTCGGCGTCAGCTCGCGCTGCTGGCTCCCGTTCGCGGAGACCAGCTTCCACAGCATCACGCCGAGGAAGACGATGGAGATCCAGAATAAAATTGTTTTTGCCGTAGAACTGGAATTCACTTTGTCCTCACCTTTGTCCCGCGGAATCTTCTTCCACGTGAAAGCGGCTGGGCGGATGCTTGTATCTTACTTCTTTTTGCCTCGCCGCTTCACCTGAATCGCCCCAGCGGAAAGAGCTCGAAGATTCCGCCCCGTTCCATTGGACGCCGCCAGGCCGTAACCGACCCATACTTCGTTAGATGCCGTTCGGAACCCAAAGTAATCGGGGTCCAGGCCCACGCGCCGCCGCATGGGCTTGTCCAGCAGTACCGCCAAACGCAGCGACCTGGGTTCGCATTCCCCCAGACGCCGCAGAAGAAATTCCTGCGTTACGCCGCTCTCGAGCACAGCGTCGAGGAGCAGGACGTCGCGGCCTTTCAGCTCGGGGCGCGCACCGAAATAAACTTCGCGGCGTTCGCGTCCCGCGTCATCCACATCGCGCACATCCTCGCGCACAAAGTGGCATACAACCGAGGTGTCCAACGCGCGGATTAAGTCGGCGGCGAAAACGAAGCCGCGGTCCAGCGTTACGACCACATCCAGGCAGCGGCCTTTGTAGGCCCGCGAAATTTCCTTGCCAAGGGCGACGACTCTGGCGCCAATTCGCGCCGCGGAATAGGCTGCGCTGACTGGCTTACTCGATCCGGACGCTGGGCCGCCACGCATCAAGCATTTTCCTCGGCGATCAAAATCCCTGATCGAGTCTTCTCGTTCGGCTCGAACCCTGCGGCAATCGGAAAACCACGCGACCAAACGAGAACGCCCCCGCTGGTAAGCACTGGCCAGCCGTCGCGCTTCCAGCGGCTGATGTGCTTTTCGTTCAACAAACGCTTCAGCTTGTGCGCTTTTTGATGGCCTGCGGGTTGCAGCCTGTCGCCTGGACGCCAGTTGCGCAGCACCAGGGGTGCACGCAGCCTGTCGCGGTCCAAGACCGCCCCTGAGTGAATAGTTTCCTCTCTCTCTGTGAGCCAGTCAATCACCCTGAGGCGGAATACACACCCCACTTGGGGCAGGCGGAATGTTGCTGCGCCGTCTAAAAAATCGATGTTGTGCTCGTATTCGGCGGCGGAGTGTTTATTTGCGCCGCGTTTGTTGCCTGGGACGTTCGCACGGAAAATCAGTTCGTTGCGTTCGCGGCGAACTTCCACGCCCGGCAGTTGCAGCCATTTGCCGCTTTCCCCTCGACGCGCCAATTGCAGAACCGCGTCGATGTGTTGCCCTGTGATTTGGCCCGTTCCTCGCTTTCGCTCTTCTGTTAGACGACGGAGCATACGCTTGGTCAGGGCCGTCGAGGGGGTTTTTTTTCCTGCGACCTCTGCGGTTTGCGGGTCATCGGTGTAAAGGCCTTTTTCTGAAAACGGCTGCAACAGGCTTGTGACCCGGATGCGTGTTTCGTTGAGATGTTGCGTGGCCAGCCGCTCGCAGCGCTCCCGTGCTAGCGCGTCAAGGAATGTTTCATCCTCTCGAGCGAGATCGGCCAGAGAGACGAGATGCTCGACGAAACCGGCCTGAAATTGAAGTTCCAAAAGTGGGAGGAGCTTTTTTCTGATACGCGCGCGCAGTCGCGTTGTGTCTTGATTCGTTGCGTCTTCGCGCCATGTTTGCTTTTTGCGACGCAGCCAGGAGCGCAACTCTTCGCGCCGAAAATGCAGCAGGGGTCTTACGACGCATCCCGCGTGCGGATGAATTCCACCAAGGCCCGCGAGTCCGGCGCCGCGCAGGATATGAGCGAGTACGGTTTCCGCCTGGTCGTCCGCGGTATGCGCCACGGCGACGCAATCGACCTTTTCCTCGGCGGCCAGGCGCGAGAAAAAATCGTAGCGCGCGCGTCTTGCGGCGTCCTCGAGGTTTGCTTTTTCGCGTTTGGCCTTTGCTGCTACATCCACGGTTTCAGCGTGTAATGGCAGCTTATGCTTGGCGGCTAGCTTGCCCACAAATTTTTCGTCGGCGTCAGAAGCTTTGCCGCGCAGTTTGTGATTCAGGTGAGCCACGCTCAGGACGATGCCGAGTTTCTCGCGCAACTCCCGCAGAAGGAGCAGCAGGGCAATGGAATCCGCGCCGCCGGAAACGGCTACGGCGACGCGCTCACCCGCGCGCAACATGGAGAGGCGCTTCGCGCTTTCCAGCAAACGAGCCGCCAGCCGGCCGTTCTTGGGGCGCGAACCTTTCTTTGAGGAAACCTGCATGGTCATGGAGTCTGCGGTTATGGTAACAATTGCTCGGCAAGCGGGTCGAGCCTCGCTGCTTGCGCTCACCAAGGGTTATAGGAGCTATACTATCCGGCTTGTGCGGGCGCATTTCCCGGGAAAGCGGCGAACATGGAAATCGAACGGCGCGACTTTCTGAAGACGACTGGAAAAGCAATCAGCGCTGGAGCCGCGGCTCTCGCGCTCGGCGGCAAAATTCTCGGCGCAAATGATCGCGTGCGCGTGGCCATTTGCGGACTGCGCGGCCGCGGTGTGGACCACATCCACGGTTTCCATCATGTGCCGGGCGTCGAAATCGCGGCTATGTGCGATGTGGACGAAAGCGTCTTGAATCAGCGCCTCAGCGATGTCGAGAAGCTAGGTGCGCCTAAGCCAAATGGTTACGGAGATATTCGCAAGCTGCTCGAAGACAAAGAGATTGATGCTGTCTCTATCGCCACCCCCAATCATTGGCACTCGCTGATCGGCATTTGGACCTGTCAGGCCGGCAAAGACGTCTACGTGGAAAAGCCTTGCTCGCACAATTGGTTCGAAGGGCGGCAGCTTGTTCGCGCTGTGAAAAAATACAACCGCATTTGCCAGCATGGCAGCCAGTCGCGTTCGAATCCCGGCATGATCGAAGCGATTCGTCATTTGCGCGATGGAACGATCGGCGACGTGTACATGGCGCGCGCGCTTTGCTTCAAGTGGCGCAACACCATCGGCAAAGCCCCGCAGGAGCCCGTTCCCGCCGGAGTCAACTATGATTTGTGGACGGGGCCGGCGCCATTGAAGCCTTTTACAAAAAATCGCTTCCACTACAACTGGCACTGGATCTGGGATACCGGCAACGGCGACATCGGCAATCAGGCCATTCATGAAATTGATATCGCCCGCTGGGGCTTGGGTGTGGGCTTTCCGCTATCCGTCTCCTCCATGGGCGGCCACTTTATGTTCGACGACGACCAGGAAACCCCGAATACCCTGAACACCGCCGTCTATTTCAATGATTCGAATGGCAAGCGCAGGTTGATGGAAATCGAAGTGCGCCACTGGATTACCAATCATGAGGCGGAGATAGGCTCTGGCGCATACGGTCGCAGCGCCGTCCCACCCGCCGGCATTAAACCGGCTTCCTACAAAGTGCCCGTCCCGAGACAACAGGCCCTCGGTCCACAAGACGCGAAGACCAACACCATCGGCAACATTTTCTACGGATCGAAAGGCGTCCTTGCCATTGATGGCTACGACGCTTACAAAACGTGGCTGACGAATCAGCTTGAACCTGGTCCCTCCGGAAAAGCTTCCGGCGACCACTATGCGAATTTCATCGAGTGCGTCCGCAGCCGTCGCGCGGAAGACATTCATTCGCCGATTGAGGAAGCGCACATTTCGACAACCGTTTTGCACCTGGCCAATGCATCCTACCGGCTCGGCCGCACCCTGAATTTCGATCCTGCGAAGGAGCAGGTCATTGGCGACGAGGAAGCCACACGCATGTTGCGGGGCACGTATCGCGCGCCGTACGTCGTCCCGGAGGAAATTTAGGCTGCCGCCCTTCCGTTACTGCAATTCCGCGGGTATCGGATCGTCCGCGCTCTCTTCATCCGACTTAGCGCGTCAAAAAGCTGTTCTAGGAAAGGCTCCGTAATCCCCTATGGTTTTGTTCCCTCCCGCTTTGGCAGCTTCGCTTTTGCGACCATATCGCGCACATCTTTAAGCAGGGCTTGCGAATCGAAAATGACGCCGTCTCGAATCGTATACTTGACGCATTGTTCGTGAACTTCTTTGCGGTCTTCGCCTACGCGCGTTACGCCGTTTCCGTAGAAAACCTTTACGTCCGCGAGCGGGTTTTCGGTTAAGACGACCAGATCTGCGAGATATCCCTGGCGGATCAAACCAAGCTCCGGATTTTTCACCACTTTTGCGCCGTTCTCCGTCGCTGCGTGAAGCGTCTCGAGCGGCGAAAATCCTGCCTCTTCGAGCATTTCCAATTCTCGAATCGTTCCGAAGCCCCAAAGTTCGAACAGGAAGCCCGTGTCGGAGCCCACCGCTACCACGCCGCCCTGATTCTTGTAGTCATTCACAAAGTCCAGCCACCGCCTGTAAGCACGCGCCCAGTCGGATTCTTTGTTCGAAGTCCATTCATAAAAATAGGACGCATGATGCGCCGGGTTCGGCAGAAATGAATCCATCACGACGGGCAAAGTGTATGTCGAGTGCCACGGCAGATTCGCTGCGCGCGTCACATCGCGGTTTGCTTCGTAGATGCTGAACGTCGGCACCATGATGAAGCCGTTTTTGTGCATGGAATCCAGCAGCGAATGAATCACTTCGCCGTGCAATTTCGGCAAATCCGCTTGCAGCCATGACCGGCCCGTCTCGAGGAAGCGATCGGCTTCGTTCGAATAGTTGTAGCCCGGCGGCAAATCCTGAATCGTCCTCGTCGTGTAGGAAGACTCTGGATAGCCATAGTGATGCTCAATCGTGGAAGCGCCCTCACTCGCAATCTGTACGGCGTTCATGGGGTAAACGCCATCCTGCCCGATGTGCACCGCTACGCCCATGCCGTTTTTGCGCGCTTGATCGGCAATGGCGTGAAACACATCGGGCCATTGCCCAGGCTTGCCGATCACCTTGATTCCATCCACCCCCAGCGCGTGCCATTCGTCCACAATCTGTCTTGCGCCATCTGGATTTGAATACCTCGGATCATCTCCCCGTCCCCAGAACGGATAGACGTACATTCGCGGGGCGATGATCTGGTTCGCAGCAATCTTTTTCTTTTCCTCGACCATTGCCCTCGGGTCGTCATTCCCCACATTGAACGTTCGAATGGTCGTCACGCCGTGTCCGAGGAGCAACTTGTAGATGTATTCCGCAGGCACGTCTTTGCTGGAGTTGATGTGGATGTGCACGTCAATCAGGCCCGGCATTACGTACATGCCTTTGCCGTCGATCACGCGATCGGCCTGCTTCGGCGGCTTGCCGCCGGCTGCTTCGTCATCTTTCTCCTTGCGGGAAATGGCGTCGGTCGAGACGACACGCTCGATGCGATTACCCTTGATATAGATATTGACCGGCCCAAACGCCGGCCCGCCCGAGCCGTCGATCACGGTTACGTTTCGGATTTCCAGCGAGGGGTAGGGGCCTGATTGTTCGGGCGCAGAAGCATTCTGTCCGCGCATCTGGGGCGGCAGATTCAAAACAGCCGCGCACAAGAGTCCTGCGCAAATCGTCCACTTCTTGAATGCCGTGGTCATCTCTAATGTAGCCCCCCGGTGATTTAGCTCAAGCATTTTGCCTCTGCGGTTTCTTTTGCCCCGTGTGAAACAAAGCGTACAGCCGAGAGCGCCAGCGCTACGGCGTGCATTTTTCGCGGTAGCCTATTTCGATTTTTGGCCGCGCGAAGTGCGCAAGGCTAATTTCAAAACGCAAAGAAGTCCAGCACTGATTCGTTGCCGGCAAGGGGAGGAATGCGCGTAACTCGTTTGTGATAAAAGCCTTATCGCGAATGAGAAAGGCCGTCTGTGGAAGTCTGTGGAAATCGTTAATATGGTGTTGACATTTCGGAACGCTCGTCGTATTCTCCTTGGGCTGTGGACGTACCTTTCTGCAAGACAGGGGGGTTCTGCTCTTTGACAACCGATACGATGTGCCAGAATCCGTTCGAAACCATTCGGCCTTTTCGAGCCCGAATGGTCTGAGTAAAATCGAGCGACATTAATTCGCTTGGCAGGCTGGCTCTCTGATGCAAATCAGAGGGCATTTTTTTTCGCCAAGCTACCAGTTTCAAACGAGAGTTTGATCCTGGCTCAGAGCGAACGCTGGCGGCGTGCTTAACACATGCAAGTCGAGTGCGCGCCTGTAGCAATACAGGTGGCGCACGGCGCACGGGTGCGTAACACGTGGGTAACCTGCCCTTTGGTGGGGAATAACCTCGCGAAAGCGAGGCTAATTCCGCATAAGATCCGCAAGGATGAAAGCCGAGAGGCGCCGAAGGAGGGGCCCGCGCACGATTAGCTAGTTGGTAGGGTAACGGCCTACCAAGGCTTTGATCGTTAGCTGGTCTGAGAGGATGGCCAGCCACACTGGAACTGAGACACGGTCCAGACTCCTACGGGAGGCAGCAGTGGGGAATCTTGCACAATGGGCGAAAGCCTGATGCAGCGACGCCGCGTGGGGG
>CAJCHZ010000045.1 GCA_903970165.1 Betaproteobacteria bacterium
CATGACGCTGGCGGCTTCGCGCATTTTCGCGAGGCGCACAGGATTATCCAGAAGACCGGCGATTTTCCAGGCCGCGGCCGGAAGATTGTTGCAGCGAATGGCGGCGCCTGCTTCGAGCAAATGGTCGGAGTTGCGTTCTTCCTGTCCCGGAATGGGTTCGATCAGCGCCATTGGCAAATGGCGGGAAAGCGCTTCTGAGGTCGTCAGTCCGCCAGCTTTGCCGACGAGGAGATCGGCTGCAGCCATATATTTGTCCATGTCGGTGGTGAATCCCACCGCACAGAGGCGCGGCGTTCCGCTGGGCAGCTTTCCAGCAGCACGCGAAATCTCTTCCAGGCGTTTGCGAACTTTTTCACTTTTTCCGGCAATGGCGACGATCTGCATAGGGCGCCTCAAGGCGAGCAAGTCATTCACAAGCTGTTCGACGGGGCCGACGCCATAGCCTCCCGCGGCAACCAGGACCAACGTCGCGGCCGGATCGAGGCCGAGCATGCGCCGAGTTTCCGTGCGGTCGATGGGTTTGGCGAAGAGCGGATCAATGGGGATGCCGGTCACACGTATGATTTCGCGCGGGACGCCGATGTGCGCCAGGTATTCGGACGCTTCGTCGATGGCGACGTAGTAGCGGTCCACGGTGCGGCAAAGCCACATGGCGTGCACGTCGTAGTCGGTGACCACGATGGCGTTATGCGAGCGCAATTTTCCTTTGGAGATAAGCCAGGCGATGATTTCCGCGGCGAGAAAATGCGTCGCAACGCACAAATCCGGCTGCACTTTCTTGAGCAGGCGAATCATCGGCGCGGTGTTCAGGCGGTCCAGAGCGAGGCGGCGTCGCGGATTGTGCCAAGGCTGATCGGTGCGCTGGTAAAGAACGCCCATCAGGTCCGGGGCGTGGCGCACCATGGCGATGTACGCCTGATCGTAAATGCGCTGGAAAAGTTTGCTGACGTACTGGATGGTGTCAATGTGTTCGACGACGCAATCGCCGCGGGCTGCGAAAGCTTTTTCGAGAGCCTGTGCCGCGCGGACATGGCCCGCGCCGGAGGAAGCGGACAAGAGGAGGACACGCGGCTTGGTGGTCATTCGCGACGCGCTCCTGCTGCGGGGGCGCGCATCATGAAGGCTTGCGGCGCCCGGCAGCAATTTTTTCAAGCACGCTGCGCGCTACGCTCTGCAATTCGCCGAAGCGCGTCAAATAGTCCTGGAATTCGTGATTCAAGAGCTTTGCTTCTTCCGGGCCGAGCTGCGTGCGCAGAATCATGTCGCGCAGCTTGACGGGATGCGGCAAAAGCGCGTCCTCTTTCAATTCTTCCAGAGCAAGGCTCGCGTCGTAGTGATACATAGATTTCCCCCGGCAGAAAAAAGAACTCCATTCATTCGAACCTGGAACGCACGGCCCAGGCCATTGTACTCGCCAAATGGCGTCTCTTCACGCTAACGGCGGAAGGAAATAGCACGCAATGCACCGAGGTATCTTTTCGGGGCCCCAAACAAATTTGCCAGCCGCATCAACAAAACCCCATTTGTCTCCGATCCGTACGCGCGCCAGACCGCCCGAGAACCGGGAAACAGAGGTAAATTGCGGCTGGATCACCAGTTGTCCCGATGCGTCAATGAATCCCCATTTTCCACCGAGCATAACAGCAGCTCGCCCTCCGGAGAATGCTGCCGCTCGCTCGAATTGGGGAGAAATAGCTGACTGGCCTGTTTTATCGACGAAGCCCCACTTGCATTTCAAAATGACCGCGGCAAGGCCTTCTGAGAATCTTAGTCCGTCGGAAGTACTCCCTCTCCCCATGCCCGAACAATCTTCCTCATCAAACTGAGCGGGAACGACTATTTGGCCGGCCTTGTCTATGAAGCCCCATTTACCTTCCACCTCCACGGCGGCCAAACCGTCGCGAAACCTTTGGACTCTTTCAAATGTAGGCGGCACGATCATGCGGCCAGTGTGGTCGATGAGCCCGAACTTGCCATCCAGGTTGACGAACGCAAGGCCATCGGAGAAATCGGAAGCGTTCCTATATTGCAGGGGAATCGCCATCTGTCCGTTCTTGTCGAGGTATCCGGCCTTGCCGTCGACCATCACGGGCGCAAGCCCTTCTGAAAAATGAAGTTGGTTCGGGTATTGGGCCGGGATGACGATCTGCCCGGCCTTATTCATCGCGCCCCATTGACCGTGGATTCGAACGGGCGCGAGCCCTTCCGAGAAGGAGAAAGGAAATGGATCTCGACCTTCGAGCGGTATCATCATCTTTCCTGTTTTATCGATATAGCCTAGTTTCTTGCGCACTCGTACTGCCGCCAAACCGTCGCGGAAATTGGCAACCCAGTCGTACGCGGGTTCGATGACTACACGGCCCGTTTTGTCTATGTAGCCCCACTTTTTCCCGAGCTCGACTCCAGCCAGTCCCTCGCAGAAGGATTGGACTGCGGAATACTGCGCCGGGATCGCCATTTTGCCTGTTTCGTCCAGAAATCCAAATTTGCTAAAGACCCTAACGGCCGCGAGGCCCTCATAGAAATCGTAAATATAGGAATATTGCGGCGGGGTGACCATCTTGCCGGTCTTATCTATCAATCCGACCTTGTCGTTTTGAGGCACGGCAAACAACGATTCTGATTGGCCCATTGGCGGGAAGGCGATCGACAAACCAAGCGTACAGGTTTCTTCCGGTGATGCGAGCAGCACATCGTCCCTCTGATCGCGTGCCCTATCCTGTGAGAGGATTACGGTTCGTTGGCCGGCGGCGGAGACTCCGAAAGCTAGCAGGCACGCCAAAAAAAGACGAACCGAAGAGAATATCCGCGATGACTGCGAAGCCATAACACCTCACCAGCCCGCGAGAGCCATCGAGCAACGCGCCCTCTGAATTCCCGACGGGTTGAAAATGTCTATCTGTCCTCGTACCAGACGCAATGTGCTTTCGAGAAGGCCACGACGCAGAGGACTTGCAATACCAGAGGCAAGAACTTCAGGCGGCAGAAGCAGCCGCGGGCATGAATTCGTAGCGCTCGATTTTCGCAGCGATGCCCATGCGGCCGTTGGAGGTGGGCTCCACGCGGACGATGTGGCCGAGGCAGCGGATATTGACGTCGCTGGATTGGGTTACTTGCTCGGGCAGAGTGATGACGAATTCGATTTCGCTGCCAATGGCGAACTTGGTTTCCGCGAGGAAATAGAGTCCGCGGTAACTGACGTCTCGCGTTTGCGCCGCGAGTTCAGAGCCGTGGGGTTCGTGCGTCAGCACGCGCAGCGGCAAAGTCATATTGAAACGCCTCGCTTCGCGGCGGTCGGATCCGTCGCTCATCTCTCCTCCCACTTGAGTCTGCCACGCGGGCTGGAATTGAAGGAAAGCTAACATCGGGGCACGCAAACTGCAACGCGAAATTGCGGGAATTACGTCCTAGTACGAGGGTTTTAAGGGTTTGAGTAAACTTGGAAGTAATCGGTGCCTAGAGGAGTACCGTTACTCTCAGAGATTATTGGGGTGTGGAAAGCGTGACAGTTTGTGGTGCGAAACCAGGTTGGAACGCTTCGGGGATTCTGACAGAGGATCAGGAACACGTCGAGAAGATCAATCGATTAACCAAGGTCAATCCAAGCCGTTGCGGGGTTCGGTCTTTTTGCAGCGTTGCGATACACTCGATTTTCTTTCGACCAGAACGATGACTACACAGCACACGTCTCGGAAGTGTTTCCTAGACGGGCCTGCAGGACGGCTCGAAGCTATCTTGTGGAGCCCCAGTGGCGGCACGCCTGCACAGGCTGCGGTGGTTTGCCACCCGCATCCGCTCTTTGGTGGGACGATGCACAACAAAGTCGTCTATCAAGCGGCGAAATCGTTGGATGCCCTGGGCCTGCTGGTTTTGCGATTTAATTTTCGCGGGACGGGACTGAGCGAAGGGAAACACGATCGAGGGGATGGCGAACGCGGCGATGTGCGGGCCGCGCTGGATTTTCTTGCCGCGGAATATCCCGGGATCCCGTTGTTGGTTGCGGGGTTCAGCTTTGGCTGTTGGGTTGGGCTGCGCGTTGGTTGCGAAGATGCGCGCGTCACGGCGCTGATCGGGCTGGGAGCGCCGGTGAACAATACGGATTTTTCCTATTTGGCAAAATGCGAAAAGCCAAAGCTGTTTGTGAGCGGCAGCAACGATATGTATGGCGCCGTGGACAAACTTAGGAGTGTCGTCGCAATTGCGGCGGGAGAAAATGAGATAGTCGTCGTGGACGGAGCGGATCACTTCTTTGTCGGGAAACTGGATCAAGTGAATCGCGCGATTGCGGATTGGGTTCCAAGAATGTAGCGACGATTTAATATCGGCGCTATCGCCATATCGCGTAGATGTAAAACCGGCGCCGCAAGATTACGCGCTTTCGCCGCGTGAGAAGAGTTTTGTGAACTGGTCGACCGTGGCCGGAGCGACGTTCACCAGGCGCGCGTTGGCCTGGACGTGCTCAACGCGGGACATTCCTACCAGCGCGGCAGTGATTCCTGGAGAGGAACGGACGAATTGGAGGGCGCGTTCGGCGTCGTCTTCGAGGCCCAGGGCTTCGGCGACGAATCCCGGCAAGTTGCGGGCAACTTGTCCCTGCAGCAGCGATGCGCTGGCTATCAGCGTGATGCCGAGCTCGCTCGCCGCTTCCATCACCGTGCGGTCTTTCCCTCCCATGGATTGATTGCCGAGCGTCAGCGCTTCGGTCATTCCAAGGTTAAAAGGGAGCTGCACGAAGCGGAAACGATGCTTCTTGCCGGCGATATCTTCGGCGATTTGCGCGAGTTCGGCTAGTTGCATGCCTCGAGCGGATTTGGCTTCCTCGCGGAAGCCGCTCCAGGTGGCCATGCCGTAGAACTGGATTTTCCCGGCGTCGGCCGCGGACTCGAGATAGATGAACGCGTCGCGCACGCGTTCGAGAAAATCTGGAGGGGAGACTTCGCCGAGCTGTGTTTCTGGATTGTGGAGATAGTAGACGTCGATGCAATCGAGACCGAGATTGCCCAGGCTGCGACCGAGTTGATTTTCGAGGAAGCGCGGTGTGATGCAATGGCTGCCGGCGACGATGTCTTTCCCGGTGAAGATGCCCGGCTGGAGATACTCGCGGAAGAAATATTCATTGGGTTCTTCGGGCATGGAGCCGTCGGGTGTGAGGTAACCGCCTTTTGTGCAGACGACGAATTCTTCACGGGAAAAGCCTTTTGCCGCCAGTTGCTTGATGGCTGCGCCGATGTTGCGTTCACTGCGCTGGAAGCGGTAGTTGATGGCGGCGTCGAAGACATTGATGCCTGATTCGGCAGCGGCCGTGATTGCGGCCGTATAGCTCGCGTCGGTCTTCGGATCAGGCTGTCCTAAATAAGTGCCGATACCGAGCGAGGAGACGACGAGGCCTTGCGCTTCGCGGAAGTGGCCGTCGGCGGCCCGGCCAGCGAATTTATTGGCGTAATGTTTTGTTCCTTCTATTGTGGCGGATTTCGTCATGGATTCCTTCACGTCGCGATCATGCTGGCTCGGGCGCAAAATGCTGCGCCCCTACATCGGTGGCCCGCCCGATTGGGCTGGGGTGTGGCCCTCGGCTGGTTCAGCAGTCTTTGGATTCAGGAGACGCGAACAGGCCCTGAGGATTTTACGGTAGGGCCAGTCTTTTTCGCGAAAGAAAATCTCGCCTTCGCGGGGGTTGCTGTAGAACCAGCGGGAGATCAGGCCGAGGTGTTCGCCGAGTTGTTCACGCAAGGCTGCCGCAGAAAGCGCTGCGTTCGAAACCGTGGATGAGGCAGCGGTGAGTGTTGCTGATGGAGTTTCGTCTTGCGTCTCGGAGGTTTCCGGTGCGGAACTGCCAGGGTCCTGCGCGACCGCGCCCAGAACTTGTGTCCTTCCAGTGTGGTCTTCGAGATAGTCCTTGAAAATGCGCTCCGCGGAACGGGGCTGGCTGGCGATTTCTCCGAAGCGGAGAAAGAACGGTTCGGCGAGGCGGCCGCTGTGGACGCCGAACACGCCAATCGATTGCTCTTCCGCAGTGCGCTGGAGGATTACGGCGTTGAGATCCTGAACACGCCGGGCTAGTTCAGGTTGCAGGCGCAGGACATCGTCGAGCTTTTCAACGCGTTTGTGCAACGAGGCGGCGCGTTCAAAATCGAGGTCCTCGCTGGCACGCTCGCGGTCTTCTTCGATTGTGGCGCGGAGCGAGTTGCCGCTGGTGTCGAGGAATTGCACGAGGCGGTGAACTTCGGCATCGTATTCCTCTTTGGAACAGCCTGCAAAGCATGGTGCGAGACACATTCTCATTTCTGAATAGATGCAGCCCGGGAAAGCCGGGTCGCGGCGAATTTTGATTTGGCAGCGGCGCACTTTGAAAAAATCGAGAGCTTTTTCCGCGAAGGCGCTGGCTGTTTTGCGGGAAGGGAAGGGACCGTAGTAGGCGCCAGCCGTTGGCGAGCCGGTTTCGTCGACAGGAATGTGGCGGGTAACGTAGCAGCGCGGGTAGGCGTTGCGCAGGCTGACTTTTAAGACGGCCGGTGTGCGCAAACGCATGAGCGCGCGGTAACGTTTCGGGAAAATTTGTTTCGCGTGCGTGTAGTAGGTGAGTGTCTGCTCCAACTTCGAGCCAGTGAGGCGATAGCGAATGCCGCGCGCGAGTTCGCGCAAATTAAGCCGCTTGCTGGCTGGATCGGGTGGGCCCAGGATTCGTTGCAGACGGCGGCGTAAGTCCTGGGTGCGAATCAAAAGGGGTTCGCCGTTTTGCGCGCGCATTTCGATCAGGCAAACGGCGGGTTTTGCCGGCAGCACGGGAAAGAAATCCTCTTCCGCGCGCGCAGGATCGAATTCGAGACCACAGTCCAGTTCGAGCACACTGCAAGAATACTATGATGATTGGCGGGATGGAGAATCGCCAAATGGGAATGGCGTCATCGTGAAGCCTGAAGGCCGGAGAGCTTGTCGATGCGGGGTTGCAGGTCTTCTGGTTTGAAAATGGGAGCGGAGCAGGCGCGATTGGTGCAGATGAAGGCTGCGGCGCGCGGCAATTCGGGATATTGCACGTCGGGATTCGGGAGTTTGCCTTCGCGGGTGTCCCACCACTCGACGCGTTTGTAGCTGGAGGGAGAGCGCAGAGCTGCTTGAAAGAGAGCTTGCGATGCGGGGTCGTCTTTTCGACCGACTACTGTCAGGTGCAGCGGTGCGCGGTTAAGTTCAAGGTCGGGCAGAAGCGCGCTGGAGGCGGGCAGGCGATTCACGATGGGCACGGCAGAGAGGTACTTCATGGCGAATTTCGCGAGGTCTTCATAGTGTGTGTCGCCGGTGAAGTGGAAAAGAAGATTGGCGGTGCGCGCTACGAGGACATTTTCGTCGCGTTGCGGGCGCGGGACGTAGGCGAGATCGGTCGGAGTTTTCGAAGTAAGAAAACCTGCGGAGTTGGCATCGCGGAAATTCTTGTCGGCGAAATGGATGGAAGATTCGGCGTGCGCGAGCCAGGCGCGGTCGCCAGTGGCTCCGTATAGGGAGAGGAAGGCGCGCGCCATGGCGATGGTGTCGCCGAGATAAGGTCCTGCCGCGTCTTTTGCGTTGTGGCGGAAGCCGCCGCCGGGCAAGGCGCGATTGGCGAGGATCCATTTAGCAGCGCGCCTTGCATCGTTCAGAAGATCCGCGTCTCCTGTGGCGTCGTAGAGCGCGACCAGCCCGTTAATGGCCCAACCGTTTTCGCGGGCGTAGATGTGTTGGTCGACGCGAGGGACGCCCTGCTTGCGCCGGGCGGCATCGTTAAGAGCAAAATATTCGCCACCGTGTTTGCCGTCGATGAGGTCGGCGTCCTGGCTGGTGTAGAAAGCGCCTTCGGGCGAGGTTAGAAATGTTTTCAGGTAGCGGCGAATTTCCTGGGCGGCGTGCAGGTAGCCCGGATCGCCGAATTGCGCGTAGGCCAGCGAATAAATGCGCAGATTCTCCGCTTGCATCTGCATGATTTTTTCGAAATGCGGGTGATTCCAATCGCCGTCGGTCGAGTATTGATAAACGCCGCCCCAGGCGGGGTCGAGAAGGTGAAGCTGCGCGGTGAGCGTTTGACGCGCCATGTGCTCGGCCTCGGTATCGCGATTCAGTTTGGCGAGCACCAGGGAGTATTCGACGGAGTCCCAGTCGAGAAGTTTTTGGTCGGTGCCCCAGCTTCCGTTTGCTCTGTCGTATCCAGCGAGATAGTTTTTGTTTAATTGCAGTCGCAGAGGTTCGGTGAGGAGCGCATTGGCTGGCACTTCCAGTTTGGCTTCGGGACGTACGGACGGGCCGGGCGTCGGGTCATCGAGGATGGCCTGCAACATCGAGAGCATTTCGTCCGGAGCGAGATACCCCTGGCGCTTCACGATCTCCTGGCCGTTTGCATGGAAGACGACCGTGGCAGGCCAGCCGTAATCCTCATAGCGATTAGAAAGATCAGGGCGCGAGTCCTGATCGGCCTTAACGACGATGTAGTGTTCACGAAGCATTTTGACTACGGCCGGGTCGCTGTAGGTGTTTTCGTCCATGACGTGGCACCAGTGGCACCAGACGGCTTCGAGATCGAGGAGGACAAAACGCTTTTCTTCCTTTGCCTGGGCGAAGACGGATTCGGACCAGGGTTGCCAGGCGAGTCTCGAGGATTTGGCCGCGGATTCCTGCGCGCGGGCTGTCGGAAGAACCAAAAGGAACGATAAGAGGAACGAGAATAGTGTCTTCATAGTGTTTGAGGATAATACGGGAAAAACCGCTTCACGGATGGACCCCTCCTTGTGCCAGCACTCGTCCGCAGGCTGTCAGCTCTAACCCATCTGCGCTAAACTACCCGCGCCCATGAATCTCGACCTAACCGAAGAACAATCTCTCCTCCAAAAAACCGTTCGTGACTTCGCCGAATCCGAAGTCCGCCCGCTCGCCAAAGAACTCGACGAAACCGGCCGCTTTCCCCACGCCACGTTCAAAAAAGCCGCCGAACTCGGCCTCACCGGCATCGCCCTCCCCGAATCCGAAGGCGGCGCCAACTTCGATCACATTGCCTACACGATCGTCATCGAAGAAATCTCCCGTTGCTGCGCCTCCACCGGCGTAATCCTTTCCGTCCAAAATTCTCTCTATTGCGATCCCATCCACCGCTACGGCACCCCCGAGCAAAAAAAGAAATTCCTTGAACCGTTCGCCCGAGGCGAAAAAATAGGCTGCTACGCCCTCACTGAACCGCAAGCCGGCTCCAATGCCGCGGCTCTCCAGACCAAAGCCGTGCTCCATGGCGACAAATACGTCCTCAACGGCACAAAAGCTTGGATCACCAACGGCGGCGCCGCCGACGCAGCCATCGTCTACGTCAACACGCACCCGGAAAAAGGTGAAAAAGGAATCACCGCGTTGCTAGTGGAAAAAGGCACCGCGGGATTTAAGACAGGTAAGGAAGAGAAAAAGCTGGGAATCAGCGCCACAGCCTGCTGCGAACTGATTTTCACTGACTGCGAAGTTCCCGTTTCGAATCGCATCGGCAACGAAGGCGAAGGCTACAAAGTGGCTCTCTCCACCCTCGACGGCGGCCGCATCGGCATCGCCTCCCAGGCCGTCGGCATTGCGCAAGGTGCTTTCGAAGCCGCCCAAAAATACGCGCAAGAACGCCTCGCCTTCGGCCATCCCATCTCGCAGTTCCAAGCCATTCAATTCATGCTCGCCGATATGGTCACCGACCTCGATGCCGCGCGCCTTCTTGTCCGCAAAGCCGCCTGGAAGCAAGACACCGGCGCGCGCTTCAGCATGGATGCCGCCATCGCCAAACTTTTTTCCAGCGAAATGGCCACCCGCGTCACCCACAAAGCCATCCAAATCCACGGCGGCAACGGCTACTCCCGCGAATACCCTGTCGAGCGCAACTATCGCGATGCCCGCATCACCGAAATCTACGAAGGCACCTCCGAAATCCAGCGTCTTGTCATCTCGTCTTGGCTGCTCAGGTCCTGACCAGGGCTCAGCGCTCGTCCCATTGTCTGAAACGTGCTGCTAATGTGTACACCTTGATGTACACTTGAGTTTAAGGAGGGCAGCGCCCGTGGCCACCATCAAAGTCGGCGTCCGCGAATTTCGCGAGCGCATCGCCAGCTTCCTTGAATCAGACACACCGGTTGCCGTCACCCGCCGCGGCGAAACCCTCGGCATCTACGTGCCCACCCGCCGCAAGCACCTTTAAATCGCCGACATCTCCGAACTGAAAGCAGCCTCCGACCGCCTCGCCCAAGCCCTTGCCGACGGCTCGTCGGAATTCTTTGCCTCCCGCTCGCTCGAACAACTGGCTGCAGCGCAGGGCATCACGTCGCTAGAAAACCCCGAGGACTTGGCCGGGGGCTGGCCGCGAGAAGAAGATCTTGACGAGTTCCTCGAGGTGACCTACCGCAACCGGCGTTGACTGCCCAATGGACGCCGTCCTTCTTGATACCGACGTTTTCTCTTTCTTTCTCAAAGGTGGAGACACACGTGCCGCCCTCTACCATCCTCACATTCGCGGTAAAGCCGTCGTGCTTTCTTTTGTCACGGTCGGCGAATTGTACGTGTGGGCCGCTCGCAGGCGCTGGAACGCAAAACGTGTCGCAGCGTTGGAACAACGCCTGCAATCTCTCACCATCGTTCCCTACGATCTTGCATTGTGCAAAATTTACGGAAGAACTCGCGCTGCGCTTCTGGACAAAGGCCACCCCATCGCTTCCAACGACTTGTGGATCGCCAGCTCGGCGCTTCGCCACTCTGTCACGCTCATGACGCACAACGCGAAGCACTTTGCTTCAATCCAAGGGCTCAAGCTCGTGACCGAATCTCGTCCGGCAGGCGGTTGAAAACGGGCTGCCGGACCTTTGCCACGGGCACAAAAGAAATCTGGGCCGCTGGCGTAACCTATTTTCGCGACCGCTCGACCCGTTTGGGGAAGAATTGAAAGACGCTGGTCGCGCCATGCCTACCGCGTTTCCCGTATTCACTTGTATCCGCAGCTGCCCTACGATGTCATCATGAAGGTCTTCTATGGCGTTCTCATCTTCTGCTTCCTTTTGGGCTTGTTGATTGTGGCCTTCTACGCACCCTGGACGTCCACGCCGCCCGGCAGCGCCGCTCCGCACGCCTTTCTCGGCTACGCCCCGGCATGGTCCAGCCACTTTTCGACTGTCCCTGGCGCTCGCGTTGACCGCGGCGATGCAGCGATCCTTGTCGCCATCGTGGCCTTCTTCTCTATTGTTATCGCCGGCTCATTCTACTTCTTCCGCACTAAGCGCCCCGGGAAAGATCTGATGCAGTAACGTCGCCATCTCTCCTCAGCCTCACAACCTTAGCCCTTCTTGTGCTACTTTTCCGTGCGCCATGAAACTCTACCGTACAAGCGCCGCGCTTCTGTTGGAGCACGAACACCTGACTTACGCTCTCCCCGACACTAACCTCGACGCCCTCGTCTCCCTCGATGATCTCCACGAACATCTGCTACGCTCGCTCCCCAAACTGCAAGCTGGGGCCGATCTTCTGCCGGATATACCCCTTCCCCCTCCGATTGGCACGCAAGAAGTCTGGGCCGCTGGCGTCACCTACTTTCGCAGCCGCTCCGCCCGCATGGAGGAATCAAAAGATGCCGGCGGTGGCAACTTTTATGACCGCGTTTATTCCGCCGAACGTCCCGAGCTTTTCTTTAAATCCACGGCCAGCCGCGCCGTCGGTCACCTCGGCAAAGTGGCGATTCGCTCCGACGCCAAATGGTCCGTCCCCGAGCCCGAACTCGCTCTTCTCTGCAGCCCCTCCGGCAAAATCACCGGGTATACCATCGGCAACGACCTGAGTTCGCGCGACATTGAAGGCGAAAATCCTCTCTACCTTCCGCAAGCCAAGGTCTACAACAGAAGCTGCGCCCTCGGTCCCGGCATACTCGTCGGCGAAAAGCCCATGTCCCCCTCCACGGAAATCACGCTGGAAATCCTGCGCAATAACCGCACCGTTTTCCAGGGCGCTACCACCCTTGCCCAGCTCAAACGTGACCCGCAAACCCTCGTCGACTATCTCTTCCGCGATAACGTCTTCCCCTCCGGTTGCTTCCTCCTCACCGGCACCGGCATCGTCCCGCCCGATGAATTCACCCTCCACGCTGGCGATGAAATCCGCATTTGCATTCATCCCATCGGCAATCTCACCAACTTTGTCGGTTAGCCTGCAGATCCCGTGGGCCAAGGACATCAGGTGGTCAGGGCTTTTCGAAGGCGGGTGTACGTTACGGAGAGGTCTTCGGGGTGGACGCGCGTCTCTGCTGTTACCGTCATGAAATTGGAATCGCCGAACCAGCGCGGGAGCGCGTGAAGGTGCAAATGGCCGACTACCCCAGCTCCCGCGGCGCGGCCAAGGTTCATGCCGAGGTTCATGCCGTCGGGCTTGTAATTGGATTGGAAGGCCCTTTCGACGCGCTGGGCGAGTTGCATCATTTCGTCAAGCGCGCCCGGTTCGCAAAGGCCCAGCTCGGCGACGTGACCGTAGGGGACGATCATCACGTGGCCCGAGGTGTAGGGAAAGCGGTTGAGGATGACGAAGCTTTTTGCGCCGCGAAAGACGATCAGCGTGGTTTCGTCGTCCGTGCGGGCGATGGCGTCACAGAAGAAACATTCCGGCTGATTACCGGCGGAGACTTCCTCCATGTATTGGTAGCGCCAGGGGCTCCAGAGATGGTCCATCGGCACGGTTCCTCACACACAAAAAGCTGAACGGACAGCATAGCAAAACGGTGCCATGAGGGGGTGGAACGCTCATAGATTAAAAATCAAGAAATAAGAGGAAACATTACACGGAGAGAGTAAAGGCCAGATAATCAGGTGGCTCATTTCGCGAGCGATTCCAGGTTCGATAGAGAATGCAGGCGCGACTGCGCGTCAGGAATGTTTCGCGTCGCCGGAGGCTGGGGCTGCAGCGGAAGAAGATTCCTCCGCGGAAGCTTCCGTTTCGGA
This sequence comes from Betaproteobacteria bacterium, assembly GCA_903970165.1. Taxonomy (GTDB): domain Bacteria; phylum Acidobacteriota; class Terriglobia; order Acidiferrales; family UBA7541; genus Acidiferrum. The sequence goes on from CAJCHZ010000045.1 coordinate 12,954, forward strand.
CGTGTTCACGAAATCCTTGAGCTCTTTGCTGGGTTTGAAGAAAGGAATCTTCTTTGGCGGGACTTCGACTTTTTCGCCCGTCTTGGGATTGCGGCCGACGCGGCCGCGCCGCTCGCGCGTGCGGAAGCTGCCGAAGCCGCGAATTTCGATTTTTTCGCCTTTCTGAAGGGATTCGATGATGCTGTCAAAAATGGTCTCGACGACGGTCTCGGATTCCTTACGAGGGAGTTCTGTGATGCGCAAGACCTCTTCGATGAGGTCGGCCTTCGTCAGCGTGAGTTGCTTGGTCATCGTGCCTATGCCTCGTTGCAGGGCCAAAGTGCGGCGGCCGCAGGTTCTTGGTGCGAAACGGCTTAGAGGAGCGAAAAGCGCCCGGTCGCCCCTCTTCCTATCATTAAATTGACCCGCAGGTAAATAAAATTGTGCGCTGCTGTCCCCTCCGGACGCCCCTGGGAGAGCAGACCGGTCTACTGCGAAGAACCTTGCGGCTAACAGCCCGCTAGCGGGCCGAGAGCTTGGACTTGAGCGCATCGCCAATCGTCGCGGTCGATGAAGACTTTGACGTGGAGCGATACTGCTCAATTTCCTTGCGCTCGATCTGCTTGGCGGCGGCTCGATAGCTTAACCCGATGCGGCGCGTTTCCGGGCTGATCTTGATGATCTTGAAATCATACTCCTTGCCCGGCTCGAGCGGACCGGCGCTCTTGAGCGGGCCGGTGCTGGTGCGGTGCATGGGAGAATGGCCGTCGTCGCGGCGCTTGCGGTCTTCGATTTCCGTGTTGTGGCAAAGGGCTTCGATGTTTTCACCCAGCTCGACGAAAGCGCCAAACGTGGCGATGCGTGAAACTTTGCCCTTCACGATCTGGCCGACTTTGTGCTGCTTGAACCACTCGCCCCAGATGTCGTTGACCTGCTTGATGCCGAGAGAGACGCGCCGGTTTTCCGGATCGATTTTCAGGACTTTTGCGGTGACCGGCTCGCCCTTCTTAAAAACTTCATGCGGGTTCTTGATGCGTTCGGTCCAGCTAACGTCGCCGACGTGGACGAGGCCGTCAAAGCCTTCCTCGATTTCAATGAAGGCGCCGAATTCGGCGATGTTGCGGACTTTTCCGGTGACGATGGTGCCGACAGGATACTTGTCCGCGACGAGGAGCCACGGATCGGGCAGCGCTTGCTTGATGCCGAGAGAGACGCGGCGGTCGCTGGGCTTGATGTCGAGGACCACGACGTCCACTTCTTCGCCGACTTTGAAGAGTTTCGAAGGATGCTGGACCTTTTTCGACCAGCTGAGTTCGGTGACGTGGACGAGGCCCTCGATGCCTTGCTCGAGTTCCACGAAGACGCCGTAGTCTACGACGCCGACGACTTTGCCCTTCACCTTGCCGCCAGCGGGATATTTTTCGGAGGCATTCACCCACGGGTCCGGCATGAGCTGCTTCAGGCCAAGCGAGACGCGCTGCTTTTCCTTGTCGAACTTGAGAATGATGACGTCGAGTTCCTGCTCCGGCTTGACGACGTCGGAAGGATGCTTGACGCGTCCCCAGCTCAGATCGGTGAGGTGGAGGAGACCGTCGATGCCGCCGAGGTCTACGAAAGCGCCGTATTCGGTGACGTTTTTCACGTGGCCGTGAACGACCTGCCCTTCTTGCAGGGTTTCCATGAGTTGGGCGCGCTTGGCGTGGAGCTCTTCTTCGAGAAGCGCGCGACGGCTGACGACTACGTTGCCGCGGCGCCGGTTAAGCTTGGTGACGCGGACTTGCACTTCGGTGCCGGTGAGGTCGTCGAGGTTTTGCGTGGGACGCAGGTCAAACTGCGAGCCTGGCAGGAACGCGCGAACGCCGATGTCCACGACGAGGCCGCCCTTGATGCGATCGACCACTTTGCCGGTGATGGTTTCCTTGGCTTTGTAGGCGGCTTCGATTTTTTCCCAGGTGCGGCGGCGAAGAACCTTTTGATAGGAGAGAATCGTGAAGCCGTCTTTGTGTTCGCCGGTGCGCTGGACTTCGATAACGGCGTTGGGCTCGGGACGCGGGATATCCGTCTCGGAGAATTCCACCGCTGGGATGAGGCCTTCCGTTTTTCCGCCGAGGTCCACGACCACGCCATGTTCCGTGTAGGCGACGACTTTTACTTCGATAATTTCGTTTTGCGAAGCCGCTTCGTGCTGCTCGTCGTACTGCTCCATCAGCTTGCTCATCTCTTCGGAGCCGGCGGCTTCTTCGGCGGCGGCTGTGGCTTCCGCGTCGGCTGGAGAGGGAGCTGTCACGGCTTGCGCTACTGGTGCGGCCGGAGTTGCCGCAGCTGCTTCGGGTGCGCCATGCGAACCTTCCGCGCCATCACTGGCAGACGCGTGCTCGGGTGCGCTCTCGGGCGCAGCTGGTTCGGACGTAGTGGTGTGGTCCGGGCTGGCTTCCGTCGAGGTGCTGTTCTGAATTGGTTCGGAATCAGGTGCGGGAGCGGCGGCAGATGCTGCGGACTGGTTGTTGTCGTGGTCAGAAAACATGGTTGTTGGCCTCCGGGAGATAACTTCTATTCTGTCCGACCCCGGTCAAGCCGGGGTCACGCAAACGTCGATAAAAGTCCTTGCGAATTCCCTAACGGGGTTGTGCAAGGAGGTTAACCGCTGAGCGGTCTTACGGGACAAGGTGTTGCGAGCGTTTCGAGGCACGCTGCAACCTTAAAAGGATACTCGCCGCGTTGCGTTTGTGTCAATGAAAGCGGTTAGGCGAAATTGGCACGAGAAGGAGTCTAAAGAGGCTATGTCACGGAAGTGCGAATCGGCGGGAAATATTTGGCTAGGCTTGGTGGGCTCTCAGAAGCTTGCGGGCGCGGGCTTTCATGGCGGGCGTTCCGGAGTGGAGGGATTTTTCGAGGAGTTGCTTTACTTTGGGACGCAGTGTGACGTGGGTTTTCGCCAAGTCGGAGAGTGCTTGGAGGGCGAAGGTCTTCACGATGGAACTGCGATCGTCTAAATAACGAAGTAACGCTTCGGCGGTGCGCTGGCGCTCGAGAAGACTGAGGCGAAGCCGCGTCACCATGGCGGCAAGATGCCAGCGCAACTCGATTTGCTCTGTTTCAGCAAGCAGGCCCATGAGTTCGGCTTTGTAGCGATCGAGGAGGCGAGGCTTCTTGGCGGAGACTTTTTCGGCGGCGTCGGCGGCGCGCAGGCGGACGATGGGGTCGTCATGCCAGAGGCAGGCGATGAGTTCGCGAAAACGGCGCGGTTCTTTGAGAACGAAGCGCGCCACTTCATCCGCGCGCCCAATCGAGCGCCGGTCAGCGCCTTCGAGCGTGGAAGCTATTTTCTGTCGAGGCATAGAGGATGTGGTTAGGCGGACGCTTGCGTTCCCGTTCTATTTTGTTTCGAGACAGCCGACGATCGCCACGAATGAGTCCTGATGTTCCTTCGAAGACATTCCACTGTCTTCAAGGTAAATCGTAAACAAATCCATCCCCGAAAGTACAAGGCAGCCCGAAAAAAGGCGACTGTTTTCTATGTCTACGCCCGAGAAAAACTTCGTAAAGATCTTTCCATTCGCAGATGCCGGGGGGCGATTCCAGATTCCCATCCGCAAGCTCACGCCTTTCAAAGTGGAGACGCTTTTCGCAGAGCACTTTGAACGCCTCGAAACTGGGCTCCGCCACAAAGCGCAGGAGAGAAATCGTCGCTTGCTGACAACCATCCGAGGCGCGCAGGATGTAGACATTTTCAGATCTTTTCTCCACTCGCCATCCGTTCGGAAGAATGAAATCAGCCGAGCCGAGCGTGAACCGTTGATCGAAGGGACCTGACGGCCCGAAGAGAACGCCATCGCGGAGATTTGACCAAATGCGCTTAAACGTTTCGAACACTTGGCAGGTCGACTCTAAGCGCGGGCGCGGCCGGCTTGAGTGCTTTCGCGGCGAAAATCGGGAGCAATGACTTCGACGGTGCGGCACATTTCGAAAAGGCGGGAGCGCATGCGGCTGCCGATTCTTTGTTCGAGGGAGTCTTCGCGGACTGGCATGGCGAGTTTGCCGCTGGGCAGGCGCGTGGCTTCGCCTTCGGCTGCGGGATTGTCGTAGTAATTTGTGGTGATAATCGTGGTGCGCCGCTCGTTGTAGCGAGCGTTCAGGACGATCCCTACAATATCGCGGACCCAATCGGAGGGTTTGCTGGCGCCCAGATCGTCGAGAACTAGAATTTCCACCGTGCGGATGGGCTCGAGGACAACCATTTCCGTGGATTCGCTGGATGGATTGTAGCTGGCCTGGATTTCTTTGAGGAGTTCGCGGTAATCGCAGAAAAGACCGGCGTGCCCGCGACGAATAAGCTCCTTGAGCGCCGCGACAGCGAGATGTGTTTTGCCGACACCCGACGAGCCCATCAGCAGCAAGCCTTTTTCCGCAGCAGCGGGATAATCGCGCACAAATCCTTGCGCGAAGAGCTTGGCCTTTTTCAGCGAATCGATTTGTTGCGGCGTCGCTCCGACATCGGTGCTGTAGCTCTCAAAGTCACAATGTTCGTAGCGTTTTGGAATGCGAGCGCGCTCGATGACGCGCTCGGACCGCTGCTGCATGCCGCAATCGCAGGCGACGGCTACCTTGCCGGCAGCTCTATCGGGGCGCGGCACGAGCTTCCAGCCTGTGCCGCGGCAAAGGGTGCAATTGTCCAACGCCATGCGGACAGCTTACGTTTACGGAGGCTCAACGGCAAGCTTGCTTCTTTGGGAAAGCTGTGGATGAGGGAGACGAACCATCTAGCATGGTCTGCTGGATCCGTTGGCGCGGGTTTCCGTCGTGCCGTTCCTGGACGCAAGGCATAATGGAACGCCAGGAGCGCTTGTGGAATCACTGCTTATCGTTACGGGATCGATGGGAGCAGGGAAGTCGGCGGTTCTGGGGGAAGCGTCGGACATTCTTGCATCGCGCAACATTGTGCACGCCGCGATTGACCTGGACGCGCTCGGGCTGGCGAATCTTCCTGCGGGAGCGTCCAGCGACGATGTGATGTACCGTAATCTTGCGTCCGTCTGCAAACACTATGCTTCGATTGCCGTGAAGCGAGTTTTGCTGGCGCGTGCCATCGAAAACCGCGCCGAACTTCAGCTTTGCCGCGGGGTTGTATCGGCTGCGAATACCGTCGTCTGCCGCCTTACTGCCAGCATCGAGACCATGAAGCAGCGCGTCAGGATGCGCGAAACCGGTTTCTCGCAAGGCGGATATATTGCTCGCGTCGCGAAATTGAACGCCGTCCTTGACGCCGCGAAATTGGAAGACTTCTCGATTACAAATGAAAATCGATCGCTGACTGAGGTTGCTCAGGAGATGCTTGTTAAAGCTAGCGGGATTTCAGAATGACGCACGGCCGTCCGCCGGAAAACGGGGAAGAGAGCTAGGGGGTGCGGATAACGCGTGGCGTGGCGCGGACGATGGCGTGACGCGGTTCCTTTTCTTGTCCGCGCAGTGCGGCCACGCGGGAGAGTTCTTGCTGGACTACGCTGGCGAATTCCGACATCTGTTTTTCCATCTCGACCATTTTTTCGCGCATGTTCAGGATGATTTCGATGCCGGCAAGGTTGACGCCCATGTCGCGGGCCAGCGTCAGGATTACGTCGAGGCGCTCAAGGTCGGAATCGGTGTATAGGCGCGTGTTGCCTTGCGATCGGGAAGGTTTTAATAGCCCAACGCGTTCGTAGAGGCGAAGGGTTTGCGGGTGGAGTTTGTACAATTCTGCCACCGCGCTAATCATGTAGCCGGCTTTGGCTCGTTTTCGGGTGCGTGGCGGCATTGCTTAACTCTTTCGAACGAGGGGCACGGCATGCCGTGCCCTTACACTCGACTCTTCATTTCACCTTGCAACCATCGAATTCCAATCCAGTCCCCAAATTCACAAACCTGCTTTCGCGAATAAATCCTTCCGCGGGTCTTCTGGCGCTACTGTTTCCAATTCTTTCATCAGAGTGCGGACGCGCTCGTCTGTTGGTTGCGGTACCACCACCTGAATCTCGACGTATTGGTCGCCGCGCGCGCCGCTTCTTGCGCTGGGAACACCTTTTTCTTTCAGGCGCAGCGTTTTGCCGCTATTTGTGCCGGGTGGGATGCGCACTAAGGAGCGGCCGTCGATTGTTGGGACTTCTACCTTTGCGCCCAGCGTCGCTTCGCTCACGGTTACCGGGACTTCCGTGTAGAGATCGTCGCCGCGGCGCTCGAAGAAAGTGTGGGGTTTCACGTCCACGCGCAGGTACAGATCGCCTGGAGGTGCGCCCATAGTGCCGGCATTGCCTTTGCCGGGGACGCGGACGCGCGAGCCGCTGGCAACACCTGCGGGAATACGCACGTCGATCGTTTCCGTCTTGCGCAGGCGGCCTTCGCCGCTGCAGGTGGGGCAGACTTTGCGGATTTTGCCGGTGCCGCCGCACCGCGTGCAGGGGACGTTGAACTTCATTTTGCCGGCGGCTTGCTGGATGGTGCCGGAGCCGTGGCACGTCGGGCATGTCGTTGCTGAGCCCACCGCACCCGTACCGTGGCAGGTGTCGCAGGTGTCGAGGCGTGTGATCGTGAGTTTCTTGACCGCGCCGCGGACGGCATCCCAAAAATCAATTTCGATTTGATATTCGAGGTCGCCGCCGGGCTCATGTTCCGGCTCTTCGGTGCCACCGCGGCCGCCGCGGAAGAACTGGCTGAAGAGATCGCGGAAACTGGATTGGCCACCTTGCGCGCCGGAATTGCCACCAAAATCGAAACCACCGAAATCGAAATTAACGTTGTCGGCGTCGTGGTCCGAACCAGCCCCGGGGCCTCCGCTCTGCATGTTGTCACTGTAAAAGCCATGCTGATCGTAGATCTGGCGTTTTTTTGTGTCGGAGAGGACGTCGTAGGCTTCCTGCAATTGCTTGAATTTTTCTTCGGCGGATTTATCGCCGGGATTCAGGTCGGGATGGTATTTGCGGGCGAGTTTACGGAAAGCGGTGCGAATGTCTTTCGCGGTCGCTTTGCGGTCGACGCCGAGGAGATCGTAAAAGTCTTGTTTTGTGGTGGCGGCCATGAAATCACTTAACCCTTTGACTTCGCTCAGGGCAGGCAGTCGACAGCTAAAAGCTTAAGAGTCAAAAACAAGAAACGGCATCTTGCGCGGTTAGGCAAAAAGCAAGAGGGGCGGGGCAAGCCCCGCCCCTCTGAGCTTTGGTTGCGCTAGTTGGGGCGCTTGGACTCGTCTACGTCAACGTACTCGGCGTCAATTACGTCGCCGGGCTTTTTGTCCTGTGCGCCGCCGCTGGATTGCGAGCCAGAAGCGCCCGCACCTGCGCTGGCGCCCGCGGCTTGTTCAGCCCCTGCTTTCGCTTCATTCGCTTTGTAGAGAATCTCGGCAATCTTGTGCAGAGACTTTTCGAGATTCTCGGTCGCGGAGCGCAAGCGAGCTGTGCCGCCTTCGGCGATGGCTTTCTTGGCTTCTTCGATGGCGTCTTCGGCCGTCTTAACGTCGGATTCGGCGATCTTCTCGCGGTTTTCGCGGATCATCTTCTCGGCTTGATACAGGATGCCGTCGAGACGGTTGCGCGATTCAACTTCTTCCATCCGGCGACGATCGTCCTCGGAGTGGGCTTCCGCGTCAGCGCGCAGCTTCTCGGCTTCTTCCTTGGTCATGCCGCTTGAGGCAGTGATGGTGATCTTCTGCTCCTTGTTGGTGGCCTTGTCTTTCGCGCTGACGTTCAAGATCCCGTTGGCGTCGATATCAAAGGTCACTTCAATTTGCGGTGTGCCGCGCGGCGCCGGCGGAATGCCGTCGAGCTTGAATTTTCCAAGCGAACGGTTGTCGGTGGCGAACTTACGCTCGCCCTGCATGACATGGATTTCCACGCCCGGCTGATTGTCCGCCGCGGTCGAATACGTTTCGACTTTGCGCGTCGGAATGGTGGTGTTGCGCGGGATCTGCACGGTCATCACGCCGCCGAGCGTCTCGACGCCCAGCGAAAGCGGCGTAACGTCTAGCAATAAGATGTCCTTCACTTCTCCCGCGAGAACGGCTCCCTGAATAGCCGCTCCGACTGCTACGACTTCGTCAGGGTTTACGCCCTTGTGCAGCTCTTTCTCGCCGAAGAAGGTGCGGACCAGCGACTGCACTTTCGGAATGCGCGTCGAACCGCCGACCATCACGACTTCCTTAATGTCGTTTGGCGAAAGCTTCGCGTCTTCAAGGGCTTGACGGACCGGCTTCATGGAGCGTTCCAGCAGGTCGCCCATCAATTGCTCGAGGCGGGTGCGTGTCAGTTTCTGCTGCATGTGTATGGGGCCGTTCGCGCCCGCCGTGATGAAGGGTAGATTGATTTCCGTCTCCATCATCTGCGAGAGCTCGATCTTGGCCTTTTCCGCCGCTTCCTTCAGGCGCTGCAGAGCCATGCGGTCTTTACCGAGGTCGATGCTGTTCTCTTTCTTGAATTCATCGATCAGCCAGTCCACGATGCGCTGGTCGATGTCATCGCCACCGAGGTGCGTGTCGCCGTTGGTGGACTTTACTTCCACCACCCCGGCGCCGACTTCGAGGACGGAGATATCGAACGTGCCGCCGCCAAGGTCGTACACGGCGATGGTTTCGTCGCTCTTCTTTTCGAGACCGTAAGCGAGAGCCGCGGCCGTGGGCTCATTGATGATGCGGACGACTTCGAGGCCGGCAATTTCGCCTGCCTGTTTTGTGGCCTGGCGCTGCGCGTCATTGAAATACGCAGGCACCGTAATCACCGCTTTGGAGACTTTCTCGCCGAGAAAATCTTCCGCGGCGGACTTCAGCTTGCCGAGAATCATCGCGGAAATTTGCGGCGGGTTATACACCTTGCCGAAAATTTCGACACGCGCGTCGTCATGCTCGCCCTTGACGACTTTGTACGGAATGCGCTTCATCTCTTCGCCCACTTCATCGTAGCGGCGGCCCATAAAGCGCTTGATCGAATAGACGGTGTTCTCGGGGTTCGTTACCGCCTGCCGCTTTGCTACTTGTCCAACGAGGCGCTCGCCGCCCTTGGTAATGGCGACCACCGAGGGGGTGGTGCGCGCGCCTTCCTGGTTGGGGATTACCACCGGCTCGCCGCCTTGCATGACGGCTACGACGGAGTTGGTGGTCCCCAAGTCAATTCCTATAATCTTGCTCATCTGTTCTAATCCTTCCGGAACCCGTCGAGATCACTGGCCAGCCTGAAGCCGGAGCTGCAGGAAAGGCCGAGGTGCATGGCGTGCTCCTAAGTCCAGTGCGAGAGCTACTATACAACTTGAGTGTATGCTTGTCAAGTTTCTTTATAGTGTCTGTAAGTAGTTGTCTGGGAAGAGCTTGCGGGAATCTCTGGCGTTTCTTGCCAATCTTGCGTGCCCAGCACTTACCGACTCTATCGTTCGCACACTCACATTAGAGTCAGCTCGCGTAGCAGGCGATACAAATTTCTGCTGGATGGCGCAACGATCCCTCAACCGGCCGGGTTCTTATTCTATGGGCATTGTCTGCTTGGCTGTTATCGGGTGGCTATCGCCGGCCGGGTCGGCCGCAACTTGTGATAATCTGACCTCAGAACTTGCCACATTCTCCTGGAGGATCGCGTGAACCGCCGTGTTTTCGTTCTAGCTGTTGCCTTCGCCTTGGGCGGAGGTTTGATTGTCAGCGGGGGCAAGCACGCTGTCGCCGCTCCGCCCCAGGCATTTGCCACCGAATCGGTGGGCGGGGCTACCGACATTGATCCGCACAAGGCGTTCGGATCGAAAAGCGCGCCTGTGGTTATGGAAGTTTTCAGCGACTTTCAGTGCCCTTCCTGCCGGATGCTCTTTCTAAACACAAACCAGCAGTTGATGGATAACTATGTAAGCACGGGCAAAGTGTTCCTCGTACACCGGGACTTCCCGCTGCCGATGCACGCGTACTCGAGGGTAGCGGCAAGGTATGCGCGGGCGGCTGCGGAGATTGGCAAGATCGAACCTGTCGAGCGCGTGTTGTTTGAGAACCAGGATAAATGGGAGCAGAGCGGCGACGTGGACGGAACGGTTGCTTCAAAACTTTCCCCCGCGGACATGAACAAGGTGCGCGCGCTGGTAAAGGGCGGCACGCTCGAGCCGCTAATTGATAAGGATTGGTCGCTGGGGCAGATGTACCGGGTCAACTCGACGCCCACGACTGTGTTTCACTCCAAAGGACAGACCTATCCTTACTCCGGCATGATGAATTACGACATTTTGAAACAATTCCTGGATCAGTTGCTCAATCAGAAGTAAGCCACTTCTCCGGCCGATTGGTGAGAATCCGATCATGATGCAGTCCAGCCCGCTCAATTTTCGCCGCGTAGTTATCTGGATGGGCCGGCTCGTTCTCGGCGGGATCTTCCTTTACGCGGGCTATTCGAAGGCTTTTCTTCCCAACAATCACTATTGGCCCTTTTTCTTTCTGAAGTTCTCGCTGACCATGAACCTCGCTAACTTCGCCACGCAGGTGGCGGCGTTCAAGATGCTGCCGGATTGGGGCGTCCAGTTCGTCGCAAACACGCTGCCGTTCACGGAGATTGTTCTTGGGTTGCTGGTTTTGATCGGCTGGCGATTGCGGATCTGGGGTTCGTTGCTGACCGCGATCATGATCGGCTTCTTTGGAGCGGTTCTACGCGCGTACTTGCTGCATATGAATATCAATTGCGGGTGCTTTGCCACGCCCGAAATAATCGGCCTTAAAAAGGTGCTTGAAGACGCGGCGCTTTCCTTGCTCGCGCTGTTCATGACCGTTTTCGCTTTTATGGAAGCGCGTCAACCGCATCCTTGGGCGGCTCCCGAAACCTCGCAAGCGCAAGCCTTGCCCGGTCACAATTGAGTTGTCCGAAGATGGATGCTCGCAGACTAAAAGCATGAAAACCTTGGATGAGTACCTGGAGCTGGCCGCCGTTGCTCACGGGCATCTTTGCGCCGGCCAAGTCCTCGGAGTGCGGCTGGCGATGCTTGGGCTGCGGGAGTTGGACATCGAGGACCCTATCGCCGAGCGCAAGCGCGTGGTCACGTATGTGGAGATCGACCGGTGCGTTACCGACGCCGTCGCGCTCGTGGCCAACTGCCGGCTGGGAAAGCGCGCGCTGAAATTCCGCGATTGGGGCAAAGTGGCGGCGACTTTCGTTGATCTGCAAACAGGCCGGGCCGTGCGCATAGCGGCAAAGGAATCCTCGAAACAATTGGCGCGCGAAATGTTTCCGGAGATGGGCAAAGACGCAGGGCAGCAGAAAGCCTACGCGGCGCTCTCCAACGAAGTTCTCTTCGATAAGCAATGGGTGAAGGTCGAAGTGCTACCGGAAGACCTGCCCGGATTCAAAGGCCCGCGCGTGGTCTGCGCCGAGTGCGGCGAGGGCATCAACTTCAAGCGCGAGGTGGTGGTCGATGGGCGCGTACTCTGCCGAGCGTGTGCGGGCGAGCGTTACTACCAGCATCTATAACAGGGATTCCGATCCATACGTTTCGAGCAGGCTTTCCGGCCATGAGCCATTGACTACTCGAATGTGTTGACCGGATTGGAGTCGACGTCACTAAGCCATCGCCCGCCGAACACGCACTGACCCTCGTTGCCAGTGTCACAACAGAACAGGTGAGCCTTCACTCTCACCAGCGCGGACTTCGGAAATTTCTGGCAGGGATTTGCCGCCGTCGAGGGATACATCCACTTCCTCGCATGGTCTGTCGATACCAGCGCTCCGGTGTAAAACCTCTGCATTGTGGGGTCGTTCGGCATCTGCGATTTCTTCAGGACGTCCTTGTTTGTTCGCCCGTCCATCACTTCGCAGGACTCCACTCTTATGCTTATGACCTGCCCGTCCTCCGGGAAATAACAGTCCGCAATTGCTATGGTGGGAAGGCAGGCGCTAGACGACGTTAGCGCAACCAGGAGCACAATCCTCGAGAGCGCGATTTCTATGTTCCTACGGAGGCATCTTCTGGTACGAAATTTTAGCACTGCGATTGGAACGGAGGCGGGCCAATTTCTTGCAAAGCAACACACGGCCTCACAACCTGTCAGACTGCGTTTTCTGCGGTAGAATTAGCATTCCATGTTGAGCTTACCTCCCATCACATTGCGACTGCGCGGCTGGAAACTGATTGACCGCGTGGCGCTGGCGTTTCTTTTGCTTTGTTCGATTGCGCTCGGCGCTGCGTGCGGGTTGCTGTTTGTTTACGCCAGCGACTTGCCGGAAATTCACGCGCTGGAAACATACCGGCCGACGGTCGTAACGGAAGTCTATGCCGACGACGGCCAGCTCGTTGGCAGCTTTGCACTGCAGCGGCGCATTCTGATGACCTACGAGCAGTGCCCCAAGGTTCTCTACAACGCCGTGACCGCCATTGAAGATCAGCACTATGAAGAGCACTGGGGCATAGACTTCCCGCGCGTTGCAGGAGCGGCCTGGCGCAAGATTCTGAAGGGTGGGAAAGCACAAGGCGCGAGCACGATCACCATGCAGCTCGCCGGCAACCTCTTTCTGGACCGCAGCGAAATCAGTTTCCGGCGCAAGGCCCAGGAAATCCTGCTGGCTCTGCAGATTGAACGCCGCTACACGAAGCCGCAAATATTTACCATGTACGCGAACCAGGTCTACCTGGCGCACGGCAACTATGGTTTCGCCGCTGCGTCTCAGTTCTATTTCGGAAAGCCCGTAAGCGACCTGAAGCTCCAGGAGGCAGCGCTGCTGGCCGGAATGATCCGCGGGCCAATTTACTCGCCTCTGGCCGATCCAGCGCGCGCGCTGGCTCGCCGTAACCTGGTGATTCACCGCATGGAAGAAGAAGGCAAGATCACTCCCGCCGAAGAAGACGCGGCGAAGAAGACCCCGCTCGGCCTGCACCTGCAATACCCGCGCAACGACCTCGCACCGTACTTCTTCGAAGAGATTCGCAAATATCTGGAATCCACTTACGGCACGGAAGCTGTTCACGAGCGGGGCCTGCGCGTTTACACCACGTTAAACATCAAGATGCAACAGGCAGCGAATCAATCCCTGCGCGACGGCTTGCACAGCTATGACCGCAGGCACGGGTGGCGCGGCAGTGTTCCCAACATTTTGCGCGATAATCTCGGCAAGCTCGACACCTACGAAGACGACGACTGGCGCCACGCCATTGAAAAAGGTTCTTACGTCACCGGCCTTGTGCTTGCGGTGGACGAGCGCTTCGCGACCATTAAAATTGGGCAGTATCGCGCGATTCTTTCGCCACCCGATTTCGCATGGACTGGCCGCAAAAAACCGACGGATCTGTTGCAAGCAGGCGATCTGGCGCAATTCTCGATCCAGGAACTGCATGAAGCCACGGCTCGCGTGCAGTTGGAGCAGCAACCCGCACCGCAAGCCGCCATTTTGGCCATCGACAATTCCACCGGCGAAATCAAAGCCATGGTGGGCGGCTATAGCTTCGAAGACTCTAAGTTCAATCGCGCCACGCAGGCCTACCGGCAAGTCGGCAGCTCGTTCAAGGTCTATCTCTATGCCGACGCCATCGAAAAGGGCTCGTCCCCGTTCGACACCATCGTGGACACTCCGTTTACCACTATCAGCGGGGGACAGACGTATTCCCCGCACAACTACGATGAGAAGTTCGAGGGCACCATTACGCTGCGCCGCGCTCTAGCCGGCTCGCGCAACGTTCCTGCCGTGAAGCTTGCCGAAAAAGTGGGCATCAACAGCGTTGTGGACATGACCAGGCGTTTTGGCATTACCACTTCGCTGCCGCCTTATCTCCCGCTGGTACTTGGCGCGGCGGACATGAAGCTGCTCGAACACGTTTCCGCTTTCACGGTCTTCCCGAATGACGGCATCCGGATTGACCCGCACATGATTCGCCGCGTGACGAGTTATGACGGAGCGCTTCTCGAGGAAGCGCATCCGGAAGTGCATGACGTTATTGCGCCCGAAGTGGCGCGCACGATGACAGCGATGCTCGAAGAGGTGATCCAGTTCGGCACCGGCGTTCAAGCGAAAGCCCTTGGCAGGCCTGCGGCAGGAAAAACCGGGACCACGCAGGACTATACAGACGCGTGGTTCATGGGCTTTACACCGCAACTGACTTGCGGAGTATGGGTGGGCTTCGATGACAAGCAGATTTCTTTGGGAAAGAAGGAAACCGGGGCGCGCGCGGCCTTGCCAATTTGGCTCGACTTTATGAAAGCAGCGCTTCAGGGGCAGCCTGTTCTCGATTTTGCCAACGTGGTCCCCTTGGAGCAGCAGGCGCTCGATCATCACATAAACGTGGATACGCCGGACACGGCGCCCGAATCGGACGAACCCGCTGCACCAAGGGAAAAGCCGCAGGCTCCCGTTCCACCGCCCGTCAAGACAGCAGCGCCATCAACCACTTCCACCGTCTCGCCAACAAACTGACGGAACCAGATCCCAAACCGCACGACTAACAAGACAATGACCTCAATCTTCGTGGCCATCCTTCGCGTGCGAGCGCGATTGGCTCAACGCAATTCATTTTGACGCCTAGACGCGACGCGAAGACCTCTTCGAGAGCGTCCAGATTCTCGGTAAGTTTCGACAGCATGCTTTCACCGAGTTCCGCGAAAAGGGTCCCATCCGCGGTTTTCTAGAGAAATTCCTTTTCCCGTGGCGTTGATCAGCAGCAATCCGCGGTCTTTCGTGATTTCGCCCATTGCGGTCAAGGGTGTTCCTTGGTACGCGCGGGGGAGCAGCTTTAACTTTCTTTTCGGAACGGTGAAAAGCAATTCGTAGTCGTCGCCTCCGTGGAGCGCAAGCTGCAACGGGTTTTGAGGAGCAGCCGCGTGTTCTCGCGGAAGAACCACCGGAATTTGGACTGCGTGGACCCGCGCCCCCACTTTGCTTGCAGCGCAGAGCCTTGGCAGGTCGGTAGAGAGACCGTCTGACAAATCCATCATGGCGGAAGCCAGACGCTTTTCGGCCAGGAAGTGACCCAAGGCAAGGCGAGGTTCGGAGTACAGATGCTTTCGCAGGAGTAGATTCTGGAGGTTTAGCCGGCCCTTGCTCTTGCGTAGCAGATGAAGCCCAAGTGCAGCTCCCCCAAGCCTGCCGCTCACGAACAGGACGTCGCCGGGCTTTGCTCCCGAGCGAAGCAAAGCCTTACCGGAACTAACTTCACCGACGACAGTGACACTGACAAGGATGTCTTGTCGGCAGGTAGTATCACCACCAGCCAGAACACACCCAAATCGGGCGGCCGCCCTGCTCAACCCCCGCATAAATTTAGAAAGCCAGCTACGGGTGTGCGTCTCGGGCAGTGCCAGACTCAATAGGAAGCAGCGCGGGACTCCACCCATCGCCGCGATATCGCTTACAGCCCGGGCAAGGCATTTCCAACCCACCGAGTCTGGCGGGTGCTTGTCCCGCAGAAAGTGTGTCCCTTCCAGGAACCAATCGCAGGTCAGAACCTGTTCGCAGCCTTTCGTTGGCTGAAAAAGCGCCGCGTCGTCGCCAATTCCTAAATGCAATCCACCCAGGGAAATCCCTCCCCGGGGCATGGATTTTTTAATTCGCTGCAGTACGGCATGTTCGTTCTTCGTACGACGGTCCGCAGGATGGTGCGTGGCAAGCTTCATGGCTAGATTGAGTATATAGCCCACGACCTAGCCTCGGCAGTGGCTTGGCCGCCGAGAAGGCTCAAGTTTGCAGGAACTGCGGACGATATAACGCCTAACGGGGGGATCATCAACACCCTGTCCCGAAGTACAGGTATGGACGGTTTGCAACATCCTGTTCTTCAGAACGCAAAATACAGGGTTGACGGGCAACCCTACAAAATTTAGTATGGGGCAGGTCGCGGACCAAGCCAAACGGTCCAGATACGAAGCTCGAAGTGGTTCTCTTTCGCGGGCACCAGGGAAACACAGCCCGTTTTTGACAATCGCAAGGCCTGAGGCGCCAAGTCAGTGATTACGAGCAAGAATTACACGTTTTATATTGCCACGACGCCCGGAAAACTCCGGAAGCTAATTGTGCCGGCGTACGTGTTGCACTCGATTGCCGTTTTTGCACTGATTGGCGTGATTACGGTTACTATCGCCGTTGGCTCTTATTCCCGGATGCTTTGGAAAGTCGGCAACTACAACGCCCTCCGGCACGATCAGGAAACTCTTAAGAAGCAGTATCAACAACTTCAGAGCACCGTTACGGATACAAACCAGCGCCTCGATTCCTTGCAATCTCTTGCTACCGAAGTGGCCATGACCTACGGCGTGCTTCGTTATCACCCCGCGGCATTTGACTCGACGGAAAATCCGACCACCCCGGAAGACGCCTTCGATCGCTCTATTGAGCAATACACCTTTCTGAAGCAAAACGCGGCGGTGATAGCGGTCTCCTCAAATGGCTTGGGCTTAATGCCGGTTATGAACTTTGCTGACTCCAACTACACTCCGTCCATCTGGCCGGTTATGGGGCACATCACGGATGCGTTTGGGGAGCGTTTAGACCCGTTCAGCGGTGAGGGTGCGTTTCACACGGGGGTTGACGTAGCCTCCGATTACGGCGCGCCGGTTCACGCAACGGCGGATGGCATTGTGACGATTGCCGAGAACCACTCCGGCTACGGCCGCCTGGTTGTGCTGGACCACGGTTTTGGAATCACCACCTGGTATGCCCATCTTTCCTCGTTTTCAGCCGTGCCGGGCACCCGCATCAAGCGCGGCGAAGTTATCGGCTACACAGGCATTAGTGGACGTTCTACTGGGCCGCATGTTCACTACGAAGTGCGCGTGAACAATGCGCCCGTGAACCCCTGGCGCTATATGAAAGGCAGTGGGACCGCCGTCGGCGACTGAAGCGCAGACCTGTTTCGATGCAGGGATTCTTACCGCCCCGGCGAGTTCGGGGCTTTTTTATTGACTCAATCAGTTGCGGATCGTTCAGTTGAGGATCGTTGCCTTTTTCTTGAGGATCTTCCCTGGACCCTGTGGAACCTGCGGCGCCGCCGGAGCGCCTTGCCTTGCCGCTTCCAGGAAGTTGGGTGTTACATCAAAAATCAAGCGGACGGATTTTGTGTCGCCGCGGTCAATCTCCGACACATCCGCGCTCTTGAGCATTTCCAGATAGGCCTCGCGGACTTGAGGTTGCAGTTGCTGGCGCAATTTGGGGTCGTTTAGACCAGCTTGTGCGAGCATCAGCAGCCCGTTGAGCAAGTCGGACAACTGCCGCGTGGATGCATCGGTCGCGCCTTCGCCTTCCACCACGACGCGCAGATGGTCGCCTTCCGGCTTTCCCGCTACGGTAATCCATTGAAGCTGGTCAACCAGGGCGGAGAGTTGGGGCGACTGCAGTCCGCCGGGTGTTCGAGCGCTTAGCTCCGCGCCAGCCCCGGCGTCCTGGCGAACCACGGCAAACACAGGCGAACCCGCCAGACGCCGGAATCGCTCGCGCCACGCCCGGGCGTCCGAGTCGTTGTAGGTTTGCGGCGTCAGAGTTAGCAGGCTCACATTATTGGTCAACGCGATTCGATCCTTGCGCAAGAAGGTGAAAGTAATTCGCCGTGAATCGCCGCTCATCGGGACTGAAAAAATCTCCTTACCCGCGCGATTTTCGCGTGTGCCTGTTTGCGAGGCATAAGCGGAGATTTTCTTTTTGTCGAAACGTCCGTCGGCAACAGCAAACAAGGCCGTACTCTGGCCGCGCTTCAGTATGGCGATGTACACGCGGCTGAGATCGCTTTCATAGTTGAAAGCCGTCGCTTGCACGAATTGCGCGTAGTCTGGGTCGGCCTTCGTTTGCGGCGCCCATTTGTAGAGTTCTGCCGCGAAGGGAGATTGCCGCATGGCGTCCAGGTCTATGCCGAGGACGGTGTTTGCTTCAGCCGGCAGCTGCGCAAGGAGTTCCTCGCGCGGGTTTCGGTTTGAAGTGCCCCACCGCTCAAAGCCAAAAATAACAATCGCACAAAGAACGACAAAGACGAAAACGAGAATTGCAATCCTGCTCTTCTTCATGCCTTTGCCGCGGGCTCCTCAAAAGCTCTCTTTTGGATTTTGCCTATCTGATTTTGACGCTTCGGCGAACCCTCGGACCTAAGAAAAATTGCCGCCTCTGTGAATTCCCCAAATTTGCTCGGTACGCAGGGCGCCGATCATGCTAAACTATTGAAGGTTCAAAAGATACACCGGGTGGGAGTGCGACACAGGGAAACAGGTTTTCCACAGTCCTGGCCCCCCACGTGCTCCAAAAGCGATCGACCCTCTTGCAATTTGTGTGCCCCATCTGCTATTCTTACCCGGTTTGAGCGACGCTGGCGTAGCTCAGCTGGTAGAGCATCTGATTTGTAATCAGAGGGTCGGGGGTTCAATTCCCTCCGCCAGCTCCACCAAGATCGGGCAGGGGAGTGAGGCAGAGCAAATCCTTGCAGGAAAAATAAACGGGCTGGTGTCTCTTGACACGAGTCCTTTTTGTGTTTTCGTTTGCGCGGGGTGTTTCGCGTTGCGAGGATTAGCCGAAGCAAACTAGCCTGAAAGAGTTTTGGGGGACGCTCAGTTCGACTCCCTTAGTTTTCGCGGGACGGGTGGGTGAGTGGCTAAAACCAGCAGACTGTAAATCTGCCGCTCCTTGCGGGCTACGAAGGTTCGAATCCTTCCCCGTCCACCATGCGCTCGCTGTTCAGTTCGGCCGATCGGCTAATGATCGTCCGCGATCAGGAAACCGCAGGGCAATCGCATCTAGCGTTGATCGTTTAACGATCACACATAGCGATGTTCGAGCGAGGACCAATTCGCCGTCAAGGCGCTGCTAAGGAAAGGTGCGCCACGAACGGCTGCATCCGGGGGAAACGGGTTCGGCCTGGGTAGCTCAGTTGGTAGAGCGCGTCCTTGGTAAGGACGAGGTCACCGGTTCAATCCCGGTCCCAGGCTCCAGAGTTTTGTCGAAGGAAGTAGTGGAAGTGGGCTCGAAGGGGTTGGGGAAAGAATTTGCAGTAAACCGGGCGGGGGTAACTCAACGGTAGAGTCTCACTCTTCCAAGGTGATGGTTGCGGGTTCAAATCCCGTCCCCCGCTCCAGATTTGGAATAGCGTGTGAGTCCGGAAATTTGCTGAATTCAAGAAGACTTGACGCAGAGGGCAAAGGAAAATGGCGAAGGAGAAATTCGAGCGCAGCAAGCCGCATTGCAACATAGGGACGATCGGTCACATTGACCATGGCAAGACGACCCTGACGGCGGCGATTACGAAAGTGTTGTCGAAGCACAACCCGAAAGTGGCGTTTCGTGCG
>CAJCHZ010000046.1 GCA_903970165.1 Betaproteobacteria bacterium
GAAATTCCTTAGCGTGCTCTCCGCCTTACGGCAGAGGCAACAGTTCGTTGTGCCCATCGACGTCCAGGTCATATTCGTACTCGGGCTCTAATCGCGCCAGAATAGCTCGGCCTTCGTCCACTTGACGGTGCTCCAAGATACATCTTTCTCTAGATTATTTTCATGGTTCGTTGTGGTTCGCAGAACCATGGTTTATTCGTACCGCAGAGCGGCGATCGGATCCAGGCGCACGGCGCGCCGCGCGGGGAGGTAGCAGGCGACGGTGGCAACCCCGGCCAGAAGCAGAGGCAATCCAATAAAGGCAAATGGATCCGCAACCTTGACGCCAAAAAGCAGGCTGGAAAGGGTGTATGCGAGCCCCAAAGCGACCGGCAAACCAATGGCCATGCCGACAACTGTCAGAAGCAAGCCGTTGCCAAGAATAAGTCGCTGAATGTCTTGCGCGGAAGCGCCCATCGCCATGCGCACACCGATCTCATGCGTGCGCTCGCCTACGGAATAGGACATCACTCCATAGATTCCAACCGATGCGAGAACGAGAGCAATGAGACCAAGAACCGCCATCATGGCCGCGACGTATGCGATGCCCACAATCGAATTCATAATGAGCTTCTTGAAAGACATGACCTCGGAAAGCGGGAGATTAGAATCCACAGCGGCAATTTCCCTGCGCACAGCGCTGACCGCGCTCATGGGATCCCCGGCTGTTCGAATCGCCAGCGAGGTGCGATAGGGAGGCGACTGGCGAAAAGTCCGGTAAATCGTGGGCAGTTCGTGTTTGTCAACCCAGCTGTAGTGAACATCCTCGACAATGCCGACGACGGTCAGCCATGCTCCCTTGTCATCTGCTTTGCCAATTTTTATTTTCTTGCCCAGGGGATTCTGGCCGGGGAAGTAGCGTTCGGCGAGAAGGCGGCTGATCACCGAGACGGGAAGAGAATCGGCGCCGTCGGAATCGGTCAAGAGGCGGCCCTCGCGCAGCCCGATATTTAACAGGCCAAAATAAGAGGGACTGACAGTCTCGACTATCGAAGCGACGACCTCGCCTCGTTCTTGCGGCGCGCGTCCCTCAATCGAAAAATTTTGCAAATCTGCGCCGCCGCCGTCGGCGTAGGGCAGGCCCGTCGCCAGGGCAGCCGACTGCACGCCGGGAATCGCAGCGAGTCGCTGCAAGACCTGCTCGTGGAAAGCTTCGCGTCCCGGCTTCTTTTCATACTTGGCATCGGGCAAGGCAAACGAAAGTGTAAGTACGGACTCCGGCCGGTAATTCTCATGCACGTTGATCAGTGCGCGGAAGCTCTTCACGAGTAGTCCGGAACCTATTAACAAGATAAGCGCAAGAGAAATCTCGGCGATAACGAGCACGCTGCGAAGACGATGCCGCGACGGGCCTGTGCTTGCTCCCCGCCCGCTTTCCTTCAGGGTTTCGCTGATGTTTGTCTCAGAATGCATCCAGGAAGGCGCGATGCCGGAGAGGACGCCGCTCACAACCGCAATGGCGAGCGTGAAGAGGAATGCATTGGTGTCGAGGCTGATGGTGTTCCAACCAGCAATGAATCTGGCTACTTCCGGCGGCATGTGATTTACGATCAGAGCGACCCACCACGCGCCGATAAGAAGGCCGAAAACGGCGCCTGCGAGCGAGAGCAAAACACTTTCGATGAGCAACTGCCGAATAATGCGGCTGCGGCTCGCGCCCATCGCGGTGCGTACGGCCAACTCCTTATGCCGGCCAGTAACGCGGGCAAATTGCACGTTGGCCACATCGGCGCAAGCGATCAGCAGCACAAAACCAACGGCTCCCAGGAGCAAAAAGGTGAATTGCCGGGTCAAATCGTTTGTGGCAAATCGCGGAAGCGTGATCACTCGAAGGTTCCAGCCCTTGTACGCATCTGGATACGCCGCAGCCTGATTTGCTCGGAGCGTGCGCATTTCCGCGGCTGCCTGCTCAATGGAAATGCCTGACTTCATGCGCCCGAGCGGCCAGACATATCGAATGTCGCGTATAGCGCGTTCTTGAGGGCTGAAGGAAAACGGCAGCCATGCTTCGGCGGGCTTCGGAAAATCAAAGCCTTTGTTCATCACACCGACGACGGCATACGACTTGCCATCGACCTTTAGTCTCCTACCGAGGATGTTGGGATCGGCGGCGTAGCGCCGTTCCCAGAGCCCGTAACCCAGAATGATTTCCTGATCTTTGCCCGGCTCTTCTTCCTCCGGAAGAAAAGCGCGTCCCATAAGGGGCTGGACGCCGAGGACGTCAAAGAAATTGGCCGTGATGGCGAAGACCTGAATCTTCTCCGCTTCGTGGTCGCCCGTCAGGTTGATGGAGGCCCACTTGTAGGCTCCCAATTTTTCAAAGGAGGTCGCCTGATTTTTCCATTCGAAGTAACTCGCGGGCGAGACTCCGTTCATATCAATGTTTTGCTCAGGACGAGTTTCCAACAGCGCAGCAACGCGCTCGGAATGCTCGAAGGGAACGGGGTGGAGCAGGAACGCTTCCGAGACGCTGAACATCGCTGCGTTTGCGCCGATGCCCAGTGCCAGCGCGGCAATGCAAACCACCGAAGTAAGACGGTGTTTGGCCAACATGCGCACGCCAAAGCGAATATCCTGCCAGATCGTTCCCATGCAGCGCCTCTTTTTTTTTAATGCTTTTACGCGCTAACGCCGGCTTCCTTGGTTTCTTCAACAATGCGGCCGTCGAACAGGTGGATGGAGCGCTCGGCAAAGTTTGCGTAACGCGTGTCGTGGGTGACCATGCAGACGGTGGCGCCGTTGCGGTGGAGGTCGCGAAGAAGTTCCATGACGGCTTCGCCGTTTTTCGAGTCCAGGTTACCAGTCGGCTCGTCGGCCATCAGGATGAGTGGATCGCCGACCAAAGCGCGGGCTACGGCGACGCGCTGCTGCTGACCGCCGGAGAGTTGCGAAGGGTAATGGCGAAGGCGATGGGCCATGCCGACACGCTCGAGGGCGTTCTGAACCTTCTGCTTGCGCTCGGAGGAAGAAGTGCCGCGATAGGTCAAAGGGAGTTCGACGTTTTCGTACACGGTGAGGTCGCCGATCAGGTTGAACGCCTGGAAGATGAAGCCGATTTCGCGATTGCGGATGCGGGTGCGCTCGCTGATGGTGAGTTTGCCGACGGGCTGGCCGTTCAGCATGTAGCTGCCATCGCTCGGCGAATCGAGGAGGCCGAGGATGGAGAGGAGGGTGGACTTGCCGCAGCCGGAAGGGCCGGCGATGGAGATGTACTGGCCTTTCTTGATTTCGAGGTGAATTTCCTCGAGGGCGTGGGTTTCAACCTCGTCGGTGTAGAAGACCTTTTTAACGCCTTCCATCTTAATGAGTATGTCGGACATATTCTCTCCTTAATCTGATCTTGAAGACTATAACGCTAAAACCGTTAAAAATGTTTCCAGATGGTTGAAATCCGCGCTTGCAGAAAGGGCAGGCAGGTACGAAGCCCTTTCACGACCGGTCGTGGCACAAGTGCGAATGTCGAGCTCCTCCAAAATCACTGGTAGCGCAGAGCAACCAAAGGGTCAACGCGGGTGGCGCGGCGCGCTGGAACGAAACAGGCGGCCAAAGCGATCAATGCGATTAACGCCAGGCCCGTTGCATAGACGGCCGGGTCGCCCGCGTGGACTCCGTACAGCAGGGATTCGCTTAGCTTGGCCAGACCGTAGGCCACCGGCAGGCCAACGGCCACGCCGATGAGGACCATGGCGCCAACCTCTTTCAGAATCATGAGGCGAACGTGGCCTGCGAGGGCCCCAAGAGCCATTCGAATCCCGATTTCGCGCGTTCGTTGCACGACAACATAGGCGAGCACGCCATAAATGCCAAGAGCCGCGAGCAAGGCGGCCAGACTGGCAAAACTCGCGGAGAGAACGGCGACCATGCGGGCGGAGAACAAGTCATCTTCAACGACGCGTTCCATGGTTTTTACGTCGAAGACGGGGAGGTTGGCGTCCATCTCACGCACGACCCCTTGCAGGGTGGCGCTCATCAGCAGGGGATCCTGGACAGTTCGAACATAGAAGGTCATGCCGTTGATTTTGGGGCGCTGGGAATAGGGGATGTATACGTAAGGCTGGATGGCGCTGCTGACATGTTCCTGCTTGACGTCTTTTACCATACCGACGATTTCAATATCCGGTTTTACGTTGCCGCCGCCAAAGGCAAAGTGCATACCGAGCGGATTGCGTCCGGGGAAGAAACGCTTGGCCATGGAATCGCTGACGATAGCGACCTTAGGAGCTGTGGTGCCATCCGCTTCCGTGAACTCGCGTCCGGCCAAAAGCGGAATTCCAAGAGATGAAAAATAGCTGGGGCTGATGGCGACGTGGTCCACATCCTGGAGCTCTTCGGGAATCTGCACGCCGCCTTCGGCGGTGATGTTGCTGCCTTCGTCGTCGCCGGAGAGAGTGGCGACATCGCCAGAGCCAACGCTGCGAATGCCCGGAATGGCGGCGATGCGAGCGCGCAATTGATCGAAGAGCGCGATGGAGCGAGGCGTGTCATAGCCATTGAGAGAGGGCTGGATGGAGAAGGTAACGACATTGTCCGGCCGGATGCCAAGATCCTGATTGCGGAGATTCCAGAGGGAGCGCATGAAAAGGCCAGCTCCGGCGAGGAGGAGCATGGTGAAGGCAACTTGTCCGGCGACGAGGACTTTGCGGAAGCCGACGTGAGAAACGCTGGCGGAAGAAGTGGATCCCTGATCTTTGATGACATCGGCGACGCCCATGCGGGTGACGCGCCAGGCGGGGAGCAATCCGAAGAAAATTCCAGAGACAAGGGTGGCGCCAATGGCGAATGCCAGAACGCTGGTATCGAGCCGTTCGGTCAGGCCCTGAATTCCTGCATTGGCGACGACAATAGGGGTAAGAATACGCATCAGGGCCATGCCAAGAAGGATGCCAAAGATTCCGCCGGCGCAGGCGCACATCAAATTCTCTACGAAGAGCTGGCGGATCATCCTGGAGCGGCTGGCGCCCATCGCGGTGCGAATGGCGAATTCGCGCTGGCGGGCTGCGCCGCGGGCGAGGAGGAGGTTCGCGACGTTGGTGCAGGCAATCAGCAGGACGAGAGCGACCATGACGAAGAGAGTGATAATTTGGCCGCCGGAATCGCGCTGTAAAACAGTTCTGCCATGAGCGCCCGAAGAGAGAACGATTTTTTTGTCGAGGAAACGCTTGAGCTTTGCTTCGTCAAAGTGAGACTTGACCTGCGGCAACTGCTCTTCGAGAAGCGGCTTGTAGGCGGCGTTTATGCCGGCCTCGGCCTGCCGATCGGAGATGCCCGGTTTGCGGCGAGCCAGGAGGGTCATCCAGTAGTCGTTCCACTGGTCGAGTGTTTCGCCATACTGGGTCATCTGCTGCGTCATCATCATGGGGACGAAGAGGTCTGGCGTTTTGCCGACCTGAACGCCCGTGAATCCCGGTTGCGAGACGCCCACGACGGTCAGCTCTACATTGTTGACCAGCAGGGTCTTGTTCAGAATGCCGGGATCGGCGCCGAAATGGCGGGTCCAGTAGGAGTGGCTAAGCACAACATAAGGCTCCGCGCCGGGGACAAGGTCGTCATCCTGGGTGAACATGCGCCCCAGGGCGGGACGGACCCCCAAGAGCTCAAAATAATTGCCAGTGACCACTTCGCCGGAGGCGCGGTCGGTTTGTCCGCCGCGGGCGACGCTTGCGGAAAAGCCGTAACGGGCCAGGATTCCCGAGAAAACGGAGTTCGAGTCGCGCAGGCCTTTGTACATCGGATAGGAGAACGACTCCGTGGAGTCGCCGTCTGTGGAGACGTGCCCGGTGATTGGGCCGGGCGAGCGAGGAATGACCAGTTCATCAGGATTCGTAATTGGCAGGCGCTGCAAGAGCACCTGATTCATGAGGGAAAAGATGGCGGTGTTGGCGCCGATTCCAAGAGCGAGGGTGAGCACGGCAATGGCGGTAAAGGCAGGGCTCTTGGCGAGCATGCGTGCGCCAAACCGGATGTCTTGCCACAGGGTCTGCATTATCTGACCACCCCTACATGCAAAGACGTCACCGAAGGCTCAAATTCGAGTACCAGTACTGCGGTCTCGAATGATTTTTCAGGCACTCTGCGCTTCCTGTGCCGATCCCCAGCCAGATTCTGCTCAGTTTTTGTCTGCCCCAAAGAGACACTCCTGTTGAATTCAACAGAATCAATGGCTTGGCAACCTCCGAGCCTATACACATTTGACGTTGCGACCTTCGAGAAGTCTGGCGCCTGCCGACTTTGAAATGTCGGAAGTCCGTGTACCAAGATTTGCAACAGGGAATACGCAAAGCAGCCAGGTATGGTTCCCCAGATTGTTGTCCCATCTCGGGAATTCGTCTGAGATGGGAAGCCCGGGGGCTGCGAAGTGTTTACCCGTGGCAGACGATTATTCATAGCGCAGAGCCACCATGGGATCAACTTTTGTGGCGCGCCTGGCGGGTATGTAACAGGCGGCCAGCCCGACAACCAGGAGCAGGACGCTGACGGCAAGCAACGTGAGCGGGTCCGTGGGTTGCACCCCGAACAGCAGGCTTTGCAATGGGCGCGTCACCCCGACAGCGCCTGCGATACCCAGCAAAGCCCCTGCGATGACGAGCGCAAGGCCTTGCTTGCCCACAAGTTTCAGAACGTCGAAGCGTTGCGCACCTAGAGCGGCGCGAATCCCGATCTCCCGGGTTCGGCGCGCCACTTCGTAAGCGAGCAAACCATAGATTCCAATACAAGCGAGGAGAAGCGCGAGCAGTCCAAAGAGGCTTGCCAGGCGCGCCAGCATGCGTTCGTTCAGGAGAAGGCGCTCAATTCTCTCTGTCTGAGTTTTTACGTCAAAAAGAGGCAGATTATTGTTCAGTTCGCTGACTACTTTGCGTGCGGAGGGGGTTAATGATAGGGGATCCATTGCCGTGCGCAGCGCAAAGTGCACGCCGCCTTTTTGGACCGGGATGTACGCGGTGGGATCAATGTTGTCACGCAAACCCGCATACTTCGTGTCGCCTACGACGCCTACGATTTCGTATTGTGGCTCCTTAGGGTCGGTTCCCCCGAAATGAAGTCCGAGAGGTTGGCCATTTTCCACAAAGCGGCGCACGAATTCGCGGTTTACGATGGCCACAGGGTGTGTGGACTCCGCGTCCGCCGTCGTCAGCGTGCGTCCGGACACCAGGGGAATTTTCATCGTCTCGAAAAAATCTGGTCCGATAGCCAGCATCTGTGTTTCCACCGTGGACTTATCGGCGCGCCCTTCTACCTGCACATCCGAACTCCACAGGCTACCGTCGAGAAGCGTATCCGAGGAATAGCTGACGGAGGTCACGCCGGGCAAAGCGCTCAAGCGGCGTGTCAATTCGCGGTATAAAGGTTCAACCTGGTCGTCCTTGTAGATGCCAGTAAGCGTGGGATCAATTCCGAACTGCAGGATGTTCTGCGTGTTGAACCCCGGATCGATATTCTTAAGATTTGCCAGAGTGCGCACGATCAAACCGGCTCCCGCGAGGACGATAACGGAGAGGGCGACCTGCGCGACGACAAGACCGCTTCCCAAACCGAATCGGCGGCCTGCGCCGAAACTTGCTCCCGAAAAGTTGCCGGCGTTTGCTTTCAAGGCCGGTGCCACATTGACGCGTGTACCGCGAAAGGCCGGAGCGAGCCCGAAGAGAATGCCCGTCAGGGCGGCAATGCCTACCGTGAAAACGAGAACGGTGGCGTCCGGCGCCACATCAATTTGAGAGGAGACGAAGGCGGCAAGCCCGCTGGCGCCCCAATAGGCCAGTAGAATTCCGAGCGCGGCGCCACCCAGAGACAGCATCACGCTTTCCGTCAAAAGCTGGCGCACTATTCGTCCCCGGCCTGCGCCAAGTGCCAGCCGCACTGCGATTTCTTTATCACGCGAAGTGGCGCGCGAGAGCATCAGACCCGCAACATTGGCACAAGAAATCAGGAGAACGATGCCGACGGCCACCATTAAGATAAAAAGAGGTTGCGAAAGCCGGCCGCGAACTCCGGAGAGGCCTTTCTGGGCAGGGATGAGCGCGACTTGCGGATTATCCGCTTCCTTCAGAAGTTTTTTCTCGATGATCTGATTGCGAAACAACAGGCTGAGCGCGGACTCCGCCTGTCCACGGGAAATTCCCGACTTCAGACGCCCAACAATTGTGAGCCACCAGTCTCGGTCTGGCTCGGGCCCACTGCCCCAATGCAGCCGCAAGGCATTCGCCTGCGAAAGCGGAAGCCACATATCCTGGAACCGCCCAGGAGACAGACGCGTGAACCCTGGGTCGGCCACGCCCACAATCGTAAAAGGCACTCCGTTGAGTTTTATACTTTTGCCGATCGCGCTTGGCGAGGCGCCGAAAGCTGTCTGCCAATAGGCATAGCTGAGGACTGTAACGCCTTCGCTTCCGGGCTTTTCGTCGGCGGGTTGAAGCACTCTTCCGGCGGCAGGCGAGACGCCTAGGGTCTGGAAGTAGTCGCCGGAGACAAGTTCGCCGCGGGCGATGCTGGCCGTTCCATTCCCGCTCAAATCGAGCTGTGCGGGACCGGCAAACGTTGCTACCCCCGAAAAAATATCCTTTTGGTTCCGGATTTCCTGGAACATTGGATAGGAAAACGAACAACTGCTCGCGGGCTTTGAAGACCAGTTTGTCCCGGCGCAATCGCCGAAGCTACTTGTGCCGATATTCTGTGGACGGGAGTGCGCGGACCATTTCATGACCACTAGTTGTTGGGGAGCACGTACCGGAATGGTTTGCAGCATGACCGCATTGATCAGGCTGAAGATGGCTGTGTTTGCGCCGATGCCGAGGGCTAGTGTGGCTATGGCTACGGCCGTGAAGCCCGGATTCTTGCCGAGCATCCGCAGTCCAAAGCGAATGTCTTGCCAGAGAGTCTTCAGTGTGGGCCTCCGCAAGAAAGAGTCCTACTTAACCTGCAATCTGCCGAAGGACAAGAATCAAAGCGCGAATGATTTGACGACGCCCAACCCTAAATGTCTTAGGCCCGTGGTCCTACTTTATTTCAGGCGAATGCGCTCAAAAGCATCCCAGGCCGACATATCCGAGAGAATGACGGTGTCGCCCACTTTCAGGCCGTCAAGGATCTCGATGGTATTGACGGAGCTGCGCCCCAACTTCACATTGACGCGCACAGCTTCCGAACCATCGTCGACAAGCTTAAAAATGCCGATCGTGCTGTCGGACTGCCCATGCACTGGCCTGCCGACGTACAGCACGTCCTTCAGGTTTTCCAGAGTGATTGTGCCGTCAACGCTCAAGTCTGGCCGCGCACCTGCCGGAAGAGGATCATCAATCGTTACGTCCACCGTGACAGTTCCATTGATGACCGAGGGGTCTACGCGCGAGACGTGCCCGCCCACGATTCCATTGCGCGTATCGATCGAAGCTTTTTGCCCAGGCATTACGTCTTTTGCCTGCGTCTCGGCAATTTTTATTTCCGCTCGGAGCTTTTTCGGATCGGCGACGCGAGCCAGGTTCATTCCGGGGGTTACGTGCTGCCCAACATCCACCGGCAGTAGCTGTAGCACTCCGTCAATGCCTGCCCGCACGTGAAGCCCTTCCAATTGGCTTCTCTTCAATCCGTACAAGGCCTTCATCTGTTCCACTTTTGCCTGCTGCGCGGCGAGCTTTGCGTTGGCCGAATCCGTGGCGATCTTGGTGCGCTCCGATTCGAGCTGGAGACGAATCTTGAGTTGCGCCGTTTTCACTCTCGATTCTTGCTCGATCAGAGAAGACTGGAGCCCTTCTTTAGCCAGCTTTTCATCCACGTCGTGCTGAATATTTGCCTGCTCATAGTCGCTGCGCACCGATGCTTCGGTGGCCTTCTGGCTCATCAGATCGCTATCCACCTGAACCTTAAGGTTCGCGTAATCGGCTTCGGCTCCCTTGAGCTGATATTCGGCGTCCACGGCATCTTTCTGCACGGTGGGGTCGCTCAATTCCATAATGATGGAATCCGGTTTGACAACGGCCGGCGGACGCAGAACCCATTTATCCACGTGGGCGTCGGTCTGTGCCGCGATCCAGCGGATATCTTCAGGGACGAGCGTTCCGAGTCCGTGTACATCGCGCACCATGGGCCCGCGCTTTACGGTGTCGGACCAAATGGTCCCCTTGTCAACGGCAGGTGCGGCGGGCTTTAGCTTCGAGAGCGCATAGGTGACGCCCCCCAGCAGCATCAGGGCTACCGTGCCATAGGCGATCCGGCGAATTTTTTTGGCTCGTGCGTTGGATGGTCTTTGTATGTCCATAGTAGTTACCGACTTCTTTCTGAGGCGCAAATGGGGTGCCCAAGAGAATTCGCTTAAACCCTCGCTTTGTCAATAGGTTACAGGGCGTCAAAAAATCCCGGAAGGCGCCGTCTTGCCGAATATGGGAATCCGCGTCCCATGAGCGGACACTGGCAGACCACAAGCTTCCCGGGCAAACCTTTAGACGCTACATACAAGGATACGTCCAAACGGGTGGAATGTTCTATCAGGAATGAACGCCGGCGGAGGGACGGCCGGGGCGACCCGTTGGGGAACCGAGGCTCGCTTTTTCAGGCGGACGGAGTGGGATCATCGCAGCCGACGAACTCTTGGAGGACGCGATTGCCCTTGTAATCGAGCTCATCGTGGATGCCGATTTTTGAAGTGTAATAACCGCGTACCGTTAAGTCTTTCAGATCCTTGAAAAATCGGACTTCGGTCAGATCCTGCATCTGCTCGTTGTCGGACAGAATTTTTAGAACAGCAATTTTCTCTTCGGGTGTGGCATCCACAAAAGACCTGCCGTTGTAATGCTTGCTCATCAGGTCGATGAGGCGAAGGCCTTCGCGCCACAGGGATTTTTGGGCATCGTCGGTAGTCTCACGGATTGTTATTTCGATGAAGTCGGCGACTTTGGCCGCTTTCGCCCCGCCGGAGTGACTGTCGGCAGGGATGATTGTTTCGGACAACTCTTCGATGAGCATGTGTTGGGTGGGAGTGAAGAAGCGCGCCGGGGATTTTGGCTCTGGTGCGCTCGGTGTTGGGGTCGGTGTCGTTGGCGTGACTTGCGGATCGGCTGCGGCGGCGGGGATAGGCAACACCGCTGCGCCCAGAACTGCGGCGGATGTCTGGAGCCATTGACGGCGGTCCTGTTTTAGATCGATGGGATTATTTCCGGACATTTTGCCTCCTGTGTTGCGGCCAGAAAAGCGCCAGCATGGTTGCCGCCCTCCGTAAAGATCCCCACGTTACAAATTGCCTTTGCCTAGTTCGTCCGCGAGATAATCGCAAGAGCGCCAGCAGAGCGCCATGATCGTCCACGTGGGATTCTGGCAACTTGCGTTGACGAAGGCGCTGCCGTCTACCACAAAGAGATTCTTTATATCGTGCGACTGTTCAAATTGATTAAGGACGGACGTTTTCGGATCGTTTCCCATGCGGGCTGTGCCGAGTTCATGGATGGACCAACCCTCGGTGAGAACGCGGTCGCTGACCTCCAGAATCTTGAAGCCCGACGCTTCGAACATTTCCTGAGCGGTTTCTTTCATATCTTCGGCCATGCGGTGCTCGTTTTCGCCGAATTTGTAATGAAAACGCAGAGCCGGTATGCCCCACTTGTCTTTTACGAATGGATCGAGGTCGACGTAGTTCTCGTAGCGGGCAAGAACTTCTCCGAAAGCGCCCATGCCGATGTAAGAGCCCTTGTTCTTTCGGATTTCTTCCTTAAAGGAGGCGCCGAAGCCCGGAAAGCTGGTGTTCGCGGGAAACATCTGGTTGCCGCTGCCGCCTTCGAAGCCATAACCGCGAATAAACTTGGAATGTTTTTCCGTGAGATTGCGGTAGCGCGGTATGTAGAAGCTGCCCGGGCGTCCGTCGTCCAGTGTGGACGGCTTTCCCACCAGATCCATGGCTTGGCCGTAGACGTGCGGTCCCATCACGTGTTCGCAGAAATTGTGGCCAACGTGCCCGCTGGAGTTTGCCAAACCATTCGGGTACTGCCGCGATTTGGAAAGTAGAAGAAGACGTGCGGATTCCAGGGTCGACGCGGCGACAATGACGACTTTCCCGCGGACCGTGTAGTCCTTCATCGTTTGCGAATCAGTGAAATGCACGCCGCTGGCTTTGCCGGTTTGCGGATCGACCGTGATTTCGCGCACGGTTGCGCCAGTGCGCAAGGTGAGGTTGCCGGTGTCCATCGCCGGATAGATCAGTCCGGTGGGCGAGTCGAACGCGGCGTGAATATCGCAGCCCCCTTTGCGGGAGCACGCGCCGCGTCCGTAGCATCGGCTGCGATATTTGTTGTGCTTGAGGCCGTCGGTCGTTACTCCGGCTCGATATTGCGTCAGAACCCGGCCCATTTTTTGCAGACCTTGCTTGAGCGTTACTTCGGCGCAGGTTAGTTTTGTTGGCCGCTGGAAAATGCTATCGGGAAGGTAGGGGAGATTTTCTTTTACTCCCGTGATGCCCAGATACATATCCACTTTGTCGTAGTACGGGGCGATGTCGCTGTAACTGATAGGCCAGTTTTCGCCGAAGCCGTCGCGGTCTTTGGCTTTGAAGTCGTAATCGGAGAGGCGGAGCGCCAGGCGGCCCCAGATATTGGTTTTGCCTCCGAGGCAGCGGGCACGCACCCAAGCATAGTTGGTACCGGTGTAGGGATTCTCCCGCTCGTCCACGACGATGTTCTTCGTGTAGTCGGAATCTCCGATGTAGCTTTTGAGATGTTTCGATTTTTCAAAGCCCGGTCCGTACGGCGGCCTGCGGATTGTGTACTCATTAAAATTGAGCGAGTGCGAATCTGGCGGGAGCGCTCCGCGATGCGGGTTGTCGTAGGGCCACTCCATCGAACGAAGTTCCTGCTCGATATTGAGTTTCTTTCCGGCTTCTAACATCAGAACTTGCAGGCCGCGAGTCGTCAGGACGTGCGCGGCCATTCCGCCGGCTGCGCCGGATCCGATAATCACCGCGTCATACTTTTTACTTAGATCTACCTCGGGCTCGGCCATGGAGAGAACGCTCCTTCTGTACGCCGCATTGAACAATGACGCGCCGTGTTTGTCCAGTCCAACCTCGCCCGTTGCCGCTGGAAACCTCGAGGTGGCCTAAGGCTTATTCCGCATCACGCTTTTTCGTAACCCGAGATGGGGTTTGAATTGCCGGAAGAGGAAGGTTCCGGCGGGCGGCTGCTGGCATACAATCGGGCCACCGGAGTTCAGGCTCCGTGTCGGGGGCGGCTCATGAAACTGGGAATCCCAAAGAGGTTCAAGATACTTGCGCCCGGGAATTCGCTGCGGAAGAGAGTGGCCTATAGCCTGGCCATTGCCCGGTTGATTCTCGTGCCTGTGATTTTGCTCGCGGTCTACTACCTTTTTGAAATGGGATGGATTGTGGATCGCATCGTGAATGTGGACGCGCCAGCTGCCACGATGGCCCAGCAGGCCTCGATTGAGGTACTAGAAGCACGGCGCGCGGAACGCAATTATTTGTTGCTGCATGACGCGAGCTATCTCGCCTCGAACCGCGACTCGATAGCAAAGTCAGGGCAAATTCTTGAGCAAATACAGGCTCTTGAGCCCGACGATGCGCCCGCAACGCAGAAGGCCAGGGATTCCCTCGTGCTCTACGACAAGAAATTTACCGCTGCGGTTACCGCGATGACGCAGCCTGGGCAGGGAGACGCCGACCGGATCCAGGCCGTGGTGCGTGCCTACGAAAAAGACTTGAATGATTTGCTTCGAGGGGCCCGCGTGAAAAAGCGCGAGCAATTGATTGACGAATTACGAAGCCGCGTCGGATCGTTCGACGCGCAGATTTCCCAGACCGTCCTGGAAGGGAATCCGGGCCTTCAGCAAGTGACCGAGGATTTGCAGAATTCGAGCCAGGAAGCTTTAACGCTGCTGTCGTCGCTCGAAACGGAAAATTGGCATCGCGTGGAATACGATCACCGTGAAGCGCGGCGGTTGATGTGGCATGCGGAGTGGGCGTTGAGCATCGTGTCGGCGCTTACGTTTCTGTTCAGTGTTTGGGTCAGCTTTATCCTGCCGAAACAGGTAGTGAAACCGCTGGTCAGTTTGCGGGAGGCGGTGGACCACGCCGCGCGGGGAAACACCGCGATTGAGTTTGAAATTCAAGGCCAGGGGGAAGTGGCCGATTTGGCAAGAAGTGTAAAGGAATTGGTTGAAAGGGTGCAGTTGAAAAGGGAAGCCGCGGGTTAGTGGCACGAGTCAAGCAACGCCTCGTATCCGCGTTTCTGGAAATAGAAAAGCAGCGGCACTGCTGCCGTTTCCGCAATCAGCAAAGCTCCCTGCGCAACGCCGGGATTATTTGGACAAGCGTTTCACCAGTGTGTAAAGAAACGCCTGGCCTTCGTAGAAAGATTGCACGCCCAGGCGTTCGTCGCGGCCGTGAAAGCGAATATCGTCGCGATCGAAGAAGAAGCCCTGCACGCCATAACACGGTATGCCTTCGCTTCGGAGATAGCGGCCGTCGGTGGCGCCCATGACCATAATCGGGACTGTCGCCACGCCGGGCCACATGGAACTCGTGATGTCGGTAACCGCATTCAGAACGTCGGGGCGCATCGGCGAAGCGGGGCCCTTGGAAAAGTTACTCATGTTCTTGACGGCGACTTGATCGTCGGCAACGACTTTTTCCAATGTGCTTTGCACGTATTCAGGCGCGTCTTCCGGCAGAACGCGGCAATTCACCATGGCGGCGGCAAGTTGCGGCAAAGCATTGATGGCGTGACCGCCTTCGAGCATGGTAGCGACGCAAGTGGTGCGCAGCGTTGCATTCCACGCGGGAGATGCGGCAGCGACGCGCTCCATCGCTTCCTGAGAACCCGTCGCGGCTTTCGCCAGGTCTTCTTTGAATGGGCCGGGATCCAACTTCGACATTTGTGAGAAGTACGCCGCCGTCACCTCGTTGGTTTTCAGTGGAAATCCGAAATCGGAAAGGCGCTGCAACCCGCCAGCGAGATGATAGATGGCGTTGTCATGCACGGGCATAGAGCTGTGCCCGCCCTTGTTGTGAACTTCAAAGCGGAAATTCAAGACATATTTTTCGCTGACCTGCAGGTCGTTGGAGATTTTCTTGCCTTTGGATTCTTCTCCCCAGCCGCCTTCGTTGAGCGCGAATTCGGATTCAATCAGCTCGCGGTGATTTTTCAGCAGCCAGTCCACGCCGTTATAAGGTCCGCCGCCTTCCTCGTCGGCAGTGAGGGCAACAATGATGTCGCGGTCCGGCTTAAAACCCTCTTTTTTGTATTGAATGAGATTGGCAATCCAGACGGCGGCTTGCGCTTTGTCGTCGCCAGTACCGCGCCCATAGAAGTAGCCATCTTTTTCGATGAACTGAAACGGATCCATGTTCCAGTCTTCGCGCTTGGCTTCGACGACATCAATGTGCGCGAGAAGGAGTATCGGTTTGCGCGCGCCGGTGCCGTGGTAGCGCACAACCAGATTGCCTTTCTTCGGTATGGCGCCGCCAAGAAATATGTCGGCGTCGGAAAATCCCGCGGCCTTCAAGCGCGCGGCTGCAGCTTCGGCGACAGGAGTCGTTGCGCCAGTCGTAAAGCCGGACTGGATTTCAATAAACTCCTTGTAGATATCGTGGGCTAACTGCTTTTCAGCGTCCGGACGCGTTGTTTGCGCGTTAACGGATGCTGCCCAGAGAGAAAAAATCAGAAACACGCAAGTCCGGCGAAAATTTAGTCTGTTTTGCATGCGGGATTCTTGCATGTCGAGGACGTTCAAGCAACTGGCTATCACCCTCCCCCGGTGGTGCTTCGCCCTCCCTCGTTTACGTTAACGCTTCTATGCAA
This sequence comes from Betaproteobacteria bacterium, assembly GCA_903970165.1. Taxonomy (GTDB): domain Bacteria; phylum Acidobacteriota; class Terriglobia; order Acidiferrales; family UBA7541; genus Acidiferrum. The sequence goes on from CAJCHZ010000046.1 coordinate 15,831, forward strand.
TCGCGCCGTGCGGCGATGTGGAGTGTGGGACCCTTGCTCCCGCTTTCCGCGAATAGCGCTCGGGCAAAATGTTTTGCAAGCCCGCCGGGTAAAATCGTTCTAACAACGTCGCCGCAAGCAACCCGGTGTCCAGATTGCTAACTCTAATGAGGTTACAGACAAGAGTGAAAGCGTTGTTACTTGTAAACGACGCCGATTACTCTTAGACGGTCCTCCATTCCCCGGGTTGCGAAGTAAAAATGCCGAGGCAATTCCTGAAAGCTAGAGGTGTCGAAAATGACCAGCTCAAGCGCACGTTTTTCTCATTCTCAAGTAATACGCAAGCCCTGGCTTTTGTTTATCTGTGCCGTCGCTCCCTTTCTGTTTTTTGCGGGCACGGCTGGCGCGCAAACCGCCTCTCACGCGCCTGGGTGGGTTGTGATCACGATTGGTGACTATCGCTCGCTGCACGCCAAGGCCTATCCACCCGAGCACGAACCCGAGCCGCCTCCGGTGGAAGCAACATTGACGCGCGTGGACTATGACCTGCGCATCGAAGGCGATCTGGCGGCAGGCCGAGCGAGTCTCACGGTGGATGTGCTGAAAGACGGGTGGGTGCGCGTGCCGATTCCGGCAGGACTGCTGGTGCGGGAAGCAAGGCTTGACGGCAAGCTGGTCTCGCTCGTACCGGGCGCCGCAGGCAAAGGCGCCAATCAGCTTTCCGCGCTCCTTTCGCGACCCGGACGTTCCGTCTTACAGCTCGATATTGCTTTGCCCGTTGTTTCCACCGCCGGAGAAGAAAGCATCTCGCTCCCTTCGACTGTTTCGGGAATCACGAAGGCCTCCGTTCGGCTTCCCAGACAAGGAGTGGAAATCAGGCTTAACGGCGGGCTCCTGGCCGAAAAATCGGAGTCGGGGACAGAGAGCAAATGGCTTGCGTATGCCCGCGGAAATGAGGCGTTGACGTTCACCTGGAAGCGGAAGACCGAAGACCACCGCAGCACGCAGGCGTTGCGTCTGCGCGGATCGCTCACGGAACTTGCCGGGCTCAGCGAAGACTCCACCGCGATCATGGCCGAGGTCAAGGTCGAAGTCACTCAGGGCGCCGCGCGAGAAGTGCGTATTTCGCTGCCGGACAAAGTGACCATCAATCAAGTCGCCGGAGCCACCGTGGCGGATTGGGAAATGAAGGACGGCCAACTCGCTGTGACATTTCTGGAGCCAGTAGAGCAGAACGCAAGGTTCATCGTCAGCGGCGAAGCCAGAAGCCCGCGTGACGGCCAGATCACCATTCCATTGCTCCGCTTGCTGAACACCGAGCGTGATACGGGGGGAGTTGCGGTAGAAGTTGTCGGCGCGGGCGAGATCAAGGAGTTCAAGTCCGAAGGCCTCGAAAATGCCGATGCCACGGATCTGGGCGATGTGGTCTCCGGCAGGCAATCGACTTCACTCTCGGCATTCCGGTTTCGCTCGGGCGATGCAAAGACCGCGAGGTCGCTGACCGTGAACGTCGCGCGCTACGAAACCCAGGCCATGCTGATGGCCAATGTCGCGGAAGCTCGCTACAACGTGCTCATCAGCGGTGAAGGCAAGACGCTGGTGCAGGCGCGCTACGCCGTGCGCAACAATCAGCGAAATTTCCTGAAGGTCAACCTGCCCCCGGGGTCGATTCTTTGGAGCGCATCCCTTGCAGGGAAACCCATTCGTCCAGGACAATCGCCCGACGGTGGCGTCCTGCTCCCGCTCGAAAAATCCCACGCCGGAGACGAAGCGCCGGAATTCGCGGTGGAACTGGTTTACGTCGCACGCGGCGCGGCCTGGAACGACAAAGGACAGTTCAAACTCACGCTGCCGGCGCTGGACTTGCCGGTGTCGCGCACAGGATTGCTCGTCTATCATCCGCCGCTCTTCAAGGTAACGTCAGAAACAGGGGCGTTCCACGTCGAAATGTACGAAGCCCCGGCGTCCGCGGCATTGAATCTGGCAGAGGAAAATGGCAGAAACGTGGTCTCGACCGCCGCACCCGCTCCTCCTCCTCCCCCTCCTCCAAAGGCGGCAGCGGATTACGTCGCCAAATCAGATGACGGTGCGGCCAGCAACCAGGCCGCCGCGCAAACTCTGTTCGACAACTTCAAGAAAACTCTTTCTGGCGGCAAAGCCGTCGGAATTCTTCCCATCGAAGTTTCCTTCCCATCTTTTGGTCCGTCTTTATTTATGGTTTCCGAACTCACCGCAGAAAATCAGGCTCCCAGCGCGGCGCTGAATTATCAACATGAGAAAAAGGCAGGTGGGCGATGAAAAAGACCTTACTGGCAGTTGCATTTCTGATGGGCGTCCCTGCATTTGCGCAGGACAAAGTCAATCCACCCGTCCCGCCGGCAGGCAACGTCACGCTGCCGCTTGAGGAGTACAACCGTTTGCTGGAACTGGCCAACAAAACTCCGCGGCGAGTTGAATCCGCGCCGCTTCCGTATTCCATCAAGCGCGCCGACATCAAGCTGAAAGTCGCCAGCGAAACCGTGATGGGAACAGTTCAACTGCAAGGCGAGACCTTCAACCATGGTGAAACGAAAGTCGCGCTCACTTCAGGAATGACCATTCTCGACGCGCGCCAGGAAGGCAAAGGCTTGCCGCTCGAGCAGGAAGGCGGCACACAGATGGCAATTCTTCCCGGTCCTGCCGAATTTTCTGTGGTACTGGATGCCGGACTTCCGCTTGGCATCGAAACGGGCCGCGCATCCTTCAACCTGCCGGTGCCGTCGGCGGGCAGCGCGCGCCTCACGCTCGTTGTTCCTGGCGACCACGCCAACGTCCACCTGACCCCGGGATTAATTACGAGCCGGGAATCTGAAAATGGTCAAACCACGATAGAAGCCACGCTCGTCCCCGGACAGGCCGCCAGCATCTGGTGGGCGACACGTGAAGTGCTCGCTCCGGTCGTGCCGCGCGAGGTGCGCTTTCTTTCTAATATGAAAACTCTCGTCTCCGTAAGCGAAGCAGACATTCGCCTCGCTGTCCTCGCGGATATTACCGTTGTGCAAGGCGAGCCATCTCAATTTCGACTGGAAGTTCCCGTGGGCTACGAAGTCACGGGAACGTCGGGCGCATCGGTCGATTCCAGCGATGTAGAATCGGGCGCACTGACTCTGAAGGTGAACGCGCCCGGGCAGCGAGCCCATCAATTTCTAATCTCCATGGAAAAGCCCATCGGCGTTACAAAAGCCGACGTGCCATTTCTCACCATCAAGAATTCGCAGCGGGAAACCGGCGAAGTGCTTGTCGAAGGCGTTGGCACAATGGAACTGACTGCCACCGAAGGCGGCAGCCTGAAGCGCATGGATATCAAGGAAACGAATCCTTATCTGCGATCGCTGGCGCGCTCTTCGTTGCAGTCGGCATTCCGTTATCACCGGCAGCCAAACGAAAATCCAACGTTGGCTCTCGAGTGGACACGCTTTCCGGACAGCAGTGTACTCGCCGCGGTCGCCGAACGCGCCGTCGTGACCACATTGGTAACCAACGAAGGCAGATCGCTGACCGAAGTAAAGTTGACGGTGAAGAATCAAGCCCAGCCTTTCTTGAAAGTTGAACTCCCAGTTGGAGCGACCATCGTCTCTGCCGAAATTGCCGGAGAAAAAGTGAAGCCCGTGGAAGGTCCCGATGGAAACCGTGTGCCGCTCTTGCGGGCGGGGTTCCGGCCAGTGGGATCTTATGAAGTGTCTTTCGTCTTCATGCACTCCGGTACTCCCTTTGCCAAAAAGGGAGGCTCGGAGATTTCGCTTCCCAAAATGGACGTCCCCATAAGCATTCTGCAATGGGAAGTGTTTCTCCCCGAGCAGTACAAGGTGAAAGATTTCGGCGGCGACGCCATCGCCGCAAATTTGCTGCCGGAATCGTTTCAGGAAGCTGAAATCGGAGGAAGCGGAGGCGGGTTCCGTACCAGCACAGGGGCCGGCTCTATAGGCGGCCTCGCGTCTTTATCCCTCCTTCCGGGGCAAATGGGAGGCTACATCGTTGATCCCAGCGGGGCAGTTGTCGCCGGCGCTCAAGTGACCGTCACCCAAGCGGAGACGGGCGTGCAACGAACCGTCGTGAGCGATTCTTCCGGCCGGTGGGTCGTCTCGAATATGCCGTCGGGCCGCGTGAAAATTGCTGCTAGCTCGCCAGGCTTCAAAAGCATCGTCAGCAACCTCAATTACGACGCGAGCAATCCAACCACCTTCAGCTTTTCGATGCAGCTAGCCGCGACAGCGGAAACGGTGGAAGTGCAGGCGAGCAACAGCGTCATCATGACAGAATCGCGGCAAATCGAGCGCGACATTAAGCAAAAAGATACATCGAACGCCAGCGCCGCTTCTTCCAACGTGTTCAGCCTGCAGCAGCGCGTTTCGGGCGTGCTGCCCGTTCGCGTGGATGTGCCACGCGCAGGCACTTCGTACAGCTTCATCCGCCCTCTCGTCCTCGACGAAGAAACGAAACTTACCTTCACTTATAAGACCAAGTAGACAACCTCGCTTTGCGAGGAATATCGCAAAAAAGACGGCCAGGGGAGATCTTCCCTGGTCGTCTTCGTTATTCCCGATTACAATTCACGGCAAATTTCCCCGAAATGGGCGCCCCGCAATTCCATCTACCTCACGGGAACTAAGTATCCTCCGAACAGGAATTTAGATTGAACCATGAGAGTGAACAATAAGGTGACGATTGGCGCGCTGAGGCTCAGATTTAAGGAAACTCTGTGCCCCCCAGCCGCCGTCTAATCTGATAGGCAGAGCCACGAAACACGAATTTTCCCGGCGTAGTCAGAGTCGATTCATTGGGGCATGGTTTTGGGAAGGCTGATATGAAGTCAATCGTTCCTTTTTTGTCCATTTCACTTTTTGTTTTCCTGGCCGCCCAAGCACCCGGGCCCGTCGCAGCGCAGTCAACACAAGACCCGCCTCCTGCGCAGAGTCAGAATCCCGGCCAACCCGCAAGCGGCCAGCAGCCTCCGCGGCGTGGCGGCGAACGCCGCTCCGGCCTCTTCGGGAAAGTGACCGCGATCAATGCTCAATCCATTCAAATAACGACGCAGGGCGGCGACACCGTCACCGTCAAGATCAGTGGCAGCACGGAATTCCGCAAGGATCGCCAGGAGGCGAAGCTCAGCGATTTCAAGGTCGGCGACACGATCTTCGTACGCGGCCAGGAAAATGCTGATCATAGCTGGAACGCGGAAGTCATCGGCGAGCGCCCCGCGGGGGGTTTTGGGGGCGCGCCCCGATCCGGCGGCGCGAACGGTACCGGCGAAGGAGGTCCTGGCGGCGGCCGACCTTTTGGCGTGCTCGGCCAGGATTATGTTCTCGGCGAAGTGAAAGCCATTGATCCGCCCAAGCTGACGATTCTCCGCACGGACAACGTCACGCAAACTGTCGAGCTGAACGAAGAAACGTCCCTCCGCAAAGGCCGCGAAAGCGTTACGATGGCGGATATTCAGGTGGGCGACCACGTGATGGTGCGTGGCGCAACAGCAGCCGGCGCCTTTCAACCAAAATCCCTGATGGTCATTGGTCCGGATCAGTGGAAGCGTATGCAGGAAATGATGGCCGGTGGGCCGTCTGCAAACGCTCCAAACACCACAAATCCACCGCAGAAACCACCGGAGCCTCAACTTTGAAATGGTTCGTCTGGTTTTTAATTTTTCTGGCCACGTTGGTCGTAGTAGTTCCCGATCTGCCTGCACAGGAAAATACCTCTGTGCCGCCAGTTCCGGCGCGAACGCAGGCTCCACCGCAAGCTCAGGCTCCGCCCGCCTCCTATCAAATCACCGGTACCGCGCATAGCGGCAAGACTCCGCTCCCCGGCGTCACCCTCACCGCCTCGAACACTTTAACGGGCAAGAAGTACACCGCCGCGACCCTCTCCGACGGAACTTTTGCTTTGCTCGCTCTCCCGCGCGGACGCTACGTTCTGCGCGCCGAATTTATGGGCTTCGCCGTCGCGACTCAGGAAGTCGTCCTCAATCCTGAAAACCCCGCCGGCAAAGCCGACTTCGAACTGATTCTCGCGTCGCGCCAGCAGGAAGTCACCGAACGTGCGGCCGCGACCTCAGCAGGCAGTCGCGGCTTCCAGAGTCTCACGGTCGATCCCACCGAAGCCGCCCTTACGGGTGGCAATGCTGGGGCCGGCTCTGGTGGCCAAAATAACGCCAGCGATCTCTCGGGCTTGCCTCTGAATGGCGCCGGCGCCGACGCTCCAACCGAGTCCGTCAGCGTCAACGGCGCGCAAGGGCGCACGCAGGATTTTGGCGCGGGTAGTGACATCGAGCTCCAGGACAGGATTCAGGAATTCCGCGACCGCGCGCAGCAGCAGGGTTTTGGCGGTTTTGGCGGCCAGGGCGGTGGCGGGGGATTTGGCGGCCCGGGGGGACCTGGTGGCGGTGGAGGGCCTATCGCCTTCGGACGGTTGGGCCGCGGCTTCAACACCAATCAGCCGCACGGCAATCTCTATTATTACGACGACACATCCGCTCTGGACGCAAGGCCTTTCTCGTTGAGCGGAGAACCGCTCCCCAAAGCCGATTACAACCAAATTCATTTCGGCGGGTACGTGGGCGGTCCGCTGAACATCCCCAAAATCTTCAACGGCGGGAACAAAACTTTCTTTTTTGGTGGCTGGAACGCAACTCGCGGAAGCACGCCGTATGATGCGCTCTCCACGGTGCCCACTGCGGCTGAGCGCTCCGGAAACCTTTCCGCATTGGCCGCGCCCATCTTCGATCCCACAACCGGCCAGCAATTCGACTTCAACGGCGTGCCGAACGAAATCGATCCAACGCTCATCACTCCCCAAGCCCAGGCGCTTCTGCAATACATTCCGCTTCCCAATCTGCCGGGAACAACACAGAACTTTCACTATGTGACGTCCACCCATAGCGACACGGACAACGTCAGCATGCGCCTCATCCATAACTTCGGCCCCGTCCCGGCGCAGGGCAGTCGTACGCCCGGGTCTGGGCGCGGCGGTGGAGGAGGCGGCGGGCGTTCGCGGTCGCAGAACAATCTCAATCTAGGGCTGAACTGGTCGCGCACCAACAGTAACCTCGTGAATCCATTTCCTTCGCTTGCAGGTGCCACGGACACGCAAGGTTTGAACGCCACCGCGGCCTGGGTTTACGGCAAGGGACACACAACCAACAATCTGCGCTTTACCTACAATCACAGCCACACTTCAACGACCAATTTATATTCCGAGGTGACGGACGTCGCTTCGCTCGCGCAGATCGGCGGCGTCTCCCCCGATCCCTTCGATTGGGGCATTCCCGGAATCAATTTCACATCTTTCTCCGGCCTCAGCGATCCCTCGCCAAGCCGTCAGCTCGCGCAGACCTACACGGTCTCCGACACGGTGATTTTGAATCACGGCAAACACAATTGGCGCTTCGGCGGCGACTACCGCCGCATTTTGCAGAGCTTCCGTTCTTCCAGGAACGCCGAGGGAACCTTCACCTTTACCGGTTTTGGTACTGCCGAATATATCGGCACCCAGGAACAAACGGGAACTGGCAGCGACTTTGCCGATTTTCTCCTCGGCCTCCCGCAGCAGAGCAGCATTCAGTCCGGTACCAGCGCCTATAATTTTCGCGCCAATTCCTACGACGCTTTCGTCCAGGACGACTGGCGCATTCGCGCCAGCTTGACGCTTCTTCTTGGCGTGCGTTACGAATTTGTCGGCCCTTACACCGAAGCGAACAATCAAATCGTCAACCTGGATGTGGCGCCGGGATTTACAGCGGCAGCCCCCGTTTTCCCAGGCACGGTCGGGCCCTATTCCGGTTTTTTTCCCGATTCGTTGATCCGTCCGGACCGCCACGCTTTTGCCCCGCGTCTCGGTCTCGCCTGGAAACCCTTCAAACAGACCGTTGTGCGCACAGGCTACGGCATCAATTACAATCTCGCGCAGTACGGCACGATCGTTCAAAATTTCGCGTTTCAACCTCCGTTTGCCGAGACCGCGACCAATGTCGCCACCACGGCGAGTTTTCTGAATCTGTCCAACGCTTTTCCCCCTATTCCTCCAGGCACCATCACTAACAATTTCGCCATCGATCCCAACTATCACCTGGGCTATGTGCAAGTCTGGAACGTGGACATCCAGCGCGAGCTGCGCGGCGGCTATCTGTTGAACCTGGACTATAACGGCTCGAAAGGCACCGATCTGGACGACGACCGGGCCATTTTGATTCCCGGGCTCCAGCCCTTCACGTATGAGTCTTCAGCAGCGAATTCCGTTTTTCATGCCGGCTCCGTGCGAATCCGCAAACGCCTCGCCAAAGGCGTTAGCTTCAGCGCAACCTATGTTTACTCAAAATCGATAGACGACGCTTCCTCGATTGGAGGCGGTGGCGTTGTTGTCGCGCAGAATCCTTTTGACATCGCCGCCGACCGTGGACTTTCCAGCTTCGACCAGCGCCATAAATTCACCGGCAATTGGGTTTACGATCTTCCTTTTGGAGACAACAAACGATTCCTTCAGAAAGGCGCTCTATCTCATATTTTTTCCGGATGGCAGTACAGCGGAAGTTTCACCGTGGCGACCGGACTTCCGTTCACCATTAATGTTGTGGGCGGCACGCTCGACATTGACCGCGGCGTCAGCGGCTCTCTCCGCGCCAATCTTGTCCCCGGCCAGTCCATCCACGTCAGCGATCCCACCACGAAGGAGTGGTTCAATACGGCAGCTTTCTGCCAGCCTCAAACGACAACCAGCAATCCGGCGGCAACTTGCGTGAATGCCAGCGACTCTACCTATGGCGATGCGGGACGCGACATCCTGGAAGGCCCCGCGCAAGTGACCCTGAATATGTCCCTGAACAAAACCATCACCATCAAAGAGTATCGTTCGCTGGACTTTCGGATTACCGCCAACAACGTGTTCAACGCCGTGGAGTTCACTTCGCTCGGCACGGCCGTGAACTCCATCACGTTCGGGCAGGTCACCGGCGCAGCCAGCATGAGGCGTGTGACGGTGCAAGTGAGGTTCCGCTTTTGATGGATAAGACGAAGGAGAAATCAGGGGTGAGGCCATGATTGTTGCTTACAGAAAAATCGCGGCCATTGCACTGGCCAGTCTGCTTTTGCAGTTTCCCGTTCCCTCCATCGCCCAACAGCCCCAGCAGCCGCAGCCCCCTGCGCCAGCCGAGCCGGAACCGGCTGGGGGCTCGATCCATATCACCACGGAGCTGGTGCTTGCCAACGTCGTCGTCCGCGACAAAAAAGGCAATCTCGTCCGCGACCTGAAGAAAGACGATTTCACGCTCTTCGAGGACGGCAAGAAACAGGCCATCTCCACCTTTGACTTTGAAAACGTGGACCAGATCGAAACCGCCGGCGCTGCGGAGAACACCGTGACAGGCGTAGCGTCAGCCGCGGGGCCAGCCGGTGTGCTGCGCAAGGGCGATACACCCGTGATGAACGCACGGGACCGCCGCGTGATCGTCCTCTTCTTCGATTTTTCCGCCATGGAACCCGATCAGATTGATCGTTGCGTCGAGTCCGCCAAGAAATACATCAATGCTCAGATGCATCCGGTGGATATCGTCGCGCTGGTTTCGCTCTCTACCAACATGCGCGTGGATCTGGATTTCACCGACGACAAGCCCAAAATTCTTTCGGTTCTGAACTCGTATTCGCTGGGGCAAGGCCAGGGCTTTGCTATGGGCGACACCGGCAGTGCGGAAGATACTGCGGAAAGCGGCGGTTCCTTCACGCCCGACGACACGGATTACAACACCTTCAGCGCCGATTGGAAGCTGCTGGCGCTGCAATCCACCATGCAGGCGCTGGGAAAGATTCAGCAGAAAAAATCGCTCGTCTATTTCAGCAACGGCATCAGCCAGACGGGAACCGACAATCAATCCGCATTGCGAGCCGCAACCGCGGCGGCGGTGAAAAATAATGTCTCCATCTATCCCGTGGATGTTCGCGGCTTGCAGGCTTTCCCTCCGGGTGGCGAAGCGCAAAGCGCCAGCCTGCACGGCCAGTCTGCCTACAACGGCAACGCCGTTCTAAATGACCTCAGCGGCAATGCTGCCTCGCAGGAAACTCTCTCCACCCTCGCGGCCGACACCGGTGGCAAAGCCTTCTTCGATACCAACGATTTCAGCGGCGTCTTCGCGCAAGTGCAAAAAGACACTTCCGCTTACTATGTTCTTGGCTTCGTCAGCACCAACACGCTCAAGGACGGCAAGTATCGCCGCCTGCGCGTGCAGGTGAACCGCCCCGATGTAAAGATCGAGTTCCGACCCGGTTATTATGCAGGCCGCGATTTCCTGCATCAGAACCACGCCGACCGCGAAGCGCAGCTCGAAGACGAACTCGCCGCCGAGCTTCCGCAGACCGACGTCCCTCTTTACGCTGGCACCGCGTATTTCCGCCAGGATGATTCTCATTATTATCTCGCTGTCTCGCTGGTAGTTCCGGGCTCGCAAATTCCATTCGTTCAGGAAAAAGACAAAGACAACGCCACCATCGACATTATTGGAGAAGTGCGCATCGGTGGCGGAGGCAAAGTCCCGGTCGGCCAGCTTCGTGACACCGTAAAACTCGCGCTGGACAGCACGCAGCAGGTGCGCCGCAAAAATGTTCAGTACAACACGGGATTCGTTCTCGCTCCCGGGAACTACCACCTGAAATTCATCGTCCGCGAAAATCAGACCGGGCACATGGGTTCGTTTGAAACCGACGTGCAAATTCCCGACCTGCGCAAGGCTCCGCTGCGCATGAGTTCCGTAATACTCAGCAGCCTGCGCGCCCCGGTCACAGGCTCAACAAAGAAAAACGCTGGGAATCCGCTCATCGAGGACCAGACGCAGCTCGTTCCCAACGTCACGCACGTCTTCACGCGCGACCAGCACTTGTATTTGAAGTATGAAATTTACGACGCCCAGAAAGGAAAAATCGCGGCAGCCGCGCCTGCCGCGCCGGCTGCAACTCCTGGCCAGTCCACCGCCACTCCCGGTCAGCCTGCCGCAACACCGGGCCAGTCCCCGGATACCGCGCAAGCCAAGCCAACGAAGGAGTCCAAGGAATCTATCCACGTTCTAACGAGCATAGAATTCCTGCAAGGCAACGTAAAAATCTACGAATCAAAGCAAGTTGCCGCAACCGAAGTCACGTCCCCGCAACGCAAAGCTGTCGTTTTCCAAATCGATCTGCCGCTGCAATCGCTCAAGCCCGGCCTCTACGTCTGCCAGGTCAACGTGATCGACGACGTCTCAGGCAATTTCGCCTTCCCCCGCTGGCCCATTCTGATCAAAGACGCCGCGAGTTCCACCGTACCCGCGGCACATTCATTCTCTTCGAGCTCCGCCCGCTAAGTTTTTCCGACCGGATGTTAAAGGCGCGTGTTCGCCAGAGGAAGGCAAATCACAAAGAGTAATTTCCCTGCATTTTATTCCCTAATTGATGAACAAACTCTCGCATTGAGGTCAAATCAGCGGAAGGAGTTCTTCCACAGACATTTCGACATCCCGCAGGATCGCACGCAACAATCCTGGCCCCCGCGTCTCGCCGCTGTGCACAGGTACGCTGGTTGCTCTTCCATCCTGATGTTTGAGAAAAACGTGACTTCCGCGCATCCGTTCGACGGAGAAACCAGCCTTCCGAGCGCTCGAACGACATCTCTCCCCCTGGGCCCGGGGAAGACGCGTCATACAGAAATCTGTTGGATGCCAACCAGCTCGAGCGTACCGCCGAAGCTGTCGTCTTCTGCGAGACAAAGCTGAATTACTTCGCGCACGCGCTTCATCAACGTGTCGAGCGTCTTGGCCTGCGTGTGGCAGCCGGGCAACGCTGGAACCGTAGCTACATAGAAGCCGGCTTCATCCTGCTCGATGACCACGGTAAATCTTCGCTTGGTTTTCACAACTTGCCCCTTCGCCAAAGTCTACCGCGAAGCAGACTAGCCTAAGGGTTCGACTTCACTCTTCGTAGCATCGACGAAGGATAGGTCAATACCCGCAGTCTTTAGCGGGAAGGCCGCGGCCCACTGGTGTAGAGGCACATGAGGTGTAGGGCGGAAATCCCCCGGGGTCGCTACTCGCCGTACGGAACCCAGATATTTTTGACTTGCACGGCATGCTGCAAGAACCAGCGGCCTTCGCCCTGGTTCACATCAAACCAATTGATCTCGCGACCCTCGTTTGTAAAGACCTGCTTCAAGTTTCCGATCGAAAGAGCTTTCGCCGTCGCGCAACTCGCGTCCTCGCCGAAACACCAGATGGCGTCCACGTCATCATGTTCGGCCAGCGTCTTCAGCAATTCCGCGGAACGCCCGGTGACGATGTTCACCACACCATCCGGCAAATCGCTTGTCTCGAAAATCGGATACAAGTCGCCGGTGACGAGCGGATAAATCTCGGAGGGCACCGCAATCACCGTGTTGCCAACGGCGATGGCCGGCATCACCAAAGACAAAAATCCGAGCAGCGGCATTTCGAGCGGGCATCGAATAGCAACCGTGCCAACCGGTTCGTGCATCGCCAGCGCCACGTTACGGAACGGCGGATTATGAACGGCTCCGTCATATTTATCGGCCCACGCCGCGTAAGAAAATATCCGCTCAATGCCGAGAGAAACTTCCGCGCCTGCCTTATTTTTGCCGACCACCGCCGAGAGGCGCTCGGCGACTTCTTCGCGGCGCTGCGAAAGATTCTCCCCGATGTAATAAAGCACCTGTGCGCGATTGTGGGCCGTAGCCTTGCCCCAACCGGAAGCCTTGCGAGCTGCTTCGACGGCGTTTCGAATATCCTTACGATTTCCCAGCGGCGCTTCGCCGAGCAACCGTCCATCTGCCCCGCGTACTTCCATGCTATAGCCGGAATCCGGCCGCGCCTGCTTCCCGCCAATAAACAATTTCACGGTGCGGTCAATCTGCGGCGCGGCAATATCAACGTGTTCCACGGGTGGCTGATCGTTGGCCGGAGGAGCTGCACGCACCGGCGGCGCAACCTTGAACCAGGTCGGCTCCAGATATTCGAGCAGCCCTTCGCGCCCGCCTTCTCGTCCGTACCCGCTCTCGCGGTAACCACCAAATCCGCACGACGCGTCGAAAAGATTCGTGCAGTTCACCCAAACAACGCCCGCTTTGATTTGCGCGGCGACGTGCAGCGAAACATTGATGCTCTCGCTCCACACGCACGCTGCGAGACCATACGCCGTGTTGTTGGCAAGCTCGACCGCTTCGCTTGGCGTGCGAAACGTCATGGCTGCCAGCACCGGCCCGAAAATTTCCTGCTGCGCAACAATTGAAGTGGGATGCACGTTGCTCAAAAGTGTCGGCGGATAATACAGCCCTCGCGTGGGCATCGGGATCGAAGGCTGCCAGCAGGTCGCGCCTTCCGCGACGCCTTGCTCGACGAGCTTTTGAATTCGCTCCAACTGGACGCGCGCCACAATCGCGCCGATATCAATGGATTTGTCGAGCGGCGGCCCGACGCGCAGCGTTTTCATGCGGTCGCAAATCTTCGCAATCAGCGGTTCCGCGATGCTTTCCTGCATCAAAAGCCGCGAACCCGCGCAACAAACCTGTCCCTGGTTGAACCAGATTCCGTCGACGAGACCCTCCACAGCGCTGTCGAGGTCCGCGTCCTCAAAAATAAGGAACGGCGATTTTCCGCCAAGCTCAAGCGAAAGCTTTTTGTGGCTCTCCGCGGTGGCTTTGCGAATCGCACGTCCGACTTCCGTCGATCCGGTAAAAGCAATCTTGTCCACGTCCGGATGTTTGACCAGCGCTTCGCCCGTCGTGCCGTCGCCCGTTACGATATTTACGACACCGGGAGGCAACCCAACTTCCTGGCAAATCTCCGCAAACGCCAGCGCCGTCAGAGGAGTAAATTCCGCGGGCTTCAGCACGACGGTGTTTCCCGTGGCCAAAGCCGGCGCAATCTTCCACGCCAGCATCAACAGCGGAAAATTCCACGGAATAATCTGTCCCACCACGCCGCATGCGCTATAACCGGGAAATTCCTGGTCCAGCAGTTGCGCCCAACCCGCGTGATGATAAAAATGTCGCGCCACCAGCGGAATATCAATATCGCGGCTCTCGCGAATTGGTTTGCCGTTGTCCAAAGTTTCCAGTACGGCCAATCGTCGGGAGTGTTTCTGCACCTGCCGCGCCAGCGCATACAAATAACGCGCCCGCACATGCGGCTTAAGCGCCTGCCAAGGGGCAAGCGCGGCCCGCGCGGCCTTCACCGCGACGTCCACATCCGCCGCTGAACCCTGCGCCACGTCAGCAAGCTTTTCGCCAGTCGATGGATCAGAGGTGTCGAAATATTTTCCATCGCCAGGAGTCTGCCACGAGCCCTGAATAAAATGTCCGAACCGGCGGCTATAGTGCCCGATCCAGCTCATCGCCTCGCGCGGATCTTCCGGCGCAGGTCCGTATTCCATCGTCACAAATTTTTCGACAATGCTCATTTGCCTCGGCTCAATTCCTTCCTCTTCGACACTCGCCCCGGCCCGCCGTCATCCACGCACACTCCACGCGCCCGCAATCGCGCGCGCCGCCATCACGCCATCGGATGCCGGTAATCCGCCGAATACCGCCCCGTCACATGGTGCTCCAGCTGCCGCTCGATATCCGCAAGCATCCCGCTGGCACCAAAACGAAAAAGCTCCGCCTTCAGCCACGAAACGCCAAGCTCTTCTTTCATCAACGCCAGCCACTCCATCGATTGCTTCGCGGTACGAATCCCACCCGCCGGCTTAAATCCGACCGCCATCCCCGTTTGCGCCGCATATTCGCGAATCGCCCGCGCCATAACCAAACCTACGGGCAGCGTCGCATTCACAGCCTCTTTTCCCGTGGAAGTTTTAATAAAATCTGCTCCAGCCATCATCGCAACCACACTGGCCCTCGCCACATTCCTCAAAGTAAGCAAATCGCCTGTCCCCAGAATCACTTTCATGTGCGCAGGCCCGCAAGCATGTTTGAACGCCGCAACCTCATCGTAAAGCGCCTGCCATTTCGCCCCAAACACATTCGCACGCGTAATCACCACATCGATCTCATCCGCTCCAGCTTCCACCGAACGCCGAATCTCCTCCACGCGCTCCGCAAGCGGCGACAATCCAGCAGGGAAGCCGGTCGAAACCGCCGCTACGCGAATCCCGCTCCCCTCGAGCGCTCGCCGCGCCGTCTCTACAAAAACGTGATACACGCACACGGCCGCAACTTTGATCTCCAGCGCTTCGATTCCCAGCTTCTGCACGAGTTCCTGCTGCAAAGGCCGCCGCGCCTTCGCACACAAACGCCGCACCCGCTCGTCGGTGTCATCGCCGGATAGCGTCGTCAAATCCATGCAGGAAATCGCGCGCAAAAGCCAAGCCGCCTGCCAATCTTTCTTAACGCTCCGACGGGTCCCAATCGTCTGCGCACGCCGTTCCACCGCGCTCGTATTAACGCGCACGTTTGCAACCCAATCGAGGTCCAGCGGAACGCCGCGATTCGCCTCCAAAGACCGGCCGCGCAAATGAGCGAGCGCCACATCCGTACCCGAAACCAAATCCGAAATTTCTCGAACGGGTTTGTCCATGCTGTCCATGCCGCCAAGACTGCTCGTTGTTTGAGACATAACAGCTTCTCTTCTGAAGATTAAATATGTCGTAACGGCAAGTTTATCACTTTGCGCCAAGCCCTTCACACGCGCGTTCCACCAAATTGCCATTTCCAGCCGATTCGCGCGCGCTGCGATGACCAGGCATCCGCATTTCTCCTCGACACTCCCCTCCAGCATGAATATAGGCACGGAGCGTCGTAAAGCCGCGCCGTTTTTGCGCGCAAGAACCGCCACGCACAGCGCACCGGGAGTATCTCTTGGCTCCAGTGCCGATCACCGTCTGCCGATCAGTGCCGATTATCATCGCTTGTCCCAAGCGCCAACAAAGCAGCCGGATGCATTTTCAAGAAATCCTAGTAGAATGACCCGGAAGACGCAGGATGGCCCGGCACACACCAGCATGCTGACCCTAGCCCACAGTGAAAAAGCGGTGACAATTTCGGAACCTAAGGGATGCCACTTTTCGGCATCTCGGCTTACCAATGGGTCGAAAACTCCCCTCCCGCCCTCCAACGATAGGATCAATGCAAATGCCCCCCGCCT
>CAJCHZ010000047.1 GCA_903970165.1 Betaproteobacteria bacterium
GGCGGCTACGCAGCGCTTAATATGGGCGACTCCAGCTACGGCAAGTTCGACAAGCGCATTTACACCGATCTGGCCAGCGACCACCCCATCGATCTCTGCCGCTATCAGGTCGCCAACTGCTACATGGGCCGCTCCGGCCTCATCAACAGCGGCGGAGCCTCCGGTGCCAACGATTTCGAAGAGGCAGTGACTACCGCCGTCATCAATAAGCGCGCGGGCGGGACCGGCCTCATCTCCGGCCGCAAAGCCTTCCAGCGCCCCATGTCCGAAGGCGTCCTGCTGTTGAACGCCATCCAGGACGTCTACCTGAGCCCCGACGTCACCGTAGCGTAATGTGCGTAGAGGGGGACCTTTAGGTCCGCCTCTATCCCTGACGAAAAATGCCCTGCTAAAGGCGTCGTGTTTGTGGAGGGCTTCGCAGAAAAGCGGCCCTGCCGAATGCCCGTAACCCATTTAGATGCAACACTTACACGTATTGGACCATCTGGCAGGACTTCGCGTGCTTCCTGTCTATCAACTCCCCCAAAATCAACAAGTTGCGGCGATCAAGCGGTTCTAAACCGAGCACTTGCTCATTGTGTACTTAAACCCTTTAGCTGCAACACTTACAAAAATGGCGGGAGGGGTCAAGGTGTCGAGCGACCTTCATTTCCTCTGCGCCAGAAATTCCTCAGCAACATCCAAGTGTTACCTTGAACCATGGAGGAAAGACTCGTGACTAAACGATTGGAAGGGAAAGTAGCCGCAATCACCGGAGGCAATCAAGGCATCGGCTTGGGCATTGCTGAGCGCTTTATCCAGGAAGGGGCGGCTGTCTCGATTTGCTATCTCTCGGACAAGACCGGCACCGAAAAGACCGTCGAGGGTCTGCGCAGAGGCGGCGGAAAGGCCGTGGCTATTCAGGCGGACGTCTCAAAACTAGCCGACGGCCAGCGATTCATCTCGGAAACGGTTTCTCAGCTGGGCGAGCTGGACATCCTGGTAAACAACGCCGGCGTCGAAAAGCGCGCCAGCTTCTGGGACGTCACCGAGGCTGATTTCGATTTCGTGCTCAACGTAAACCTGAAAGGGCTGTTCTTCATGACCCAGGCTTTTGTTCGCTACGCGATGCAGACCAAGCGCGCTGGAAAAATCATCAACATCAGCTCCGTTCATGAGGAGCTTCCTTTCCCTCATTTCACTTCCTACTGTGCCAGCAAAGGCGCCCTGAAGATGATCACGCGCAACCTTTCCATCGAGCTGGCGCCGCTAGGCCTCACCATAAACAATATCGCCCCCGGCGCTATCGAAACGCCCATCAATAAGAATCTTCTGAACGATCCAGTCAAGCTCAAGAGCCTGCTGGAAAATATCCCGCTGAAGCGACTTGGAAATCCACGGGACGTCGCCTCCATTGCGGCCTTCCTTGCTGCCGACGAATCCAGCTACGTCACGGGAACCACATTTGTAGTAGATGGCGGACTGACCTGGAACTATGAAGAGCAATAAGCAAAGCCGAGCCTGCGCAGGTAGAGGCGTCTGCCTACGGATGACCGTTCGGCCTTCGCCGATCGCCGCCACCGGGCACGGCTCCGTTTTGACGGGACGAACGTATTTTATGTTTTGCGCAGCGAGCGGTCTGACTTGGAACCACGCGCAGCAGTAGCAGCGCGCCGAAGCCGTGGCTTTGGTTCGCCTTGAGCAGCAGCCGAACGCGCCGTCGCCAGGAGTTTCCTCGCATTTTCGCGAATATCGCCGTGCGAGAAAACCGCGCTTCCGGCGACGAGAATCTCAGCCCCGGCCCGCACGATATCTCCCACGGTGTCCAGCGCCACTCCGCCGTCAATCTCAATCCGGAATCCGAATCCCCGCGATTCGCGGATGCGCGCCAGCGCGGCAACTTTCTTCAGCGCGTTCGCAATAAAATGCTGCGCGCCAAAGCCCGGATTCACGGACATCACCAGGACGTGGTGCACTATCTCCAAAACTTCATCCAGCATGTGCACCGGAGTCGCAGGATTAATCACCACACCAGGCTTGCAACCATGCGATTCAATCAGATGCAGGGTGCGGTCCAGGTGAACGCAAGCCTCCTGATGCACGGAAATCCAGTTCGCGCCGGCCTCCGCAAACGCCGGAATATATTCATCCGCATTCTCGATCATCAGGTGGCAGTCGAACGTAGCATCGGGAATCGTCTTGCGGAGAGAAGCCACGACCGCCGGCCCGATCGTGAGGTTCGGCACAAAGTGCCCGTCCATCACGTCGAGGTGCAATACAGTGCCGCCGCCATCGAGCGCAGCTTTCGCGTCCACGCCCAATTGCGCAAAATTCGCGGACAAAATCGAGGGTGCCAGTTCCATGGTCATGAGCGGCGCGCCTTCCTTTCCGGCACAGGGCCGATTATACTCGAACACGAGCGCGATGCCGTAAGCGCGCTATGTGCTTAAACTTATCTGTAAGCCAAAATGCATCGCAGGCTTCACCGGCATGTCCTTTGATGCGGGAGGTATGTAAATGCAGTTCCGCCCATTGCGTTCGATGATGATTAGTGGCTCGGTGTTTTTAATTTTTTTCTGTGGTGGTTTGCCCGCCGCCCAAGAGCCGCAAGTTCCCGTCGTGGACGGCGGTCTCGGCTCCTGCCGCGCGGATTTTACGGTGAAGGATGGCTCGGACAAGCCTCTTTATAACGCCAAGGTTCACGTCACCATTAAGTACGGATTCTTCGACAAGCGTAAGACGGATCTGGAAGTCGGTACCAACAGCGACGGCAAGGCCAGTATCACCGGTTTGCCCAATGCGCCCAAGAAGCCTATCGAATTTACTATCAAAAGCGGCACCGTCTCAAAAGACCTGACCATGGACCCTTCCGAGAAATGCGTCGCCAAATTCGATGTCACTCTGACGGTTCATTAACTTTCACGCGTTCAATGGAATTTGCTTGAAAGCGGAGCGGTAAACCTGCCGCTACATTTCAGCAACTCAGCGGAATTGTGCAGCGGCTCTTGCTGCTTTCGCGAGCCACTTCCAGTAATCGCATCACATCCAGCGCCCACTCCGGCTGCACCGCCAGATTCGCTTTGCCAAGAATCGCGTCGCGTAGATTGGCATAAAAATCGCGGTAGTCGCAGTTCGCGGAGGGCATCCGCCGTTGCGTGAACGTCCCGTCATCGGAAACGGTGGTCAACAGCCCCCAATTTTCCTCAGGTTCCGCGCCCCACGGCGCATCCACAGGCAAGTGGCCACGCCGAAGGTTGCCCTCCTGCGGATCGACGGTCACTTTAACGTACGCACCCCGCGTTCCAAGCAGAGTAAATCGCGGCCGCGTTGCAGCCGCCAGTATGGAGGAGCGCAAATCGGCTCGCACGCCGCTCGCATAGTGAAACGTGAGGTCGAAGGCATCGTCTGCGAGACCGCCTTCCCGCTCGATGCGAATGTCCGCCGTCACAGCCTGCGGCATCCCGAAAAGCACAAGCGCGTGATCGATGAGGTGCGGCGCAATATCAAAAAATATTCCCGTGCCCGGCCCGGTTTTCTCCCGCCACGCGCCCGCACGAAGCTGCGGACGAAAGCGGTCATAGTTGCTCTCAAAGCGGACGATGCGTCCCAGCGTGCCGCCCGCAACGAGTTGCGCGATCGCCTGAAAATCGCCGTCATACCTTCGATTCTGGTAGACGGTAAGCAACTGGCCTTTCTGCTCCGCAAACTCGACCAGCGCAACCGCCTCTTCCAGCGTGGTCGTGAATGGCTTATCCACGAGCACATCCCGCCCTGCAGCCAGGCACTTGTGCGCAAGGGGATAATGCGAATCGTTCGGCGTGGCTATGACCACAAGACGAATTTCAGGAATAGAGAGAAGCTCCTCCAAGGTGCGCACAATCCGTGCACCGGGATAAGCCTCGCATGTCTCGTTCCCGCTGCGTTGCAAAATCGCCGCCAGCCGCAGTCCCGGGACACGCGAAATCACCTGCGCATGAAAGGCGCGCCCCGCCAGCCCAAATCCGATAAGTCCAACGTCAATCATGAAAGCATCCAAGTCTGGAACACGAAAGCACTCTGAAAGGGCCCTTCATACTATCGCAATGGCAAATGCTCAGGATTGGATTTTCTCGATTATGAAAATGTTGTCAACGACGTTGCCCCCGGCCCTTGCGTCCTGCAAAATGGTTGATAGTCTGTGACCACACAAGCCATCGCTCTCAATGCCGCCGCGCGCCAGCGCTACCTGCTGGTGCTTCTCTTCGCCGGATTCGTTCTTACCGGTGTTGAGATTACGCTCGCCGGACCCATGCTCCCGCTTTTCATCCAGCGGTGGTCGCTGACGGATTCACAGGCCGGAATTTTTTTCACGCTTGAGTTTGGCTTTTCTCTAGCCGGTGTGTGGATCTCAAGCTTGATCACCCATTATTTCGGCAGCCGCACCTCTCTCGTTCTGGGTTACCTGCTCATCGGCTTTGGCCTCGCCATCGTGAACGCATCTTCCATGAACGTAGCGCTCTTCGCCCTTGGCGCCCTGGGATTCGGCTATGGCCTCGTCGTTCCAGTGACCAATGTCACCGTCGCGGAAATCGGCGGCTTGCGCAGCGCCTCGCTCGTCAGTCTAGTTAATTTCGCCTGGGGAGTTGGCTCCTTCGCCATTCCTCTCCTCGTACTGGTCGCGCTGAAAGGCGCGTTCCTTACGAAGATGCTTTATATCTTTGCGGGATTCGGAGGCCTACTCGCTTTCTCTTTCCTTTTTTCGCATGTTCCCGAGCACCAGGAAGCCACACCTCGTTCGGAAACTTCCGCGTCCCCCAAAGTCGGCATGGTCATAACCGCCACTCTCGCCGCTCTCTTTTTTCTTTATGTTGCCACGGAAGTCAGCTTCGGCAGCTGGGCGGCCGCGCACGTCAAGCGCCTCGCCGGCAACGGAAACAGCCTGGCCACCCTGGCTCCCATGTTTTTCTACGGCGGGCTCATGACCGGCCGCGCGCTGGCACCGCTGATTCTCCCACACGTCCGCGAACTGCGCCTTGTCTGGACCGCGCTGAGCGCTGTCGTGTTTTTCGGTTTTATCTTTGTTTTCGCCGGCACGCAGCGGACTGCATTCGTTAGCGTGGCGGCCACCGGTCTTGGCTGCGCCACCGTTTTCCCCATCTATGTCGCATGGCTCTCGCGGTGGTATGGCGACCAGATTACGCACGTCCGCGGCGTGATGTTTTCGATGTCCTCGATTGGATCGGCCTCCGCGCCGGGAATTGTGGGTTTTGTGTCCACGCATGCCGGCGGCTTGCGCGCTGGCCTGTTCGTACCGCTGGTATGCGCTCTGCTCATGATTGTTCTGCTCTTCCTTGTGCGCCGCCAGGCCGCCGCCTGAGGTATTCTCTTTTCGTGCCAACAGATCCGCAGCGCTCGCCCACAACAGGTCTCCTGCTCGGGCTGATCATCACGTTAGCCGCGGTCGTCGCCTATTCGTTTTACATCACCGTGCAACTCAATGGCCTGCGCCAACTGCAAAGCGAAATGGTCGACCGCAACCGTAAGGACTCTTTGCAGTTGCTGCGCGTGCAGAACGATCTCAATTCCGTTGCGCTGGCGATGCGCGACATGCTGGATGCCAGCGAGCCGTACCCGCTCACGGCGTGGACCGCGCAATTCGAACGTATTCGCGGCGACCTTGCCGCCGCGCTGCATCTAGAAGAACAATTGGCGGGAGCTAACCGCACCGCCGATCAGCGAAAATTTCTCAGTCAATCGGTAGCGCAATTCTGGGATGCAGTTGATCGCATGTTTGCGCTTGCCGCCCAAGGAAAAGAAACGGACGCGCGCGAGCAAATCCGTTTGACGCTACAAGCGCGGCAGGAATCGCTTAGCACGGCGGTTTCACGCTTGCTGGTGCAAAACAACGAAGGCGAAGAACAGGCAGCAAGCCGCATCACGCAAATCTACGATGGAGTCCAGCGACAGCTTTATTTATTCCTCGGCGCCACGCTTGTCGCCATCGTACTCACGAGCTTTTATTCGATCCGCTCAAACCGCATTATTTTTGCAAAGCTGTCCGCGCTTTCCGAGCAGCGCAGCGACCTTGCGCAAAAGCTGATCTCGACCCAGGAAGCCACGTTACGGCACATCTCGCGCGAACTGCACGACGAATTTGGCCAAGTGCTGACAGCCATAGGCTCGCTGCTGGGCCGCGCGGGAAACCACTTGCCCAAAGGATCAAAAGTCCGCGAAGAAGTACAGGAAGTTCGCGAGATCGCGCAAACCACGCTCGATAATATTCGCAGCCTCTCGCAAGCCCTCCATCCAGTGCTGCTCGAAGAAACCGGACTGGTGAGCACTCTGGACTGGTATATTCCAACGGTCGAACGCCAAACGGGCCTCACGCTGAACTACGAAAAATCAGGCGCTCCGTTCGCACTCGACGGCGCCGCGAGCGTGCATGTTTATCGCGTTCTGCAAGAAGCGCTGAACAACGTTAGCCGCCATTCTGGCGCGAAGGAAGCGTGGATTCGCCTGAAATTTTCACCGGAAGCACTGGAGCTGGAAGTAGAAGACCATGGAAAAGGAATCGTGGCGGAAAAAAACGGCCGCGGCATTGGGCTGGTAGCCATGCGCGAACGCGCAGTGCTAATCGGCGGCACGCTTGTGCTTCTACGCCCGGCAAATGGCGGCACGACAGTCCGTCTCCAAATCTCTCGTCAGAAAGTCGAATCTCATGCCAGCTAAGCTGACCGTCTTATTGGTAGATGATCATGCACTCGTTCGTCTCGGCTTCCGCCGCATCCTGGAAGACGATGCGGAAATCGAGGTCGTGGGCGAAGCGAGCACCGGCGAAGAAGCGGTGGGTCTGGCCAAAAAGCACCATCCAGCCGTGACTGTCATGGATTGCGCGCTGCCCGGAATGAGCGGCCTGGACGCCACCCGAAAAATTCTCGAGGCCAATCCTGCAGCGGCTATTTTGATGCTCAGCATGCATTCGGAAGACACGCTGGTGCGCCAGGCGCTGCATGCCGGCGCCCGCGGTTACATTTTGAAAAATGCGATGGACCTCGATCTCGCCAATGCGATCAAGCGCGTAGCCGCAGGCGAAAAAGTCCTCGACCCACAAGTCACGCGCCCTGCCGCTGCGCTGAAAGGTGAACGCGAAGGCGGCCTGACGCCACGCGAACTGGAAGTCCTGCAACATATTGTTGCCGGCAAATCCAACCGGGAAATCGCCGCCGAATTGAATCTCAGCGCGAACACGGTCTCCGTGCATCGCGCGAACATCATGGATGCGCTCGGCATTCACAAAACTGCAGAGCTCGTGGTTTACGCGATTCGGAACGGCCTGGTGAACCTGCCTTGAACCGCCGTGATTTCCTGGCACGCGCGATAGCAGCCGGTTTCGGTACGGCAATGTCGCCCCCGCGCATTTTCGGAGCACCGAGCGCCGATCCCGGTTTTCACCTCACCAATGTAACGGCCGCAGCGGGCATCGATTTTCGGCACAACAGCGGTGCCTACGGCGGAAAGCTTCTCCCGGAAACGCTTGGCTCCGGCTGCGCCTTCCTGGATTACGACCGCGACGGCTGGCAGGACATTCTTCTCATCAACGGAATGGATTGGCCCGGCTACGGCCGGCAGCGCTCGACGCTAAAGCTTTATCGCAACAACCGTAACGGCACGTTCACCGACGTAACAAAATCCGCCGGCCTCGATATCGAGCTTTACGGAATGGGCGTAGCGGTCGGCGATTATAACAACGACGGCTTTCCCGATATTTTCATCAGCTGCGTGGGCCAAAGCCGTCTCTTCCGCAACACCGGCAAAGGCTCGTTTGTGGACGTAACAAAATCGAGCGGTCTGCAAAACCATCAAGGATTCAGCACCTCCGCGCTCTGGTTCGATTACGACCGCGACGGCCTCCTCGATCTTTTTGTCTGCAATTACGTCCGCTGGTCGCCCGAGCATGACGTCTTCTGCAGCCTTGACGGCACGCACAAATCCTACTGTACGCCCGAAGCCTACCGCGGCGATACCTGCTGGCTCTTCCACAATCGCGGCGATGGCACTTTCGAAGATGTCACCGCTCCAAGTGGGATCTTTGACAGCAGTTCGAAGTCGCTCGGCGTGGCGATGTTTGATTACGATCATGACGGCTGGCCGGATTTGCTGGTGGCTAACGATACGCAACCGAACAAGCTCTACAAGAATCTTCGCAACGGAAAATTCAAGGACGTCGCCGTCGAAGCCGGACTCGCTTTCAGCGCCGAAGGCAAGGCCCGCGCCGGAATGGGCGTCGATACCGGCGATTTTGAAAACTCCAGCAAATCCGGCGTAGCCATTACCAATTTCGATAACGAAATGATCGGCCTCTATCGCTCGTCAAGCCCAGGCACGTTCGACGACATCGCCATCCCCTCGGGGTTGGGCGCCGCTTCCCGCAGCACTCTCGGCTTCGGCTGCGCCTTTTTCGACGCCAACCTCGACGGCCTCCTGGATCTAGCCGTAGCCAATGGCCACATTGACGAAACCGTCCGCAACATTCGTGGAAACGTTGGCTACGCGCAACCGCCGCAACTTTTCCTGAATCTGGGCGCTGACAAATTCCGCGACGTCGCAAGCGAAGTCGGCGGCGGTTTCCAAACGCCCATCGTCGGACGCGGCCTTGCTTACGCCGACTTCGACCGCGACGGCGATCTGGATCTGCTCCTCACAACGAACAACGGCCCGGCTTATTTGTACCGCAACGATCAAACCGCGGGAAACCGGAGCATTCGTTTCCAGTTAATCGGCACAAAATCAAACCGTGACGCGATCGGCGCGTCCGTAAAAATCTTTCTCGCAGGGCAAATACAGTCGAGATGGGTGCGGGGAGGATCAAGCTATCTCTCTCAGTCTGAACTGCCCGTGACTTTCGGGGTAGGGAAGAGCGAAAAGATCGAGCGGGTGACGATCGCCTGGCCGAGCGGCACAATGGAAGAGTACAAAGATTTAGCGGCCGGGAGAGCCTACGAAATTACTGAATCAAAAGGGCTTACAAAATAGTTGCCTCCCCTAATTGTTTTGCGCTATTGCCACTTTTTTCGCCTCTCGCTATAACATGGACAACCTGAATTGCTTCCCCATCCGACCGAGTTCATGGCGACGTGGAGGCACCCCAAAGCACCCGCGGCCGACGCCCGCACAGCGTCGGCCGCCTTTATTTGTGGCAGGCAGTTTGCGAGATTCGAATGGAACGCAGCGCGAACAAGTTCGTTTCTCAATCATTATATAATTTCTAGAAGAAAGTCCTTTGGAGCGACATGCGATGACCTGGATCAAAACGGTTCGAATGGAAGAGGATGAGGATCTAAAGACAGCAATTGAAGAAGAGCGCAAGTTCTATCCTGCCGAATACGCCACGCCGGTTGCCTCTGTTTTCGCGGGAGTGGACCAGAGCATTGTTGGTTCGCACTCGCTCTTCCCCGATGTGCTTTTTCACGCGTTCAGCACCTTCGGTTCGCTGATGTCTCCTGATTTACCCCTGAAGCGCCACCAGCACGAAATGATCGCTACGATGGTTTCGGTCACGAACCGGTGTCACTATTGAATCGAATCTCACGCAGAGTTTCTGCGTCGCGTGACTTTGAATGAGGAAATGGTGGAAGCGCTCAAGAAAGATTATCGCACCGCGCCAATCACGGAACAGGACCGCACGATGGTGGAGTATGTTGTGAAATTGACGAAAGACGCGACGAAAGTCTCGCCTGAGGACCACGTAAAATTGCGTGCAGCCGGTTTCGATGACCGCGGAATTTTGCAGATCACATTGATTGCGTCATGGTTCAACTACATCAATCGCGTGGCAGATGCACTTGGGGTTGGGCGTGAGCCAAGCGTGGTCGCGAAATAGAGAAGATCGCTCAGCGCAGCGCTAGACTCCTGCATCCGCTCTGCTTGCGCCGATTCCAAGCTCCCCGAAACGAGCAACGACGCCACTTTTCTCCAGCCACTTTCCGGTCGCGGTATGACTCAAATCATGCTGAGACAGTGCGCGCAGGTCGGATTCGTCGTCCACATCCATTTCCAGGCGTACGTTTCGCCTCACGATGATTCGTGCATCGGTTTGTTCCGCTTCCCGCCGATGTTTGGCAAAGCTATGGGGTCCGAAGTGGGAAGGAAAGAGAGCCGGAGGCGTGCGTAGAATGGCATTGGTGCCTGTGCCGTCGCGCGAAGGTACCATAACCACTGCCGGCGCGGCACATTCCGTTGCCAAGAGTTCATCGATGTCGCCCGATTGGACGAGCGGAAGATCAAGCGGCAATCGCAGCAGGCCAGTGACGCCGCGCTCCGCGCAAAGGCGCGACGCAAAATCGACCGAAGCGCTTTCCGAGATTTGTTGTTCCTCTTGCAAGACCTCCCAGCCATTTTTCTCCGCGGTCGCAATGGCAGGCGGGTAGTTTGTGACCACAAATATTTTCTGAGCGAGCGTCACGCCGCATATCGCTCTGACGGTGTCCGCCAACATGGCGCTCGCTAGATCAAAACGTTCCTCGGGCGTCAGCACGGATGCGAGGCGCTGCTTCGCATTCCGCAAATCCTTGATAGGTAGGACCAGCGCACGCATCGAACTATGCTCCCTCACCTATTGCAGGCGCAAACGCGAACTTTTTGCATGGTTCGGAGTTTTCAAGTGGGCCCGATGCTTTGGCATGGTATCTTTTTGCTCGCATGCTTCCGCTCCATGCACATCTCGAGTGAGCACTGCTTTGTTCGCCAAGCGGGGCTGAGGCCATCGTACCAGAGCTTGTGCGAGGTCAGGGAGCGGCCAGTTCAGCGGACGGGGCGCTTGCAGGATGGGCGCAGGTAAATCGGCAAGACGGAGCGCATTTGGAATGACACGAAAAATCGGGATTCTGGGCGGAACGGGGCCGGAAGGCTCGGGCCTGGCGTATCGCTGGGCGCGCGCCGGCGAAGAAATTGTAATTGGCTCGCGTGATCCGGCTCGTGCGGCGGAGACAGCCGCGCAAGTGCGCGCTCGTATTGGCGGCTCCGCGAAAATGGAAGGCGCGGATAACGTAACAACAGCTTCGCAATGCGATGTCGTGGTCCTCACGGTTCCTTTCTCCGGCTGCGCAGCACTCTTGAAACAGTTGAAGAGCGTGTGGAAGCCGGGAACTGTGGTTATTGACACAACGGTTCCGCTCGCTGCGTCCGTTGGGGGATCGCCCACACGCATGCTCGGCGTTTGGCAAGGCTCCGCCGCCGAACAAACCAGGGAGCTACTTCCCGCGGGAGTGAGCGTCGCGGCCGCGCTTCAGAATCTTGGCGCAGAACTGCTTGCCAAAGACGAACCCGTCGACTGCGACATCCTGGTCTGCAGCGATGATGAAAAAGCCACGCAGATCGCCTCTGAGCTTGCGGAGAAAATTCCCGGCGCCCGGGCCATTAACGGAGGCAAGCTGGAAAACGCGCGCATCGTCGAGTCGCTCACCGCGCTGCTCATCGGAATCAACATGCGCCACAAAGTTCACAGCGCCGGTATTCGCTTCACGGGCTTGCCCGCAAGAAAATAGCGGAACCTCGCGCCGCAAAGCCATCCCTTCCTGTCAGAACTTGCGTTGACTGCGTCTCCGTTGCGCCTTAGCATCAAGCATGGGTTCCTCAGCGAAGCTCAAGTTTCCTCCCGGCCCTCCTGGCGGGCTCAGAACGTGGATGACTGGGCCGCTTAAGAACGGCGATCCGCTTGGCTATTTCACCGGCATCGCCCGCAAGTACGGCGACATCGCTGGCTTGCGCATTCTGAATTTCAAGATCTTCCTCATCAACCATCCCGATTACATCGAAGACGTTCTGGTCAATCATCCGCGCAAATTCATCAAAGGCCGTATCCTCAAAGCAAACAAGCGCGTTTTTGGAGATGGCCTGCTGACCAGCGAAGGCGACTTCTGGCTGCGGCAGCGGCGCTTGGCGCAGCCTGCGTTTCACCGCGCCCGCATCGCCGGTTACGGCGCCACGATGGTCGAGTACACGGAGCGGCTTCTCGACGAATGGCGGCACGGCGAAGAGCGCGACCTCCACAAAGAAATGATGCGCCTCACACTGCAAATCGTCGGCAAAACGCTCTTCGATGCCGACGTCGAACGTGACGCGCACAACGTCGGCAAATCCCTCGAACTCCTGCTTGAGCTTGGCGCGGATTTCCGGCGCACCATTTTTATTCCGCAGTGGCTGCCGACTCCGACGAACCTGCGCCTGGAGCTGGCGATCCGGCGGATCGAAAAAGTTTTGTACCGCATCATCGCGGACAAACGCGCGTCGGGCCGGGATGCCGGCGATCTGCTCTCCATGCTGCTCGCCGCTCAGGACGAGGACGGCTCGCGTATGACCGACAAACAGCTTCGCGATGAGGCCATCACGCTTTTCCTCGCGGGACACGAGACCACTGCGAATACTCTCTCCTGGACATGGTGGCTGTTGGCGCAAGACGCCGCCGTCGAGGCGAAACTTCACGCAGAGCTGGAAAGTGTTTTAGGCGGGCGCACTCCTTCACTGGAGGACCTCCCCAAACTTGTTTATACGAGTCATGTGATCACCGAGTCTTTGCGTCTTTATCCTGCTGCCTGGGGAACGGCGCGCACGGCCATCGAAGACCACGAAATCGCCGGCTACAAAGTGCCGCGCGGCTCAGGCGTCTCGTTTGCGCAGTGGACGGTACACCGCGACGAGCGTTGGTACGACGCGCCAGAGGAGTTTCGCCCCGAGCGGTGGGAGGGCGACCTGATGAAGCGCCTTCCGCGCTTCGCTTATTTCCCTTTCGGAGGCGGGCCGCGCCAGTGTATCGGAAGCAATTTTGCGCTGATGGAGGCCGCGCTGATTCTCGCGACCATCGCGCAAAAATTCCGGTTTCGACTCGTAGAGGGTCATCCCGTTGTGCCGCTGGCATCCATAACGCTTCGGCCGAGATATGGTGTCCGCGCCGTGCTTGAATCGCGTCCTGTTCGCAGCGGCGACGCCGACAGCGACCGCAAGCCCCAATTCTCTGGTCAGCTCCCCCGCTGACGCGTTGACACGGTATTACTCTTTGAATTTTTTGCTTGGCGTGGCTTGCTTTTGGCGCTGCAGTTCCAGGATATCGGCCGCTGTGTCTGATGAGCCGAGCAGCCAATGAGCAAAAAAATCTCCGCGCGCCACGATGACGTAACTATTGATCGGCATATAGGAATGTCGCATGCCGGGGTACACAAAAACTTCAAAGCGCTTGTTGGCTTTGATGAGTGCATCGGCCAGACGCATGGAGTTAACCATGCTCACGTTGTCGTCCATGTCGCCGGTGGTGATCATCAGGTGGCCTTTTAGATTTTTGGCGATTTCCGAGTTTTTGTCGATTTCGTACAAAAATTTCTCGGTTCCATCTTTTTGCGTTTCTTCGCGCACCCCGTGGTATTTCTCGCTCCAGGTCGTGTTGTAGACGTTGTTGTCATGGTTGCCGGATTCAGACCAGCCGGCCTTATAGAAATCGGGGTACTGGAGGAGCGCCGCAGCAGTCATGAAGCCGCCTCCCGAGTGTCCCCACATGCCCACACGAGTCAAATCAATAAAAGGATGCGTTGCCGCGAGGCGTTCGGCGGCGGCTTTTTTGTCGGCGAGGCCATAGTCGCGAAGGTTGCCGTAGCCGTACGCGTCATACCATTTGTCGCGCTGCGGGCTGCCGCCGCGGTTGCCGACTTCGATGACGATGAAGCCGAGCTGAGCCAGCGGGACGTTGGTGCTTTTTGGCGAAAAAGATTTTGTGACCTGCTCGACTTGCGGGCCCGGATAGACGAACTCGATCAGCGGATATTTTCGCGTTGGGTCAAAGTCAAAAGGCTTGTACATTACGCCGTACAGGTCCGTGATGCCGTCGTCGGCCTTGACTTTGAAAATCTCTGGATATTTGAAACCGGCTTCGAGCAGTTGCGAGACGTCCGTCGTCTCGAGTTCGGCGAGCTGTGTGCCTTGCGTATCAAATAGGACGGATTTTGGAGCTGTGTCCACGCGCGAATAAGTGTCCGCAAAATATTTGCCGGAATCGGGCGCGCTGAAAGCATGATTGAAATTTCCAGGGGTGAGCAGTTTGAGACCCGAGCCGTCTAGTGACACGCGATAGAGGTGCTGGAAGTAGGGATCTTCGCCGGGCTCGCGGCCATTCGCGGAGAAATAAAGAAACCGCGCCTTTTCGTCGAGCGCGAAGATCGTGTCGGTGACGTATTCCCCCGAGGTAATTTGGTTTTTCAGTTTGCCGTCACCGTCATACAGATAGTAGTGAGCCCACCCGTCGCGTTCAGACCACCAGATGAGTTCCTTTCCGTTATCAACGATGCGGAGCGGCTTGGTGCTCATCCAGACGTTGGAATGCTCTTCGATCAGCTTTTGAGATTTGCCGGTAGCGGGGTCCGCCACGCCGACATTTACAGAGCGAAAATCGCGGCTGCGGGCCGTGAAGTAGAGCTTGTCGGAAGTTTCGGCGAGCCATCGGCGAGGTTCGCGCATCAGCGGGGCAGGATTTTCCCGATTCTCTTCCTGGTCCTGGCGAAGCTCTTCACGATCGCGTTCGGTTGCCGGAGCGTCGGCGATAGACAGGACTTCGTCGGCGAAATATTTTGGCTGAACCACGGCGTGTTCTTTGCTTCCGATATCGATGATGTCGATTTCGCTCAAAGGAACATTGGCTTCGCCGGGCAGGGAATAAGGACGCGCTTCGAGAATGGGCCGAGGATTTGTGAGTGAGTGGATGACCCAATAGTCGCCGACTTTGCGGTTGTCTTCACGTTCCACGGCAATTTTTTTGGAATCTTTGGACCAGTGAATGGTGATCGGGGGAGTACGCACGCCGGCTTTGTTTGCATCGCCCTTGGTTTCTTTTTTGAGCTGATCGGATTGTTCGGGCAGAAGAACTCGCGCGTAGCTGTATTTTTCGATGCCGTCCGTGGTGAGTTGCGTTTCCACGACGGTCGCGTCGCCCGCTTTTTTCAGGGCTTTGACGTAATTTTCCGCGTCCATTACATAAAGATTGTAACCGCGCGCGAAAATGACCAGCTTTTCATCAGGAGACACGGAAGCCCACAGCGGCTTTTTTTTCGGCGGCTCGACGCCATCAAGGCGCGTGAGTTTGGCCGTCGCGATGTCGAATTCGAAGTAAGTAATTCTGGTGTCGTCGGGTTTTTCCGCGGCTGGTCCCGCCGCTGGCGTGGCTTGCCCTTGCAGCTCGCCTTGCTTCGTTTCGCCCTCTTTGCCTTGTTCTTCGATGTCTTCCTGGCTCTTTTCTTTTTTCGGTTCGTTCGGCACAACGGCGTTTTTCCGAATCTCCACTTCGAAGCGGAACTTGGTATCTTTTTCGACCAGTTTCAGGCGCTTGATCGGAAGGTGCTGCGCGTCATAAGGGAAACCCGTCAGCGTGGAGAGAGTCGCCGCAATCTTGGCGTTATCCCACAGTGGCACTTTGGATTTCTTGAGCGGGTCTACGATGTAATACTTCGTGCCTTCGGTAGTTTGGTAGCTGTACCAAAATTTGTCGGACTGCGTGAACCAATGCGGCGTAACGGCAAGATCAAAGACAAGTTTGTTCACACTGTCCGGCAGGAAGCGTGCTTCCAGCGCATAGTTTGGAGTGGTCACTGCCGTAAGGGTTCCGGGAGTTGCGGTATCGGAGCGTGCCGCGTCAGCAGTCCTCGCGTTCGCCGGGCCGTTGGGAGTTTGCGCAGCGAGACTCAACACAACCAAGGCGGAAGTGATCAGCAAAACCAGGGAACCCCAAGGGATCCGCCTAGGATTTCGCTTTGACGCACTTCTCCGCACAGTCGCCGATTTCATGGCTGGGCTTCCTCCAGATTGCTTTGGTGATTGGTGCTCAGGCTATCTACCCCACGGGCGGGGCATTATAGTCCAATCGGCCTTTGTCTGGTACGGGAGCCTGGAATTTGAGGGCGAGACGCGCGCACTATTTGCCGAGGCAGGCAGAAAAGTAGAACAGCGTGCTCCCTGGCGAGAACTCCGGGGAGAAACACTCCGGAATAGTGCATCCGAGATTTTTTTGAAGTGCCGAGACTTACTTTATCGCGTGCTTAAGGCGTTTGGTGGCTTTTTCCAATTGCCGCTTGAGGATTCCCACTTGTTTCGCGATCGCTTCCAGTTCTTCTTTGGCGAGTGACCCTGCTTCCACCACTTTGTGCGCTTTGCGGTCTGCTTTGCCTAGAGCCCCGCCGACCTTTGCGGCGACTTCCGTGAGCTTGCTCTTTTTGGCCATGTGCTTCCTCCCTCAGAGTTGGATGCCATCCTATACCGAAGGGGTGCGATTGGACTAATGAAGATACTTAAAAAATGTACGAGCGGAGCTACTTGCTGGCTGTGCCGAAGGAGAGCGGTCCCAATTCGGAGCGGGTTTGCATGACGCGGAGAATGGAATCGCGTGTGACCATGCCGATGATGTGCGCAGCGCCATCGTCGGAGCCGGAGACGATGGGCATCTGATTGATGTCGGCGGTCAGGAGGCGCTCAAGCAGTCCAAGTAGAGGTTCGTCCGGCGTGGCCCAGAGGATTCGTTCGCGCGGTATCATCACGGCCTGCACGGATGTGAGATCCCATTCGTCGCGCGGGACGCTGTTGAGCTTGTGCACGTTCATCATCCCCACGAGCCGGTCTTCGGTGATTACGAGATGGCAGCGGCGCCCCGTGCGCAGGACTTCGGCGCCGTACTCTTCGAGCGAAATGGCACGGCCTACCGTCGGCACTTCCTGGCTCATCACGTCGGCGGCACGAAGGCCTGTGAGCGTTTCGCGGATGGCGAGTTGCGCGACGCTCTCCTGCGCGGCGTTCAGAAGAAAGAAGCCGATGATAACGGTCCAAAGACCAAACCCAACAGAGCCCTTGAACACCGCAAAGCCGCCAAGAAGAATCATGGCGTAGGCGATCAGGCGGCCGCTGGTGCCGGCGACGCGCGTGGCGCGTGAAAAATTCTTGGTCGCGCCCCAGATGATGGCCCGGAATATCCGGCCGCCATCCAGCGGAAATCCTGGCAGTAGATTAAAAACCGCCAGCCACAGATTCGTGGCCGAGAGCCAGGTACAAACCGAAACTACGCTCTCGTTTCCCGGAAAAACTTTGATCAAGGCCCAGAAGAGTGCCGCAAGTATTCCGCTGGCGAAAGGTCCGGCGACCGCAATGTTGAATTCCTGGATTGCTTTGGAGGGATCGCGCTCGATACTGGCGACGCCGCCGAAGATGAAGAGCGTGATCGAGAGAACCCGGATTTTATAGTGCTGGGCAACGACACTGTGCGCAAGCTCGTGAAATAGCAGGGAAGCGAAGAAAAGAACGCTAGTGGAAAGACCTACACTCCATAACTGAGTAGAAGTCCAGCCGGGCTTCTGCTGCTCAAATTGCGAAAACAAGAGGTAGGTGAGCCCGGCAAAAACAATGACCCATGTCGAGTGCAGATAGATGGGTATTCCAAGGATTTTGCCGATGCGCATTCCAGGCCGTGCCATATCGAATCGTTTCCTCTCGTTGACACTACTAGGATAGCTCTGATTGCAGGCGCCGCCAAACGGTACCGGCTACGGTTGATCGCAGTTGATCGAGTTGATCGGCTATGGGCTCGCGTCGGCGAGTTCATCGGGCTTTCAACCTGCCGTGCGGCTTGCGGGGAAAACTATTCAGAGATTGGGTTCTGAACTAAGGATGGCCAGGTGCTGGCGCGGGCAGCGTCGTTCTGTTGTATGACTTCGCAAAACGAACCCGTATCAGACAGAAAATCAACAAAACGAGCGGAACGAGCGTGAGAAATATTTACAAGCCTGTACTAAATAAGGCTGGCGACTGGTGTTGCCCGATTCCCATGGACGAAAGCAATCTCAGCGGACGGTTGGAAGGTCCCAGGAAAAAAGAGCCTTACGCGATGAACAGTCCAAAGCACATTCGCCAGAGATGACGCGCGACGCGCTTTGCTCCGAACAGACCGCCGCTCACGAGCTTGCGAATGTCCCCAGCGGCGGCAAGCAGACAGATGGAACCCAGGAAGAAAAACATTCCAACTGGAACGCCGCCTTGTGATCGTGTCCCGCTACTCAGCACACGAATACCGCTTACCCAGAGGGGCACGCCAATCCCCATAGGAAATCAGCAGTGCAGCCGTTTTTTTTGTCCATGCCCCCTGCAACGACCAAAGGTCCCCAACCACCTTAAAATCAACACTTACAGAAAAAACGCAGCGTTTTACAGTGTTTTGAGGCTCCCACCCTCCTTTAAGCGCTTTAGAATCAACACTTGCAAAAGTGTATCAAAACAAACGACTTCAACCCCATTTAGAATGAACACTTATGAAAAAACAGGGGGAGGGGGTAGGGGACCCCACTTGCGTCCGCTCACCCACGCCGTGTTTTGCACCACACAGCGAGCTCCTCTCGCTAGAAAGCTAAGTCCTGCATTTTCAACGGAGTTGAACTTGGCGCCAGGCGTGCCATTCCCATTACCGCAGGACAGGGAGGCAACCATGATCGCCATGCTGAACTTCGCCACACTGGTTATAAGCACCATCCTTGCCGCGGCTGCCGCCGTAGCACTCAACTCGATGCTGCTGAAGGCAATGTTCGTTCTTATGCGCCCGGCGACGGCCCAACGCGTCGCAGCCCCAACACGCCTGGCTAGCGGAACGGCCCAGCTAGCGCGGGCTTACGCGTCGCATCGCTAAAGACCACACCTGCGTCAGGACGGCCCGCCACGGTGCGGGCAGGACTCCCGGCCCCACGTGAGCGGCGGAGCGGACGGTCACCTCTTCGCCGCAGCGCCCGGGAGTGAGAGGGAAGGAGCAACACGATGCTGGCTTTGAAGTATTTGCTGATGATTCTTGGGGTTGGATTGTTTGGAAGTTCCGGCGCATTGGTGGTTTATGACATTTATATCGCGGAGCAGTTGCGGCGTCTTCTGGCGCGTAACAAAGCGACGGGCGCAGGCACGGGAACGGGGGCGGAAACTGGGCTGGCAGCGCGCCGCCCTTTAGGGCCGGTCCGCTCGGGACTCGCCCAGCGGCTCGCGTTTTTGTCGTTAGTGCCGATTTTGTTGTCGCTGAGCATCGTGGTGGTTCCGGACGGCACCGCCGGCGTACGCGTCAGCCAGATTTGGGGCGCGCAACGCGGAACGTTGTACCCGGGAGTGCACTTCGTCACGCCGCTCGTCGATAGCGTGGCTTTATATGACACGCGGGAGCAGGTTTATTCGACGCTGGCGAGCGCTTTGGCGAAGTCGGACAGCGAGGTGCTGATCGTGCAGGCGCGTGAGGGGTTGAACATTGGTCTGGCTGTTTCGGTGCGTTACCGGTTGGATCCGCGGCGGCTGGATACGATTCACGCGAATCTGCCGCAGCCAGTGGGCGAGCAAGTGGTTGCTCCAGTGGTGTCCACCACTTACCGGCAGATGGCGCCGAATTATGTGACGCAGGAAATTTTCGCTACGAAGCGCGAGGAGTTGCGCGCGAAAGCTGCTGCAGCCATTACAGCGCGCCTCGAGAGCGACGGAATCCTGGTGCGCGAAGTTTTGCTGCGGGATTTGCAGCTTCCGGCGGAATACGCGAAGGGTCTGGAGGGCTTGCTGCTGAAAGAACAGGAAAACGAGCGATTGGGCACGGAGCAGGAGATCAAACAGAAGGAAGTGAAGATTGCCGAGCTCGAAGCGGAGGCACAGAAAGCCCGCGATGTGAAGCAGGCCGAAGGGCAGGCGGCTGTGCGCGTTTTGCAGGCGAAAGGGGAAGCCGACGCGATGCAGTACACCTTGCCTTTGAAGCAGAAGCAGATCGAGCAGACCAAGCTGGAGGCGGAAGCTCGCAAAGAAGCCACGCTGCAAAATGCGGACGCTGCGGCACAAGCCAAAATTATTGACAGCAAGGCGGAAGTCGAGCGGCAGAAAAATCTGTCAGAGGCGGAAGCTAACCGAATTCGCGTTACGGCTGCCGCCGATGCGGAGCGGATGAAATTCGAGGCTGCCGTACTGAAGCAGAATCCGATGCTGATTCAGAAGATTATTGCGGAAAGGTTGTCGGACAAATTGCAAATCATGATGGTGCCCATGGACGGAAAGAATTTTTTTGCGAATGACGTGATGCACTCGGCGTTTTCGGGTGTTACAGCCGGAAACAATTCCGGGACGGATGATTCCGGGGATGCCGACGGTGCGGCGCAGGCGCCGGCTGTCAGTGCGCAGAAGAGGCCGTCGAAGAGGCCTTAAAGAGCATCGGCGCGAGCTTGATTGCCCCGGAATTTGCTTTGCCAAAGATCGCCCAGACTAAAGTCTGTGCCACAAGTTCCGCTAGCCAAAACCCCTGTGGGTGGCTCGGGACGCATCGTCGGAGAGGAGGAAAGATCATGAGCATACAGGCAAGCACCGCCGCGCTTCGCCAAATTTGCCAGAGGTTATTCCTTCGCCAGCGACGCGGGCCGTGCCACCCGGCTAGCGGCCGCTGAGCTTGTTAGTTCGAGCCCGGAAATTTCGGGCGTGGCGGTAGGCCCTTGTAATCCTTCAGTGCCTCTTTGGCTAGTTCGATGGCTTTTTCCAATTGGGGATCGTGGCCTTCCACGACCTGGTCTGGGCGCTGGGGCACTACATAATCGGGGTCGACGCCGTGGTTTTCCACGGCCCAGGAGCCGCCCTTTTCCCAGGAGTAGAAGCCGGCGCTTGGCGCGGTAACGAAGCCGCCGTCACGCAGGGGTGCGCCGCGGTTGATTCCTACGAGGCCGCCCCATGTTCGCGTACCCACGATCGGACCGATTTTCTCGAAACGGAAGAGCCATGGAAACAGATCGCCGCCGGAGCCTGCCATTTCGTTGACGATCATGACTTTTGGTCCGTAGATGGCGACCGGTGGATACGGATTGTCTTTGCCATCACGGACGGAAATTACGGCGAGAAGTGTGCGCTTGAGTTTTTCGGTATAGAAATCGGGTACCTGACCGCCCGCGTTGTAGCGTTCGTCCACGATCATGCCTTCTTTGTCGAGTTGGCCGGTGAGTTGTTTGTCGAACGCAATGATTCCGGGGATGGTGGTGTCCGGAACGTGCATGTAGCCAATGCGGCCGCCCGTCGCTTCGGCGACTTTACGTCGGTTGGATTCGATCCAATCGAGATAGCGGACGCCGGTTTCGCTGGAGGCGGGCTTTACGGTGATTTCCCAGGCGCCATCGGCGCTGGGTTTGCTGTTTATTTCTAGCGCGACGAGTTTTCCGGCGAGATCCTGGAAATAAGAATAGATATCCTGAGTGGATCGGGCTTCCTGGCCATTCACGGCAATCAGATAATCGCCCGTTTTTACCTTCAGGCCGGGTTCGTTCAGCGGGGAACGGGTCGCGTCGTTCCAGTTTTCGCCGGGATAAATTTTCGTGATGCGATAAAAGCCGCCGTCGGCTTCATAGTCGGCGCCAAGCATGCCCACGCTGACGTGTGGTTTTTTCGGTTGCTCGCCGCCGCCGACGTAGGTGTGGGAGGTGCTGAGCTCAGCGATGAGTTCGCCGATCAAGTAATTCAGATCGCTCCGATGCGCAACCCAAGGCAGAAGCGCTTCGTAACGCTCACCTAGTTTCTGCCAGTTGTGGCCGGTCATGTTGGGGTCCCAGTAGAAATCACGCTCGATGCGCCAAGCTTCGTGATAGATCTGTCGCCATTCCTCGCGCGGGTCAATCTTCACCTGCATTCCGGAGAGATTGAGTTTTCCGGCGCCAACCTTGGCTTTGCCGGGAACAGCATCGGTGATACCGACGACGGGGCCAGCTTTATAGAGGACTTTTTTGCCCTCTTTGTCGAGATCGTAGCCTTCGATTCCTTCGAGGAGTACTTTGTCCTCCCGCTTGCCTACATCGTAGACATGAAGGACATTTTGCGGGCCGTCATTGTCCATGCCGAACTGGCGCGCTTCCTGCGGCGTGGTGACGTAGAAGATTTTGTCTTTGCGGGCATCAAGATTGCTCAGGATGCCGGCTGAAATCGGGACGGGCGCGATTCGATGGCTGATACCGTCGAGGTCGATTTGGAGCGGCTTCACTGCTTCGGGTTTCTTGTCTTCCTTTTGTTCGTCGGACTTTTGATCTCCTTCCTTGGCATCATCGGCCTTCTTGTCCTCTTTCTTTCTGTCGTCCTTTGATTTTTCCTCGTCACTTTCCGGTTTGAAGGGGGATGCTTCGTCGGCCTTCAGGGTAACGGCGAAGATGCCGTCGGTCGAGTAGTAGTTGTAGCGTTGATCCAACTGGCCGATGCTTGGGAAGAAATAACGCGTCGAGATGTAATAAAGATATTTGCCGTTGCGGTCGAAAACGGGATTGTTGTCGCTATAGAAGCCGGCGGAGACTTCGGTGATTTTCTTGGTGCCAAGCGAATAGAGGAAAACGTCGTTGGCGCCGCGGCGGTGCGGCTTGGAATATGCGAGCCAGAGGCTGTCCGGGGACCACGACGCGTCATTGATGAGGCCGTAGTCGGAAGTGTCCACGAGGACGGGCTTTTTGTCGTCAAGGCTAACGTACCAAAGCTGATTGGACTTGTCCCAGTAAGCCAGTTTCTTGCTGTCGGGGGACCACGTCGGGCCGAAGCGGTAGATACCGCCGTCGCTCGTGATGCGCGTTTCGTCGCCGCCCATCTGCGGTCGTGTATAGACTTCGTACTCTCCGGTTTTGTCTGAAAGATAGGCGATCCACTTTCCATCGGGCGACCACGCAGGATTGAGTTCGTGGGCGCTGGAATGCTCCGTCGTCAGAGTGCGCACGCTGCCGTGTTCGGCGGGGACAGTGAAGATATTCCCGCGGGCTTCCACTACCGCGCGTGCGCCTGAGGGAGAAATGGTGAGGCCGCCGATATTTTGCGCGACGCTCTTGAATTCGGGGCGGGCTTCGATGTCTTCCGCGCGCACTTCGATGGGGAGATTGCGCGTCTTGCCGCTGGCGAGATTGTATTCGTAGAGCAGGCCACCATTTTCGTAGACGATAGCGTCTGGACCGAGGCTCGGCCACTTGATGTCGAACTCCTGATAATCGGTGAGCTTTTTGGTTTGCTTCGACGCGAGGTCGTAGCTGAACAGATTCATGACGCCTTCGCGGTCGCTGATGAAATAGATGGAGTTGCCGTGCCACATGGGGAACATATCCATGCCCGCGGTTTTAGGCAGCTCTTCGTAGGTGTTCTTTTTCAGGTCGTAGATGGCGATGGGAAGGCTCCAGCCGCCGCGATAGCGCTTCCAGGTGCGGAATTCCTGCGACGTTTCGAGGTAGGCGATTTTGCCGCCGTCCGGAGAAAACGATGTGAGGTCGCCGCGGGGGACAGGCAGCGCATGAGGGCTGCCACCCTGCGGTGAAACTATATAGAGCTTGGTCGTGCGGCCGAGCGGCACGCTAAAACGATCGGAACGGAAGAGAATGTTTTTGCCGTCCGGCGTCCAGCCGAGAACGATGTCGTTCGAAGGATGAAAGGTCAGGCGCTTGGGCTCGCCGCCTTCGGCGGAGATGACGTAGACGTCGGGGTTGCCGTCGTATTCGCCTGTGAACGCGATCCACTTGCCGTCGGGTGAAAACTTCGGAAAGAGTTCGTCGCCGACTCCAGAAGTCAGCCGCCTGGCAGCGCCCCCTTCACGCGAGGCGATCCACAGGTCACCGGCGTACGCGAAAACGACTCTGTCTTTAGAGATGTCCGCGTAGCGCAGGAGGCGCGTCGGTCCAGGGGGCACTTGATTCGCAGCGGAGGACTGCGCTGGGGCCGGCGTCGCGGACGCCGTAGCGAGGCAAGCTAACGCAGCCAAGCTCGACCACAGCAGTATATTCAGACGACTGGAAGTCCGATTCATTCGATTACCTTTCGAGACAGAGATCTCCGCGCGGCACTGGCCTCTTAGATGGACGTATGCTTGCTCAAAATGTTTCGCCAGGGCAGATGTACTCGGGAAACGAGGTCCAATTTCCCGCAGGATGTTCCAATTCGCTACAGAACGCTGGTGCGCCGGCGTCTATTCCCTGTTTTTGCAGCCGTGATATCATCATGCGTCAAGCCTGTGTACGCCAAGCAAAATTTCTTTTTGGGGCGCCCGCCCGGTCTCGCGGTTTTGTGTCAGCTGCCCGGTCTTGTTCTTCTTTTATTGCCACTTTTTGTTCCACTTTTTCTTCCAATGGCACTACGCGCCGGTCCCCTGGAAGATGCGGCACACAAATTGGCGTTAAAGGTGTGTCTCGACCCGCATAAATCGTCGTTCCGGGTGCAATGGCTGGAATCTTCCGAAGCCTCCAGCTACCTGACCGACTCGCGCAAGAAAATATTCCTGGACCAGCTTTCTGCTTGCGGAATTTCGCTTACGGAAAACGCGGATGCTCCGGCTCTGAAGGTCAACATCAGCGTTACGGCCACAAATGTGTTGCTGACGGCGGATGCGGCGAACGTTGAGGGCGGCAGACAAATCCGCATGGTAGAAATTCCGCGAAGCTCGTTGTTCAGCCAAAGAGACTTGGCATCGGCGCCCCATCTGATGAGCGAAATACTTTGGGGGCAGGAAAAACCGATTCAGAGCGCGATGGAATGGGTCGATTCCGCGACGCAGGAACGTTTTCTGTTTTTAGTGGGCGATGGAGTGTTTGTTCGACGGCGCTTCGTGAGCGGCTCCTGGGAGCTGCTGGATACAACGGAATTGCCGGCCACCAGCCGACGCCTCCGAAATGGAGAGGGGACGTTTCTCTACGGCGCCTCCGATGCAAAGCCACGTTTGCTTGTCCGCGGAAAGCTGTGCGACTTCAATGTCGCAGGACGCGTTTCCTTCAACTGTAGTGAGAGCCGCGCGCCGTCAGGCGATACGATGCTTTTATCCAATTGTGAGGACCTTCCGCGAAAGCTCATCAGCGGAAGCGGCGACTATACCCAGACAGACAAAATCCTTCTGGCGCGCAAAGAAGGAAAGGAAGAAGGCGCCGCGCCGGAGGAAAAGTATGGGGCTCCGGTGGAGGTGCCGGGGCCGGTACTCGACATCAGCGTTGCGCCGGATCAGAAGGCGGCATTCGCTTCGGTGAGGAATCTTTCCACAGGGAACTATGAGGTTTATCGAATTACGGCTGTCTGCAGCGATTAGCTTGCTCCTGACTGCGGCACAAATATTTTGGGCGTCGCCGCTACGAGCGGCGACGAACCCACGGTCGGGAGGGACGCTGCGCGTTGAGCTGCATGCTGCCAGCGTGTCGCTCGATCCACGCGAGTGGCAAGCCGGGTCGCTCGAATCGGCGACGAGCGAAAAGATGGCGGCGCTTGTTTTTGAACGGCTGGTGGAGCTCGATAATTACGGACGATTTCAGCCTCTGCTGGCAACGGAGTGGTCGCACGATGCTTCCAGCAAACGCTGGCAATTTATCATTCGAGGTGGCGTCAAGTTTTCCGACGGCACGGCGCTGACGGCGGCGAACGTTGTTACCGCCCTGCAGCCGCTGCTTCCTTCTACGCAGCAAATCTCGCCTTCTGGCAACGTGATTGTGATTCAGTCGTCCGTGCCGGTGCCCGATTTGCTCGAGCAAATTGCCTCCGGACCGTACTTTGTGTATCGAGTGCTTCCGGGCGGGCAACTCGCGGGAACAGGCCCTTTTGTTTTGGGGGAAGCTCCCGTAGCTTCGGCCAATACGGCTGCCGTCACAAGGGCGCATCTCTACTTTCGTGCGAACGAAGATGCCTGGTCCGGGCGGCCGTTTGTTGACGGTATTGACGTCCTGCTGGGCGTGCCCCCGCTGCGCGCCATGTTCGATTTGCAGCTGGGCAAGGCGGATTTGGCCGAACTTGCGCCCGATCTGGTTCCGCGTGCAAGGCAGAGCAATCTGCGGATCTGGACGTCCGAGCCGGTGACGCTTTACGCGTTGCGATTTGATGATGCGCAAAACTCGGCCTCCTCGTCTGATGCTCGTCTGCGCGAGGCACTTTCGTTGTCGATTGACCGCGGCACCATGGCCAACGTGTTGCTCCAGAGGCAAGCCGAACCTGCGGCAGCCCTTTTGCCGCAGTGGCTCTCGGGATATGCTTTCCTCTTCAACGTGGATGCCAATCTAGAACGCGCAAAGGAATTGCACCGTGCAATTTCGGCCAATGCCACCGCGGGCGCCGATATGCTGCGGCTTTGCGTCGATCTGCCAGGCGATTTGCCGAAGCTTCTAGGAGAGCGTGTCGCGGTGAACGCGCGGCAGGCTTCGATGGTCGTGCAGGTGGTTAGCCGTGCCGCTGCTGATGCTCCCGGGGGC
This sequence comes from Betaproteobacteria bacterium, assembly GCA_903970165.1. Lineage (GTDB taxonomy): Bacteria > Acidobacteriota > Terriglobia > Acidiferrales > UBA7541 > Acidiferrum. The sequence continues at coordinate 26,187 of CAJCHZ010000047.1, forward strand.
GTCCATCTCTTCGCATGGCACTATTCTTCTCTTTCTTCGCGCTCCGAACTCGATTCGCTGTTTGCGGCATATAATCTGAGCGAGGCTCCCGAGATGAACGCCACGAGCACCGACCACGAACAACTCTATGAACGCGAGCGGCGTGTTCTGGAAGACCGCCGGGTGCTACCTCTTGTGGTGCAAGCGGAGTCCGTTGGCCTCGGCGCGACGGTACGCGACTGGATGCCTGCACGCTGGGGCCAATGGCACCTTGCCGATGTTTGGCTTGATCTCCCGGCAACCGCTCCTTCCGCGTTATCGAATACTTTTTCGAATGCTCCGAACGCGGCCACCCCTGGCGTACAATCTGTCACGCCATTGCGCACTCCCGCCCCCGGAGCAAAGCCATGAGCTTTCGCACAAAACTGTTTTTTATTTTTTCGGTGAGCGTGCTTGCCTCGGTTTCCCTGGTGGCTTATGGCGTTACGCATTACACGCAAGCCTCATTCGAAGAATTGGATGCGCAGCGAACCGAAGCCCTTGTGACCCAGTTCAAGTCGGAGTACGCGCAGCGTGGCGAGGAAGTTCTTCAGCAGGTCAAGAATATTGCCGGTTCCGAAGCAAGCATTCGAACCGCCATTGAGCTCTCGCGCCCAAACCCGGACCAATCTCTCTTCGTGCATGACGCACGAGGAGCCGCAGAAGATCACGGACTTGACTATCTCGAAATTGTGAACTCGGATGGCACGCTTATTTCTTCGTATCAGTATTCCGCGCGCGTCGGCTACAAGGATGATTTGTTCAGCACTCCCCAGGATTGGAACGAATCCACGTTCTTTTTGAGACGGGAAGAGCTTCCGGATGGCGTGGCGCTGTCGCTCACGGCCGTTCGAACTGCGCCTGATACGCAGAAGCCCATCTACTTTGTTGGCGGCCGCAAGCTGGATCAGAACTTCCTCTCTTCCCTGGTTCTTCCATCCGGCATGCGCACTCTTTTGTATGGAAATCTGGAGCCCAGTTTTTCGGCGGCGTCGCTAATTGATGCAAACGGGACGGTGCAACAGGCGGACCGATTCGAATCGTTGATCCAGGCGGTGCAAATGCAGCCGAAACCGCTGGTGAAAACCATCGAATGGTCCAACAATGCCGCCGACGCCGAGACATTTCATGCCATTCCTTTGCCCGGGCGCAACAACGAATTGCTTGGCGTGCTGTTGGTGGGCAGTTCGCGCCGGGAGCTGGTTTTGTTGACGCGGCACATCTTGCAGATCGCCGCCGTAGTGGCCGGTGCCGCGCTCCTGGTGGGCCTGCTGATCAGCTTGTGGGTGTCGGCGCGAATTACGCGGCCTCTTGAAGAATTGGCGGAAGGCGCGCACAAAGTGGCTTCCGGTAGATGGGACACCGTCATTGAGTTGCGTGGGCGGGATGAAATTGGGCAGCTTGCGTCAGCGTTCAATGAAATGACGCAGACGCTGGCCACGCAGCGCGAACAGCTTGTGCAGACGGAACGCGTGGCTGCCTGGCGCGAACTTGCGCGGCGGCTTGCGCATGAGCTGCGCAACCCACTGTTTCCGTTGCAGATTACTGTTGAGAATCTGCAGAAGGCACGGCAGCTGGACGCAAAGCAGTTTCTCGAAGTTTTCAACGAATCGACGGCGACGTTGAGGGCGGAGCTCGCGAATCTCAATACTATCGTTGGACGCTTCAGCGACTTCTCAAAAATGCCTGCGCCGCATTTCTCGCGCCTCAACGTGAACGAAGCATTGCGCAACGCCGTGCGTTTGTTCGAGCCACAGTTTAACGCGGTGGGCAAGCCGCCGGTAATTCCGGAATATTTCTTGACTGAGCCGCTGCCGGAGATCGACGCCGACGCCGACCTTTTGCACCGCGCGTTTCAGAATCTGGTTCTGAACGCCCTTGACGCCATGCCCGCGGGCGGCACGCTGACCATGCGCACCTCGGAGCATGAGGGCAGCGTTCGAATCGAGGTCTCCGACACGGGAAAGGGCCTGACGCCCGAGGAATGTTCCCGGCTTTTCACGCCTTACTACACGACAAAAGTACAGGGAACCGGCCTGGGGCTCGCGATTATTCAATCGGTTGTCAGCGATCATCATGGAACGATTTCCGTTTCAAGCGACGAGGGCCGCGGCACAACCTTCCGCATTGAGTTGCCACAGCGCCAAACGCTTCAGCCCGCGCCGGCGCCCACAGAAACGCTGGCTGAGAAAAAGCCGCCCCAGGACTCGCAGAGCATCACCGTGGCTGCCTCCGACTGATGCGCTGCCGCAAAGGACAATCGTTTGCCACGCAAAGCACATCTTCTGCTCGTTGACGACGACCCCAACACGCTGGCTTCGCTTTCTCGAGCTTTCCGACTTGCCGGGCATGAGGCGACGGTTTGCGACAACGCGCCGCGGGCTTTGGAACTGCTGCGCACGGAAAGCTTCGACTTGATTCTTTCCGACGTCGTGATGCCTGGCAAGAGCGGGATCGAGCTGCTCGAAGATTTGAAAAATGCCGGTGTAAAAACGCCCATCGTGCTCATCTCTGGCCAGGCGAATGTCGAGATGGCGGTGAAAGCGACCAGGTTGGGTGCGCTGGATTTTCTGGAAAAGCCCCTTTCTACGGACAAGCTGTTAGTAACGGTGGAGAATGCGCTGCGGCTTTCCCGTCTCGAAGACGAAAATCGTGAGCTGCGGCATCGGCTAGGGAAGCACGAACTGGTCGGCTCGGGGCCGGCGATGAAAAAGCTCGTCGCGCAGATTGAACGCGTCGCCGCCAGCGAAACGCGCGTTTGCATTCTTGGCGAGACGGGCACAGGTAAAGAACTTGTTGCTCGCGCGATTCATGAAAAATCGCAGCGACACGGAAATGCCTTCGTCACTTTGAATTGCGCCGCTGTCCCGGCGGAATTGATCGAATCGGAACTCTTCGGCCACGAAAAAGGCGCGTTTACCGGTGCGGCGGCAAAGCATCTCGGCAAGTTCGAACAAGCCGAAGGCGGCACGCTTTTCCTTGACGAAATCGGCGATATGCCCGTGTCCATGCAGGCGAAACTCCTGCGCGTCCTCGAAGAAGGCGAAGTCGAACGCGTCGGCGGCGACAAGCCGATTCGCGTGAACGTGCGCGTACTGGTCGCTACGCATCGCAACCTTGAAGACCTCGTGAAGCAAAATGCCTTCCGTCGCGATCTGTTTCACCGCATTTACGTTTTTCCTTTGTTGTTGCCGCCTTTGCGCGAGCGAACGGAGGACTTCGCCGATCTTATTGTCCATTTCGCCCGGCAGGTCGTCGCGCAAAACGGCTGGAAGGAAAAACTCTTCGCTGCGGACGCTATCTCGGAATTGCGTCGCTACACCTGGCCGGGCAACGTGCGCGAGCTGCGCAATGTCGTCGAGCGCCTAGTGCTTCTCTCCTCGGAAGACTCCATCGCGGCTGCCGACGTGCGTCTAGTTCTTCCTCCCGAAGACCTGGGCGCAGCTGCCGCGGTCTTCTCGAGTATTGGAGGCGCGGCGACAGGAACGCTTGCGGAACGCACGGAAGCATTCGAGAAGGAAGTGCTTCTCTCAGAAATCAAGCGCCACAATTTTCACATGACGAATGTAGCCCGCGCTCTCGGCCTGGAGCGCAGCCACCTCTATAAGAAATGCCAGCAGCTGGGAATCGATTTGCAATCGCTGCGCAAACCAGACTAATCCAAAAGGAAAAAAGAAAGATGGCACGAAGCATCGTGCCCTGCAATCGGCTGCGTGCCTCCGGGCTCGCTAGAACCACTTTTTCCTGCATCTTTTGCAGATTGGGCTGTAACTCATTGAAAATAGGGAAAATATAATCCTTTACACGAAATAGCGAAAAGTAATAAATTCTTTGCAGATTGCAATATGTGGGTCCTCCGATGACTCTTGGAAACAAACTCCGTTCTCTTCGCGCTGTAGAGGGTTCCTTGCGTGGCTTGGGGCGTTCCATGACGCAACAAGAGTTGGTCGCTGCCATGAAAAAAGAAGTAGGCCGCGGCCTCAGCCAGGCGTATCTCTCGCAAATCGAAAGCGGCACGCGCCCGCACCTGACTCACGGCACGCGCACGCTCCTCGCGCGCTTCTTCCGCGTCTATCCCGGCTTTCTCGTGGACGACCCGGAAGGCTACACGCCCGAGCTGCAGTCGTCGCTCCGCGTCGTCGACGCCAAGATCGACTCCTGGCTCTACGCCGGCGCCGAACAGTTTGCCGCCGACCCGGAGTTGCGCCGCGGCCTCTTGGCCATCGCGGAAGTGGAAGATTCGCGCCGCGCAATTTTGCTGCTTGCGGAAATTCTTCGTACGCCTGGACTGGCCGAACGACTCGGCGAAGTTCTGCATCATGGCAAGCATCACGGTAACGGTCATCCACCACCGGGTTCGCTGAACAACTAAAGCGGGCTCGGCTAACGTCTCGAACCCAGTCTGCGCAGCGGTTTGCTGCGTCTCGAGGTGCCTCATGACCTGGTCTGATATCTATCTCTTCTGCTTCATTGTGGGATTTACGCTCAGCGTGCTCTCGTTTCTCGCTGGCGCGGTGAACATTCACCTGCCGTTCCATATTCACCTGCCATTTCACGGAGCGCATCATGCAGGCGGATTTTCGACAAGTGGTCAGGCGCACGGCGGAGCACTGCGTGGCGCGGGCAAAGGCGCTGGCCACATGTCCTGGCTGAACGCTTCGACCATCCTCGCCTTCCTAGCGTGGTTTGGAGGCATCGGCTACATACTCACCAAGCACTCGCACCTTGTGGGGCTGTCGATCCTCGGATTTGCGCTGCTGTCGGGGCTTTTCGCTGGAATGCTCGTCTTTCAATTCATGGCGCGCATCACGAAAGCCACCAGCGGGCAGATGCTCGACTGGGACTATCGCGTGGAAGGCACCGTGGGGATGGTAAGCATGACCATCCGCGAAAGCGGAACGGGCGAAGTCATCTTCGAGCAAAACGGCGCCCGCAAAAGCTGCGGTGCGCGTAGCGACGATGGCACGAGTTTGGCGAAGGGAACTGAGGTAGTCATCTCGCGCTATGAAGGTGGAATTGCTTACGTGAAGCGCTGGGATGAATTCACAAAGTAGGCGCGACTGTAACGTGCAGGAGCATCGCGAAGCAAAAAGTTTCTCGGGCTGAGGCACGATGCAAACAGTCCGGTCAGAAGAAAGAGGAGGTCCTTATGGGCGATTTTTCGAGTGTATGGGTCATGGCCGGGTTATTGGTCCTCGTAATCCTCGTGATTTTAATCACGTTTGCCCGGATGTTGCGGAAAGTCGGGCCGCACGAAGCGCTGGTGATTTACGGCATTCGCGGGCCGCGGACGGTTACGAACGGCGGCACGATCATTCTTCCGATGCTGGAACAGTGCCGCGAACTCTCGCTGGAGCTGATGTCGTTTGACGTCGCTCCGCAGCAGAGCCTTTACACGAACCAGGGCGTTGCCGTCACGGTCGAGGCGGTCGCTCAGCTGAAAGTAAAGTCGGATCCCGTGTCGATCCGCACTGCCGCAGAACAGTTCCTTACAAAACGGCCGGAGCAGCGCGAAGGCCTCATCCGGCTTGTTATGGAAGGCCATCTCCGCGGCATCATCGGCCAACTCACGGTCGAGCAAATCGTCAAAGAACCGGAAATGGTCGGCGACCGCATGCGTTCCACGTGCGCCGCCGACATGAGCAAGATGGGGCTCGACGTAGTGAGCTTTACGCTGAAGGAAGTTCGCGACAAGAACGAGTACATCACCAACATGGGCCGGCCGGACATTGCGCGAATCAAGCGCGACGCGGAAGTAGCCGCAGCCGAAGCCGACCGCGACATCGCCATCAAGCGTGCGGAATCTCAACGCGCCTCGGCTGTTGCGAAAGCGCAAGCAGATCAGGAACGCGTGGCCGCCGAAACGGCTTCTCTTGCCAAGCAAGCCGAAGCGGAACGCGACCTGGACATCAAAAAAGCCAGCTACCTGGAAATGACCAAGAAAGCCCAAGCCACTGCTGACAAGGCCTACGAAATCGAAACCAACGTCATGCAGCAAAAGGTGGTGGAAGAGTCCGTCCGCGTCCAGCAAATCGAGCGCGAAGCGCAAGTTAAAGTGCAGGACGCCGAAATCAACCGCCGTGAAAAGGAACTCATCGCCACCGTCCTCAAACAGGCGGAAATCGAGCGTCAGCGGATCGAAACGCTCGCCAACGCCGAACGTCAGCGCCTGATGAGCGAAGCCGAAGGCCGTGCCTCCGCCATTCGCGCGCAAGGTGAAGCCGAAGCCGAAATCATCTTCAAGAAAGGCGAAGCGGAAGCCAAAGCCATGAACATCAAGGCTGAAGCGTTCCAGGAGTACAACCAAGCCGCGGTGATTGACAAACTGATCAGCAGTTTGCCGGAAGTCGTGCGCGCTCTCGCCGAGCCGCTCGGCAAGGTCGACAAGGTTACCATCGTCTCCACCGGAAACGGCGACGCTGCCGGCGCTTACAAGCTCACTGGCGACATCACGAAGATTGCCGCGCAAGTCCCGGCCCTCTTCGAAGCCCTTTCCGGCATGCAAGTCTCAGACTTGCTCAGCAAAGTCCGCATGATCGGCGACAAAGCGCCCAAGCCGGAGCCGCCACAGGCGCCGGTGGTCAAGAAGTCCTAACGTTCGCTTCCGTCCCGGTGGGCACGCGAGTGCCCGCCGAGGACGCTCAAATGGCAGTTGGGGGACGGCCATGACGTGGAGAGATGAGCTTCTCGTTTACTGGATTCTCTGGATGGTGCTGGTTAGTTTTGTGGCGCGACACCTTTTCGATGGGGCGATTTACCTGATGGAACATGTAGCGTCAGCAACCGTTTTTTGCATTCCCGGCCTACTTCATTTGTTCGCCGGACATTTGCGTTAGCCGGAAAGCTGCAAAGGGTTTCCGTTGTTTGAAAGGAGAAATGTCATGGGACTTTTAGAGAGAGTGGGTACGTTAATCCGGGCCAATCTGAACGACATGATCGACCGCGCGGAAGACCCGGAGAAAATGATCAAGCAGGTGATGATGGACATGGAGAATCAGTATCTCCAGGTCAAGACGCAGGTTGCGGTTTCGATCGCCGACCAGCACATGCTCGAAAAGAAGCTGCGTGAGAACGAGGATGCGGGGAAGGACTGGATGCGCAAAGCCGAGATCGCCGTGGACAAGGCTCAGGACGATCTAGCGCGCGCGGCTCTGGACCGCTTTCACACTTCGCAGCGGCTGACGCAGAGCTACAAAGAGCAGGTGGACGATCAGAAACTGCAAGTCGATGCTTTGAAGAGCGCGTTGCAGAAGCTCGAACAAAAGCTGGAAGAAGCAAAGTCCAAGCGCGATCTGCTGCTGGCTCGCCATCGCCGCAGCGTTGCTTTGGGCAAGGCTGCTCGGGCGCAGACCGCTCTCGGGGAAGACTCGAAGAGTGCCACCTTCGACCGGCTCAAGGACCGCGTGCATCACACGGAATCCGTGGCCACCGCCGAAGTCGAGCTGATCACCGACGACATGGGCGAAAAGCTCACGCGCCTTGATCGTGATAACGAAGTTGAGCGGTTGCTCGAAGATTTGAAGACGCGCCGGCGCCTGCCGGGCTGAGTAGCAAGGCGGCCTTGTTAAAGTTGGCTTGAAAAATAGATCAAGACCAGCGTAATGACGTTGATTCCCACGGAAACCAGGAACGCCGGCATGCGGTCCACTCCGTCCACCTCTTCAAAGACAAGCATGAAGACGGCGGTCCAAGCGACGCCGGCGGCTATGGGTCCGACGACTGGGATTATAATTAAACTATTGACAAACCAACCTAATAGCAGCGGACGAAGGACACCAACAAGAGTCCCCGTGGCGCCCAGAAACCATTTGGCGATGAAATGGCATAAGCCAAGCTGCGCTGCGCCAATGACGCCATAGGCCATCCAAACGAACAGCAGCCCCAGGAGGATGCCCCAAAAGGCGGTGCCGGGAGTTTCTCGATCGTGGCGTAGTATGCCTGGCAGGCTGTTGACGAAGAAAATGGCGGCAGCGGCGATGGCAGAGAAGACTGCGCCGTAAAAGAGGGAATCGGCATCACGGGCAGCCCGGCGGACGGCCATATCGTCCCAGCGAACGATCTGGAAAGCCAGGCGTAGATAGTAGCCAAGGGCGAACCCATCGGGCGGAGGTTCGGCTTCCTCCGGCGACAGGGGTGGAGCGACACCGGAGCAGACGTGAGTGAAACCTTGTACGAGCATCCCGCACACTTCGCATTTCATGGCGGCCTCCGGCGAAGGGGAACAGGCAGACTTTAGCACGATCCGCGCGTCTAAATTGGGGAACCAGACGTTCCATGTGCGCGTACTGTATGTGTGTCTTAACGTGCGAGAATACAAACGATGAATCCTTGGATGATCGGTGGACCAGCTCTCCTGACGACCGCGGTTGCGGGATTGGCGGCTTACGGCGCAGTAAACTCTCGCTCGCAACTCTTCGGATCGGCCATTTGCCGGACGAATTCGGCACGCAAACTGGCCCTGACATTCGATGACGGACCGAATCCGGCGATTACGCCGAAGCTTCTGGACCTTCTGGATCGTCATAAGGCGCGTGCGACTTTTTTTGTGATTGGAAAGTTCGCACGGGAGTGCCCGGAACTGCTGAAGGAAACGGCGGCACGCGGGCACGTGATCGGCAATCACACGGATGCGCACCCGAACCTCTTTTGGCTGAAGCCCGATCAAATCACGGTGGAGTTGCGCTGCTGCAATTATTCCATTGCGGCCGCGACGGGCGAAAAGCCGCGATGGTTCCGGCCGCCCTTTGGCTACCGAAATCCGTGGGTGATTCCGGCGGCGCGCGAATTGAGCCAGAGGGCGGTGATGTGGACGCTTTTGCCCGGCGACTGGCGCGCTACTTCTTCGGAATGGCTGATCCCGCGCATGAAATCGGTGGCCGAGAATGCGCAGCGCAATCTGGCGGGAGATGCGAGAGCGCAGAACAGCGCAAATGGGGCGGGAGACATTGTTGCCCTCCACGACGGCGGGCACCGTCAATTAAACGCCGACCGGCTGCCCACCTTGGCGGCCCTCGAATACTGGATGCCACGCTGGCGTGACCTGGGCCTCGAATTTGTTACAATTGAAGAAGCGGTGAATGCACCCGCTGGCTAACTATGGACGAGCGCGCGTTTTACACGGAAAAAGAAGAAACGAGAAAGATCAAGCTGGTGTGCCCGAGCTGCCGCGGAGAATTTGAGTTTCCTGTGCGCTGGAAAGTTTCGCGCAAAAAGAGGGAACTGCCGCGCGGGGCGGGAGAAGAAGACCGCAGAAAATTTGCCAAAGCCACTTCGTTCATGGTGCGGCTGGATGACCTGGTCGCCTGCTACAAATGTCGCAAGCGCTTTGAGCTGACCGGGCAATCGACCGTGCTGATCAATGACAATCTCGGCGACCCCAACGCTGATCCTGAGAATTTCGGAAACCGCTGATGGTTTTTGTTGCGGCGGCGAAGAACGGAATTTGAAACTCGAAATTGGAAATTCGAGAATACCCACTCTAGATTTCTGGATACATTTCAAAGAACGCCGAGACGGATTCGTGGAATGTGGTTTCGATTTCCTCTTTAGTGCCTTCGATCAGGTGCATGGTGATGCGGGCGGTCCGGCCGTTTTTCAGAACAACCGTCGCGTCTTTCAGTTCGCCTAGTTCTTCTTCAGGGAGCAACCGCATTCCATAGATGAGCGCCAGTTTCGCCATATCCCAAGCCCTCTTTCTTCCTCGCCACTGCAGATTGTTTGAGGCTACTCAGTTTCCCTAGGCGGCGTCAACGGCAGCGATGAGAGCTTCTCACGTCAGGCTGGCCATGGCGTGGAAAGCCAGCGAGTGTCAGAAATTGGTGGCGGGGAGGCGCGAGCCCTAGCAGAGTCCCCGGATCGGGTGGCAAGGCGGGGCAGTCAGGTGGGCTTCCAGGAAGGGAATCAAGTCTTTTAGATTCAATAGAATGAGTGGGATTTTGCTTAAGTGTCATTTCCCCAGGTTCGCGAAATTCTTTCAGAGCGGATTGGTGCCTCTATTGCAATTTGACAATTGAGTGATTCCTGAATTCGTGTCGGGAGGCGGCGTGCCGCAAAAACAACTACGGCGGATTTCCTCAGGATTGATTTTCTTGGTTTTCTGCGGAGGGCTTGCGGCATCAGCACGGGAGCCCGTGGTCGCCAGCGAAAGGGTCTCCGACGCTGATGGCGGTATGGTCCAGGCAACCGCGGAAGATATTTCACCGCTTCCGATCCAACTGACCGATGAGCAAGCAAAGGCACCCCAGCTCTTGTCGTCTGGCGTTCCAAGCAGCACTCGTTCCGTTCGATGCATGTACAACGGCTTTTACCAAAGTGCTCACAACCATCCGCTGACGCCAAAACAAGTCTCCATAAGGGAAGCGGTTTACGGCTTCCGAGGGAACACGCATCAATTTGTGCATGTCGAACTCAAGGACGGAAAGGTCTTGACTGGCACTGTTGCCGAGGCAAACGACCAGAATTTCCAGCTAAAGACCGGCATCCTGTCTGCCTTTAAGACGATAACCTACAGCCAATTGGCCGAAACGCCGCGCGCAGTTCCCGCCGTGGGGACGCGAGTCCTACATACACTGAAATGGACAGGCCTCGTCATCGCTATTGTTCCTGCCATTCCTCTCGGCGTGTTGTTGATACCCCTGTTTTTGCTGGGCGTTTTTCAAGACTAAAATTACCTCTTCCGCATACGGCAGCCCTTGAAATTCGCTCTCCCTCTGTGTACGCAGGCGCTATACTCAGGCATCCGGTTCCTGGTTTGGGGCATCGCACCAAGCATAACGGAGGGATGTGATGAGAGATCTGCGTTTCCTGACGATTCGCCTGGCACCGTTGGTGCTGGCCTGCTTGGCCGCGTTTGCGCCATTCACGAGGGCGCAGCAGCCGGATGGGCCGCAGACATCGCCCCCGCCTCCGGCGGCTGCACCGCAACCTGCACCCGCGGCGAAGCCCGCTTCCACGGAAAAAATCAGAATTCCTTCCGGCACGCACGTCGCTGTAGTACTTGAAAACGGCATCTCCACGCGCGGGGCAAAAGCCGGCGATTCGGTTTACTTCCACACTTCGTTTCCCATTACGATGAACAATCGCGTCGTCGTTCCCGTTGGCTCTTATCTTCGTGGGGAATTGCTGGAAACCAAGCGGCCTGGGCGAGTGAAGGGGCGCGGCGAATTCCGGATGCGGCTGGACACCTTGATTTTTCCGACGGGCTATACCGTGGATCTAAATGCGGCGCCGCGCACAGCGGATTCCGGCGGAAAAGAGACCATGGACTCGGAGGGAAAAGTGATCGGCGCAGGAAGCAAGGGCAAAGATGTGGAGACCGTGGCCGGAACGACAGCCACGGGGGCTGGCATCGGCGCAATCGCCGATGGCCCCAAGGGACTTGGGATTGGCGCCGGGATCGGTGCGGTTGCGGGGCTGGGGGCAATCCTTTTGACGCGTGGTCCAGAAGCCGAATTGCCGCGCGGTTCGACGCTGGATATTGTGCTGGAGCACGAATTGTTGCTCGACAGCAACCAGATTCAGTTTGCAAACGTCGGGACCCCGCAGCCGATCACGCCGCCTCGCGCGCAGTAGTAGTTCTGCAAATCTTAATTAGTGAATTTTTTATTGGCGAACGTTCAGCGGTTTGCGGAAGCCGATTGAAAACGCATCGGGCTGAAGCGTTCCCAATCCAGAGAGACACTTTGCTTCGTTATCCATTCGCGTATCAAGCGCGCGGTGACTGGGGTGAGAAGAATTCCTCCTCGAAAGTGACCTGTAGCGATGAGAAGTCCCTCGACGTCGGTTGGCCCGAGGATCGGCAAATGGTCGGGCGAATCGGGGCGGAGGCCCGCCCAGGTTTCTTCGACGCGAGAGTTCGCGAGTCCGGGCGAGAGTTCGATAGCCCCAGCGAGAATTTTTTCCAAGCCCCCCGCTGTGAGACCTTTTTCGAAACCGGTGTATTCGACCGTTGCGCCGGCGAGAACTCTGCCGTCGTTTCTGGGCACGAGATAGATTTTTTCTGACCAGAGAACCCGTTCCATTTTCAATGCATACGCGCGTAAGGAGACCATCTGGCCTTTTGCCGGTCGGACGGGTGCGTAGGTGGCTGCGCCTTCGATTTTTGCGGAAAAACAGCCTGCGGCAATTACCGTCCATTGTGCCTCGATTCTTTCGTTTTTGAATTGCAGCCCGGTGCAGCGGCTGCCTTCGCGGCAGATCGATTCCGCGGCGCTCCCCGGGAAAAAGTGCACGCCACTTTTGCGCGCGGCATCGAGGACGGCTTGCGTCAAAGCTCGATTATCTACCGAGGCTTCGTCAGGGCGAAGGACAGCGGCTTCGAGGTCATCGCTGAGGCTGGGCTCGAGAACGCGGGCATCGCCGGCACTGAGCGGCTCGGCTTTCAGGCCGAGGCCATGGTGAAGAGCAATCACTGTACTGAGTTCTTCGCGCGCGTCGCGGCTGAAGATTGCCTGCAGTGTGCCTTTCGGGCGATAGCCCGCGCTTTGACCAGAGATTCCTTCAACCATCCCTACGAATTCCGGATAGATTGCCATGCTCGCTTTGGCTAGCGGCACGAGCGGGATCATCGACGCGTTCTCCGGGGCAGGGGAAAGAATTCCTGCGCCTGCCCAAGACGATTCCTGGCCCGGTTCCTGACGGTCGAACAATGCGACTTTCCATCCTGCTCGCGCGAGTTCGAGCGCGATGGAGGCGCCTATCAGGCCCCCGCCTGCGACGGCTACGTCAAACTTTTTCATGAAGTTATCTTAGCGCATCCGGACGTGGTGTTCATGTTGGCCCGGCCGCAGGAAAAATGCCGCTAGAATGGCGGGGCTACGCGGAGCTACAGCGACGCCGCTAGTTCTTCAGACAGCACTTGGGCTTTTTTGGCTAATTCGCGGGCGCGTCCCCAGTCGCCGGAGTTTCCGGCTTCGCGCGCGTCGGAAATAAAGCTGCGGATCTTGGAAGCCATGTCCGATTGCATCGCGTTCAGGGATTTCCCTGCGGTTGAGGCGAGGTTGTGTTCCGCAGCGTTCAAGCTCTGATTGGTTTCGCGCTGAAGCAACGATGCTTGCTGTGGCGGAAGGTCTGGAACGATTTGCGGCGTTTCCGGTTTTCCGACAGGAGCTGTTTGAGATGGAGATGGCGTCGCAGTCCGCGGTCTTGCGGGACCGGTTCGCGCAACCGGCAGAGGAGCAGGCGGTGGTGGCGCTTCGATATTGAGCTCTGGGGAAATATCTGGAACATTTTGGGCTGTTGAAGAGCGTTGTGCCGCAACTGGCCGAACGAGTACGGCGGTCTGCCAGGGGATCGTGGGTTTTGCTCGCGCGGCGCATCCGCTCAAAATAAGGGCGCCGCAACTCACTCCAGAGAGAAGAACGAGCGCGCGCTTCCGCTTCGCGGAACTCAACTGCTGGGTCGAGGTTTCCGTCATATTCAATTTAGTTCGGCCGCGCGCATCAGGCTGCGAGCGGCAGCTCGATTCGAAACGTCGTGCCCTTGCCGACTTCCGTCGTGAAGTCTATCGAACCGTTGAGAAGCTGCACAATGCGAAAGGTACTGGCCAAGCCGATGCCGCTGCCGCCGGGGCGCGTAGTAAAAAAAAGCTGAAAGATTTTCTGCCGATTTTCAGGAGGAATTCCTTTGCCGGTGTCGCCGACGGTAATTTCCGCCATCTCTCCGCGGCGGCTCAGGACCAGGCGCAATTGGCCGCCGCTGGGCATGGCTTCACCGGCGTTCAGGACCAGGTTCAGCACGGCCTGCTTGAGCAGCGCGCGGTCCACGTAAACTTCAGGAACGTCGATTGGCAGAAGCTGCGCAACTTGAATGTTGGCTTTCTGCATTTGGTGCTGCGCGATTTCGAGAACTTCTTTCAGCAGTTCCGCGAGCTGCGTGGCCTCCAGCCGTATGTCCATGGGTCGGGTGAAATCGAGGAAGCGCTTTACTACGGCATCGAGGCGGTCAATTTCTTTGTCGAGGACCTGGACAGCTTGTTTCGCGCCGGTGTCGGAGTCGGGCGGCAGCGATTCTTTCAGGTTTTCGAGCCAGAGGCGCATCGAATTGAGTGGATTTTTGACTTCGTGCGCGACGCCTGCCGTGATTCGGCCCAGCGCCGCGAGGCGCTCGCTGACTTGCAGTTGCGTATTGATGCTTTCGAGTGAATCAAGATCGCGTAGCGTTACAAGTGCGCCCATGCGCTCGCCGTCTTCCTGAATGGCCTGCACGCTTACGCTGACGCGCTTCTCGCCCTCCGTTGTTTTCAATTCGATTTCCGCGGCAACTTCGAGTAATTCGTCGCCTTCGATGTGCAGCGCTTCGTGAAGCGGGTGGCCGACCGGAAAAATGTCGGTTACGCGCCTTCCCAGAAACTGCCCGGCGGGAGCGCCTAAAAACTTTTCCGCTGCCGGGCTGACCATCACCGCGCGCGCGTCGCGCGTGAAAAGAATCAGGCCGTCCTCGAGTCCCGCCATCACCGAGTTCATGTTTTCGCGCATGGTGCTGAAAATTTCATGCACACCACGCAGCTGCTGGCCGACTTGAGTGATCTTGCGGCTGACCTGGCCAAGTTCGTCGCCGCTTCCGCCAAACCCAGTCACTTCCGGAATAGGTGAATCGTATTGACCCGCAGAGATACGATCTAGTTGCGCGGAAATTTTCGCAAGGGGCGCAAGCGCCGCGCGGCTCACCACTGCCGCGAGGAGCGTCGAAATGATCAGTGCAAAGAGGACGATCGTCGCAAGCTTCCGCAAGCTCGGCAGGAGCTCAGTAACCAATAATCCAGAAGAAATGGCGACTCGTACCTCGCCGAATGGCTCGGTGTCATTGTCGAATGGATAATCGAACTCATAAACTCTGGGAGTTCCGGCGAGAATTCGCACAGCATGGCTCAAACCGCGCTGGGTAAGCTGATTGAGCGGTGTCCACCGCGCAGCGAACTTTCCTTGCCTTGATTCATCCGTGGACACCAAAACCAGGCCGTCCACATCCGTGATCGAAACCTCATAAATCGAGAAAGACGACTTGGCGGCGTCCAGTTGGGCGTGCAGGAGTTCATCGATCTCGAAGACGTGTCGCACATAGTCGTGGACGTCCCTGGCGCTCGTTGATTCCGGCCGAAGACCTTCATTTGGGGCATTGAGCACTGCACGATGCGCGGAACGGAATACCTGGTCAGCAATTTGTGCGGCACTTTTGTCCGTCTGCTGAAGGACTTGATCGAGAAGTTGCGCCACAATAACCACGCACACAGCCGCCACGACCAGCAGCACGAGTCCGGTCATTACCAGCGTGAGTTTTGTTCGCAGCCGTAGCTGCATCGCGGGTTCCTACTCTGCCTCGGCGCGATCGCCGCCGTATTCTTTCAACTTATTGTGGAGAGTCTTAAGGCTAATAGCGAGTAGCTCGGCTGCGCGCGTTTTGTTATTACCGGTTGCATTCAGCGTTTGCAGGATTAGCTCGCGCTCCATGGCGTCCACGGTTGTTCCAACCGGGAATTTTATCGAAGAGAGGTCGCTGGGACTTTTCGGTGAAGTTTTGCCGAATTCGCCCGGAAGGCAAGCGCGTGTGATGAGTTCTTTGTCGCACATGATGGTGGCGCGCTCGAGGACGTTACGAAGCTCGCGAATATTCCCCGGCCACGTATGGCTCATGAAAATTTCCTGGACTTCGGCGCCGATTCCGCGCACGTGCTTGCCATGCTTGGCGTTGACGTCGCGCATGATGTGTTCAACCAGAAGCGGGATGTCGTCTTTATGTTCTCGGAGCGGTGGCAGATTGATGTGGAACACGTTCAGGCGAAAATAAAGATCCTGGCGCAACTCGCCGGCGGCCACGGCCTTTTCCGGGTCCTTGTTCGTTGCGGCCAGGACCCGAACGTCCACCGGCGTCTCGCTCTTGCTTCCAAGGCGGCGAACTTTTCGGTCTTCCAATACGCGCAGGAGTTTGGCCTGCGTTGGCGCAGGCATTTCGCCGATTTCGTCGAGCAGAAGCGTGCCGTTGTCGGCGAGCTCGAAGCAGCCGATGCGGCGTTCCGCTGCGCCGGTGAAGGCGCCGCGCTCGTGACCAAAAATTTCGCTTTCCATCAGCGATTCCGGAATCGCGGAACAATTGATGGGGACAAATGGGCCGGTGGCGCGGGGAGACAGTTTGTGAATCGTACGCGCGACGATCTCCTTGCCGGAGCCGGTTTCGCCGGTGATCAGGACGGACGCAGAGCTTGGCGCAGCCAATTCCACGATGCGCATTACTTCCTGCATGGGTTTTGACGCGCCTACGAGATCGCCCAAGCGGCCGGCTTCGCGCAACTGGCGCTGCAGTACGACAAGTTGGCGCGCGTCACGCGCTTTGCTTAGCGCGCGATCGAGCAGTGCGCGCAGCACCGGACCTTTGAGAGGTTTTTCGATGTACCAGAACGCGCCGGATTCGATGGCCGCTACCGCGCGCTCTTCGCTGCCCTTGCCGGTGATGATGACCGCTGGCACGTCCAGCAACTCCGGGCCAAGCTGTTTAATCAAGTCCAGGCCATTCATGCCGGGCAGCTCGACGTCCGCAATGAGCGTGTCGGGTTGATAGCTTCCGAATTTCGCAAGCGCTTCTTCTGCGGTGGCCACGCCAAGCACATCAAAGCCCCATCGTTGCAGGAGCTGCTCGTAGCCCTTCCGCGCGTTGTCTTCGTCTTCGACAATCAGCACACGGTCTTTGCGCTCGAGCGGTTCCATCGCGCGAACTGCGCTTCGTCCTTCATCGCCCATGCGTGTACGCCTCTCTCATGCGGGTGGTCTTATTTTGGCAGATTCTTGTGCGGGCAGGGTAGTTTGACTGTAGCAAGCGGACGCTGGGATTGCCAAGCGGTCGCTACAATTAGGCGGGGCAGGCGAAACCGTACAGATGAAAAGTTGATCGCTCGAATGCCAAAGCCGGCGCAGCCTCCGTTCTGCGCCGTCTCATCCCCGGCATCCGTCAAATCCTCGGAAGGTGCGGTGCATCGTGCCCTTGCAAAATATTCACTCTTTTACTAGATAGAGGGCGCGCTCCAGCTCCAACTCGAGTTTTGTGCCTTTTGGCAGATTCATTTCCTGTCCGCGCCCTATCTCCGCCAGATACGCGGTGAGCGCTCCCATTGCGGCGCCCTCCGCAGCCTCTTTCTTGTCCTTGTCTTTTACGCCCTTTGCGGCGCCGAGCGCCGCACCTTTGGCTGCTGCTTGCGCCGCGTCCTGCTGCGAGCTGCTTCGTCCCTCGATCAACCCTTCCTGGCCGGGCTTGGTTCGCACATTGTGCTCGCCGGGGACGCTGACAACTTCCGCGACGATCGGCAAATGTCCAAAATTGGTATGGATTTCGTCGAATGTCAGCCAGATTCGCGCGCGGCCGGTGTTGCCAGCCGCTTCCACGTGGCTTATGTGGCCTTCGATCTCTGCGCCCGAGGGCAGGTAGAATCCGCTGCCCGCTTCCAGCGGCTCAAGAGTTTTCACCTTGAATTTCGCGCGCTCTACAGTCCCCTTTGTTCCCAATTCGTCTTCAAGCGACACCAGGAATTTCGTGCCGGGCACGACGCCGTAGGTTTCCAGCGGCAATCCGTGGCGATTGCCGTCGGCGGGCTTTGTTTCCTGGCCTTCGTTCTTTCGAATGTGGTCTTCGGAGATGACTGGTTTCTCTCCGGAATCCTGCGGAGGCTGCTCCTGCGAAGCCTGCTGTGCCCGCGCCAGGCCCGCGATGCCGCAATCCAGGACTGCGCTCAGAGCCATGAGTCCCGACAAAATATTTCTCCGATTTTTCGCCTGCATGCTTGCCTCCTGAATCCCATCCCAGTCGTGCAGATATGCATGCTCTCCGCCATAGTCGGCATTTCCTGGCTTCTGTAAGTGGCTGGTAATTCAGACGGTTGAAAGCATCGCGTCGGCGCGTTTTGAGGAGGGCGGGAAAGTGTCGTGAATTTGCGGCGCAACAGTGCCTGCCAATGCCGACACTGGCTCGCTACAACCCATTTTGTACCCGAGACTCCCGAGGAGTTATTTCGAGAGGAATCGACGGATTCTGGCCAGCACCTGCGCATACATTGCGGGCGTCACGCGTCCGGTCTGCGTATTTTGCTGGCTGGGATGATAGACGCCAAAGAGCCGCCCGCTATCGCCCGGCAATTCTGCCTCAGCGCCGTGCGCAAAACGAAAGGCAGCCCTCGATGCGATCGTGCCGCGCTGCTTCAGAATTTCCAGATAGGCATCCCAGGCGATTTTCCCAAGCGCCAGCACGGCGCGCGGCCTTAAAACATCCATCTCGCGCTCCAAATAGCCTCGGCAATTCTGAATTTCGGAGGGCAAGGGTTTATTTGCCGGGGGCGCACAGCGAATCGTCGCGGCAATATAGGCGTTGTTCAGCCGTAAGCCGTCGTCGCGTCGCACCGAAGTTGGTTGATTCGCGAAACCAGCCGCATAGAGGGCCGCAAAAAGAAAATCTGCCGACCGGTCTCCGGTAAAAACGCGTCCAGTGCGGTTTCCGCCGTGCGCCGCGGGAGCCAGCCCGAGTATCAGCAGCTTTGCATCCGCATCGCCGAATCCAGGGATGGGCTTACCCCAGTACGTCCAATCGCGAAAGGCGCGGCGTTTTTCTCGGGCCACTCTTTCGCGATATTCGACCAGCCGCGGGCACTTCCGGCAAGCCACAATCTCTTCGTTCAATACTGCGAGAAGGGCGCTTTTGTCGGGCATAGTGGAAAGGAGAACTTGCTTGCGAATTTCTCAACCAGTCTTGCGCGCCATCATGCGGTTCAGTTCGGCGTAAGGAATCGTAACCTGCGTCAACGAATCGTACGACCCGTGCGCAAGCCAGTCTTTCGCGACGCGCCGAAAAGCCCCCATCGCTGCCCGCATCGCTGAAGAGCCTGCGCTCACGCGAGCGACTCCCATCTTCTCCAATTCGCTGAGCGATGGACAGCCCGGCGAAGCCAGAATGTTGAGCGGCGCGCCGATCGTTTTCACCAGTTTTTCAATAGTTTCTCGATCGCAGAGACCCGGCACAAACAAGCAATCCGCGCCAGCTTCGCGATAAGCGCGCAGCCGTTCGACAGTCCGTTCGAATCGCGTTTCCGCCGGTCCGATAGGCATCAAATAAATGTCCGTGCGCGCATTGATTACCACCGGCACACCGAGCGCCGCCGCCGTTTCTCGAATTGCACGGATCTTCTTCACTTGCAATCCTAGCTCGACGTGGGAACTCTCATCGTCTCCGGTGATGTCCTCGAAGTTCAGCCCTACGGCCCCCGCGGCAATCATTGCTTTCGTGAACTCCGCGATTTCTTCCGGCGTTTTGCCGTACCCCGATTCCAGATCAGCCGTGACGGGAACACCCACCGCTTCTGTAATCCGAACAACGGCACCCAGCATCTCTCTTTGAGAAATACGCTGCCCATCTGGAAATCCGAGCGAAAACGCCACCGCGGCGCTGCTCGTCGCGATGGCGGGATGTCCCAACTCTTCCAGGATTCGCGCGGTAACCACATCCCACGCATTCGGCAGTGCCAAAATTCGCGGCCCGTGGTGCAATTTCCTAAGCTTCTCAGCTTTCTCCGCTTGCGCCTTGATGTCCATGAAAAGACTCCAACCTTGAACCTGCGGTAACTGCCAGACAGTTTAAGGTTAGCTATTCGTCTCTAAAATCGAAACATCCAATATGGAGAGCCATTTCTGCGCTATTGCAGAATGGCAAGCACCTCGTCATGAATCTTTCCGTTCGTGCTGATCATGTTCCCGCTGTAAATCGAACGCTTTCCGTTCAGGTCAGTTGCGCGGCCGCCAGCTTCCTCCACGATCAGCCCCAGTGGGGCCAAGTCCCACGCCTTCGAATGCAAGTCCAGCGCCGCCTCAGTCGAACCCTCGGCGACCAGCATGTGCTGCCAGAATCCGCCAAGCGAGCGCCCGTGCCGCGCGGCATCCAGAAGTCGCCGCATCTTGTCGATCTTCTCTCGATTCTTATTCGGCCCTGTACCGCCCGTAAACGCCATCCCCTCATTTAACTTCTCTACTTTTGAAACGTGAATTCTCTTTCCATTCCGCCACGCGCCTTCGCCGCGATACGCCCACCAGCGCACGCCCAGCGCGGGCGCACTCGCCATTCCCGCTACAATCTCTCCATCGCGCTCGATTCCCAGCAGAGTCCCAAACGTCCCAATCCCGCGCGAAAACTCTTCCGTTCCATCGATGGGGTCAATGATCAAGCGCGCTCGGCCTGTCGCCGCTGGCCCCTTCGCATTTTCGCCGCCCATCTCTTCTCCAAGAACATCCATGGCCAGCCCGCTCGCCGCCACTTTAGCGCGGGCCATTTCTTCCACACCGCGGTCCGCTTGCGTCACCGCCGAGCCGTCCTCTTTTTTGTCGATGCGAATTTCATCCGCCCGGAAATACCGCATCGCGATGTCGTCGGCTTCCCGTGCCAGTTCTTCCAGTAACGCCCCATACTCCGCCTTGAATCCCATGCCTTCTCCTTGACCGGTCAATCGCCGCTTGTATCCCGCCACAGCATTTGACACTATTATCGCCCGTCCTTAGCATACAAACGAATGGCCATGAGCGCTCAAGCAGACAGTGGAACCGTCCTCGAACGCATTCTGCGCGCACGCCGGCTTGAGGTCGATCACCGCAAACGCGTCCTTCCGGAAGCTGCGCTGCGTTACGGCGTCAAAGCTGCTACGCCTCTTCGCGATTTTCCCGCCGCCCTCACACGCGATTCCCTCAACGTTATCGCCGAGCTGAAGCCTGCATCGCCTTCCAGAGGTGTTCTTCGTGATCCATTTCATCCCATCGAGTTGGCGCAAACTCTGGAAGCCGCCGGCGCTGCCGTTCTGTCCGTTCTAACCGAAGGCGAATTCTTTCGCGGCTCTCTGAAAAATCTCCGCGATGCCCGCAACGCGGTAAAAATTCCGGTTTTCCGTAAGGATTTTATCTTTGATCCCTGGCAAGTCTGGGAAACGCGCGCGAATGACGCCGACAGCTTCTTGCTGATGGTCGCGGCTCTCGGCGACGGGCTCCTTCGCGAACTCCTCGCCCTCGGCCGCGAACTCGGTATGGAGCCGCTCGTCGAAGTTCACACTGCCGCCGAACTCGATCGCGCTCTCGCCGCCGAAGCCCGCATCATTGGCGTGAACAATCGCGATTTGAACACGCTTGGCCTTCGCGTCGAAACTTCTTTCGAACTCGTCGACCGCATCCCCGATGAGTGCATGGCCGTAAGCGAATCCGGCCTTCGCAACCACGGTGACCTCGCCAAACTACGTGATGCGGGTTTCGACGCTTTTCTGATCGGCGAAAGCCTGATGCTTTCTCCCGATCCTGCGGCTGCTCTGGGAGCATTTCTCGGCCGCTCCGAGCTGCCTGTTTAAAAACGCCATGGTCCTCGTCAAGATCTGCGGCATCACGAACTGGCCGGACGCCAAGGCGGCGTGCGACGCGGGCGCCAACATGCTCGGCTTCAACTTCTACGAAAAAAGTCTGCGCCGCGTTTCCACCGTCGAAGCCGCTACGATACGCGCAAAGCTGCCCGCGGAAGTTCAGTCCGTCGGCATCTTTGTAAATGCGAAACCCGCCGACATCATTTCTCTCAACGCGTTCGTGCGTTTCACCGCTGCCCAGTTGCACGGCGACGAGACCCCGGCCATCGTCTCCGATGTCGCCCGCGTCATTCCCGTCATTAAGGCGTTTCGCGTAGGTGCGGATTTTCCCGTTTCGTCGCTCGACAAATATCTCGACGCCTTCGGGTTTTTGCTGGATGGTTCTCGAGGAGGCCAATTTGGTGGCACGGGTGCCAACGCGGATTGGAATGTTGCGAGAAAAGCTGCAACCGCGCACCGTATTCTTTTAGCGGGGGGCCTGACTGCTGAAAACGTTGGCGCTGCGATTCGCGCGGTGCGTCCATATGCCGTGGACGTCGCTGGCGGCGTGGAATCTAAGCCCGGCAAAAAGGATCTCGCTAAGCTCCAGGCTTTTATAGAAGAAGTGCGCCGTGCTGATGAGCAGTTGACGGCGCAACAAACGGGGCAAGCGGAACAGTCATTGCTTTCCGGCTCCGACACCGAGAAAAAAACACCATGAGTTCGACCCTGCATACTGCAACCCTCGCTCCAGGCCGTTTCGGGCCTTACGGCGGCCGTTACGTTCCCGAAACGCTGATGGTTCCGCTGTTCGAACTGGAGCGCGCGTATGAAGCCGCAAAATCCGACCCGCAATTCCAGGTAGAGTTCGCCAGCCTCCTGAAAAATTTCGCCGGCCGCCCCACGCCTCTGCAATTCGCTGCGCGGCTAACCTCGCACTTGGGTGGCCCCCGCATTTACATCAAGCGCGAAGATCTGCTGCACACCGGCGCTCACAAAATCAACAACGCCATCGGCCAGGGCTTGCTGGCCGTAAAAATGGGCAAACCGCGCATCGTTGCCGAGACCGGGGCCGGCCAGCACGGCGTCGCCTCCGCAACGGTCGCTGCGCACCTCGGTCTCGAATGCGTGGTCTACATGGGCACCGAAGACATGGCGCGGCAGTCGCTCAATGTCTCACGCATGCGCATGCTCGGTGCGCAAGTCGTGGGCGTCGAGTCCGGCAGCCGCACCTTGAAAGACGCCATCAACGAAGCCATGCGCGATTGGGTCACCAATGTTCGCAACACGCATTATCTGCTTGGATCGGTGCTGGGCGCGCATCCTTATCCCACGATGGTGCGCGATTTTCACTCCGTCATCGGCCGCGAGGCCCGCGAACAAATCCTTGCCGCAGAAAAGCGCCTCCCCACACATCTTTTCGCCTGCGTAGGCGGCGGTTCGAACGCCATCGGCCTTTTTCACCAATTCCTGCGCGACCCAGGCGTAAAAATGGTCGGCATCGAAGCGGGCGGCCGCGGCGGTCAACTCGGCGAACACGCCGCGCGTCTTGCCGCGCATCAAGGTTTCACTGGCGCGCGCCCCGGCGTCCTGCAAGGCACCTACACGTATATCCTGCAAACGGAAGACGGCCAGATCGCCACCACGCATTCCATCTCTGCCGGCCTCGACTACCCCGCTATCGGTCCCGAACACGCCTGGCTAGCCGACGAAGGCCGCGCCGAATACTCCGCCGTCACCGATCAAGGCGCCCTCGAAGCAGCGCGCCTCCTATCGCGCACCGAAGGCATCATCCCTGCGCTCGAATCGGCTCACGCGGTAGCGGGCCTCATCGAGCGCATTTCTCCTAATTCCTCGTCGAACGCCGATCGCCCGCGCCTTACTCCCGACGACCTCGTCATCGTCAATCTCTCCGGTCGCGGCGACAAAGACATGGACACCTACACGCGCGCCTTCGGTACAAAATGAGTAGCATCTCTTCTAGGGGCGCGGTACATCCTGCCCGACGTTGCCGCCCATGCCGTTCGCAGCATTCCCGTCTTTCCGCATATTTCTGCTAATCTTTGTCTCTCCTTTATGTCTGCCGCTGCTCCAAACGCGACGCGCATCGCCGAACGGTTCGCCGACCTTCGCGAATCCGGCGAACTGGGCATTGTCGCGTACATTACTGCAGGCGACCCTACGCTTCCCGCCACGCACAAATTTGTTCTGGCATTAGCCGATGCCGGCGCTGACGTGATCGAACTAGGCATACCGTTCAGCGATCCGCTCGCCGATGGCCCGACGATCCAACGAGCCTCCGAACGCGCCCTTAAAACGCACACCACCCTCGCCCAAGTGATCGATCTCGTTCGCGAAATCCGCAAATCCAGCGAGGTCCCTATTGTCCTCTTCGGCTATTACAATCCCGTGCTCCAGATGGGCTTAGAAAGATTTGCGTCGGCTGCCGCAAACGCCGGCGCCGATGGCGCTCTAATCACCGATCTCACGCCCGAAGAATCGGACGACTATCGCCAAATTCTCGCCGCGCACAATCTCGACACAATCTTTCTCGGCGCTCCCACGTCAACCGACGAGCGCCTCGCTAAAATCGCTGCCGCATCTTCCGGTTTTCTCTACCTGATTTCCCGCACGGGCGTAACCGGCGCGAAAGATGCCCTTCCCGACGATCTGCCCGCGCTTCTGCGGCGCGCACGCAAAGTCACGCAACTTCCCATTGCCGTCGGTTTCGGCATCTCGCTCCCGGGCCACGTCTCCGTTCTTGGCGGCCTGGCCGACGCAGCCGTCGTCGGCTCTGCGCTAGTCTCCGAAATCGAAAAAGCTACCATGCAAGACTCTTCGCCCGCGGCGATAGACGCAGCCGCAAGCGCCCTTGCCATACGCGTGCGCTCTCTAAAAGAAGCCGCCCGCCACGGCCTATCCCGCCGCGAGGTCGCCCCATGATATTTCGGGGACCAGCCAGCCTGTTGTCATTCCGAGCGAAGCGAGAACTCTTTTCCATCGAGCGTTTTTTGCGCGAGAAAATCTGCTTTTTCTTTCCAGTTGAGGTTCTGCGATGAACCTCTCCGACTGGCGCCGCCGAATAGATGAAATTGATAAACAACTCGTCCGACTTCTCAACGAGCGCTCGCACTGCGCCCTCGAAATCGGCAAACTCAAGCAAGCGGCCAACCTCCCTTTGTACCAGCCCGACCGCGAGAACGAAGTCCTCGCCAACGCTGAGCGCAACAACCCCGGCCCGCTCACCGATGCCGCCATCCGGCGCCTTTTCGAACGCATCATCGACGAAGCCCGCGCCGCCGAACGCAACGCCATGCACCCTGACGGCAAGCCCAAAGGCGGGAATGAATGACCGCGCGCCGTAGTCTCTATAGCTGCGATGTTTCAACTCGCCACCGTAGTGGCGGGTCTTCCGACCGGTGTTTTTTCCGGGATTCAGATTTCCATGTAGCGCCGGGCTTCAACCCGGCATCTTCGCGGCGTAATCACGGACCGCAACAAAAAAGGACACAGGCAATCTCATGGTCATCGTAATGCAAGAAGGCGCCACCGACGCCCAAATCCAGCATGTCATCGATCGTCTGATCGGCAGCGGCTTTAACGTTCACCGATCCACGGGCGAATCGCATACGGTTCTTGGTGCCGTAGGCGTTCACCGCGATTTCGATCATCGCGACTTCGAACTCCTCGAGGGTGTGCGCGAAGTCATGCGCATCACGCAACCCTTCAAGCTGGCCAGCCGCCAGTTCAAACCTGAAGGCACCGTGGTTGATCTGGGCCGAGGCGTAAAAATCGGCGGCAATGAAGTCGTGGTAGCCGCGGGCCCCTGCTCGGTCGAATCCCACGATCAAATCCACTCCGTTGCCGAAAGCGTCGCAAAAGCCGGCGCAAAAATCCTCCGAGCCGGCGCTTTCAAGCCGCGCACATCCCCTTACGCCTTTCAGGGCATGGGCGAACCGGGCCTCAAGCTCATGCGCGAAGCCGCCGACAAATTCAATCTCTTCACCGTCAGTGAGGTGATGGACGCCTCGCAAATCCAGATGATGCTCGAATATGTGGATGTCTTTCAGGTTGGCGCCCGAAACATGCAAAACTACTTCCTCCTTCGCGCCCTCGGCGAAATCCGTAAACCTGTCCTTCTGAAACGCGGCCTCTCTGCAACCATGGAAGAACTTCTGATGAGCGCCGAATACATCCTCGCAGGCGGCAACTACAACGTAATCCTCTGCGAACGCGGCATCCGCACGTTCGAAACGTACACGCGCAACACGCTCGACATCGCTGCCATCCCCGTCATCAAAAAACTCTCGCACCTGCCGATGCTTGCCGACCCCTCGCACGGCACCGGCCGCCGCGACAAAGTCCCGCCCATGGCCCGCGCCGCCGTAGCCGCAGGCGCCGATGGCCTGTTAATCGAAGTTCACAACGACCCCGACCACGCCCTCTCCGACGGCGCGCAATCCTTGGATCCGGAAACCTTCACCCAACTCATGGCCGAACTCCGCATCATCGCCCCAGCCATCGGCCGCCGCATGGCGTAGCATCCTCCAGATGGATGCCAGCCCGGGTCAGCAATTCGGAGGACCGTGAACCATGGCGGACACCAAGCCCAATTCGGATTCGGCCATCGACCCGGCGCTTTCGACCTACGCCAAACAATCGCGGATCCGCGCTCGCGGCGGCCTCCAGTTGGTCGCCGTTACGCTCGCGATAACGGCCGTCGTTTACTGGCGCTGGGGCTTCGGCCCCTGGATCAAATTACTACTTGCCCTCGCCGGATTGTTCGCGATCGGTCCGATTTTTACGTTCACAATCGCACCCGGCTTGATACGTGCAACAGCCCGCCGCCGCGCAGCGAAAGCGCGCCTGGCGGCTCCCGCCCCCGTTCGTGAATTCTCTCCGAATCACGATTTTGAACAGGTGAGAGGCGATGATCAGGATTATCTGGAGCGCAGAATTCTCGTTGACGACCAACCCTTTGCCATCAGGATTTCCCAGAAACTTTCAGCAGAGAAAATGAGACAAGCGCGGATTTTTGCGCAGAGGTTGTTGGCGGATCCCCGGAAAACGATGCAGAAATTTTACGACTTCAAACTGCGCGAAGCCCAAAAGATGCCAAACTTTGCTGAAGAGATTAAAAAGCTTGAAATCGACTATATTTGGCTGGGCCCGAAAATCGGCGAAATCACCTTCACGGAAGAATCAGGAGGCGAGCCTTGGACAGCGGCCTTCACGAACGATGATTTTTGCAATCTACAGTTGGAAAATTGAACGAGGCAGAAAAGGTCTAGCCCGGACAACATGTCTCCCCATCTAATCAATCGTGTCACGATCCTCGGCACCGGCCTCATCGGCGGCTCCTTCGCCTTGGCCCTCCGCAAATACGCACCCGATATCCACATCACCGGTTGGGACCGTCCCGAAGTCGTCCGCGAAGCACAAGCCCGCAACGTGATCGCCGCCGCCGTCACCGGCGACCTGGCACCCGCGCTGGAAAACGCTGATCTCGTCTACATCGCCCTTCCCATCGGCGCCACGCTCGATCTCCTCCCTGAAGTTGCGCGCCTCGCCGCGCCCAACGCTCTTGTCACCGACGCCTGCAGCACCAAACTCCGCATCATCGAATCTGCGATCGACCATTTCGCCGACGACGCAACCCAACTCTTCCTCGGCGGACATCCGATGGCAGGCAGGGAACTTTCTGGAGTCGCCCACGCCGACGCCGATCTCTTTCGCAACAACAGCTACGCCCTGATCGGCGCGTCTTCCGAGCGACAGGACGCGCGTGTCTCCGCGTTTGTAAAAATCCTGGAAAAAATCGGCGCGCGCCCGCTCTGGTTTGGCGCGCAGCAACACGACTACGCCGTCGGCCTAGCCTCTCATCTCCCTCAGCTCGCCGCCGTAGCCCTCGGCTCCTTCCTCTACGATCATCTCGACGAAAACGGCCTGCCCATTACCCTTGCGGGCCCAGGCCTGCGCGACTCTCTCCGCCTCGCCGGCAGCCCCTACTCCACCTGGCGCGACATTGTCCTCACCAACAAAGAAGTTCTCTCTGCCTCCCTCGACCTATTTGCCCGCCGCCTCGACGACCTCCGCGAAAAACTAGCCTCCCGCGACCTAGAAGCCGATTTCGACGCCGCCAACGAACTCTACAAACTCCTCCGTTCGATGTGATGGCCCGCTTCCTCACCCGTCGCGCGGCCCGTGGCGCTGAACATCAAAACATCGGATATGAGTGTTCAGGTGCCAGTTATGCTTGATAAACGCAAAATCGACTGGGCCAAGTGCCCCACTGTTCAGTTCAATCCGCAGATCCATCATGGGCGTCCTGTTCTTGCCGGAACGCGCATGCCGGTGGATGACTTGGTGAGCAACTATGATGCTGGCGTTTAGCCCCCGGAAATAGCCCAGCTTTTCGAGTTGCCGTTGCAACAGGTGCTGCAAGTCCTTGCTTTCGCAGCAAAAGCACGAGATGCAAGTCCTGTTCGATAAAAATGTTCCTGTTCCTCTGCGGCATTCTCTTACACATCGTCGGGTGCGAACGGCAGCAGAGCAGGAATGGGGAACACTTTCAAACGGCCAACCCATCGCCGAAGCAGAAAAAGAAGGATTTGATCTGTTGCTGAGATGCGATCAAAACGTCACTGATCAGCAAAATCTTTCCAGGCGTCAACTTTCCATGGTGGTTTTGGGCTCTAACATCTGGCCTTCTGTCCAATCTAAACCGATGGAGATCGTCGCGGCTGTTGATAGAGCCAGGCCCGGTTCTTTCGAATTCCTCGAGATACCCCCTCCGAGACGCCGCTAACGAGTTCTAAAAACTCTTCTGTTCGATTTAGAGGCGAACTCGCGACGCCCTTCCTGTTTGTTCGCATCCTCGCTCCCCTTTACGAAATCCCCTAGCTCGAAATACCAGACTAACCGTATGGCCGCCAGTCTTCTCTCCTGCCACGATCGCTGATGGAGGATCTCACATGCGCAAGTACATCACTTCGCTTTGCCTTTCTGCCGCTCTTCTAGCGCCAGTTGCCATTGTGGCTGCAGCGCCAACTTCGCCGCAGGACCATCGCTACTACGACAAGGAACACAAGGACTATCACAATTGGGACGATAAGGAGCAGTCCGCTTGGGGTCGTTTCCTCGCGGAGAAACACCGTAAGGATCACGAGTTCGAGAGAGCTAACGAGAAGGAACAGCAGGAATACTGGGCTTGGCGTCACAGCCATCCTGATTGATAAGTTCTAACTCCAGGCGTAAAACCCTTCAAATCAATGGACCATCTGGGTTTCGAAGCCTTGGCTGCTTGCCTCAGCCAAGGCTTCGAAACCGTCGAGAAACTCCATCAAATCTCCCGCCAAATTCCTACCAAGCTCCTTCTTTCTTCCCCAGCCACCAGACCACCCCAACCGAAGCCGTCTGCTGCTCCTTGCTCAACACCCCATTCGAACTCGTAAAAAACGACGGCCGGTTCGAAAAATCCCGCCGCCATTCGTACCGCATCAAAAACCCATCATAAAGTTTGTAATCAAACGTCGCGGTAGTCTCCTTCAACGCCTGCGTAATCCCGCTGAAAAGCCCTCCGCGATCCGAGAGATATTCCGTTCGCCCACCCACAGAGAACCTCCGCGAGAGCTGGTACTTCACGTAAGCCGCTCCACCAATCACATGAGAGGGAGCCGACGACTCTCCCAGCGCCGTATTCGTATTCTGCCATTCGCGCTCGATCACGTAATCGCCTTCCAGTGCAAACGTCAGCTTCGGCGCTGCCTGCCAGCTTACGTACGAATCAAAAATGTGCAGCTTGCCGTTCGGCGCGGGTGTAATCGCCTGAAACGTCAATCCAGGCTGCACCGGAATCGGCCCGCTTGACGCCACGTCGATCCTGTCAGGGTGTTCCTGCCCAATGTAGTAGTTCACGTTCCACGTAATATTTTTATTCGGCGTCAGCGTAAATCCGAACAACTCGTCCTTATATCCATTCGTCGCTTCCACCTGATTCGTGCCGTTCACCACCCAGTAGTTCAATGTCAGCTTGTCATTGACCTTGTAGGCTGCGCGCACACCCATGTGATAAAACGGCAGAAAATCAAACCAGTACGCCCGCGAGTAGTTGATCTGGTCTTTCGTATAATTTCCCTCGATCCCGATCGAACTTCCAAATTTCCCGATATCGATCGTCAAGCCGTTCCCTATCGGCGCCACATACGTCCCATAAGCCTGAAAAATATTCCGGTAAATATCCGGTCGCGGCTCGTTCGTGGGATTTCCCTGCAAAGTGTCCGTCGCCTGCCCGAATTGCAAATCCAGGCGCATTCCAAACGGGCTTCCGTCCGCGACATCGGGCGCCCGCTCAAAAACCACGTCCGCTTGATTGAGGCTGATGTTGTTGCTCAAAACGTCGTAAGCGCGCAGCGCGTTTACTCGCCCGACCGGATTGTTGAAGTTGTATTCGTAATATTCGTCGAAAAGGAAATTCAGCGTAGCTCCGTGCAGAAATCCGGAGATCCCTTGCTCTTCCGCGGTTGCGGGTGTTTTGGCCGCGTCAGGCGAGACGTTCTGCACAGGCGCGGGGGATGCCGAACCGGTCGCAATCTCTGCCGGCGCACTTGTAGCACTCGCAGGCGACACCGTTGCCGCAGCCGCCCCAGCCGTGCGTGCGTTGCCAGCAACGAGATTCTTTCTCCCAATATTCACAGCCGAAGCAGCCTTCTCTTCCTTCAGCTGGCTTTCCAAGTCCGCCACGCGCGTCAACAAACTCTCCACCACCGCCCGTAATTCCTTCACTTCTGCAGCCGACGCCGGCGCCTGAGTATTCTCCTGTGCCCAACTCGGAACACAGCACGCCATTAGCGCGAGAAGACTCCCCATCGAATAACTCACCCAAACGCTACGGTTCACATTTTTTGTGGTTGAATCACTGCGAACTTTTTTCAGAGGACGAAGCAAAACAAGGCTGATCATGGAAACTCTTTCCCGGTTGGCGCCTGGCCGGCACCAACCGTGCAACAGCCTCCGAGTTTACCCCGCTTCGTAACTTATGCCCTCGCGCCCGCGTAATAATTCGCAAGTGGCACGCCGACATGCCCGTGCCGCTCCGGAGCGCCCTTGTCTCGACCTCAAACCGCCAGCACAGCTGCTCTCTCAAATTCCGAAGCAGGTCGGTCCGCCGCCGTATTCCCTTGGTGGCTCCAGGCCATCGTTCTCCTTGGCGCACTCCTCCTGGCGGCAGGTGCGCTCATCGCCTTACTGAATCCTGCGATGCTCGTCTCTCCCCATGACGGAATCAACACTGCCGTTCACATTTACGCGGGCTATCTTTTCTCGCGCAACATTGCTCTGGCTATCTTGTTGGCGGCCTCACTACTCTTCCGCTCGAAATCCACTCTAAATACACTAATTTTGCTGACCGCTTTCATTCAACTCCTGGATGCGGTGGTGGATTGTTTGGAAGGCCGGTGGACCATTGTCCCCGGCGTAATCGTGTTTGGCCTTCTGTTTCTCGTAGCCGCGGCTCGCCTCTCAGGTCACCCCTCCTGGCGCAAACAAGCCTGGAGCGGTTCTAGATAGCCCGCACATCCCGCCTCGTTCGGGCACACCACTGCACCGCACACTCACACTCTCAAATTTCAATTTCGCTATCTAAAAATTTGCCTTCACGCTCAACGGTAAATCCGCCGAAGATCCTCCAACCATAAACGTATAGCTCCCCGGCGCCAATTTCCACCCATCCGCCGCCTCGTCAAAAATCGACAAGTATTTTGGAATCAGCGTCACGCTAACTTCCTTGCTCTCGCCCGCCTTCAGCCACACTTTGCTCCAACCCACCAGCCGCTTCGGTGGCTCTCCCAATCCCTCGGGAAGTGACGCATACACTTCCGCAATTTCCGCTCCGTCGCGCTTCCCTGTATTTTTCACCG
This sequence comes from Betaproteobacteria bacterium, assembly GCA_903970165.1. Lineage (GTDB taxonomy): Bacteria > Acidobacteriota > Terriglobia > Acidiferrales > UBA7541 > Acidiferrum. The sequence continues at coordinate 57,459 of CAJCHZ010000047.1, forward strand.
TAAAGGTCACCGACCGCTCTTTTCCAGTGATCACCCTCAAACTGGAATAGCTGAACGAGGTATAGGACAGCCCATACCCAAACGGAAACAGAACAGCCTTCTTCTCCGCGTCATACCACTTGTAGCCTACCTTCAACCCTTCGTCGTACTTCACGCTGAACGTAGGCTTGGCTTCTCCCGTTTTCATCACTGCCTCTTCGCCGGTCTGTCCCGGCCCCGGCTTCACCAATTGCGGATGCGGCAAGTCCGCATCGCTCTTCGGAAACGTCATCGGCAGCTTTCCGCTCGGATTCACGTCGCCCGCCAAAATGTCCGTGACGGCGACCGCACCCTTGCTGCCTGCGTACCACGCCTCCAGCACCGCTCCCACTCGATCGAGCCACGGCATCGTCACCGCCGTCCCCGTTTCCAGCACCACCACCGTCTTCGGATTCGCCGCCGCCACCGCCGCGATGATGTCGTCCTGCTTCACAGGCAACGACAGATTCTCCAAATCCATTCCCTCGCTTTCCCACTGATACGCAAACACAATCGCTACGTCCGATCTCTTGGCCAGCGCCGCCGCTGATTCAAGATTCGCGCCCGAATCAAACTCCACCTTCGCCCCTGGGAACTTGTTCTCCAGTACGCTTATCGGCGATGGTGGAAACCACACCTGCGCCATCCATCCTGCCGACGCTCTCCCCGGTGCATCGACTTGCGCCGACCCACTCCCCGACATCATTCCTTCATTTGCGTGCGGCCCAATCACCGCAATAGACTTCACCGCACCGCTGCGCAAAGGCAGCAGCCCATTCGTATTCTTGAGCAGCACCGCGCTGCCTTCTTCCACTTTTCGCGCGGCCGCAAGATTCCCCTCCACGTCTGGCACGCCCTTCTGAATCGGATGATCCACAACGCCGCAGGCAAACTCCGACCGCAGCACGCGCCGCACATGCTCATCTAGCTCTGCCTGCGAAACTTTCCCCGCCGCCACCGCTTCCTTCAGCTTCGCTCCAAAAAATTCGTCCAGCGGCTCCTCATTGTCCAAACCTGCCGCCGACGCCTTGATCGTGCTGTGCGTTCCTCCCCAGTCCGAAACCACGAATCCTTTGAATCCCCACTGCTTCTTCAGAACATCCGTCAACAAATATTTATTCTCGCAGGCAAAATCCCCATTCACGGCGTTGTACGAGCACATCACCGCCCCTGGCTGCGCGATTTCCACCCCAATCTCAAACGCCAGCAAATCGCTTTCCCGCATCGCCCTCTTCCCGATGATCGAGTCCACTTCATTCCGCCCACTCTCCTGATCGTTCACCGCGTAGTGCTTGATGTCTCCAATCACGTTCTGTGCCTGCTCGCACTTCATCAAATTGCCCACCAGCGTTCCCGCCAGCACCGGATCCTCGCCCAGATACTCAAATGTTCTGCCGTTGCGTGGCTCCCGCGTAACATTCACGCCGCCGCCCAGCGTCATGTTGTATCCCTGTGCGCGCAGCTCCTTCCCTATCACCGTTCCAAACGCACACGCCGCTTCCGGATCCCAACTCGCCGCCGCCCCCAGGTTCGATGGCATCGCCGTCGAGTACCGCCCATTCTCCGCGCTGCTCCGCACTCCATACGCCGCGTCGCTCATCTGAATAAACGGAATCCCCAACCGCGGTACCCCCAGCACAAATCCTGCCCCGCCATTTCCCAATTCCGGCTCTGGATGCGATACCTCACGCGGCCACCCCGGCATCCCCATCCCGTGCAGCAAATCAATCTTCTCGTCGAGCGTCATCTCCTTCAGCACCATCTCTGCCCGCTCGTCCGGCGAAAGCGACGCATTCATCCACGGATGGTTCCGATCTTCCTTCACCGGCTCCCCGTGCATCCGATGCTGCGCAAAAACAACCGCGCCAAATCCCATGCTGACAATCGCCGCAGGCCCCAGGTACAGCATCACCGCAGCCAGCAAGCCAGACACCCCGGCCCGCGCAGCAAAGCCCCGCCGCCCATTCCGCTTCCCGTCAATTTTCATTGTGACCTTTCCTCGACAAGTTGAACTCACGCCCGAACACTCTGTTCGACCCAACACCGCGAACGAATTCCCGGTCGAACACCCCGAATGCATCCAACAAATGTCTCTATAATATCGATATTTTTCATTATTGCCACATCAAACCGAGCCGCGCCCGCTTTGCCGGCTTCTCTCGGCTCTCGGACCCCAATCGGCAGTTTCCACTTGACAAAACTATAAATATTGTCTTATGTATTTTAGGTAATCTTGTGGCTCGTCAGTGCAGCGCCAGCGTCCTTGCTGGCTTTTTTTGCTTTGGGAGGAACCCTGAGTCCGTTTAGAATGAACACTTCTAAAACTGTATCAAAACAAAGGACTTTAACTATCTCTAGAATGAACACTTGTGAGAAACTCGGGAGGGTGCCCCGGTTATTGTTAACTAGAAGCAGCACCTCGCACCCTGATGACAGCGCTTGCTTTTTCCACCGTAAACCACAAAACTAGCGCCTCATCCCGACTCGATGGATAAAAGCATCTCCGCCCCCGACACCAGCTTCCGTGGCACAGGCTTTAGCCTGCACGCCCATCCACAACGCAGGCGGGGCGTATTCCATGGATAAACGCATCGCAACCGCCGACGCTGCCATCGCCAACCTGGCCGACGGCGCTACCATCCTGATGGGCGGCTTCGGTCTCTGCGGCATCCCAGAGAACCTGATCGCCGCAGTACGCCGCCGCGGTACCAAAGACCTCACCATCGTCAGCAACAACGCCGGCTTGGACGATTTCGGCATCGGCATCCTCCTCCAGAGTCGCCAGGTCAAGAAAATGGTCTCCAGCTACGTTGGTGAAAATAAACTCTTTGAACGGCTTGTCTTGAGCGGCGAACTGCAGGTCGAGCTGAACCCGCAGGGCACGCTAGCCGAACGCCTGAGAGCCGGTGGCGCAGGCGTCCCGGCGTTCTACACCCCAACAGGTGTCGGCACAATGGTCGCCGAAGGCAAGGAAACCCGCGATTTCGACGGCCGCCAATACGTCCTCGAACGCGCCCTCCGCGGCGATTTCGCCTTCCTTAAAGCCTGGAAAGGTGACCGCTGGGGCAACCTCATTTACCGAAAAACCGCACGCAACTTCAATCCCATGATGGCCACAGCCGCCGACTACGTAATCGCCGAAGTCGAAGAACTCCTCGACCTCGGCCAATTGCCACCCGATCAGGTTCACACGCCCGGCATCTTCGTCAACGCGATCTTGCAGGGTCCAAACTACGAAAAGCGCATCGAGCGCCGCACCATGCGCAAGACCTGACGAATATGTAGGGCGCGGCATAATGCGCCCCATTCAACTAGGAATGAACCATGTCTCCGCAACGGCCACTTCAAGAACTCCTGGAAGCTACAGAGCCTGCGTGGCCGGCTGTTCAGCGTTGGATCGCGGAGGCTAAGAATTCTGTCGAAGTTCTTCCTGCGGAGGAAGCTCAGCGGATTCAATTCCTTGTGGAAACCCAGGTGACAACGCGCAGTCCGATGGGTGCCGTGATCTACCACACGGGCGGGTTGCTGATCGATCAGGGGTGGCTCCGCGTGCTCGGCTCGGGTCATGCCAAGCTTCCGCGCTCCATGCCTGCTTGGAACCGCGGCCGGTCCACGACGCCGGAGGGCCAGCCGCTTGGTTTCTTGCTCATCGCGGATGATGTTGTCGGCGGTTTCTTTGCGCTGGACGGCGGCGCCTTGGGTGCCGGTAAGGGCGAAGTCTTTTACTTCGCTCCCGCCACTCTTCGCTGGGAGCCGATGAACGGGATGAAGTACAGCCAATTCTTGCCATGGTCGTTCAACAGCAATCTCGCAGACTTTTACAAATCCATGCGCTGGCCCGGTTGGGAAAGGGAAGTTGCCGCGCTCAACGGAGAGCAAGCACTATCGATCTATCCGTTTCTTTGCACGAAAGAAGGAAAAAACATCGCCAATTGTTCCCGCAAGGCTTGCGCTGTTTCTGAAGTATATTCGCTGAACGTGATCGAACTTCCGAAGCAACTCGCATCTCGCAAGGAGTAGACTCGATGCCTCTGACGGACGAACAAAAACGGGAGCGCATCGAGCGGCGAACGGTACGCTAATGAGCCCCCACTTTCCGCGATTCCTGTGGCGACCAACATGAAAGTCGAATTTGTAGACATGCAGCAAACAGACAATCCGCTGAACGGGACTTTGATGGTCCGCGCACCGGAATTGGTCAACCTCCTCGAATCACTGCGGAACCGAGAACCGTTCGGTCTAGAGCTTGTCGGTGAGAATGACATGACGCTGACCATTTGCCTGGCGGAGACTTATGGGACCGTCCAGTACGCAGCCAAAACCGGAGAGCCTCCCTACCTGCTGGCGGTCGCCCCGGGAGTCCCTCCGCTGCCCCGCCGTGGCGTGGTAAGCATGCACTCGCTAGCGCTCCAGACCGACTCGGAAAGAGGCGTAAAGTCGCCGGAGTTCCTTGTGGGCGGAACGGCGACACCGTTTCCAACGAGATACTGCCTGCCCTACGAACTTGTGCGCGACATTGCCGTCTACTTCCTAGAATGCGGGGAGCGCGAACCGGGCGTGATGTGGGAGTCGATTTAGCATTCGATATTTGCATCTCGTTCTGCTTATCGTAGCGATTGGTTTCGCGCCGATGGTGCTCGCAGCGTCCGCACTTGCGCTGTTCGGCGCATTCACCTTGATCGGGAGATTGGCTCAATAGAATGCTAACCGAAGAACAGAAACGCGAACGCATTGCCCGCCGAATCGCTCTGGAACTGCGCGACGGCTACTATGTCAATCTCGGCATTGGCATGCCCACGCTTGTCGCGAATTACGTACCTAAAGGCATGGAGGTCGTTCTGCAATCTGAAAACGGCATGCTCGGCGTCGGGCCTTATCCAACCGAGGCGGAAGTCGATCCCGATTTAATCAACGCGGGCAAAGAAACCGTCACCGAACTTCCCGGCACGTCGTACTTTTCTTCCGCCGATTCGTTTGCCATGATCCGCGGCGGCCACGTGGACCTCACAGTCCTCGGCGCTCTTCAGGTGGACGAGAAGGGCACTCTCGCCAATTGGGCCATTCCCGGCAAAATGCTCAAAGGCATGGGCGGCGCGATGGACCTGGTCGCCGGTGCCAAGCGCGTCTTCATCGCCATGGAGCACGCCACGCGCGACAACAACCCCAAAATTCTGAAAAGGTGCACGCTCCCGCTAACCGGCGTCGAAGTCGTCGATCACATCGTCACCGAACTAGCCTTCATCGACGTCACCCGCGAAGGCCTGGTCCTCCGCGAACTGGCTCCAGACGCCACACTCGAACAAGTCCAATCGCTTACCGAACCAAAGTTGTTGTTGCCACGCGAAGGCCCCAAGCCAATGCCCGTCTGAGCCTGGCCTTCAGAGTGTCCTCTGCGGTCTCTGAGAACACTGTGTAATGCTTTTTCTTCTGGTCGGTGCGAAGCATCATCTGTAGTGCGCTTTGTCTGATGCCGGACTCGAACCACTGAGGCTACGCGGCGCGCTCCACGCCTGCCGCGGACCAGCACTATTGCGTGCTTCAAGCCACACGACGCGTCAAGTTTTCTACCTACTCCGCCCGCGCCGTCTAAGAAGCCGCCCGTTTTCAATAAGTTCGAGACGGCATCCCCCGTGCCTCACATTCTGGACGGGGGGCCGATGACAATTTGTAAATTCTCCGAACCGTGGCGCGCCGTTCGCGCGGCATGCCGCATCGCGACATTAACACTCAGTTGCCTCAAACTGTCGGCCCAGGCACCGCCTGGACCCATACTGCCGATCAGTGAGCTGGGAAAAGCCAAGGTAACAGACACTCAACCACCAGCCACGCAAACAGTGGAAGCTCCCAAGAAGCCAACGCGCAAGCCATGTTCAGGTTCGTGGAGCTCCGACAGAGACCTCGGTTTCATCGAACGCGACGGCATTCGCGCCACGGTCGTTGCTGGTGGCTGGGGCATTGCTCTACGCTGGGCAGTTGAAGCGCTGAACAAGGAATACAAATGGACAGTGGATTACGAGCAGCCAGTTTTCAATGGCGCACCGGACCTATGCAGCCTGAACGGGGGGGCCTTGCAACTCGACTTCACGTCGTTCCGCGCAAGTTATTCGGAGACGCGCGAAAGGATGGTTTCCTCGGCCGATCAGGAAAGGGTGCTACGCAAGGTCGTGGAGGGTTACAACCACAGCGGCAATCCTGGTAGATTCGCTGTCCGCAAAGAGAGCCGCGGCCATTACGCAGTGGTGGGCATGTATGTCGCCAGCGACGAAGGAAAGCTGCAAAAGACCACCCGCCTTCTCGGCGCTCGCGTTTCTATCCCTCGACAGCGACGCAATGTATCCGAAACGGTCCAACTGGTTCTGGCCGAGCTTTTCGGACAAGGAGTGATGGCAGCAAATGGATTCTCAGCGGCGCAGCTTCAGGATGCCGGAAGGGCATCTAGTCCTCAAAGTGCCCCTGCCTGGAAAGTTCTGCGGAGGAGTTTGCAGAGAGACGGAAACAAAACGGCCTGGACGCTGGTCTGCGGAAACGAGAAGGGAGGACCTATCCCGGAATGCGCATTTGCTCTGTCGCGCAGCGGAAATCCGGCGGGTCCTCTTTTAACTGAGAAAGCTGAGTCCCTCTCCTACAAGAATTCAGAGTATGGAATCTCCTTCCGATATCCGAGAAATTATGTCGTGACGGAAGGGGAAAGACATTGGCCATGCGAACCGCAGCCCGCCAGCAAAAACGAAGACTCGGACGAAGCTTCTCAACCCTGGCGCGTCACGGTGGCAACCGTCTCTATGCCGAAAGAGGCATATCCAGGGACCGGATTTGGCGAAGCTTTCCTGGATGTGAGCGTAAACAGCGTGCTAACCGAGGAAACCTGTATACCCGGTTATAGCCAGAGTCTTCGCGGAAGCTCGAAGATAAACAATCTGCGCTATGCATGGACTCCTTGGGAGGGCGGTGTGCTGAACCGCGGTAGCGGCTTCAGCCAGAGCGACTATTTCACCTTTGCGAATCAAAAATGCTACCAGATCACGCTGTACTGGGATGCCGTGTTTTCGAGCGACGCTGACGGCGCCCCACCCATCCTCCCCGCGGATCTTGTCGACGTAGAACGCCGGCTCGAGTCTATCCTTTACACCCTGCAGATTCATGCAGTGAGCTCCCCAATAGCGCCAAAATAGAGCCTGCCTCTTGCGCGAGCCCTCCGGCAATACGCTCTTGTCTGTGTCCTCCGCGCTCTCTGAGAAGTTTGTGTAACGCTTTTGTTGCTTCCGGATTTTACGAAGAAGGACTGCTGAGGGTCCGTGCGGTTCCAAACGAATAGTGCAACGCCGAGAAAATACTGAAGAAAGTCACCAGGTACACCAGCACATGCGTGACTCTTTCGAGATGAAAATCCGGATAAGCAGCTCCCAGCACGACTGTAAAAACCAGAATAATCTGCACAGCGGTCGTCATTTTTCCGAAAATGCTCGGCGGAAAGGGCCGGTAGCCGGAAATCAGCAGAATCACCACAGCTACAATCAGAATTAAAATGTCGCGGCTGAACACGATAATCGTCAGCCACCACGCAATCTGCTTCTTGAACGCCAGAATGATGAACGAGGAAGAAAGCAGCAGTTTGTCCGCGATGGGGTCGAGATAAGCTCCAAGAGAAGACCGCTGATTCAGCCTCCGCGCGAGTAGTCCGTCAATGGCATCTGAAAGGCCCGCCACAACCAGCACCAGTAAAGCCCACTTATACCGCTCATACGAAATCAGAATCAAAAAGAACGGCAGAAAGCCGAGGCGCAGAAGCGTAATTTGATTGGGAACCGTCCAGATGCGGCCTTTCACGATAATTGAGAATAGCGCAGTTCAGCCAGCCGCTGTTATCAATTGTTGCGCGATTGTTATGCAGTTTTCGAGATACAGGAAGCGTTATGCGAATTGCGCGAGATAGTCGGTCAGCGAACGGCCGATTTTCCGCGCAAAGAGTTCGTTCATCGAAGGAATGGAGCCGGTCGGTTCATCCAGCGAGACGCGCTCCACGCGATTCATGGGAAAAAACACGGTAGGCAGGCCCACTCGTTCACCATCCGGCTCATTGAGCTGCCTGATGAAATGATCAAACGAGTTCAAATCAATGCCGCGAATCGTAATCCCCGAAGGATTGATGTCCAGCAGCTCGCCCCATACCTTCTCCTTGGGCGTATGCAAACTTACAACGACAATCGAATGTGGATCCACGGATTCCGCCTTGTTCTAAAGCTAGAATAGCGCATTTTTCCAAGCTGACAGCCGGGCGGTTGCGCTTCTTGTCACTGCAAAGGGTCGCGGTAATGCACAATCATCAGCACGAAGCTCGCAATCACCACCAGCGCCGCCAGCATTCCCATGCCGTAGGCTCTCTTCTTTTCCCCGGCATTCATCGGCTGCCGGTCGGCAAAGATTTTTCCAAGCAGGAATCCCGAGGCCAATCCGCCGCCGTGCGCATAATTGTCCATGGACATAAATCCCGAAAGTCCCATCACGAACAGGATTATAACCGAGGTAATCAGTCGGGACCGCAGATCCCGCATGTAGGAGCCGCCGCGCTTCGTGGTGACTGCCAGCATGACCCCCACAAGCCCAAGCAAGGCGCCGCTTGCACCCAGCGAGAAATGTCCGGACGCCGAACTCAACAGAAACCCAAACGCTCCCGTGACTACATAGATGAAAAGATATCGCGCGGACCCGTACAACTCTTCGATCGCCGGTCCGAACTGCATCAGCGCCATCATATTAAAGCCGATGTGAATCAGGCCGCCGTGCAGAAACATGGCGGTGACCAATCTCCACCATTCATTCGTCGCAATCAGATAGGGAATGGGGATGCTCATCCCCAGGCGAATCTGTGATTCGCCCGAGAGTCCCCACAAAATGGCAAGGCCGCCGCCTTTGCCCGCGGCCGTGAGCGCCATCCAACTGATGCCAAGCATGGCAAAGTTGGCGATCAGGAGCGCCGTCGTTACTGGTGCTTCCTGATCGCCGAAAATGCCGGAGAATTTCTTGCCCAGAGCCGCAAGGGAGAACCGCAAGTCGGTTTCGCATTCGTGACACTTTGTCGCGTTGATGCCGACCAGCGCTCCGCACGCAGGGCAAATTTGCGGCCGCGGCCCCTGCTCGCCGCCTCCTCCGCCAAATCCAACCAATCCTCGCAGCGTGCTCTTCCATCGCTCCAATCGCCGCTGCCACTCGTAAGAAAGCGCCAATACTCCTCCTTGCGACCCGCGTACCGCGTTCCTATAATACAGAATCCACGCTTTTACCGTGTGGAGCGGAGCACATCGCCATGGACAACTTCGAGGAATTCGGCCGCCGCATCGATGAGGAGGTTTCGCGCTTGAAAAATATCAATAATTTCGAAGATTTTGGAAGGCGTGTGGACGAAGAGCTCAAGCGCGTGAAAACTTTCGTGAAGGAAGACGTCGCGCCTGAGACGGAAAAGCGCACCTCGCAGTTTTTGCGGGAAGTTTCGGAGAAAATCGCAGAGGCCGCGGCGTGGATTGAAGCGCGCAACGCGGCCCGCACCGAAAAGGAATCGCAGAAAACGCCGCCGCAATCCTGATTTCCTTATGCGAGCCAGCTTGTGACGGATCTCCAGTCCCCGCGCCGCGCGTGCCTGTTCTTTCTGCTGAACGTTGTCTGCGCGTCGTTACTCGCTGGATGTAGCGCGCGACGCGTTACCGCTCCCTCTCAGCCCTCTCCCACCCCTGATTCGACCGTCGAGTCCACCAAGCGCGATACCGACGTCTCGCCAGCTCCAGCCCCGGCAAATCCAAAGCCGGCGCCTGTGCCAAAACACGGGAAAACGGCGGCGATTCCTCCTCCCGCGGGCTACTCCGAAGAAGGTAACGCGTCGTGGTACGGCGTGCCGTTCAACGGGAGGCGCGCTTCCAACGGCGAAATTTATGACATGTACAAATTGACCGCGGCGCATCGCACGCTTCCGTTTGAGACGATGGTGCGCGTGACGAATCTCAACAACGGAAAATCGACGACCGTGCGGATTACCGATCGCGGGCCGTTTGTAGAGAATCGCATCATTGATCTTTCGCTGGCAGCGGCGCGCGAGATTGAGTCTGTCGGGCCGGGAGTTGTGCCGGTGCGCGTGGAAGTTATTACACCGGGAGTCGATCCCACGGCAGGATATTTTACGGTGCAGGTCGGGGCCTTCCGCGATCCGGGAAACGCGCAGAGATTGCGCGACCGGTTGAATGTTTCCTATTCGCCAATTTTTATTCAGCAGTATGATTCGCCGGATGGGTTGTTTTACCGAGTCCGTGTAGGCAAGGTTTCTGGTGAGGATGCCGCGCATCAGTTGGGCGAGCAGTTGCGGGCGAGGGAGGGATTTACGCCGTTTGTGGTGCGGTTGGATGAGCCGTAGTAGGGTGCACCGGGTACACGAAGCGGACGCGCTGAAGCGCGCCCCTAGAGTTGCCCGATTGCAGGGAGCTTGCTATGTCTGCTGACTGTTTGTTCTGCAAAATTTCGGCGAAGAAGATTCCCTCGAAGATTGTTTACGAGGACGAGGATGTTTTTGCGTTTGAAGACATCAGCCCGCAGGCGCCGACGCATATTTTGCTTTGCCCGCGAAAGCATTTTATTTCGCTCGACCATGCTACGGCTGAGGATCAGGCTGTGATTGGCAAGCTGCAGCTTGTTGCCGCGCAACTCGCGCGTGAACGGAATCTGTTGGATGGGTATCGCACGGTTTTCAATAACGGGGCTGGCGCAGGGCAGTCCGTGTTTCATCTCCACCTGCACTTGCTCGGCGGGCGGCCGTTTCGCTGGCCGCCAGGATAGAGCGCGAAAACCGTGGCCTCCGTGCAGATTGCGTCCTTGGCAACGTGGGAGAAAAGAGCAAGGGCAGGACGGCCTGTTCTCTACTCAAATCAATTCGATGAATTCGCGTTGCCCATGTTTTTCGGGCAGCAAAGCGAGAATCGATTGGTCCAGGGTGGCTAGCTTCGCTTTTTTGTGAATCGCGAGCCCCAACAAATAGGCATCCGTCACTTGCTTATGACCTGACAATCGCGTCGTCAGGGGTTCAATCGTTTCGTGGAACTGCAGATCATCAGGCCAAAAACTATGAGCGCGGTGGCTCAGATTGGCTTGTAAGGCGGCGACAGCCTGGGTTGGGGAAAGAGCATCCACGGAGAAAGCGGGATTGGAGACGATGCGGACGAATGCAGTCTGGGTCATCGGGCAGGTGGCCCACCCTGCGCGTGCGTGATTTGAAAACCATTCCTGCGCTCTTTCATAAGCGGGATGAGTCGGCCACGACATGGCAACGAGAACGTTGACGTCGAGCAGAAAGCGAGCTTTCACTCCAGTTCGTCCCGGAGCTTCGCGATCTTCTCAACGCTTACGGGGGGAGAGTCAGGGGGCAACTCCACAACGTGAAAGCCGTTGACGATGCGGGTGCGCAACGGTGCGTGAAGCCCCCGGCGCACCAGGTCTGATACGGCTTTGCCGATGGGAACCTTTCGGCTCTTGGCGTATGCCTTAACTTCCTTCGCGACATCATCATCCAGCGAAAGTGTGGTCCTCATGGAAAAATGATGACAGGGATTCATTTTGATGTCAATTGTGAGGTTAAGGCATCAAGTTGCGGCCTTGATGTTCCTTCGCTACTCATAGCGGAGGGCGATCATGGGATCGACTTTTGTGGCGCGTCGGGCTGGGATCCAGCAGGCGATGCAAGCTACCGCCAGAACGATTGCGGTGGTGGCCAGGAATGTCGCGGGATCGGTGGGCGTGACACCGTAAAGCTGGCTGGCGATTACGCGAGCCAGGGCGAAGGAGCCTGCGGCACCCAGGCCGACACCTATAGCAACCGGCATCAGGCCCTGGCGAATGACCATGCGGAGAACGTTGGCGGGAGACGCGCCTAACGCCATGCGGATGCCGATTTCCTGGATGCGGCGCGCAACAGAATAGGAGATGACGCCGTAAACGCCAACCAGCGCTAGCGCGAAACCGATTCCGGCGAAGACGATCAGCAAAACGCTGCGCAGCCGCTCGTTGCCGATGGATTCGGAAATCTTTCTGGACATCGTCATGATGTGCGTTACGGGTTGATCGGGATACGAGGCCCAGATTTGGCGAGAGATCGTGCTGGCGAGCGCATCAGGATCAGTGAGCGTGCGGACCATTAGGTGGATGGAGCCGTTGCCGCCCTGTAGCATCGGAAGGAAATAGGTTGGAGAGGGATGGGCGCGAACGCGGACCTCGCGCGCATCGGCGACTACGCCGACGATTTCATTCCAGACGGGCTTGCCTTTTTCGTCCTTGGATAAGCTGATCCGTTTTCCGAGAACGTCGAGAGTGCCCCAGTATTCGCGAGCCATCGCTTCGTTAACCATAACTACTGGTTGTGCCCCGCCGGCGTCGCGGTCGGTAAATTCTCTGCCGCGGACGAGTGGGATTCCTAAAATCTGAAAGTAGGAAGGAAAGATGTAGCGGGCGCCCGCGTGACGTTGTTCTTTCGACGTGAGAGGAATGGCGCCGTCGACTTGTAATCCGCTGTGCATCATGGTCATGCCTGTGAGGACGCCGTGGTCGGAGGCAGTGACGGCGGCGACGCCCGGCACTTGCTGGATTTTGTCGACAATCTCTTTGAAGTGCGTAGCTTGTTGTTTTGCGAAGGCGTCAAAGTCGGCCTCGTTGTCGGGAACCTGAAACTGCTGCGGCAGATCGAAAGAAAGCAGGTGATCGGTGCGGAAGCCGGGATTTTGATGAAGCAAGCGCGAGACGGTGAGAGTCATCAGGGCGGAACCCACAAGTAAGATAAATGCGAGAGCGACTTCGACTGTGACGAGCGCCTCGCCGAGACGGGACTGGCGTGCGGAACGTGCGGCCCCCAGATTTGTACCGGCCCCTTCCTTGAGGGCCTCGTTCGGGTCCATCCGGGCGGCGCGGCGGGCGGGAACGAGGCCGAAGAGAATTCCCGCAACGAGAGAGGTCAGCAGCGAGAACCAGAGCAATGTGGAGTCGATGGAAATCTCGTTCAAACGGGGAGTGTCGGCGGGCGCGATGGCGCGGAAAAGGTCGATACCTTGCGCGGCCAAAATGATCCCGAGTACGCCGCCGACGAGGGCGAGCAAGCAACTCTCGACGAGACCCTGACGAAGGAGACGTCCCGGCGACGCACCCAGCGCCGCGCGAAGGGCCATCTCCCGCTGGCGGCCAGAACCACGCGCGAGAAGCAGGCTTGCCAAATTTGCGCAGGCGATCAGGAGAACGAGCGTTGCGGCGCCAAGCAGAACGAAATAAGCACTTCGAGAGCCGGAGACGCGCTCTTCGAGGATAGGCTGCGTGGAGAAACTGTAGCCGGCGCTAAGCTCGGGAACGTCTTTCATCGTGCGCTCGGCGATGGCACCAAGTTCGGCGCTGAGTTTTTCGATTTTTTGGCCGGGGCGGAGTTTGCCGAGAACCTGCAGCATGAAGTAGGTATGGTTCTGCCGATCGGCGGGTTTGAGGGAGAGCGGGAGCCATGCTTCGGTTTTCTCCGGGAAGTCGAAGCCGCCCGCGGCAACACCGACCACTGTGTACGTCTCCTTGTTGAGGGCGATCGTTTTTCCCAGAACGGAGGAGTCTGCTCCGAAGTGGCTGCGCCAGAGTGAATCGCTTAGAACAGCGACGTGGTCCTGGCCGGAACGGGTGTCTTCTTCGGTAAGCAGGCGGCCGAGTTGAGCCTTAGCGCCGAGTTCCTCGAAGAATCCATCGGAAACGTTGGCGAGGCTTAAAACTGCGGGCGAGCCTTTTTCCGTGAGCGTTTTCTCCGCGCCGGAATAGGCAGCCACCTGCTCGAGAGAAGAAGCTTGTGCGCGAATCTGCTGAAAGTCCAGCCAACTCGCGCCCATCGAGAACGTCGGAAACATGGCGGTGTGCACGTCGATTGAAACAATGCGTGAGGAATCTTTGTAGGGAAGGGGGCGAAGTATGACGGCGTTGACGATACTAAAGATGGCGGTGTTCGCGCCGATGCCCAGCGCGAGCGTGATGACCGCGGCGATCGTGAAACCGGGATTTTTGCGCAGCATGCGCGCGGCATATCGCAAATCCTGAAAAAGAGTTTCGAGGAGGTTTCCGCGGCGAGCTTCGCGAGTTTCCTGCTTGATGTCGGAATTCATGAAGCGGCTCCTATTTAGGGTGCGCAGAGTCAAGCCTACGGCGTTGGAGTGCTTTTCCCAATAGACGAGTTCGCGTTCCAACTGTTTCCGGGGTCGCGGACATGGAAGACCGAGGCTGTAAAAGGCATGGCCGACGGGAGAATTCTCCAGTGTAAGATTCAAAATTACTTGGTATTGTGGTATTGTACCCAGAGGAGTATTCCATGGCAACGCCTACAAAAGTGCAGATTAAGGTTGCTGATGAGGTATGGATTGCCACTGCTCTACTGCATCGGGAGCAACCGGACAAAGCGGACTTCATGTTGGAAGAGATCGTGGAGCGAGCCCGGCGGGAAGCTCTGCATGAGACGCTGAGGCCTGGGGTGTACGTCCATGTTGCCCAGCATTGCGTTGCGAATCGGCCTCCGAATCCGGGGCGCTACCGCATGCTTTATGAAACGTCAGAAGGGCGTCGGCGGCTCTTTCGGAAGGGTGATACGTACAACTATTATCGAGAAGGTGCGAAGAGTACTCCTGAACCGCAAGACATGCCGGAGGGTTACGGGAACTTGCTGGGGTGGTATGCGGAGTGGTCTGAGGAAGCGGCGCGGAATCGTGCAAAAAACGATCCTTTGCTCGCCCTGGTAGGCTCCGGTAGACACATCTGGGCTGATGAACACGCCGATGCATATGTGCGGCGCTTGCGAGAAGACTGGGAATGAGCCGGGTTTTTTGGGACACCAACGTTTACATCTACCTGCTTGAAGATTTCGAGCCGTGGTCGTCGACGGTAAAGAGGCTTCGGAACAGAATGCAAGAGAGAGGAGACCAGCTGGTCACATCCACGCTGACACTGGGAGAAATCCTGGTGAAGCCAACCGCAAAGGGCGATACAGAGATTTGCCGTAAATATGTCGAAGGCATAACAGCAGCGTCGCAGATAGTCCCGTTCGATATGGAAGCTGCCAAGCGATACGCTGTGCTCCGTTGTGACCGCTCACTTCGATCGCCAGACGCGATCCAGCTTGCGTGTGCCAGCGTCGCAGGCGTGGATTTGTTCGTCACCAACGATAGCCGCTTGCACGGAAAGCTGGTTGTGGGCATTCAATTCATTGTTTCACTGGACCGGGTGCCGATCTAGATTTATTGCGGCAGTTCCATCTGCTAGGCTGGGGTCAATTCAGCGATTAGTTCAATTTCAACGCAGCAGCCGAGCGGAATTTGGGCGACGCCGAAGGCGCTTCGGGCGTGCAGGCCACTGTCGCCGAAGATTTGGCCGAGGAGTTCGGACGCGCCGTTGGCGACAAGATGTTGTTCTGTGAACTCCAGCGTGCTGTTAACGAGCACCAATAATTTGACGATGCGGGCGATTTTGTTGAGGTCTCCCGTGGCGGCGTGCATTGTAGCCATGAGGTCGATGGCAATGCTCCGAGCTGCTTCTTTTCCTTGCGCTGTCGTCAAACTGGCGCCGAGTTTGCCTGTCCAGGGCTTGCCGTCTTTCTTGGCGATGTGGCCGGAGACGAAAAGCAGGTTGCCGGTGCGAACAGAGAGTACGAAGGCGGCGGCCGGCGGAGCCACTTCCGGCAGAGTGATTTCGAGAGCGCGCAATTTTTCGTAGACGGACATGGTGTTCTCCTCCGATGGGCAAAGTGGATCAGGAAGCGGCGGAAGTAATGGGGGTGCTTTCTCTCGGTTGGGTTCCGCGAAGACCGGCGGCGAAATCGACTGCGGCAGTGTTTCCGCCGCAAACGAGAATGCCAACGCGTTCGCCGGCTTGCGGTTTGTAACGGCCCGACAAGATAGCCGCAAAAGCCGCTGCGCCGCCGGGTTCAGCGACGATGCGCAGGACTTGCCAGAGAGCTTGTTGGGCTTGTTGAATGGCTTCCTCGGTCACCAGGATTACGCTGTTCACATATTCTTGCGCGATCGGGAACATCAGGTTGCCAACGCGTTTGGGAGCCAGCGAGTCCGCCGCAATACCACCTGCGGGGCTATCTACGGGATGTCCGGCTTCGAGGGCGTTGTGCAAGGTGGGAGCAGCCTCCGGCTCGACGCCAATAATCTTGACGCGGCCGCCGTACCACGCGGCTATGCCACCGATGAGTCCACCGCCGCCCACGGCTACGAGAAGAGAATCGAGGTTTGGAGATTGCTGCTCGAACTCGATACCGACGGAACCCTGGCCGAGCAGAGTTTCGGGCTGATCGTAGGCGTGTACCTGCAGCGCGCCGGACTGGGCGGCCCAGGCTTCGCTGGCGGCCAGGGCTTCGACGTAGCGCTCCCCAGTGACTACCAGTTCGGCGCCATAGCCGCGGATGCGGCCGATTTTTTCGGCTGAGGCGACCGATGGCACGAAGATTTTTGCGGGGACGCCGAGCTTCATGGCGGCGAAGGCCACGGCGGCGCCGTGGTTGCCGCCCGAGGCAGCGACCACGCCGGCTGCCGGCGTTTTTCGCAGCAGCAAATTGGCGAAGGCACCGCGGGCTTTAAACGAGCCGGAATGCTGGAGCAGTTCAAGTTTGAAAAAGAGCGGCGCGGAACCCAGGCCAAAATCGGCGCGATCCCCTTCGAGGACCGGCGTGCGGCGAATGTGCGGGCGGATGACTCGCTCGGTTTCGGCGATGCGTTCTCGGTCGACTCGCGTGTCCGGCATGGGGTGTTGATCCTGTTGCCGCGGGCTTACTTTCCCGGGAAAGGACGATTGGAACGAAACCGTTTTGCTGCGCCAGCGTTTCGTGTAGGATTATACTTAGGGAGTTGGCTAATTGTCTATATGAATCTGGAGCTTGCGTTTGCGGCGCTGTCCAGTTCGCGGCGGCTGCGAATTCTCGAATGGCTGAAGGATCCGCGGGGAAACTTTCCGCCTCAGGTGGATGGAGACCTGGTCAAAGACGGGGTTTGTGGAGTCTTCATCGCGAAGAAGTTGCGCGTAAGCCAGCCAACCGCCAGCGAACATCTTAAGATTTTGCAGCAGGCCGGACTGATTCGGGCGAAACGCATCAAGCAATGGACCTTTTACCGGCGAGATGAAGCACAGATTCAAAAGCTCAAGCGTGTCATCTCCGCAAAAGTCTAGGGAGCGACGATGTCTTTCAGCTTGGGCTTAACCTGGACCGCTGCCAGGCTGGATGCATCCCAGCCGCCGCCAAGGTCTTTAACCAATAAGACGCTTGTTACCAGGCGTTGTCCCTGGATCACGGCGGCCTCCTGCTCGTTGTTTAACAGGTTTTGCTGCGCCGTGACTACATCCAGGTAGCTCACGAGCCCGCCCCTGTAGCGGTCTTCGGATAGGTTGAGGGTACGGCGCGCGGCGTCCACCGCGAGTTGCTGCGTATCGCGCGCTTGCTGAAGGATGGTGAGGCCGGTGACGTCGTCCTGCACTTGCTGAAACGCCGTCAGCACCGACTGGCGATAGTTGGCCACGCTTGCGTCATAGCCGGATTTTGCATACTCGACCTGAGCGCGGCGGGCGCCGCCGGTGAAGATGCTCTCCGCAACGTTCGCACCCAGCGCCCAAAAGATGCTGGAGACGTTTGCCAGCTTGGCGATATCTCCGGCTTCCCAGCCGCCATTTCCAAATAGATTAAGCGAAGGATAGTACGCGGCTTTCGCGACGCCGATTTGCGCGTTGGTGACCGCCATCTGGCGTTCGGCTTGCGCGATATCCGGGCGGCGTTCCAACAGATCCGAAGGCAGGCCCGCGTTCAGCGCCGGAGGTTCAGCCCTCAGCTCTTTGCTTGTAATGTGGAAATCCGGCGCCGGTTTGCCGACGAGCGCCGCGATGGCGTCTTCGGTCTGCTTTCGCTGCTGCAGCAGAAGCGTGGCTTGCGTGCGCGTGGTTTGCAGAAGAGTTTCTTCCTGCGCGACATCGAGGCCGGAAGCAACGCCGCCATCGTGGCGAGACTGCACAAGTTCCAGGCCGCGGCGCAAAGCGTCAACGGTGCGGTTCAAAATGCTCAGCTCGCTGTCGAGTTGCCGAAGGGTAAAGTAGTCGCCCGCGACCTCTGCGGTGATTACCAGCCGCACATTTTCGAGGTTAGCCGCGCTGGCTTGATAAGCGGCTTCGGCGGCTTCGATGGTGCGGCGGCGTTGCCCGAACAAATCCGCTTCATAGCTGACGGTGAAGGGGAGCGAGTAAGCATTTTGCGTGACGGTCTGCAGTGCCACAGTCGAGCCCTGCTGCGGCCGGTTTGCTGGATATCGCTGGCGAGAAGCGCCAGCACCGACCCCCAGAGTGGGGAAAATGGTAGCGACCTGAAGGGCCGTCGTGGCGCGCGCCTGACTGTAGTTTGCCATGGCCGCCTGTAAAGTCTGATTTGCGTCCAGAGACTGTTTTTCGAGGGTGTTCAGGTCTTCGTCGTTAAAAACGCTCCACCATTCGCCTTTGGGTATGGCATCTTTTGGTGCGCTCTCGCGCCAAGGTTCCTGCACATCCCATTTCGCGGGAACGGGCGCGGCGGGACGCTGGTAATTTGGGCCAACGGTGCAGCCGCCGAGAAGCAAAAGTGTGCCGGCCGCAAGCAGCAAAGACGGTGAAAGCTTTCTATCGGGCATTACTGCTTTGCTCCGGACGCTCCGTTCGGAGACGGAGCAGGCGCCTGATGCTGCTGCGGCGCGGCACCGCCGGCACCGGGATTTGCCGGGGCAGGGGCGGCGACCTGCGCAACTTGTTTGACATGTACTTCCTGCCCCTCATCGAGTGAGTCCGCAGGATTCACGACGATCCAGTCTGTGGCCTCAAGGCCCTGCAGGACTTCCAGCGAGGTGCCGTAGTCGCGTCCGATGGTCAATTGGTGGAGATGTATTTTGTTATTGGTATCTACCACGGCGGCGCGCAAACCTTCGGCGCGGAAAAGCAGAGCGTTTACCGGCACCTGCACCCGGGAAGCTGCGACCTTCACCTGCAAGTGCACCTGAGCATAGCCGCCGGGAAAAAGCTGGCCGTTTCGGTTAGGAACGTCCACTTCCGTCAAAAGGGTTCTTGAATTAAGGTCAATCGCTTCCGCAGTACGCACAACGGTGCCTTGAAAGCGTTGCCCGGGATACTGCGTCAGCTCGAGGCTTCCCCCGAGCCCGGTGCGAATCGCCGCGGCATAATTTTCAGGCACGCTGACGTAAACGCGAATGGGATCCGTCTGGGCAAGTGTGAAGAGTTCCTGCTGCGAGCCGCCATTTCCCGCGTTGATCAGCGTGCCGATATCAATGTTGCGCCGGATGATGACGCCGTTGAACGGCGCATAAACATGTTTAAAGGACTCCAGATCCTCGAGGCGGCGGACATTGGCCTCGGACGATTTCACGGTTGCAGCCTTCGCCTCGAAATCGCCTACCGCGTTGTCCACTTCCTGCTTGGAGACGCCATCCGTTTTGATCAGTTCCTGATAGCGGACCATCGTAATTTTGGACAGATTGGCGTTGGCCTGGGAAGTGTTCAAGTCGGCGCGGGCCTGTGAAAGCTGTTGATCGACTTCGGGCGTGTCAATGTCGGCCAGGAGTTCGCCTTTTTGAACCCGGGTTCCGATATCGTGATACCACTTCTGAAGGTAGCCGTTCGTGCGGGCATAGATAGGGGATTCCACGTATGCCTGCATGGTGCCGGGCAGCACGAGATCTTCCTGAGCGACTTCGGAGGTGGGATGCGTAACCGCGACAGTGGGAATAGCCAGTTGCTCGGTATTTTCCGCAAGGGCGTGATACTGCGCGCGGCGCTGGAACATCGTCAATACGCCCAAGATGACCAGCACTATGGCGGTGCCGAGCAGATACGTGAAAAGGCGGCTGCCTTTCTGTGGCGGTTGACCACCCTGCTGATGTTCTATCCTTGATTCGCCTTCCATCATTTTTCCCACTCCGCTTTTTCCGTTGATCTAGTCCGTTTAGGCTGCCGCCGGCGATGGTGACTGGCTGCGTAGCTTTCTCCGTTCACGCCGGCCATGAATCATCGAGAAGACACACGGAACGAAGAATAGCGTTGCAAAGGTTGCGAAGAGAAGGCCGCCAATCACAGCGCGGCCCAAAGGCGCGTTTTGCTCACCACCCTCGCCGAGGCCGATCGCCATGGGCACCATGCCGATGATCATGGCGAGAGCAGTCATGATTACCGGGCGCATGCGCACAAAGCCTGCCTGCAGGGCGGCTTCGCGTGCGGATTTACCTTCGCTCAGTTGCTCGCGTGCGAAGGAAACCATCAGAATACTATTCGACGTGGCAACGCCCATGCACATAATCGCGCCCGTGAGCGAAGGCACGCTGAGAGTCGTGTGCGTGAGCAGCAAAAACCAGCAGATGCCGGCGAGTGCCCCGGGCAACGCGGTGATAATGATGAAAGGATCCAGCCACGATTGAAAATTTACGACGATCAGCAGGTACGCCAGCAGAATGGCTCCGACCAATCCGTAGCCCAAACCTCGGAACGAAGAGCGCATCGTCTGGACCTGGCCGCGAACTTCGATGTGGCTGCCGCGCGGAAGGTCTTTTTTGATGGCGTCGACTTCCTTCAGCATTTGATCGGAAACACTCCCCAAGTCGCGGCCGTCCACTGCGGCGTAGACGTTGATCATGGGTTGCACGTTGTAATGAGAAATCTCCGCTTGCCGCGCGGTGTTCGCAGTGCTTACCAGGTTTCCGATAATTTGTGGCGGCACGCCGGGCGCAGTGCCGGTAATCGGAGTGTTTTGCAGCGACTGATAAGAATCGACGCGATATTGCGGCGTTTGAACGGCAACGTTGTAGCTCACACCGTTTTTGGGATCGAGCCAGAAGGCAGGAGAAGTCTGAAAGCTGGAGCTTAGGGAGACCAGCAAGTTCCCCGCAACGTCTTTGGCTTGTAAACCCACGGACTGTGCGCGCGTGCGATCGACATCCATGTGGAGAGTCGGCTCATCCAACGCCTGCTGCACATGAACGTCAACGGCTCCGGGGATGTGCCGGAACTCACCAGCAAGCTTTTCCGCTATGACGTAGTTGGCGCGCTGATTTGCTCCGGTGACGGCGACATCAATAGGAGCGGGTGTGCCGAAATTCAAAATTTGGGTAACGATGTCAGCCGGTTGGAAAAAGAACTGGGTCCCGGGGAATCTTTGCGGGAGCTTTGCGCGCAGCTCGTTGATATAAGCGCCGGTGGGCTTGCCGCGCTCTCCTTTCAATTGCACCAGGATTTCGGCGTCGGAAGTTCCGAAGGTGCCTGAATTGCTGTAGCTGAGATTGATGCCGCTGTAAGGCACACCGATATTGTCGAGAACGGTCTCCAATTCCTTGGCGGGAATGGTTTCGCGGATGACACCGTCGACTTGATCGGCCAGCCGCGCGGTTTCTTCGATGCGAAGACCGGTGCGGGCGCGGAAGTGCAAGCGAATTTGGCCGGCGTCGACCTTGGGAAAGAAGTCCCTGCCAAGAATTCCAACGAGCCCGACAGAAAGAACGCAGAAAATAAGGAAGCAGGCACCAAACAACACCGGCGAATCGAGAGCGTAATCGAGGGACCGATGGTAGCCATCGCGGAATCGCTCGAATCCCTGCTCGAATTTCTGCTGTAAGCGGCGGAAGAATCCTTGCTTCTCGCCGACATGCTCTTCGGGCTTGTATTCGTCGGCGCTGCTGAGGAGGTACATCGCCATGGTTGGAACGATCGTTCGAGACCATCCGTAAGAAGCAAGCATGGCGAAGCTGACCGCTTCTGCCAGCGGCACGAAGAGGTATTTCGCAACGCCGGAAAGGAAAAACATGGGCAGGAAAACGATGCAGATACAGAGCGTGGAAACCAGCGCGGGAACGGCGATCTGTTGTGCGCCGTCCAGAATGGCCTGAACGGTTTCCTTGCCCATCGCGAGGTTGCGGTTGATGTTTTCAATTTCGACGGTGGCGTCGTCAACAAGGATGCCGACGGCCAGCGCGAGGCCGCCGAGGGTCATGATGTTGATCGTTTCGCCGAGAGCGCTGAGTATCAGAATGCTGACGAGAATCGAAAGAGGGATGGAAACCGCGATGATCAGCGTGCTTTTCCAGTTTCCCAGGAAGATCAGGATCATAACCGCGGTAAGGCAAGCCGCGATAAGAGCTTCCCGCAAGACGCCCTGAATGGAAGCGCGTACGAAGAGCGATTGATCGAAGAACGTTGAGACGCGTAAGCTTTCCGGCAGCGACGAGGAATAATTCCGCAACACTTCCTTGACGCGATCCACGATGTCGAGCGTCGAAGCCCCGCCGGTCTTGTACGTGGCCATCAGGACGCCGCGCTGCCCGTTTACGCGCACGATGTTGGTTTGCGGAGTAAATCCATCGCGGATGTGCGCGACATCCTTCATGTAGATCGTCGCGCCATTGACGGTCTTGACAGGCAGATCGTTCAACCCGTCGATCGTAAGCGGGCTGCCGTTCATCTCGACGAGATATTCGAGCGAACCGAGCTTCACAGTGCCCGTCGGCAAGATCAGGTTCTGCGCGTTCACGGCGTTAACGATATCTACGGGAGAAAGGCCCTTCGACTGCAACGCGGCGGAATCAATGTCTACAGAAACGACACGTTGTTTTCCCCCGTAGGGAAAGGGAAGCGCGGCGCCTTGCACGGTCGCGAGCTGCGTACGAATGAAGTTGTTTCCAAAGTCGAAAAGCTGCTGCTCGCTTAAGCTGTCGCTCGTCAATCCAATTTGAATGACGGGCACGGTGGACGCCGAAAAGATCGCGACGAGCGGAGGAGTTGTCCCGGGAGGCAGCTGTCGCAAAATGGTCTGTACGATGGCGGTGGTTTGCGCCAAGGCAACTTGCACATTGGCGGTTGGCTGGAAGTAAATTTTGACGACCGATATGCCGTTGAGAGACTGCGACTCGATGTGTTCGACGTCGTTCACGAGCGTGGTGACGGAGCGCTCGGAGTTGCTGGTGATGCGCTGCTCCATCTCCTGGGGTTCGAGCCCCGCGTAGTTCCAAACCAGGCTGATCACCGGGATGTTGATCTCAGGGAAAATATCTGTGGGTGTGCGCAGGAGCACAACCGGCGTCAGCAGAAGTATAACGAGAGCGAGGACCACGAAAGTATAGGGCCTCGACAGCGCTAATCGGACTATCCACATAGACTTGCTGCGTTTCCTTTTTGGACCTTTGGCCCGTTTCTACGGATTAGAACGGTAGCTTCGCCTGCTCTAACTGTTAGATTCCTGGGAGCAATTTTTCGGGTACGCCCCGCGCCCGCGCACGATATATCTTTTGTTTTGCTCGACAATATGAAAAGTTTGAATCGTTTCGATTTGGGCTTCCTGTGGGCCTATATCCGACAGGCGTATCGGAGCACCGATTCGCGCCTTCCCTCAGTCAAACCCCTATGAATCAATAGGTTAGCCTGAAAGGCCCATTTCTTATGCCAATCTTACTCTCTTTATGTGATGCCCGGAATTGCTTCCTGTCACATCACGCAACGCCGCCAATTTGGACTGCGTTTCGATGTCCTACCGTAGGCATGAATCTTTCGGGTATAGTCCCACGTAATTAGATTTGGTTATCCGCGTCTAACCAATCGCGCGTGTCCTTATTGAGAAAGAAGAAACAATCAAAGAGCAAGGTTTTGCAGCAGAGATAAGGAGCTGATCCCGTGCTTTCCATTCGCAACCTTTCGAAGACTTATTCCGGTGGCGTCCGCGCGCTGCGCGACGTTTCGCTCGACATTGCGCCCGGAATGTTCGGGCTGCTCGGGCCGAACGGAGCCGGCAAGTCCACGTTCATGAAAATTCTGGCGACGCTGCTCGACCCGGATACCGGGACGGCTACTTTGGACGGCCTGGACTTGATTGCGGATAAGGACGCGACGCGGCGGCTGCTCGGTTATTTGCCTCAGGAGTTTGGCGTTTATCCCAAGATGTCGGCCGTGGATATGCTGAACCACCTTGCGGTGATGAAGGGGATTACGAAGAGGGGAGAGCGAAAAGAGATTGTCGAAGGGTTGCTGCACCAGACGAATTTGTGGGAAGTGCGCAAGAAGGCGCTTGGCGGATACTCCGGCGGAATGAAGCAGCGATTCGGGATTGCGCAGGCGCTGCTTGCGAATCCCAAGCTGATTATCGTGGACGAGCCTACCGCGGGACTTGATCCGGCGGAGCGAAACCGCTTCCTGAACTTGCTGAGTTCGATCGGGCGCAACGTGGTCGTGATTCTCTCGACCCATATCGTGGAAGACGTGCTGGAGCTGTGTTCGCGCATGGCCATCATGAGCAGCGGGCAGCTGATTCTCGAGGGCGCGCCCGCGCAGGCAGTCGACTGCGTAAAAGGAAAGGTCTGGAGCAAGGTCGTCTCGACCGATACGGAACGGGATACCGTCGAAAAATCCTTTCATGTCATTTCCGCACATATGGTGGCAGGTCTCAACGAGTTGCGAATTTATTCAGAGACGGCGCCGGGAGATGGATTCGCCCAGGCCGAAGCCGATCTCGAAGACGTCTATTTTTTCAACCTGACGCGGCATCAGAGAAATTGAGCGGGAGAGCAGAGCATGTTTTTCAATTTTTTGCTGTTTGAACTGAAGCTGCGGCTTAAGAGTGTCTCCACTTATGTCTTCTTTCTGCTTACCGCGCTGCTTCCGTTCTTTGCCGTGTCAACACAGGGGTTCGGACCGATCGGAAGCGGGAAAATTCTGCTCAACAGCCCGTTTGCCGTGCTGCTGATCATCACGTTCGTAATGTTTTACGGTTCCATTCTCCTGGCCGCGATCTTTGGACCGGCGATTCTGCGCGACTTCAATCAGGACACTTATCAGCTGATTTTCACAAAGCCGATTTCCAAGTACTCCTACCTTGGCGGCCGCTGGGCCGGTTCGATGATTACGGCCATCTTTGTGTTTTCCGGAATCGTGTTTGGGACGGCCCTCGGCACGATGATGCCGTGGACGGATAAGCTGCGGCTAGCGCCGAATGATTTTGGAATGTACTTCCGCGCATTTTTTTCGATGGGAGTCGTCGAGATTTTCTTTCTAGGCACCCTGTTCTTCTGCGTTGCTGCACTGACGCGCAACATTGTGGTGGTCTATTTGCAGGGTGTGGCTTTGGTCGCGCTCTATTTCATCGAAGCCATCGCGGTGATCACGTCCAACAAGCTGGATCGTACCTGGGCATCCATATGCGACCCGATGGGCCTCATCATGAACCAGAGTTTGACTCGTTATTGGACCGTAGCGGAAAAGAACACGCTCCTGCCGCACTGGACCGGAGTATTTCTATACAACCGGTTACTGTGGATGGGAGTCGGCGCCCTTGCACTTATCGCTGCCTTCGTGTTCTTCCCGATGTCGGCGGAAGTTTTAGGATCGCGCCGATCGACCAAACATGCAAAGGCGGCGCGCGCCGAGGAAGAGGCGCAGGGAAAGCCACGCAGCCGGTTCGGCGTGGAATTGCCGCGGGTCACGCAAATCTTCGGCGCGATGACAACCTGGAAACAATTGCTTTCGCTGACGCGCTTGCGGTTTTTCAACATTGTGCGCGAGTTGCCTTTCTGGGCCATCGCGATGCTGATGCTCTTGTTTGCCTTAATCGGAGGGCATTTCGCAGGGAACAATAATGGCGTGGAGGTTTGGCCGGTAACGTACTTGATGGTTTCCATCGTTTCCGGCAATGCAGGACTGTTCCTGATCATCATTGGCGCGCTGTACGCGGGAGAGGTGATCTGGCGCGAGCGCGACGTGCGCTTCGAGCAGATTCACGATTCCTTGCCTCTTCGCGATTGGGCTGACTTTGTCAGCAAGTTCCTGGCGTTGGCGATGGTGGAAACCCTGCTGGTGTCTGTCATCTGGGTTTGCGGCTTGATTTCTCAGATTACGCAGGGATACTTCCGCTTCGAAATGGTCCACTACGCCAAGGAACTGTATCTCGTTTTCCTTCCCCAAATGCTGACGATCGTTCTGCTGGCTCTGTTTCTGCAAACTCTCCTCGGAAATAAATTCATCGGCCACGCGGTCGTAATCGGCTTCTTTATATTGATTCCGACGTTGTATTCGTGGGGTTTCGAGAACCGGCTGTATATGTTTGGAGAGATTACGCCTTACACGTATTCGGACATGAATGGCTACGGGCATTTTGTGATGGCGCTCTTCTGGTCGATTTCCTATTGGCTGTTCGTGGGCTGTTTGCTGGGAGTGTTCGCGGTGATGTTTGCGCGCCGGGGAACGGAACAATCCTTCGCCGCGCGCCTGAAAACGGCGCGCCCGCGCGTGGCCCGTTTGATTCCTGCCGCGGCGGCATTTTCTCTGCTCGCGGCGATTTGTGGCGCGGTTTTCTACTACAACACGCATATTTTGAACGAATTCCGGACGGCGAAGCAAAGTCGCCATCGCGCCGCGGCGTACGAGCAGCTCTACAAAAAATACGAACGGTTGCCGCAGCCAAAGATTACGGCTGTGGATGTTGCGGTGGACATTTACCCGGAGCGACGGTCCTTCTCGGCGACCGGCTCTTATAGGCTCGTGAATCACACCGATAAGCCGATCGACGAAGTACACATCACAGACACCCAGGAGTCGCTACAGGATGTTGCATTCGACCGCGGCTCCAAACAGACCCTGGGCGACAAAGTGCATTTCTATTCGATCTACAAGCTGGACCAGCCGCTTCGGCCCAACGAAACGATGAAAATGAATTTCCACGTTGGCCATACTTCCCGCGGATTCAAGGATGGGAACGAGCGGCCCGAGTTCGCTTACAACGGCACATTTTTTGACCGCGATTATTTCCCTTTCATCGGTTACAACCAACGAATCGAACTCGACGACCCGGTTCGCCGGCGCGAGGAGAAACTTCCCGCACTCGAAGAGATGGCCCCTCCGGGCGACCCATACTATTCCAACATCAACCTGTTTACGTCGGATTCGGAGTGGGTAACGTTTCACGCCCTGGTGAGCACATCGGCGGACCAGATTGCGATTGCGCCTGGCGACCTGAAGCGCTCCTGGACGGAAAACGGGCGCCGCTATTTCGACTACAGCATGGGAGACACACGCATCAATAATTTCTTTTCGTTTCTCTCGGGGAGTTTCAGCGAGAAGAGCGATCAGTGGAAAAACGTGAAGCTCGATATTTATTACCAGCCGGGGCATGAATTTAATCTGGACAAGATGATGGACGCGTCCAAGACGGGCCTCGAGTATTACCAGAAAAATTTCAGCGACTACCAGTTCGACGAGTTTCGTGTGCTTGAATTTCCACGCTATCGCCGATTCGCGCAATCCTTTCCTGGCACTGTTCCATTCTCCGAAGATATCGGCTTCATCGAGCGGCTCAAAAAGCCCGACGACATCGACTTACTTTACTTCGTGACGGCGCACGAACTCGCTCACCAATGGTGGGGCCATCAACTGATCGGTAGTGCGACGCAGGGCTCGAACATGATGGCTGAATCGCTGGCGGAATACTCTGCCCTCAAAGTGATGGAAAAGAAGTACGGCGAGGACATGACGCGGAAGTTTCTGCGCTATGAACTCGACGGCTACTTGCGTGGCCGTGCTGGCGAGTCGCGGCATGAGCCGCCGCTGGTCCTGGTCCAGCGCGAGCCGTATGTGTGGTATCAGAAAGGCTCGATGACCATGTTCGCTCTGGCGGATTACATCGGCGAGGACAAAGTGAATCTCGCTCTGCGTAACTTCCTTGAGAAGAATCGCTACGCGCAAGGGCCATTCCCCGATACACGTGGATTTGTCGCCGCGCTCCGCGAACAAACTCCGCCCGAGCTGCAGTACGTGGTTACCGACATGTTCGAGTCCATCGTGCTCTACGACAATCGTGCCGTCTCTGCGACCTACATCGAAACGCCGGACAAAAAATACAAAGTGACTCTGAAAGTGGCTTCGCTCAAAAAGAAAGCGGACGGCTCTGGAAACGAAACGCCGATGACCATTCACGATTTGATTGACGTCGGCGTCTTCAGCGGGTCGAAGGAACATCTGAAGCGCCTCAACCTGCACAAAGAATGGATCTCCCAGGAAAACAGTACTTTCGAGTTTGTCGTTGACGAACAGCCGACGTTCGCGGGAATCGACCCGTATAACAAGCTCATAGACCGCAATCCCGGCGATAATTTAACGAGTGTGGAAAAGCAGTAGCCAAACAAAATCAACCGCTACTTGTGCGTCATGGTGAAAACGCCGTCCCAGTTCTTTGGCGGCTCGTCGAAGAGATAATCCTGGCAGCGTTTCCAGTACATGCGTGCTGGTCCGTCATCCGGCCATTTGTCGAGGCATTCCTGAAATGCGCTCTGCGCAGCTTCCCACTGGCGAGTGCGGTAAAGTTCGCGAGCCCTGGCAAACATCTCCAGCTTCAAACGAATCTCCTCCGCAGACCCGTTCGCGGCGAAATCCTCTTGCCGTCCCATAAGCTGGTAAATAATCACGGGCTGCAATTTCCCTTTAACGCGGATCAAGTCCACTTCCCGAAAAATAAATCCATCGCCCTTCGCAGCTTGATAGGTTGTCTCATTCACGATGATATGCGTGCCGTAGTCCTTATTGAGGCCTTCGAGACGGGAAGACAAGTTGACCGCGTCGCCGAGCGCCGTGTAACCATAGCGAAGCGCGGAACCCATGTTGCCCACGCTGGCAACGCCGGTATTCAGCCCAATGCCGATGTCGAGTTTTGGCTTGCCTTCCGCTTCCCATTGCTTTTGCAGCTCGCGAACGCGTTTCATCATTTCAAGAGCAGCGTTGCA
Organism: Betaproteobacteria bacterium; assembly: GCA_903970165.1. Classification (GTDB taxonomy): domain Bacteria; phylum Acidobacteriota; class Terriglobia; order Acidiferrales; family UBA7541; genus Acidiferrum. The sequence continues at coordinate 86,279 of CAJCHZ010000047.1, forward strand.
GGCTTTGGCCTCGTGGCCTGGCTCTTCGAAAGGCGCGCCCCAGAAAGCCATTACCGCATCGCCGATGTACTTGTCGAGCGTGCCGTTAGTTCTGAAAACGATGCGCGTCATGTCCGAAAGATACTGATTAAGGAAGAGAGCCAGTTCCTGCGCGTCCAGTTTTTCAGAAATGGTGGTGAAACCGCGAATATCGCTGAACATTACCGTGACGTCCGTTTTCCTGGGTTCAACGAGCTTCGGATTCAGAAGCAGCCGGCGAATCACCTCCGGGCTCAGGTACTGTCCAAACGCGCTGCGCACCTTGCGTTTTTCCTTTTCCTCGAAAAGCACGCGATATAAGGATACGAGCAGAACGTTGCCGGTCAGAGTCATCGCCGGAACCGTGAAGTTCAGCCACCAGCCGCGCAGAAACGCGCCATAATCTGCGGCCGCGAGCGGAATCAGCAACGCGGCGCCGAACCACATCCATCGAGGCTGCACCAGGGCCATCCAAATCCCCAGCGGAATCCCGAACGTGAAGATGAGAATCGCGTCAATCAGAGCCGATTTCACATCGCGCTTCAGGAAACGGTCATTCAGGATGTTGTCGATGGTGTTGGCATGGATTTCCACACCAGGATAGTTGGAGCCGCCAAAAGGCGTCGGGCGCAGATCGCCGATGCCTGTGGCCGTCGCGCCTACAAGCACGAGCTTTCCCTGAAAAGTTCCTGGAGCAAACTTTTTTTGAAGAACATCGGCGATGGAGTAATGACGGAAAGTGCCCCAAGGTCCCTGATAGTTGATCAGCATTTGCCCGAGCGGGTCGGTCCGCAAGGAAAGCCGGTTGCCAAAATTAACGCGGACGATGCCCGCGGGCCCATAAAACAATTTTGTGTCTTGTCCATCTTGGCCCAGAAACGCGCGCGCAGCCATGACGTCAAGCGAAGGATAGATGTCCCACGCCGTCGGGTCCTCCGTGCGCCCATAAGGCAGGAAAAGCGTAGCGCGGCGGACGACGCCGTCCGTATCAGGCGGCTCGTTGAAAAAGCCCGTCCAGGAGCTGTCGCCAGCAAGGCCCGAAGTCAAGACGTCGAGATTTGCTTCGGATCCGCGCGGCATCAAGTGCGCACCTTTGAAAACTTCCATCAAATGGAGTTTGTCTTCTTTTTCGAATTCCGGCCTCAGGGGATGCGCCGGAGGATAGGCGAAAAAGGCAATTTGATCCGCGTAGGCCTGCAGGGCCGAGTCCGAGACCCCTTCCAGATCGGCGCGCGTAAACAGAAAATAATTTCCAAGGATGACCGGGCCAAATCGCTTAATGGCTTTCGCAAACTGTGAATCTCCATCATATTGCTGCGCAAGCCGCCGTACTTCCGCGGTCAGTCTCGGATCAACGGCTTCTCCCTCTTTTTCGCGCTTCGCAAGCTCCTCGGCCAAAGCACGCACCGGAGCTGAGTTTTCATCCGGCTTGCTGAACGTTATGTCGAAGGCCGCGACTTTCGCGCCGTCGTCATGAAGAACATCCAGCATCTTCGCAAAATAAGCCCTCGAAAACGGCCAGCGCCCGAGTACTTCCTGGGCTCGCTGGTCAATGTCCACAATCACGATGGGCGTGTTGCGCTGAAAATCAGTTTCCGTATCGTCCGAAGACACGCGCTGCCTCGCATAACGAAAGCGCGTGTCCAGAGTGTCGAGCTCCAGCCGTTCGGCCAACTCCGAGATCGGAGCTCTTTTTTCCTGAAGAAAGACGAAGTAATAGACCAGGAGAGAGGCAATGGTTATGCAAATACTCAGGACAAACGAAACCCTGTGCCGCCACCACGATTGAAACACTTCGTAGAGGCCAAACCCGCCCCGCCTTTTCCACCATCCGCCTGACGGAGCTGCCATCGCGTTCGCGCTATTCGCGGTAAATGAAATTCATGCGCAGCCCGCTGACCTCGATCAGGTCGCCGTCGTTCAATCGCACCGGGCCAGTGACAGGCGCGCCGTTGACGGTCGGCATCTTTTCGCCGGGGCCGAGGTAGTAACCGTCATCGCGCTGATTGATCTGCGCCGCCATGGCCGGCTTGAACCACCCTTTGATTTTTACCGTGGCCATCGCGGACTTGCCGATGACCGTCAGCTTGTTCGTCAACATGTATTCTTTTTGATCGGACTTCCCGCCGATGACTACAAGCGTCGGAACCTTCAATCGGCCAGAGGCAAACTGCACGCGTTCGCCCGCGGCGGATGCTTGCTGAAGCATATCGCGGCGCGCCTTCGTATCCAGAACCATGGTTTCGTTGATCCGCGGGGCGCTGGCTTTGCGGCCGCTATCCCAAGGCACAGGAGCGTCGCCTGAAGCATCCACTTTGATGTGGTGTTTGCCAACCCAAATAGAATCGCCGTCATGCAGCGTGGCCCGCTCGATGCGCAGTTCGTTCACAAAAGTGCCGTTGAGGCTGTCGAGATCCTCCACGACGAGCCGTCCGCCCTCAAAATACACGCGCGCGTGATAATTCGAAACCGCCAGGTTGTCCACAGGCAGGTCATTGTCGGGAGATCGCCCAATACTTATCGGCCGGCTGCCCACCGGAACTTCCTTTACCGTTTTCTCTTCAAACATAAGGCTGAGCTTTGCCATCTTACCTTCCTCCTGCGGAGCCGTTGCCGGCCGCCTTTTTGCGCCCCCAGAGGCGCAGCCAAGAAAACCATCCACGAGATTCGGTCCCGACGCGCACCACGATCACCGTTATGTTGTCCACGCCTCCGCGCTCGTTCGCCAGCGCCACGAGTTTTTCTGCGGCTTTCGTCGGATCCGTCTCCGCCTGCAAGGTGCCCGCAATCTCCGGTTCCGTCACCATGCGCGTCAAGCCATCGCAGCAGAGCATCAAAATGTCCCGCGCAAACAAAATATGCTCTTCCGTGTCCACCTCAATGTCCGGCACGGCTCCCAGCGCGCGCAGAAGCACGCTCTGCATCTCGCTCTCTTCCGCCTCCGCTGCAGTTAAAATGCCCCGCCGCACTTGCTCGGCCACCAACGAATGATCGCTGGTCAATTGCTGCAGCGTGCCGCTCCTCAGCAGATACAGCCGCGAATCTCCCACATGCGCGATGCTCAATTTCTGGCCGTCGATCCACGCCGCCGTCAGCGTCGCGCCCATGCCGTGCTGATCGGGGTTGGCCTCGGCGGACTCATAAATATTCTTGTTCGCCAGGTGCACCGCAGTCGTCAGCCGCTTCGTCTTTTCGCTCCAGATGGGCTCAATGTTGCCTATCTGCATGCCGGACGACTCTGCCCCTGTATCCATGCAATGCTTGACGATGGTTTCCACGGCAAGCTCGCTGGCCACTTCTCCGTGCGCTTCGCCGCCCATCCCATCGGAAAGCACATAGAGATTCAGCGATTCGACGATGCGGAAGCAGTCTTCGTTGTTGGTGCGCACCCGCCCCACATCGGTGACGCCGCCGCTTACGATCCGCACAAACGCTCCTGGTGCTTCTCCCTGTCAGGTTTCGTACCCACACCCGTAGCTGGCAACCCTGTTCTCACGCTAGCAGACCCCTTCCGGCGGCGAAAGGCTATGACGCCTACTGATTACTTATCTTTTCGCGCCATTTGCAGCTCTGGCACCCAAAGGGTACAACCAAACGCGCCATTTTGTGCCGGCGTTTCTGTTGGATTTCAACAGCCCAAACGGCACCTACTTCATTCGGGGCCGAACGGAGCGAGTGCGGATCGCACCGGATTAGGTCCTTCCAACCAGCGTTTTTTCCGCTCGCTTCCGCTATAATCTGGCGTGCGTGGCGGCTCTTCCGGCGAGCGCGGCATGGCGCTCCTCCTTCATGGCAAAAGCCAAAAAACCGGTTCGCAAACGAGTCAGGTCGTCCAGAAGCACCGCCCTATCTGCGGCTCAAGCCGCCCGCGAACTCGAGGATTTGAATCGCGTTGGGATTGCCCTTTCGGAAACGCGCGACGTCGAGCACCTTCTAACACTGATTCTGCAAAAGGCGAGAGAGATTACCGGAGCCGACGCCGGCTCGCTTTATTTGGTGGAACAGCATGCCCCTGACGGCGACGTCTCGGCCCGCGATACGGCAAACCACCCTCTGAATCTCAGGCGGCTGCGCTTCCGCCTCACGCAAAACGACAGTGTGCAGTTTCCCTTCGCCGAACACACTCTGCCGATTACGGAATCCTCCATGGCGGGCTACTGCGCTCTGCATGGCGAAGTCATTGAACTAGCCGACGCCTACCGTGTCCCCAAGTCCCTGCCGTTTCATTTCAATTCATCCTTTGATTCCGAGGCCGGTTACCGCACGCGTTCTTTGATCACCTTGCCGATGAAAAATGGCAAAGGCGAAGTCCTGGGCGTGCTCCAGCTCATCAATTGCAAACGTCATTCCAAAGCGCGATTGTCCGATGCGAGCGCCGTCCATCGCAACGTTCACCCATTTCCCGAACGCGCCGTCCGCCTGGGGCTTTCGCTGGCCTCGCAGGCGGCGGTGGCTTACGAAAACTCGAAACTATACCGCGACATCGAGAATCTCTTTGACGGCTTTGTGAATGCCGCCGTCAAAGCCATCGAACAGCGCGATCCCACAACCTCGGGCCATTCTCAGCGCGTGTGCCAAATGACCGTCGCCCTCGCCGAAGCCGTGGATCGCGAGCACAAAGGGCCGTATGGCGATCTGCGTTTTTCCCGCGAGCAGATGAAGGAGCTGCGCTACGCCGCTCTGTTGCACGATTTCGGAAAGGTCGGCGTACGCGAGGAAGTTCTTATCAAAGCGAAAAAACTCTACCCGCTTCAGTTTGCGCGCTTGCTCGAGCGCTTCGATTACATCCGCCGCGACATCGAAGCGCGCGCCGCGGAGCAAAAAGTCGAACTCCTCATGGAGCACTCGCGCAAAGACAAGGAAGTCCTCGCGCGCATAAAAACGCTTGATGCCGAGACCAGCCGGCTGCTCGCGGAACTCGACCGCTACATTGAATTCATCACCCGCGTGAACGAGCCCACCATCATGCCTTCGAGCGAATTTGATTTGATGGCGGAAATCTCGCAGAAAACTTACCGCGATCCGCGCGGCGCCGAGCGGCCTTACCTCACCTCGGAGGAGGTCCGCTTTCTCTCCATACCGCGCGGCAGCCTTGATCCCAACGAGCGTATGCAAATTGAATCGCACGTCACCCACAGCTTCAATTTTTTGACGCAAATTCCCTGGACGCCGGACTATCGCGGCATTCCGGAGATCGCCCGCGCCCATCATGAAAAACTAAATGGCCGCGGCTATCCGAATGGCCTGAAATCCGGCGAGATTCCGGTGCAGGCCAAAATGATGACCATTTGCGACATTTACGACGCGCTCGCGGCTTCCGATCGTCCGTATAAAAGGGCCGTGCCAACGGATCGCGCCCTGGAAATTCTCAAACTCTGCGTCCGCGATGAAGAGATTGACCCTGAACTCTTCCGGCTTTTTCTCGATGCCCAGGTCTATCGCCTCATTTCGAAGCCCTCATAGCGGCCGGCTGCCGCTTACCTTTTTTGGCCCTTACCTTTTGGCCCTTACCTTTTGGATAGTCCGGTGGCTTGGCCCACTCGAATCCCATCCGTTTCTTCTACACTGAGTACAGGCAAGCCCATGTGGATCTATCTTCTTGCTCCTTTTCTTTCCTTACTTCCCACACGCTGGCGTAAGGCCGTGTCCTTTTACGACGCCGTGCCGTGGCGCTTCGGCACCGTCATCAGTGGGCTGGTGGAATCCCTTATCGCCTTGGGCGTGCTTCTTTATTGGTATTCCTACTCCGTCACAACCTGGGTTTCCGCTGGTTTGGATTCTGCGCTAAGCAAGAGTGGCCCGACCGAATTAACAGAGCACGATATTGGCTTCGCCGCGCTCGTGATTTGGTTCACTCATCCCCTGACCTGGGCTATTGCTTTGGTTTGCCTCGAAGGATTGGCCCGCATCTGCTCTACATTGACCGATACCGTGCTAGGCGTTTTCCCGCTCTATGTAGCAGAAAAAGTGTACTCGCGCGTTTCCCGTCGCGGACATTCCCAAACCTCCGCGCGGGCGTTTTCGCAGGGCCATCTATCCTCTTACGTGGATGCCGTATCAGAGAAGGTTTTGACGACGAGACTCCCGCAGGTTCCCGACGAACTCTCGCTCACAAAAAACGAGTCGGAAGAATTTCTCGAAATCAGCGCCAGCCACCCAAAGCCAGATTGGGATCCGCCACGGATAATCCGCTACGAAGATCGCTATTACCGCCTGGAAGAATGCTCTCGCGGGCCAGCGCCGCGTCCCTTCACCTACAGATTGCGCCGCCTCGCCGCAGGCGTTCCCGGCCGCACGGTTCTCACGTATTCTCCTAACCAATCTCCCATCTCGACCACGCCCTGAACGCACAAATCCTGCACGTGCACGCCCTCCCTTTGCTTCGCTAATCTGGTCCCCGGCTTTCTCGACGTGCTTCCCTCGACTACAATCTCACAATGGCTTCTCGCTGCCTGTCGTTCGCGTCCTCCAGGCTTTGTATTTGCGCCGCGGCCATTTTGTCTCCGCTGCTTTCTTTCTCTGTGCTCGCCCAGAAGCCGCCACAGCAATCCCCCGGGCGCACCCTGCTCTTGCCACGTACCATCGTCTCCGGCGAGCGAGCCACGCTGGCAGTCCTCGATTCGAACGGCCGGCTCACTCCCCGCGCAACGGTGATTTTTTCCAATGGCGACCGTCTCACCACCGATGCCACCGGCCGTGCACTTTTCGTAGCCCCGCTCAATCCCGGCCCAATCCGCGGTTCCATTGCCGGCCGCCCGGGCAGCGCGGCCACAATCATTTTGTCTTCGAGTGAAAATCCGTCCACGCCGATGGTTGTAACGGCCATTCCCCAAATCGCCTCACTGACCGACCGGTTCGAAATCGCCGGCCACGGCTTTTGCGGAGACGCCGACGCAAATCAAGTCACCATCTCTGGGGAAACCGCCTTCGTGCTTGCATCCTCACCGACTGCCCTTCTCATTATGCCGCCGGCGAATTTAGAGCCTGGCCGTGCTTCCGTAGACCTCTCCTGCGGCAAGCAGAACGGCCCTGCGCTGGAAGTGGTCTTCGTCGAGCTGGTATTACAAGCGGACTCGTCGCCAATCGCCCCCGGAGTTCACCGCACTCTCACCGTGCGCGCCCGCGGCACTCGTGACAAAGTTCAATTGGAAGCGAAAAATCTAGCCCCGGGCATCGCTGAGCTAACCGGCGGCAATCCTGTTAGGTCTTTTAGTTCCGGAGGGTTGGAAAACGCAGCTCACTTCGAAGTGATCGGTCGCAAAAACGGCACTTTTCAAATTTCAATCCGCCTATTGCTTTCCCCGCACGCCAAGTAGCGGCGGCTTTACGCCGCCGCCTGTCGCCGCACCCGGCCGTAGCCCGCCGCCACCAATCAATCTCGCCCTACCCCCGCGAATTAGGGTTGCGAAAAAACAACGGTACCTGCAGTTCCTTCTCTGCATTTAATTCAATCGAGACCGCTCGCGAGCCAGTCTTGGGGCTCGCTTCCGCAGCAGCAGGCAGCGCAATCTCGACCGGCTTCTCAATCGGGCTGCTCTCAATGGCCGCATCCGGGACGCTGTTCGATACCAGTCCATCCAGCGTATTCTGCGTCTTCTCCAGCCGCTTGTCCGCCTCTCCATAGCTTTGCTGCGCATTCTTCAAATGCGTCCCCAGCCTTTCAAACACCTCGGCAAACGTCTCCATCTGTTTGTTCAACCCCGCAAGGTTCGCAAAAATCCGCTTGGCATTTTCCTCGATCTGCATTCCCCGCAAACCCAGGTGAATTACGCAGAGATGCGCGTAGAGCGTATTCGGCGACACCGCAATGATATTTTTCCTACGGCAGTAGGAGTCCAGCGGCTCGCCCTTGCTGTCCTGTGTCATCAGCATCTCGTAATAAACCGTTTCCGAAGGCACAAACATCAGCGCCAGCTCCAGCGTTCCTTCGCCCGGCACGATATATTTCTTAGCGATGGAATCCGCGTGGATTTTCACTGCCGCCGCAAACGTGCGCTTCGCCTCATCCCCCTCGGCTTCAATTCTGCGGAAAGCGTCCAAAGGAAATTTCGAGTCCACCGCCACCAGCTTCTTGTCACGCAAAAATACGACGGCATCCGCAATTTCGCCGCTCGAAAAACGGTATTGGGTCGCATATTGCGAAGAGGGCAGGGAATCTTCCAGCAAGCGCTCCAGCGTCACTTCCCCCAGCAACCCCCGCGTTTTGGCTCCGCCGAGAATCCCTTCGAGCGTCTTTGTCGCCGAAGACATTCCCCGCCCCAGTTCCTGAAACTCCCCCAGTTGCTTTTGAATATGCCCAATCTGTTCGCGAGTGTTTTTCAGCTCGTTCGCAATCGCCGTCTGCCCCTGCGTTGAGATCTGTGCGGAGTTCGAAACGCCGTCCTGCAGCGCCTTCGTCACGCTCTCCAGCCTCTGCGAAACGCTTTGCCCTATGGAAGCAATCTGCCCCGAGCTCTGCGCGTGTGCCGTCCCGATCGTCTGCAAATCACGACGTAGCTCGCCCATCTGCTTTTCTAGCAGCGAATTCTTCTTCTGTTCCTGCGCCGTCTGCAGCACCAGCCAGAACACCAGCCCCGCTACTACGATCGCTATTCCAATAAAAACTGCGTTCATTCTTTCTCCAATTCATCTCCGGGAAACGGTCTCCCTACTCTACTCGCACTAGCCATAACCGAAAAGCTCCACCAACAGAAGGGCCCAAGAGATAAAGTGGCTCGGAGCCCCTCTCATTTTAACCTTTTTTCACTTAACAAGTACTTACTTCAAGCGTATACTCTCATCCAGGTAGGATTGTTTCTGTATGTAGCGCCGGCTTTACGCCGGCGTTTTTGCTTTCCGCTAGCACAGGCTTGTCTGACCCCTCGAAGGGCGCTCCTGCCAGCGCTTTTTTGAACCCACCCTTCAGATTCTGTAAGTCTTTTATAATCAACACTTGTAAAAGTGTATCAAAACAAAGGTCTTTATCTATCTTTAGAATCAATACTTATGAAAAAACATGGGGTAAGGGGCCCCCCACGAAACACCCCGGCAGCCCCGCTTCCTCCCCAAAAGAGGCCTGGCAAAAGACAAGGCCCCGGCGCACCGGGGCCTCTCGAGGGTTGGACTTTTAACTCTAAACTGTCGGCTGTTAAATGGGTCTCCCTCTTACCAATTAAACTTCATCGCAAACTGAAATTGCCGAGGATCATAAGACGCCGTAGGCTGTCCCGCATTCGTCCAGAGCACATTCACCGCCGAAACGTTGAACCGGTTCGGAAGATTGAACATGTCCGTGATGAGGTCCAGACTGTACCGCTCGCCAAAATAAAGCCGCTTGGCGATGCGCATATCGGCGAACGCCACCCACGGTGTCAGCCCCGTATTGCGCCCCACGTTCCCGTCCAACGATTGCAATGTCCCATTGAAATCCGCGAAGCAAGGCTCCTGGAAAATTCCCGTCGGCGAAAACTTGGACGCCACCGTCGGTCCGCAGTTTACATTGTCAAACGTATTTGGCCGGCCAGTCAGTGCCGACAATTGCAAGTTATCGTCAACGCCCGTCACGATATTAAACGGCCGTCCGGAGGCCAACTCGACGAGCGGCGCAACCGTCCAGTTGCTGAAGAACTTGCTCGCAAATCCGTCTCCGCGTAATCGCCCGCTCTGATACACGCCGCTGAACACAAACCGGTGGCGCTGGTCGAATGTCGAGGTCGAGCGATCCGCATTCGGGAAAAAACTGTCCTGCGGCGTCAAGGTAGCCTGCAAGTCGGTGGCATCGTCAATCGTGTGCGCCCACGTGTACGACGCCAGGAATTCATAGTGGTTCGAGAACCGCTTCTTCATGTTTACCGTAAGGCCGTTATAGATCGAATTGCCGTTTGAAAAATTCGCGTCCATGTCGCTGAACGGCACGCAGTTAGTAAGCCCCGCAGCCGGGTTGCACTTGGAATTCAACCCATCGGCTTGCAGCACCTGATTTGCCAAGCCGATGCACTGCGCCCCTGCAGCACCTTCCGTAGCCAGAACGGCTTCCGCAACTGCCGGATTCAAACCCGACGGCCGGAAGAAATTCACCAGCGCCGCTGGAACGTACGGCACTCCGCCCGGTGAAACTCCGCATCCGGTAACAAGAAAAGGGCTGTCGGTCGGCTGATTGACCCCAGCCGCCACCGCCGCATTCAGATTGTCCACCATCAGGTCGCCGCGAATCGCGTTCGCATTGATAGGCCGATTGATATGGTGACCCTCGTTGAAGTTGTAAGCCACATTCAGCACAAAACCATGTCCGAAGTCGTGCTCCACACTCAAGTTAGCCTGCTCCGAGTACGCATAAACGAAATTCTTCCCCTGCGGATATCCGAACGGCTGAAATCCCAGCGGAAAACCTGCGTTGACATAGTTCTGGTCGATGAACAGCGAATTCGGAAAATTCAGCGCTTGAAACCGCTGCTGGTTTGGCAAATAACCCAGCGAATCATTCAGCGCCGCCGACGTGGACGGCGCGCACTGCGGCGCCAGCGGATTCACCAGCAGTCCCTGGAATATCGGAATCGCGTTCAGGTTTCCCGGATCGCCCGCAGTCGTGCAAGCCGCGGTGCCGCCAAAGGCCAGCTGCACGCTCTTGGAACCATCCGACGCATCCCCCAGGAAATAGAGGCCGAGGAGCGGGTGGTCGTAAAACAAACCGTACGAAGCGCGCACCACTGTTCTTCCATCACCCTTGGGATCCCATGCAATGCCAACGCGCGGCTGCACGTTGTTCGTGTCCGTCTGAATCCCTTTTTGCAGTCCCAAAATGTTATAGCCCTGCAGCGCCAGCGCATCGGGAGGCGCAAACGTTGGCGGGAACTCGATGTCGTAGCGCACGCCGTAATTGAGCGTCAGGTTGTGCCGGATTTGCCAGGAATCCTGCCAGAAGGCTCCCAGGGGAATGTTCTTGAACGAATCACTCGGGCTTCCAATACCCTGAACGAAGTCCGCTGGAAGTCCCGCGCCATACGCCTGCACCGGGTTCAAAGAAGGGAACGTTGCAGGAAATCCAAGATTGCCCGCGCTGAAGGCGCCGAAATCATAAACGCCTCCGTAGTTAACCGTAAATGTCGCGGTCGTCGGAATATAATTAACATCCACGCCAAACTTGGTGGCGTGAGACCCCATCGTCCACGAAAAATTGTCCGTGAACTGGTAGCGGTTCTCGACGCGCTGGATGTAGGAATAAGGCTCGCGCCCAAAATAGGCATAGCCGGTAATGTTTATCGCCGGATCGGATCCCCCCGGCGCGCTCGAATAGTTATATAGCAAACCGCGGCGCGCGTACTGGAAGCGAAACTCATTGACCTTGTTGTTGCCCAGAATGGTGACCCACTCCGCCACGCCCGCGACGTCGCGATACGTCTGCTGCGAAGTTCGCGAGTAAGCATTCTGCCCGTACGGCTGGTCCTGTCCGGCGACTTCAATGCCCGTCACCGTGCTCGGGCTTACGTTGGAGCGCAGCATCAAGTGATTGTTCGCATTAATGGCGTGATCGATTCGCAACGAATAAAGACTCGTCCCTTCAAAGATCGGGAAATTGCCTTGTTGCGCCACCAGATCTTGATAGGAAGCTGGCACAAAGCACGGCGGAGTTGTGCACGATGTGGGAAACCCGCTGATTCCCGCAATGCCCGTCAGTCCCTGTGGCCATACTCCGTTGACGGCCATGCCCGAAGATGCTCCTGCAAGGAAAACGTATTTTCCCACTGCCTGCGCGAACGCCGGGCTCAGTGCCTCTTCCTGTAAAGTTGCGGGATTCGTCAAAAACGAAACCTGATCAGGCGTAAGCTGTAGCGTTCCGAACGGCAATCCGATCTGGGTCGTGTCGAATGCCGTCAGCCCATAGTTGCCTTGTCCAATCGACGAGAATCCTGTTTCATGCCGCCTTGTAATCTCATACGAAAAAAAGTAGAAGGTTTTGTCCTTCTTGATCGGCCCGCCAAACGCCGTCCCCGCCTGCACGCGCGTGTAAGCCGGGTTGGGAACCGTGCTAAAGGGATTCGTCGCCTGGAAATCGCGATTCCGCAAATAGCCAAACACGTCGCCATGAAACTCATTAGCGCCGGATTTCGTGATGATGTTCACCACACCTCCGGAGGCTCGGCCGTACTCCGGCGCGTAACCATTCGTGATGATCTGGAACTCTTGCACAGCCTCTTGCGACACCGTCGACCGCACGCCATTCACCGCGTTGTCCGTTGCATCCGCGCCGTCCACGTTCACGATGTTCGATCGCCCGTTCTGTCCGCTGATGTTCAAGCCGGAAGTCGGCGCCGCTCCCGTATTGGGAGCGTTGTCTCGCGTAACCTGAGAATCCGTCAGCGTGAAATTGATGTAATTGCGTCCATTAATCGGCAAATTGTCAATGCGTTGCTCCCCCACGGTCTGAGAGAATTCCGTCTTTGCCGTCTCGATGGGCGCTGTGTCCGTCGTTACCTGTACGGTTTGTTCCACGCCTTTCAATTCCAATCGCAGGTCGAAGATCGCATCTTCACCTACTGTTAACACTACCGAGTCATTTTCGTAAACCGAAAAGCCGGTGCCGCCTTCCGTGCGCACCTTGTATTTCCCGGGGGGAAGCCCCACTACTTTGTATCGGCCACCCTCATCCGCAAACGCGGTGCGCTCCAGTCCCGTCGCCGCGTTCGTAAGAGTCAGCTTGGCGCCCTTCACTCCCAGTCCTTGCTGGTCGGTCACCGTGCCTGACAGCGTCGCCGTATTTACCTGCCCCGCAGCCATCGCGGCGCAGCTCAGCACCAACAGGCACAGCGTGATCCACGCAAACACACCCTGACGTCCCCTCATCTGACTCCTCCTAGTGGAAACCATTCCGTCTTCCGCTACCCCTAGCGGCGGCGGCGTGTCCCGCCAAACGATTTCTGCTCGATGAATACTCAGCTTTTACTCTACCGTCCCGCTGACTTCAATTAAAACTTATCCATCAACTTCCCTGAGTCTATGCCCCTATCCCGCTTTTTTCATCCCATGCCTGTTCCCGCCATGTTCCAGAAAGCAACACACCCCAGCCAGGCCGCCGCTCTGGCCTGTGTGGCCAGGCTCCAGCTTGTTGCTGCAACACCCGGATCGACGACCGCAATAGCGAAGGAGGTTTCAATCGTTCAAAGCGGAATCACGCAAAGACCGGGGATGCTCTGAAAATCGCGGGGGTTTAGTGAGGATTATTCCCACGCTGGCGGGTTCCACCGCTTGCGGTGGCTTTCGCGATTCCCAAAACGATTACCTGTCAGCGGATGACGTGGATGCGCGCCCCCACTTTCAACTCCTTCCACGACCTGTCCGCCGTATATACCGGAGCCTTCAGAGCAACCCCCAGCGCCAAACAAGCGCGGTCTCCCAACGACAACCTTTGCAGACGCGTTTGCGCCAGATCGCCCACAAGTCTTGCCTGCTCCGCGGTGAACGGGACCGCGTCCCGGATGGGCCCCAGCGCGGCCTCCCAAGCATCGTCAGGACTGAGTCCTCGCCCAACGAGCTTGCTGTGCACCTCCGCCAGATTCACGGTGCTGATTGCGGCCACGCTCAAGATCTCGGCGTCAATGTCTCCGCCCCCGCCTCCTGATTCAGAACAGCCAATAGCGCCGAAGCGTCCAGCACCGCTCTATTCATTCCGCGCGGCCTCGCGCCGTTCCGCATTCAGTTCGTCCACCAGCGAAGTCCCCGCCTTCACATGCTTGCGCACCAACCGCTGGGCGCGCGCGATGTTTCGATTCATCGTGCGGATGCGCAACTCATCGTCTTGAATCTCGAGCACAGCCTCGTCCCCGGCCCGAATTCCTAGCCGCTTCCGAAACGACGCCGGAATCACCACCCGCCCGTTCTCACTCACGCGCCTCCGCGTCTTTAGCGTCATGTCATTTTATCTTTTTCTGACCTAACTATACTAAATGTCACGAATGGCCAGAAGTGTCACAGCACAAGGTAGGTCGTAATGATAGGTGGCACAGGCTTCAGCCTGTGCAGTTCCGCCCTGTAGGGGCTCAATTCATCGTTTCTCGGAGAGTGGCCAAGTGAATACGTCCGAAAAAATGTGGTAGGTGCCGCCTGGCTGCGCTTCATGCGTCCTCAACGCAGCACCAGCAGAAGTAGGGAGGGACTGATTGACTTAAATCGGCAGGTGGCGCTGCACCAGTTTGCGCAATTTATCGCGATCTTCGTCTTTCATGTGCACAAACTCGACGCCGCTGCCGTCCGGCCCGATATTTCGCACCACGGCAGTGAAATGAATCTTGCGCAAACCGGAGCGTACTTCCAGTTTGATCGAATCGCCCACGGTGAGTTTTTTGGGCGATTCCAGGTACGCGCCGCCAAGACTGATAGTTTTCACGCGTGCAAGCCCGACTTGCGAGCCATCAATCTGAGCCCGTAAAGGAGATTCCAGCGGCACGCGCACATATCGGCGCGGCACCACGTAGTTGCTATTGGATCCAGCACCGGATTCAAACGCCGCACGCGCCCGCGAAGAAGACGGCCGGTCTTCCATCATGGCCAGTGCGTCTTCCGCCGCCGCTCTCAATCCGGACGGTTCCGAAAACGCCAAACCTTCGCGCCCTTCCGCCAGCATTTTCAGCAATTCCGCCGCCTCGACCGCCCGCATGCGGCCCAGCGCTTCGATAGCTTTGATGCGCACAAAGAGATCGCGCAGGACCTCATGCTCCCCCGCGGCAATTTCCATCAACTGCGGCACGGCGGTCGTCTCCATCGCCAAGCCGATTTGATCGATCATCATCGGCACAACCAGCGGATGTGCGTCGGCCAGGACCGCGGAAAACACGAAAGCCGCGGTTTGCGCGGAACCCGCATTGGCCGGACGCGAAAGTTCGCTCACGGCCAGGTCTTGCAGATTCCATTCCCAGCTGGCCAGCGCCCGCGCGAGTCCGCGCAGCAAACGCTCGGGGTCCGTCGCGGCCAGCAGCTTGATCGCCGCGCTTACGCGCTGCCGCCGCGCTTCGTAAAGCCGCGTCTCGAGAAGGTTCAACACGGGCACGCCAATCGTTCGCAGCAGCCGCGCCATGGCCGCGATCATCTCCGCGCCGCGCGGTTCGGTCATTAAGAGCGTCAGACGATCGAGCAAACGCTCCGGGTCACGCTGCAAAAGCCGCGGTAGAACCGGATCGAGAGGCCTGTTTGCCAGCGAGGCGTCCACGAGCAACATCCAGCGGTCTTGCGCAACCAGCCGGTGCCCGAGCGCCGACATGTGGTCATGCTCTTTGTCGCGCGGCGAACGCTCCAGCCCAATCAGAATCGTCTCGAATCCGGTGTAATCGCCGCGAACCACGGCGATGCGTCCCAAAGTTTCGAGAAAAGCGGCCAGCAGCGCCGCCGTCTCCGGAATCGTTTCCTTTTCCAGAGCTTTCAGCGTCCCCCGGCTCAAATCCTCCGGCACCTGGTTGGGCCACAGCGATTCAATGATCGCCGTCATTTCGTTCAGCCCAGCGGCCACCGCGCGCCGCCCGTAAACGTTCTCCTGCTCCACGCGCCGCGAATAGTTCAACAGAATATTTCGCGCCTCGCGCCGGGGGGCATCCGCACCCGTCTCGGCCAGTTGACCAAGCGTCTTTTTCAGCGCGACAACCGGCACGCTCCACACTTCCGGCCCGCGCAGCACCGCCGATTTTTCTCGTGGCGGCAACTCCACCCAGAACTTTTCGAAAATTTGTTCGCGGTGCGATTCGTTCGCCCACGTTGTTGCCAGCAGCGTCAAATGCTGCGAGGAGTGCGGCCCTTTGTATTCGCCCGACGTCACGAGGACGTCGCTCAGCCGGCCAATGGTCTGTTTCACCGCTGCCGGCGCCAGCGTCCCGGCCGAAAACTCCGCGCCAAGGAATTCCAGAATCAAACTTTCCGAAAGCCGCAGGAGGTACGGCTGCGGCCGCTCTCCTTCACGGGGCGAGTATTGCGAAATCGAGCTGAGCAGCATGCGAACTGTCTCGCGGCTCGCATCTTCCATCGCTCCGTGAATTGCACGCGCCGCTTCTTCCGGCGAAAGCCCGCGCGCCGCTTCGAGAGGCGGAGTCAGCCGTCCAATCAGGCGCAGCGCGCCCGAAAGATCATCAAACTCCGGCGGCAGAATAGGCGCATCGGTGGCTTCACGCGGCGAATTTCCGCCGTACGCCACCAGCGCACCCATCAGGCTCGCCAGCACCGTATCCACCTTGCGTTCCGTTTGCGTATTAATCGTAATTCCTTCCACGCGATGTTCGAGCAATTTCGCGGTCCACCAGGAGTTGCCGCCGCGCTTTATAGAATCTTCCGATCTTAGCAACGATGCTTTGAAGAGTTGCGCGAGCGTGTCCAGTTCGCCTACATGAAACTGCCGCCCGAATCCCAGCACCTGAATTCCCGCGCGCTGCAAGTCCAGCGCCAGCGTTTGCATTTCGCCGCGCGTATCGGGAAGATGCGCATCGCTGAGCTTTGGCGCCACCAGCCCGCCGCGCTCAATGTGTATTTGGATGCCGTTCAGCGCCCCGGCAAAATCGTGCAACGCCTCGTAGGCGGTGTCCAGGCTTTGCAGGCGACGCGGATGATTCCTGTCGTAGATTCGTTCGGAGCGAATCAGCAGATGGAGGCACCGCAGCGCGTGGATTAATCCCGCGGTCCGGGCATCAGGCGACGGACGCGCATCGTCGCGGCCAGAGGCCGAGATCGAGCGTGCATTATTTTTGGTTGAAGAGTCGCCGTGCGGACGCGTTTTCGCGTCGTTGCGCTGCTCCTCCACCGGCACCATCGCCCGAAGTACCAAAGCTTTCCCCGCTTGCTTCTTCCTCTTCTAGATCCGCGATGAACCAGTCATCGAGAAGAGTCCTGCCCGCATTCCCCAATGCGTTTGCTTGAGGACAGGGTACCCTTAGCTAAAATGCAAGCACGACGCCTGCCCCGGAATATAGCGGATAAAGCCCTTATTTTGTGCGAGTTAATTTCGCGATACTAGCACTGATTTCCTAGCTTGGTTACAAAATGTTACGTGCTGGGTAGGACAGGAATGGGCACATTTGCTGATTTGGAGGCTCGTTCCTGGAGGTAGAAGATGGGCGAAAACGCGTAAATGCGCGGAAACGGTAATAAAGGTTAGAGAGGGGTCGGGGGTGGGGGCAGCTAATCGCGGTATTTCGGATACTTAGCGCGGAGCTCCTCGAATCTCTTTGAGGTGGTTCCGGCACGCAAATGACGGCGAAGCAACTTTCGCTCACTACCCGAGGGTTGCTGGCTTTTCGCCAGCACGGCTTCGACTTCGCCGCGGTTCTGAATTCTTTGCAGATTAAAGGTCACAGGCTTGCCCGTGGGGGCCAGCCGGAAGACGGCGTGCTGACCTTGCTGATAGCCGGTCTCGGGATCAGCCGAGTAGACAAGTTCGTCACCGCGAAAATTACGATAGCGAATTTGCAAATTGTAATCGTCTGCAAGCGCGGTGCCTTTCAGATGGGGAAAAATCTCGATCGCGCTTTTGCCGACGATCCGGCTCTTCTGCAACGAGGCTGCCCGCTCGGCATCGTATTTTGGACAATTCCGATTGACACACTTCACTTTGAACCAGGACTTTTTGGCGCCCCACGTTCCGCACTCCGGACAATTCAATGCGTCATCAAACTCCGCCATAAACCAGCTCCCAAGGATCTCCAACGAGAGAACAACCAGGACAAGTTCCAGGGAAACGGCTCAAGAAACGTCGGTAAATGTATTTACCGTCTTCAATTATGCCCCTCGACAGGTGACTCCTCTCTCTCACCAGGTCCTCTTGCGAGGCGACGTCACTGCTGCAGGGCTTGGAGAGAAAGCTGCGGCCGGGCGTTGCAGCGCCGCAGCTTGACAGCCGTCTCCCTGGAACTCTTTTCGGCTTGGTGGCTCTTCCACACGAAAAACGGCGCCACGATCTGACCGTGGCGGATTTTGCGCCGCCGGTGCACGAGCGAGGGCAAACCCATGGCGCGCAGCGCGGCGAACGGGATTTGCCGGAAATATGCTTTGCGATGGTTGCCGTTAAACGTCAGCGCGAGCACTTCCTCGGCAAGCCAGCGGTCCAGGAATTGCAATTGCAGTTCGTCGTTCACGTGCTTCAGATAATAGTCCACAATCGCCACTTTACGCACGCTCTGCTCTAGAGCGTTTCGCGCGACGCTTACCAGGAATTCGGCCCTTTTGCGCGGCTCGCGAATACGGGCCAGCTTGGCGCGCTTCCTTCGAAAGGCAAAGCGAAAGATATTGCCGATCTTGCGGCATTTGTCGCGCGACAAACGGATCACTCCGTCGGAGCAAAACTCCAGGCCGAGATGGCGAATCTTGCGCGCCGGTTTGAAACCTTGCGGGTCAATCGCAATTTCCTTGACGACTTCCGCGTCGCGACACAAGACGCAATCCTCTTGATGGCTGAGCTTGCTCTCAAGGCGTAATGCGAGCAGTCCGGCGGCAAGTTCCTGGCGCGCCGCTTCGATCACCTGGCGATCTGCCGCCAACAGGATTAAATCATCGGCATATCGGAAATACTGCAATCCCGGAATGGCGTCGAGCCGCCGGTCCAGCGAAGTCAGGTATACATTCGCAAAGAGGGACGCGGTGGCGGTTCCGAAAGCGATTCCACGGTTCGCTCGGACGAGATGTCCGTCTTCTTGATAGTAGAAGCGCATTCGCTCTTCGAGAAGCCGGAACAAATAATCATGTGGTTCGACGAGCCACGCTAGCTGCTGGCGCAACAGCCCGTGATCCACGGAAGGGAAATAATTGGCCACGTCGCGCTTCACGACAAACAACGGGCGACGAGCCTCGCGTAAGATGAGCGAAATTTTTCGCTGGCAACGGTCCAGGCCGAATCCCCGAAGGCGGTAGGCATAGCTATTGGAAGAAAACCAGTTCTGCAGGCGTCCGCTCAGCAGCCGGTAGAGCAGCAAGTCGACGAGCCGTTCTTCCCAGGGAAAGACATAGAGCGTCCGGCGCTTGCCGCGAAACTCGCGATGCAGTGCCAGCGCCGGACGGAAGGCGAATGCTTCTCGCTTGAGAGCCTGGTGAATCGATTCGAGGTTGTGCAATCCGAAGCGAGCGAAGTCGTACAGGTCTTTCTGGTCGGTCGAAGCGAATAGAGCTTTGCGCCAGCAAAAGAGCGGCTGGGTGTACAAACGCACGGCAGCCTTGTACAGGTCCGCCTCGCGATACAACTGCTGCCATCGCAATCGGGTTGGAAATGTAGAAGGAACCGTGGTGGAAGGAACGAGGGAGGGTGTCGTGGAGTTCGGAAGGGCCCATGGAGTTAGGGGGGAAATTAGTGCCTCGCCGGTGGCATCATTCGAGCGCAAAGTGCTGAGGATTCTAATGCCGCGCAAATAATACCGTCAACCATATCATTGTGGATATTCGGAGCGCGAGGACGGTCTCAGAAAAACTTGACGACCACAAGACCGTTTGGTGGGAGAGCCGGCACAAACTTCCGGGCCGGATTTAGAGTCAACTTCATACAACAAGTCACCGACCCCGAAAGTCCAAAAGGTTCGCGTCGGATTCTCCGTAAGTTCGGGGCAGCCGAGAGGATTCAAACTCACTTGGGCCTGAGGGTGACCTGAATGTTGCTTGTTCCGCCTTCGCTGGCCTGCATGGTTCGGCGTTCTTGCTGGTAGCCATCCAGTTTCACACTGACGGTGTGTAGCCCTGTGGGCACTTGGATTCTTGCTGGCGAGACTTGTCCGGTCGTCTTGCCGTCGACGAAGATTTCGGCGCCCTTGGGAGTCGTATCTACCTGCGCCCAGGCGACCTTAACGTTGTTTTTTTCTTTAAGATCCACGTCGAGCTGCGTTTGGATGTTGTCTTTCACCTGGACGCTTCCGGCATAAGCCTCGTAGCCCGGCATGCGCAGAACCAGGTTGTACTGGCCGGGCGCGAGCGGCAGCGTCACAGGCGTCTGCCCGGACTGCTTCGCGCCATTAATGAAGATATCGGCCCCGCCGGGTTTGCTGGTTATGAGCAATCCCTTGGCGAGAGACTCGAGTGCGACTTTCTGGTCCACAACATTTCCAGCCTTCACCTGCAGCGCGGTTTGCATCGGCTGGTAACCATCTTTCGAGACTTCCAGACTGTAGCGCGCCGGGTTGAGATCGTTGAAACCGCACGGCGTCTGGCATTGATTCAAGATGCGCCCCGCGGGTCCGCGCAGAACGGCCGTCGCTCCAACGAGATCCGTCACGACATGGATTGCGCCGCGTCCGGCCGCGGGGACCGGGTGCGCGCCATCCGCATCGCCCGATTTGTCGTCCGCCACCGGAGAATCCTCATATTCGATATGGTCTACAACGCGGACAGTCGCGGGAGCGTCCCGCAAAAATTTCAGCAATCCGCCGTGCTCCGCCGGGCGCAGTTTTCCGGAGAGGACCAATGTGTTTCCAATGGCTTGCACCTTGGCGCGTCCCGTCAAACCCCTCAGCGTAATGGCCTCTTCAATGCGGCCCTTGTAGTCCGCGGCTTGCGCGCTCACCACCGGCTCGGTCTTCTTAGGCAGGGGTTTTTCCGCGGGTACTTCGGAAGATTTTTTCTCAGGTGAAGCGGCATCGTTGCCCGCCACAGACGGGGTATCGCTTCCGCCAGGAGTCGCGGAACCGTTGGCGTTCGGATTATCCGTTGGCGCTGCGGCCGTGGCCGCGGTCGAATCTCCATCGACCGATTTCTGTCCTGCGTTCAGCTTGCGAACTTCTTCCACGACGGGGCGCAGCTTTTGCACGCCATACGCGATAACGCCAATAAGAAGCAACGCGATAATGATGGTTCCGATGAAGCTCTTTTTCTTTTTTGGAGGCTCAACATAGGGCTGAACAGGGCCAGTGCGGCGTACGGTTGGCGTTGAGGTTGGGCTGGCCGCGCGCACGTTCAAGGAACGCGTGGTGGCATTCACCATCGGATCTTGTTCTTGTAACTGGAAGTTGCGTCCGCCTTGCGTTCCGCTTCCGCCAAGGGGCAGCGTGGCATTCGGCATGCCTTGGTTACTTACCACCAGGGTTTTGTCCGGGCTCGCGCCGGGCGCGATGCTGCGATAATTCCGCAAATCTTCGAGCATTTCGCGGCAGCTCTGGTAGCGAGCCTCGGGTTCCTTGGCGAGGGCTTTCATTACGACGGCGCTGATTCCCGGGTGGATGGACGGATCAATCTGGCGCGGCGGAACCGGCTCTTCGTTCACTATCTTATAGATAACCGTTGTGATGTTCTGTCCGGGAAAGGGCTTCTCTCCGGTCACCATTTCATAGAGCAGCACGCCCAGGGAGAAAATATCGCTGCGCCCATCCACCGCTCGGCCTTTCACCTGTTCCGGGGACATGTAACTTGGCGTGCCCATGACGTGGGCGGTTTGCTGCATCGTGCCGAACTGGAGGATCTTGGCGGTGCCGAAGTCGGTGATTTTTACCGTGTCGTCGGCCGTGAGCATAATGTTGGCCGGCTTGATGTCCCGGTGAACCACGTTCCGTTCGTGAGCAAACTGGAGCGCGCTGCAGGTCTGCTCCATGATGCGCAAAATGCGGGGCAGCGGGAACGCCTGCGCGCCGTCCAGAT
This sequence comes from Betaproteobacteria bacterium, assembly GCA_903970165.1. GTDB lineage: Bacteria > Acidobacteriota > Terriglobia > Acidiferrales > UBA7541 > Acidiferrum. Next base: position 107,849 of record CAJCHZ010000047.1, read on the forward strand.
GCGCCTGTAAGCTCTTTCCTTCCACCAGTTCCATGGTGATGTAGTAGAGGCCGTCCTCTTCGCCAGCGTCGAAGACAACCACAATGTTCGCGTGCGTGAGCAGGCCAGCCGCCCGGGCTTCTGTCTGGAACCGCGCCAGCAACTCGGGGCGTGACAACCCGGTGCCTTCTTCGCTCAATTTGATGGTCTTCACGGCGACGGTGCGACCGATGACCGGGTCGGTGGCCTTGTAGACGACACCCATGGCGCCGCGGCCCAACTCACCAAGAATCTCGTAACGTCCTGCTTTTAAAACAGTTGTCATCGCCCCGTTCGACTTTCCATTTACTTCTCGCAGCTGCCACGTACTTGCCAGCGCCCTAAATTTCAGGCCTTTGTATTTAACCAGTCAGTTAAAATATAATGCCCTCCGGCTGCAAGAAGCCGGCCGTAGCCCTGTCGCCGCCGCTCAGGACTAATACCGCCCGCAATGGGGGGCCACCTGCCAACTGCATAAGCGTGGTGAACACGTCTTCCGACACCCGGGAGCCCTATCCTGCACAGTACCCACTAAATTTTCGGTTGGTCAACGTGACTGGGGTACCAGTGTTTCGCACTCGATACGTGGCGCAAGGGGCTGGTTGGATGCTGGACAGTTACGAATGCCGATCCTTATAGATAGGTCTAGACAGTTGAGGCGAGTCTCAGCCCGACGGGATCCTCGCAAGAATTACCACTGACTGTATTGCTCCCGACTTAACCGTAATTCATCGATTAAGCCGCACAGCTGCTTTGCGATGGGAAGAAAGCGTGTTAAGGTCGTCCCTCAGCGTCAAGCCTTCCTGTTAGATTTGGAGGGAAAGACAGTGCTCAACGTGCAAACTGTCCCACCTGCGAAAGACATTCTCACCCCAGAATTTCTCCAGAATCCGCATCGCGTCTGCGCGGAGCTGCGCGAAGAGACTGCGATTCACCGGATTAATTTCAACGGCCCGCGATGGGCGCTCGTTCGATACGCCGAGTGCTTTAAATTCCTGCGGGATCCGCGACTATCGTCGGCGGGAAGGATGCGGCTTTTGCTGTCCAGGCTTCCTCCCGAGACGCGCTCCAGTTTCGCCGAACTTGAGCGCGCGTTGGAGATGTGGATGCTCTTCCTCGACGCACCCGAGCATACGCGTTTGCGCAAGCTATTGAACAAAGGGTTCTCGCCAGCGGTGGCAGAGGCGCTGCGGGCACAGGTGGAAGCTCTGGTTGACGGGATGCTGGATGCCGAGGTGCCCGCGGGGGCTAAACGGATCGACATCCTGCGCGACATCGCGTACCCGCTTCCCGTACGTGTCATTGCGCAGATGCTGGGCGTGCCCGCATCCCGGCATCAGGAATTCGTTAACTGGACCAACGCCATCGCTCTCTTCGTGGGCTCGCCAACTACGAATGAGGTCGCCGGCGCTGCGCAGGAAGCGGTCCTCGCCTTGACAGATTTCTTTTGCGAGATTGTTGCGGATCGTCGCAGGCACAAAGGCAATGACCTGATCAGCATCTTGATCGACATCGAAGAAGATGGTCATGTGCTGACCGAAGAAGAGCTCTACGCGCAATGTGTGATGCTGCTCTTCGCCGGTCATGAAACCACGCGAAACCTGATAGGCAATGGCATGTACACGCTCCTGAAAAATCCCGAAGAAATGGCCAACCTCCGGAGAAACCCCGAGATCGTTCGCATGGCCGTTGAAGAACTTCTACGTTATGAAAGCCCCCTGCAGTTCGTTACCCGAGTTGTTAAAGACGAACTGGAAATTGAAGGCGTCCGCATTCAAGCAGGGGACTCCGTCCTTTTGTTCTTGCGAGCGGCAAACCGCGATCCGCGAAAGTTCGAACATCCCGACCGCCTGAACCTGAAGCGCCTGAAAAACGATCATTTGGCGTTTGGTGCGGGCGCGCATTTCTGCATCGGGAATCAGCTGGCGCGGATCGAGGGGCAAGTTGCCATTCTCAAATTGCTTCAAAGGTTCCCTGCGATGCGGTTGGCGAGCGAATCTCCCGAGTGGGTGCCTAATTTCGCCCTTCGTGGACTCAGGAGCTTGGTGGTTGAAGTCTAGGCTTCGAGAGCAAGCAAGTCCGAGTGTCAAGTCCGAGTGTGTTGTCGCTAGCTCTTACTTTATAGGTATTCGGAAAGGCCCTATCGCCGGTTAGGGCCGGGGGATGGCTTCGCCGGGGGACATGTTGCGCTCCGGCATGGGCACATTGGTTTCGCGGATGGGCCTGTCGACTTCGCCCGGGCGCGCCGGGGCTTCGAGGCCGTCGGTGAGGAGATAGCCCTGAAGAGCGAGGCCGTTGGTCCAGACGCCTTCGAGGGCGGCGATGTATTCGACCTGGAGTTCGTAGAGTTTGCGCTGGGCGTCGAGCACGCGAGGATACGAGGCGAGCATGCGGCCGTATTTGTCCACCAAAAGGGTGTAGGCTTTTTTCGCGTGCGGAAGGATTTCGTCGCGGTATTCGAGAGCCATGAGCTTGGCGTTCGAATATTCGTCAACGACCGTCGCGGCGCGCTCCCGCAGAGTGAGCGCGATGCGCGTTTTCTCCTGCTGGGCACGCTCCACGTCCGCTCGCGCGGCGGAGATATTGCCCTGATTGTGGTCAAAAATCGGAATTTGCATGCTGGCCTCGGCAATTCCTTCCCAGCCTTTGGCCCACGGGACGCTGCCCAGCGTTTCGTGGTTGTACTCGAGCCCGCCGCGGAGCAGCAGGTCGGGAATCGGATCACGCTGAGCGCGTGTCAACGTGGCTTGCGCCCGCCCTGCCGCGGTTTCCGCGATTTCCACGGCGGGGCTTTTTTTCGCGATGTCTTCGACGGCTTCTTCTTCATTGAGTTCCGGCCAGCCGTGTTCCAGGTCGCCGGCGACCGTTGCTACGGGCATGTCCGGCTGACCGACGACCGCGGCCAGCGAGCGCCATTCCTCGCGCAGCGTGTTTTCTTGCATGCGCGCGGCCATACGCATACGTTGCGATTCGACCTCCGCTTCCAGGACTTCGGATTCGTCAGCCTGACCGGTGTTCATCAGTTCGCGCTGCGTTTGCGCGGCGTCCTGAGCAATTTTTGCGAGATCGCGGCGCGCGTCGAGCCATTCCTGCGCGGCTAACACGCGCAGAAATGCCATTTTCACCGCGGTTTCGACACGCATGCGCTGCTCTTGCGCTTCAATCTCGGCGAGTTTCGCTTCGCGCGAAAGTACATCGCGGCTCTTGCCAAGTTTTCCCGCCGTAACAATCCTCTGCTGCACAAAAAATCCCTGCTTGCCGCCGCCGACAGAACCGCCGCGAATTTCGTCGCCCGTGTAGCCGGCCGATGGGTTTGGGTAGAGGCCCACCTGCCGCTGCCGCGCTTTGGCCGCGCGAATTTCCACTTCCGCTTGCCGCAGCGTCGGGTTCGTGTCACGCGCCATCGTTTCCACCTGCTCCAGGGTGACAACTTGTTGGCCCGCGCTCGCTTGCGCACGCCCCATTTGCGGATATTCCGCTGTGACCAACGGAATATCGCCGTGATGGTGATGCATCGGTTCCTGCACCGGCATTGGCATGGCCGGCGATGGCTTGGTGTCTTGCGCCCAGGAAGCGTTCGCAAGGGGCATCGCGAGGGTCATCGCCCCTGCCAGAATTCCGAGAACAATTCGCAAAGCGAATTTCGTACTCATCCCCGTTGTCTCCCTGAACGTTGTACGTAACCCCCCACGTAACCCTGCGTACTCTGCGTAATTTGTTTTTCTTCCTCTTCTTCGTTCACGACTCATGATGGTGCTCCGGTGTCTGCTCTTTCTTTCCTTCTTTAATCCGCGCCATCATTTCTTCGTATTCCTTGTCGGGCAGCACACGCACTAGAGTCATCATTCCCATCATTCCGGCGCTCCAATTTGGCGGCAGACCATGGACTTCGGGCTTTGCCACGGCCTCATCCATGCCCATTTCCATGAAGGCATCCTGCGGAAAGCCCGGCACGCTGTTTGCGTTCTCCGCAATCGGGGAGTGATGGACGTGTTCGAACGGCACGCTGTTGGCCAGCGTTTGCATCTGGCTCAGGGCCTTTGCATCGGTTGAACTTGCTGTCTCGATCGCGCGGTCGCGCAGCAGGTCCATCATGTTGTTCATCATGTGATGGGGAAGATGGCAATGAACCATCCATGATCCGGGATACTTCGCATCAAACTCGACGACGCGGGCCTGCGCGACGCCGACCAGCACGGTGTTCATCGGATACCATGTGGATTCCGGCGCGCGCCCGCCCTCCGTTCCGGTCAGGACGAACTGATTCCCGTGCAGATGAATCGGGTGGTGGTCCATCCCCATATTAATGATGCGCATTCGCACGCGGCTCCCGAGGCGCGCAATCATCGGGGTGATGGCCGGCGCCGAGACGCCATTGAACGTCAGCCAGTTGAACTCCATCCCGGCGGTATTCGGAACGGAGTTATTCGGGAGAACGGCCCACTCCTGGAGAATCACGCCAAAATCGTGATCGGCGCGAGGTTTGTAGGCGCGCTCCGGATGAGCAACAAAAAATCCAACCATACCCATCATTTCCTGCATGGCGCCGTGCGAGTGATAAAAAAATGTGCCTTCCTGATGCACGGTAAATTCGTAAGAATATTTTTCTCCCGGCGCGATGGGCTTCTGGCTGATCCACGGCACACCGTCCTGCTCAATGGGAACTTCGAGGCCGTGCCAGTGAATGGAAGTTGACTCCGGCAGGCGGTTTTCCAGGATGAGGCGCACGCGCTCGCCCTGCTGAACTTGAATGGTCGGGCCGGGGCACGTGCCGTTGTAGCCCCAGGCGTCCATCGTTTTGAATGGGGCGATTTTTCGCTTCACTGGCTCGGCGACCAGATGGAAAACTTTCACGGCGCCATCCATCTCGTGCGGCAGATCCGGCAGGTCCGGTGTGAGCATGGGCAACCAGGGGTCGGGCCCCGCCGGTGCGACTGGGGCAGGTTTTTTCTTGGGACGGCCGTAGGGACTGTGGTGGCGCCCCTGCTCCATTTCGCGGGCGGTCTGCGGATCGTTTTCCGGCGTGTTTCCCCGCAGGGCTTCCGCTAATCCGAGAACGCTTGCCCCTAAAAAGGCCGTGTCCTGAATAAACCTTCTTCTTGAACCGCTCATCACTACCTCCGAGGATTCTCTTTGAAACGGAACGTTGGACTGGGGTGACACAAAAGCGGGGCCCTTCGCCGCTCCCTTCGCTCTTCCCTTCGGAAGTCAGGGCAGGCAGGATAAACAAGTCCCTGCGCGCAAAAATGGCAGATGGAATTGAGAGCGAGTGTCAGATGCGGAGAATAGTGATCAGGGAGAGCGAATCAGGTGACCCGAAAGAATCTTTGTGAACTGCTTGATTTTCGCTACCCGCACCCAAGACGGCTTGCGCGGAGAGGCCCGAATAAGAAATAGCCAGTGACGAGAAGTCGTTTCGCACGTATTGCGAAAGCGAGGATTCTTCATTGAGCTTGAGGAGGACCGCCGAAAACTCAAGGACTCTGCACGATTTGTGGGAGGAAGCTATTTTGCCGGTGGCGCTGTCCAACACGGCGCCCATATCGTGGCACTGTTCTCCAACTCGGGGCGAAGAACACGTCTTTGCGGCGCAGAGAGGCGCGCAAATGGGGGCAATCAGCATCGCCAGCACGGTCACGAGCGCAAGCGCGGCTGTCTTCCGCGAAACTTTCGCGGAAATTTTCTGCGTTGGAGATCTTCGCGGCATGCTCAAATTCAACGCTACGCGACGGCGGTGCATCCGTCAACTGCGGTTATTGGGTTAATTTTCGCGACCTCGCCGGTCTTTGCGATGGTGAAAAGGTACTCGATCTCGGGGGCGGCCACTCCATGCTCGTGCAACAAAGGGCGAAGCTCGACTTCGGTGCCGTACCTTGTCGTTCTGAAGTAGTGTTTCTGTTCTTTCTTGTCGAGGTCAAAAAAACCCAACTCAAAAAATGTCGGGTATTCTTTGTCGGCCATGCGAAGCGTAATTTGTTCGATCACTGCATCCTCTGGTGGGACCGGGGAGGTTTGAACTCCCAACCTAGAGTTTAGGAAACTCTCGCTCTATCCATTTGAGCTACGGCCCCGCGATAAGATTTTATCACGACTGCTACTGAACCAGATTACACGCATTTGTGCGCAAAAATTATACCTAATTGGTATCTAAAACTACGAATATCATGCTTCCAACATTCACTTAAAGCCGTTTGCAGGAGCTTGCAAGAGTCCAGCCCGGACTGCTACGTCCAGCGTGACCTCCGGTGGTATTCCCCGCCGCCCCAACCGCCGAGATCAACGACCACGGCGATCACAAGAATAATCAAATTGATGCCCTGCAGCGGCGTCCGTGTATTCACCATCCACGCGTAAACAAGAGTCGTGAGGGGCAGAAAGATGAATCCAAGCAGCGGCAAAAGCAGCCCGTGATAGGCGCGCTGAAGATAATTTGACGTCAGAAAGATCACTGCCAGCGCGATTCTGGGAAATGCCAAAAGCAAAATGACGATGAGACACGGCACCTGGAAATCGCTCCATTCTGCTTCGCACTTCGTTCGCTGGAGTGTGGATCGTTTAGAATTTTGGAAAGGACGCTCCGTCCCAGCCCGGTCGCCTCATATTTCCATGAAGCGTTTACAGAGCGTCCTAGGGTGTCGAGGCAATGACAAAGACATCGTGCCAAAGAGCGATTTAAGCGTAAATCGGGTGAAAACTGTATAAATCAAAGCCCGAAGATTAGTGAAGAATCGTATTGCGGTATTAATGACCAGCCGAACTAAACTGCTTTAGCGTCCTCGCGGCGGAGCTCGCCGCACAGTTTTCTGCGAACCACCCGCGATCAACCCTGCGGTTGCCCCGGCGTCGGATTATCAGGCTTCAACCCTGGCGCAACCCTATTCAGGCCCAAGCTCTTGAAAATGGTCGGCCAGTATTCTTTAAGTACGTTGTTGGCGGCGCTGAACCCGATGCGGATCCCAAAGCGCTCAAGGGTCTTTCCAACATGGCGCTCCGCATAAGGAAGGTAGGAGTTCGCCAAGCCTTCCGCGGCCAACTGGCCAGTTGTTCCCCACCAGTTGAATGTATCGCCTCCACTATCCTTGCGCGTCACGACGACGCGGCTTATCGCGTATCCCAAACGCTTCCGAAAGCTTCCTTCGACCCGCGGAAAGTATCGAGGATCTTCATGAAGCATGGATGCCACGATAAACGTTCCAAAGAAATTGCTCGAAGCGCCCGTGCCCATCGAGGAGCCAAAGCGGTCTGCGAAACCTGTACCGCCCTGGCCGTAGCCTGGAAATCGATCCATGGCCTGAGTGACCCCAGCCGACGCCAGCGAGCCCAATAGCTGGGGCGGGGAAATACTCTTGGTTAGAAACAGCTCAAATTTTTCCTTGGTGGTCAGCGGGCCCGGAGTGGTGGCCAGTTCGGGATAGAAAAAAGACCTTCGGGCGATCAGTCCGATCGGTCCTGGCGGGCCCTTTTTTTCTTGTGGATCGGCCGCAGCCTGGTCCTGCTTCGGCGTGGGATTATCGGGTAGTTCGGTGCGAGGCTCTGTGGCAAGTTCCGTGCCAAGCCCCGTGCGAGGTTCGACCGCCGATGGTCCTTGCTGCGCCGCTGCCGCACGGCCTGCGAAAAGGGTGAGTATTGCCACAATTAAAGGGGTATTCCGGCGTCTCATGGTCGCCATATTAGCACGTGCTGTTCGATGCAAGCCGACATGCATTGGCAACACTTTTTTTTTCGGCGAATCAAATGGCGCTCGCCTGCACCTAAGTTGGCGCTGCGCTTCGCTCAGGCTTTTCTCCCGTGCTATCATCCCCCGCGTTTCCCCTCGTCTATCCTCCCGACCTGGAGATTGCCATGAACCGCACGCTGCGCATTGTTCTTGTTGTTGGCGCCGTTCTCGTCCTTATTATTGGCCTAGCCCCGTATCTGATCCCGGTGAACAAGTTCCGCCCCAAAATTGAAGAGAAAGCTTCGCAGGCTCTCGGACGCAAAGTGGAGCTGGGCAAGCTCAGCCTTTCCCTTTTCGGCGGCTCGCTCTCCGCGGAAAGCGTTTCCATTGGCGACGATCCCAACTTCAGCGGCGAGCCTTTTCTGACCGCCAAATCGCTGAAAGTCGGCGTCGAGATTTTTCCGCTCGTCTTCAGCAGGACTCTCAAGGTCACCGGCATCGCCATTGAAAATCCCGATGTCACGATGCTTCACAATCCAACCGGCCGATGGAACTATTCCACACTCGGCGGTGCTGCTGCCAAGTCCGCACAAAAGCCTGCGGCAGGCGCTTCCACTCCTCCCGCCGATCTTGCCGTCGACAAATTCACGCTCGAGGACGGCCGCATCACGATTGGCTCAACCAATTCGCTGAAGCGCAGCACCTACGATCATTTGAATATTGTCGTTTCCCATTTTTCGACGGCGTCCAAATTTCCCGTCACCGGCAGCGCCGACCTTCCCGGGGGCGGAAAATTCCATCTCGACGGAACCGCTGGGCCCATCGACCAGCACGATGCTTCGTTAACTCCCCTCGATGCCAAACTGAATGTCAGCGGCCTGGATATCGCTGCCAGCGGATTCCTCGATCCGTCCGGCGGTCTTGCGGGGCTGGTTGATCTCGACGCCCATCTCGGCTCGCAAAATGGCGAAGTCGAGACAAAAGGCACCGTAAAGCTGTCGAAGGCTTTGCTCGTTGCCGGCGGATCTCCCGCGGGCGTTCCCGTTACGGTGGATTTCGACACGAAATACGATGTGCGCAAGAACACCGGTATTTTGAATCCGTCGACACTGAAAATCGGCAGCGCCGCCGCGCATCTCCACGGTGCGTACGAGACGGGCGGCGAAGCCACCGTCGTAAATATCAAGCTCGATGCAAAAGACATGCCGGCCAAAGACCTTGAAGCTTTTCTCCCGGCGCTCGGCATCCATCTTCCGAATGGCGCTTCGCTTACAGCGGGCACGCTCGACGCGAGCATGACCCTCGCTGGTCCCACGAACAAACTCGTCACCACGGGCAGCGTTGGCTTTTTCAACGGAAAGCTATCCGGCTTCGATCTCGGCTCCATGATGTCCGGCGTCGGCTCGCTCGCCGGTATAAAAAGCGGTAAAGATTTGGAGATTGAAAAGCTCACCACGAATCTCCGCATGGCGCCCGATGGTCTGAAAGCAGATGATCTCGTGGCTGTTCTTCCTTCCGTCGGCGATCTGAACGGCGCCGGCACGGTGGACTCGAAAAATAATCTCGATTTCAAAATGGCCGCCAGGCTCACCAGCGCTCTGGGTGATGTTGCGAGCCCGGTTTCCAGCGTGGGCGGAGTCTTGGGCAAAGCCACAGGCGGGGGAGGCGGTTGCAAGAGCGGCACGACGGTGCCCTTCCAGATTCAGGGCACGACAGCCAATCCGAAATTCATTCCGGACGTTGGAGGCCTGGCGGCAGGAATGTTCAAATCGCAAGCTGGTTGTGTCGGCAGCGTGGGTAAGAGTGCGGCAAAGGATGTGGCCAAAGCCCCGGTTGGCGCAGCGAAATCGGTCGGCGGACTCTTCAAAAAGAAGCAGCCCTGAGTTATTGAAACAGAACTCGCGATTTATAGTGAGTCATTCATAGCGGAGCGCAACCATAGGATCGACTTGCGTGGCGCGGCGGGCGGGGAGGTAGCAGGCCAGCAACGCGGCGGCAAGGAGAACGGCGGCGACCATGCTGAACGCGAGCGGGTCCATTGCTGCGACGCCATACAAAATGGAATTCATGGTGCGGCCGACAAAGTATGTGCCGCCGAGGCCGAGGAACAATCCTGCGAGGGCAAGCAGCATGCCTTCGCCCAATACCATGACCAGTACGTCTTTCGAACCGGCGCCGAGCGCCATTCGCAATCCGATTTCGTGGGTTCGTTGGGCCACCACGAAGGACATCACCCCATAAATGCCGATGGCGGCGAGGAGCAACGCTACTCCGGCAAATCCCGCGAAGAGAAGCATAGCGAAGCGATCGTCAGCGAGCCATTCATCGAGGGCTTGGTCCATTGTAATGACGTGGTCCAACGCAGAGTCCGGGTCGACAGAGTGAACCGCCGCGGCAATGCTGTTCGAAAGGTTGGCGGGCTCGACGGCCGTGCGCGCGGAAATGCGCACATAGGGCAGTGGGCTCTGCCAGAACGGCACATCGATCTCGGGAGCATCTTCGCGACGCGTGCGGCGATTACGCGCATCGTGAAATACGCCGACAATTTGCCACTCCACGGGAGGGCCCATGGTGCTCATATCCAGTTGGCGCACGACAATGCGCTGGGCCAGCGGATCGACATTTTGCAGATATTCTTTGACGAACGTTTCGTTAACCATGGCGACGCGCATGGCGCCTGCATTGTCCTGGTCTGTAAAGTCCCTGCCTTTCAGAATTCGAATGCCGAAGGTCTGGAAATAGCCGGGTGAAACCATCTGGAATCTGGCTCCCGGTTTGGAGGCCGAGTCGTCGGTTGGCCGGCCCGCGATGCTAAACTCCATTCCCCACCAACTGCCGCCGACAACCGGGGCACTCGTGGAAAGGGATGCGGAGGTCACGCCAGGCACGCTGGAAACTCTTTCGAGCATCTGACGGTAGAAGGCGACCATCCGTTCGTTGTTCGGAAAGCGGTCAAACTGGGTGGGCAGCGTGAAGGTGAGGATGTGATCTTCTCGAAAGCCCAGATCGATTCGAGCCAGTTTCCAGAAGCTGTGAATCGCAAGTCCCGCGCCTGCAAGCAGCGTCAGTGCAAGCGCGAACTCAATCACGACAAGTCCGCGCCGCAAGCCGTGCCGCCCCGCGTTTGAAGCGGATCGTCCGCCTTCCTTTAACGCGCCGCTCAAATTGCCGTGCGAAATCTGCCAAGCGGGCGCGGAACCGCACAGCACGCCGGCAAAGATGGCTGCCGCAAGACTGAAGAGAAGCACCGGCATGTTCAATCGGATGTCCGACTCGGTGGGCACGGAAAATTGCGGGAGCAAATTGACGATTACTTGCAACAACGCTCCTGCGAGCGCGACGCCGAGGACTCCCCCGATGAGTGCGAGCACCAGACTCTCTGTCAAAAATTGTGAAAACAGGCGGAAACGCGTGGCCCCCAGCGACAGACGCAATGCGGCCTCTTTCATTCGAACCGTTCCCCGGGAGAGCAGCAGATTCGCAACGTTCACACACGCGATCAAAAGCACAAATCCTACGGCGCCCATCAATAGCCATAAAGCTCGGATGGTGTCGCGGCTGGTGAAGTCATTCTTCAAGGGTTCCACGAGAGCACCGACGCCCTCGTTGGAAGATGGATAGTTCCCAGCGATATGTTTTGCGACACGGTCCATGTCCGCGTTGGCTTGTGCCAAGGTGACGCCGGGTTTTAGACGGCCCATCACCGTCATCCAGTGGCGTTCGTGGGTGATCTGGTCGGGGCGCAACGCCATCGGCACAAAGAGAGGCGCTTCATAGCGGTCCGGCATGCCCGCGGCGAGCACGCCAACTACGGTGTAAAGTTCCGAGTTGAGGCGGACCTGACGCCCTAGAATATTTTTGTCGCTGCCGAAGCGTTGCTGCCAAAGCCGATGAGTAATGATCATCACATGATTTTTGCCGAGCTCCGCCTCCTCCGGTGCGAAGTCGCGCCCCATCTGCATGGGGATTCCCTGCATATCGAAAAATCCCGGGGTCATGATGCGTGTTTGAAGCGCCTCAGGATGATCGCTGACGGAAAGACTGAAGGTGGCTTCGTCCCAAGCGACGAGGTTTTGAAATACGGCGCTTTGTTGTTTCCAGTCAAAGAAGTCGCCGGGGGAGACGACGTTTCTGTCTCCATCCATTTTCAGCCAGACCATCACGAGTTGTTCGGGGTGCGGCATGGGAAGAGGAGCGAGCAGAGCTCCGTACACGACGCTGAAGATGGCGGTGCTCGCGCCGATGCCGAGAGCGAGCGTAAGGATAGCGACCGTGGTGAAGCCGGGAGATTTGCGAAGGATGCGCAGGCCATGGCGGACGTCCCGAAGTAGAGATTCGAGAATGGGAAGGCTGCGGCGGTCGCGGTAGCTCTCTTTTGTTTGCTCGAGGCCGCCAAGTTTGATGAGTGCCTGGCGGCGGGCTTGTTCGGGGCTCATGCCTGCACGGAGATTATCTTCGATGTGTAGCGCGAGATGCGATTCCATTTCGGCGGAGAGGTCGCGCTCGCGGCGCTGCTTGCGGAAAGCGTCGCCGAGCCGCAGGAACCATGCACGCAGGTTTCTCAAGTGCGCTCCCTTTCCGGCAGCACCGATTCCGGACCCACTAAACGACGCAACACGCGCCTGGGGAGATCACTCATAACGTAACGCCGCCATAGGATCGACGCGCATGGCGCGGCGGGCGGGAATGAAGCTTGCCAGGACGAGAACGGCCAGCAACAGAATGCACGCCGCCGCCATAGAAACCGGATCATAGATACTGACGCCGTAGAGCATTCCGGTGTGCTCGTAAGGTACGAGATAAAGGGAGCTTCCCAGAATGCGTCCAAGAGCGAGCGATGTGCCGACGCCAAAAAGCAAGCCGAGGGCTCCCGCAAAGAGCGCCCGGCTGATTGCGTTGCGAAGGATTCGGACTGGGGTTGCGCCGAGAGCGACGCGTATTCCAAATTCCTGCGTGCGCTGTTGCACGAAATACGCGACAGTGCCGAAAATGCCGACGGAAACGAGCGCCAGTGCGACGGCGGCCAGGCAGGCGACAAGGATCAGATTGAAGCGCGAGCCGCGCATGGAATCGCCGATCAGTTGGTCTACCGTTTTTATGTCGAAGAGCACCTGGTTTTTATCCAGCGAATGGACGGCGCTGCGAATTGCGCCCACGAGAGCGCCGCGCGGAAGATTGGAAGAAACGACGAAGTTGACGGCTGAGTCCGGATGCTGCGAAAAAGGAACGTAAATAGTGTCGAAAGGGGTCTCGATCGGGCCGAACTCCTGCGTATTCTCCGCAACGCCGACAATTTGAACTGGGGCTTCGGCGGGAACATCCCGGCGCTCGTCGGCAACAAAGTCGAGGATTTTCCCAAGAGGATCTTCGCTGCCGAACAAAGTGTGCACCGCGTTCCGATTGAGGATGGCGACGCGCGGCGAAGTTGCGCTATCGCTGGAATCCACATTGCGCCCGGCGAGCAGGCGCATTTGGAGAACTTCAAAAAAACGGGGGCCGACCGCGTAAACGAAGACGCTTGTTCCGTGCTTATTCGGAAGGGGCCGTCCAGCCACGGCTACAGTGTTGAACAGACCCGAGCCACTGAGAGGGATACTGCTCCCGAAAGTTACGTCCTGAACGCCAGGAAGTCCGCGGATTTCGTCGGTCAAACTGCGATAGTAGAGCCGCTGCTGGTCGGGTTGTGCGTACTTTGTGCCGCGCAGATTAATTCGAAACGTTAGCGCGCCGGGAGCGTCAAAGCCGCGAGGCGCTTGTTGCTCGCGAAGAAAGCTGGAGAGAAAGAGCCCTGCGCCGAAGAGCAGCACTAATGCCAGGGATACTTCGACCGCGATCAGCAGGTTGCGGGTGCGATGCTGGCCGTGTCCCGCGGAAAGCCCGCTCGCGCCCTTGCGCAGCGTTTCGTTGACGTCTACGCGCGATGAAAAAAGCGCCGGTAAAACTCCCATCAGCAGAGAAGAGAAAATGGAAAGACCCAAAACAAAGAGAAGTACGCGTATATCGAGGTAAGTGTCGGTGTTGCGGGGGAGCGCATCTTCGCTCCAAAAGGCAGCGAATGCGCCGGAGGCCCAGAGGCCAAGCAAGGTGCCGGCCCCTCCTCCGGCGAAGGCGAGCAGCAGACTTTCGGCCAGCGACTGCCGAATGAGAGTCGCCCGGCTTGCCCCCAGCGTGGCGCGCAGAGCAAATTCGCGGCTACGAGCCAAGCCGCGCGCGAGCAGAAGGCCCGCGTTGTTGACGCAAGCGATCAGCAGCACGAGTAGAATCGCGCCGGCGAAAAAATAGAGAGAACGCGCACTGCCCTGCGTCCACGTCACGCGTAGGTTGGTGACGGCGGCGACGTCTTCCGATTTCACTCCTTCGGCTTGCATTTGACGCTGGAGAATGCCATCGAGTTCAAGGCGTGCGTTCTCGGCGGTTGCGCCAGCAGCGAGCCTGCCAATAACGTAGAGGCCGCGCCCAAGTTTTGCCGGGGGGGCCATCGCGATGGGCACATAGATCGCCGGCTCGGGGATGAACTCAAACCGCAAGCGAGCCGGAGCGATGCCCACGACAACGTACGACTCGCCATCGATGCGAATCGGCTTGCCGATTATGTCCGGGTCGGAAGCGAAACGGGTGCGCCACAATGCGTTGCTAAGGATGGCCACGTGATCGGCGCCCGTTTTTTCTTCTTCGGGCAAGAAATTGCGTCCGCGTTCGACCGGAACATCCAGTGTCCTGAAAACCGAAGCCGTCAGCTGCATAACGAACACACGCTCGGACGTGCCGCCGGCGGCGAGGTTGCGATTTGCCGGGTAGTTGTATGCGCCAAGACTGGAGAATTGATGATTTTGCGCGGCCCAAGCAAGGTAGACCGAGTTGGGCATTACATCCCATTGGCGATGATTGTCGCGAAGAACGGTGTGCGCATCCACAAGCCGCTCGGAATCGGGGAAGGGGAGAGGGCGCCAGAGTTGCGACTCGAGGACGCTGAAGATGGCGGTGTTCGCACCGATGCCGACAGCGAGCGTGAAAACCACGACAAAGGTGAAGCAGAGATTTTTGCGCAGCATCCGGAAGGCGAAACGCAAGTCCCGCAAGAAAGTTTCGAGGAGCGGCAATCCGCTGCGATCGCGATAGCTTTCTTTCGTTTGCTCCATGCCGCCGAGCTTCATCATGGCTTCCCGCCTTGCCTGCTCTTGGGACATGCCCGCGCGCAGGTTGTCTTCGATGTGCATCGCAAGGTGGCTTTCCATTTCCGCGGAAAAATCCCTTTCGCGGTCGGACCTCTGGAACCGCCTCGCGACGCGCACAAGCAAAGCGCGGATGCGCCGTCCGATCATGACCTGTGCAAACCGCCCTTCTTCAAAATATTTCCCCTTGGCACAAGTTCACTCATACCGCAGCGCGACAATCGGATCGACCGATGCGGCCCGTCGTGCCGGCACGGCACTTGCCACCAGGGCCACGAAAACCACTCCGAGCAATGCGCACATAAACGAGAAAGCGTCGCCGGGAGCCACTCCGAACAGCATTGCACGCATCCAGTGCGCCCCTCCAGTTGCCAACGGCAGGCCCACCCCGATACCTATCGCGCTCACCAGCAAGCTCTCCTCCAACACCATCCACAGCACGCGCGAACGCTGCGCTCCCAGCGCCATCCGCACGCCGATTTCCGATGTTCGCCGGCTCACGCGATAAGCGAGCGTGCCATACAAGCCCGTAGCTACGAGCAACGCCGCAAGGAGGCCGAAGAACATCGCCAGGCGCGCGAAAAGCCGAGGCTGCGAAAAGGATTCGTCGAAGACGGCGCGCTGTGTCAAGGGCTTCTGCATCGGCAGGTTGGGATCCATCTCGCGCAAGGCAACACGCAGGTTCGGAATCAACGCCAGAGGATCGCCGGAGGTGTGGACCTCCACTTCCATATCGGAAACTGAGCTTCGTTGAGAAAAAGGGAAATAGAGGACGGGCCGCGCTCTCTCGCCGACCGTCGTGTACTTGCTGTCCGCGGCGACGCCCACAATCGTGAACGGACCTTCGGCTTCCACTCCGCCAACGATGTGGCCCAAGGGCGAATTCGCGGGGAAAAAACGCTTGGCAAACGTTTCGTTGACGACGACGACCCTTGGCGCCTGGCGGCCGTCGGCATCCGTGATGTCGCGTCCTTCCAGCAATGGAACGCCGAGCGTATGCAGAAAATCGGGCCCTACGTCGTTCGAACGCATCCCGATTTGTTCCCACGAGCCCGAAGGCTTTACGCCATCGATGGAATAAACATTGTTGTCGCTCCAGCCGGAGCCCAGGCGGTTTCCGAGTAGCGTGACGAACTCCACACCGGGTACCGCCCGCATTCGCTGGACCAGCCTCTGGTAGAAGAGCGTCTTCTCGTCGTCGTTGTGCGTGTTCAGCGGGCTAGTGCCAAATACCAGCAAACCCTGCGTACGCAGGCCGAGCGGAAGTGTTTCGTAATTTCGCAGCGAGCGCACTAGCAGCCCCGCGCCCAGCAGCAAAGTCAAACACAGCGCCATCTGCGCCGCCACGAGCAACTTGCCCGCCCAGGAACTCCGTTTGCTTCGTTGAGATGGTGCGTTGGACGTCTTCAGCGTGGCATTCGCGGAGGCGCTCAGCACGTTGCGCAGCGGCGCCAAGCCGAAAACGACGGCGCAGGCGAGCGAAATTCCGAACGTGAACAGCAGTACGCTGCGGTCCAGCGAAAAGGGAAGCTCGATCTGTGACCATGCAGCCAGCGCGCTGCTGGCCGAGACCGCGAAAAACCAGCCCAGCAAGGCTCCCGCGCCGACCAGCAGCAAACTCTCTGCGAGTAACTGGCGTAGCAGGCGCCCCGTCCCCGCGCCCAGAGAAATGCGCACGGCAAATTCGCGCTGGCGGGCGGAGTTGCGCGCCACCAGCAGCATGGCCACGTTGGTACACGCGATGAGGAGCACCAGCGCAACCATGGCCATCAACACTTCAATCGGCTGCTCGTATTGGTCGCGCACCACCTGGATGCCTCGCGCGGGCACCAGTGCCAGCAGCGGCTTGAAGTTTTTCGGATCCGCATCGGGGACGCCAATCCACGCGGCTCGTTGAAACGGCGGATCGAGAATAACCAGTGCTTGCGGCAAGGAAACGCCGGGCTGCAGCCTCCCGATCAGCCTGAGGCACCACCATTTGGGCGTGCCATACAAAGTGTTCATCGAGGGCGGATTGCCCCAGGCGTTCAGCTCCGGCCGGTTTTGCAGCGGAATCCACAGATCGGTGGCATTCCCGCGATCCAGTCCATAGAAGCCCGGCCCTGCCACCCCAACGATGGTGATCGGCACGCTCTTGACGTAAATCGTCTGGCCGATAGCGGAGTTCTTGCTCCCGAAGCGCGCCGTCCAGTAAGCATAACTGAGCACCGCGATCGGCGCGTGCCCGCGCTCGTCTTCGAAGGCAAAACCACGGCCGAGAGAAAATCCGGCGCCCAGTCCCGAAAAAAAATTTCCGCTGACCATGTCCACTGCGGCCTCTTCCGGATCCTGCCCGATACGGACAGGCGTTTTCCCGGCCGCCAGCGGAACGTACGCCATCAGGTCCGAAAACGCGTTGCGCTCCTGGCGAAGGGCTTCAAATTCAGGGTCCGAAAAGGACGTGTCGCCGTCGCCCGTGTTCCATGCACCCGGAGGCTGATCGTTGGGCAGCGTCAGATGCACCAGTTGTTCCGGATGAGGCAGCGGCAGGTTGCGCAGCAGGACGCTGTTCATCACGCTGAACATCGCCGTGTTGCCTCCAATGCCCAGCGCCAGCGTCAATATCGCGACAAGAGTGAAGCCAGGATTCTTGCGCAGCAGACGAAAGGCGTAGCGGCAGTCCTGAACCGTGGTTTCCAGAATTGGCAGTCCGCGCCGCTCGCGATATTTCTCGTTCGTTTGTTCCACGCCGCCGAGCTTCATTATGGCTTCCCGCCTCGCCTGCTCTTTGGACATACCCGCGCGCAGGTTGTCTTCGATGTGCATCGCAAGATGGCTTTCCATTTCCGCGGAGAATTCAGCGTCGCGCACTTTTTTGTTGAAGGCGCCGCCCAGCCGTGAAAACAATGCCCGCAACCGCCTCATAAAGCCCTCCGTAAATCCGGCTAAGATCTTTCTTCGCCGGGGGCGAGGAACCGCGCCAGGATCGCGGTGGTCTGCTCCCAATCGCGTTCTTCTTTATTCAGCTGTTTTCGCCCGGCGCGGGTTAGTTTGTAATATTTCGCTTTGCGGTTGTTGTCCGACACGCCCCACTCCGAGCTGATGTAGCCTTCCTGTTCCAGCTTTAGCAGCGCGGGGTACAAAGTGCCGTAGTTCACAATGAGCAAGTCCCCGCTGGTCTGCTCGATTCGGCGCGCAATCCCGTAGCCGTGCAACGGGCCCATCGCTTGCAGCGTTTTTAGCACCATCAGAGCAAGCGTTCCCTGCCAAACATCTTTCTTTTCGCCCATCGCGTTCACTGCTCCTTTGCGGAGTCCAATCCAGAGGTGTCCACCGGCCGCACAGGAGTCGCGGCTCTGCCTCCTATGGGAAACCCATACTGAACGTGCCACAATTCCTATGGGATGGCAATAGAAGAGACGAAAGTCCTCGCCATTTGTTTCATATCTTTTCACCATTTTTTGATTGCCGGCCGTGAGGAGCGTGCTTTGCCAGCAAGACCTCGCCCGCCTGTGCGGCTTGGCTTGACGGACTGATTTGAGGTACCTAATTTTGACGGACCTAAGGGTCCGCCACTACCTGTCTTGACTCTTCTGCAACTTCTGACTAGCCTCATGCGTCTACTTCTGCAGACGGTTAGGGGTGGTGTTTCCCATCTTTTCCCAAAAAGGAGCTTGCATGCGTTCTGTCCTTGAGCGCCGGTGCCTCTTTACACTCGCGTTTTTCGTAATTCTCCTTGCTCTTCTCGCGAGCGCGCCCCGCGGTGTGGCGCAAGGCGGTGAGCCGCAATATTTCGCGATTCGTGGCGCCAGAGTCGTTCCAGTTTCCGGCCCGCCCGTGGAAAACGCCACCGTCGTCGTCGCCCGGGGAATCATCACAGCCATTGGCAAGGATGTGGCCATTCCACCCGACGCCTGGATCATCGAAGGCAAGGGTCTGACTGTTTATCCAGGCCTGTTTGACGCATTTACGGATGTCGGGATTCCTGCCGCAGCCGCAGGTCCTGGCGCAGGCGAATCCACCGGCCCGCGCCGTGGCGGCGAAGTCACCTCCCGTGGCCCTGAAGATCGTCCTTCGACCACGCCGTGGCGCAGCGCCGCGGACGAAGTCAGCTTTAGTGACAAGCGCGTCGAATCCTGGCGCAACGGCGGCTTCACCACGGTCGTGTCCTCTCCCAAGGGCGGCATGCTTCCGGGCCAAGCTGCGGTGCTCGATCTTGGAGGCGAACGCGCCAGCGACATGGTTGTCAAAACGCCGGTGGCCATTCCGCTTTCTTTCCAACCCGGCGGCGGCTTCGGAAATTTTCCGGGCTCCCTGATGGGCGCCCTCGCCTACATTCACCAGGTTTTGATTGACACGGACTGGACCGCCCACGCGCAAGCCGCATACGAAAAAAATCCCAAAGGCGTTTCCCGCCCGCGTTACGACCGCACGGAAGCCGTCCTCGGCGAAGCCCTCGAGGACCACGCTTTGGTTCTGATCCCCGCGAATAATTCGGTCCAACTTCGCCGCGCCCTTGTACTTGCCGACGCCTGGCAGGTGGATAGCTGGGATATGGATTGCGTTATTTATGGCGGGCAGATGGCTTACGAAGTCGCGCCTGAAATTGCTGAGCGGAAAATTCCCGTGCTCGTCAATCTCAAATGGGCGGAAGCGGAAAAAGACGCCGACCCCGACGACGAGCCGT
Source organism: Betaproteobacteria bacterium (assembly GCA_903970165.1). Classification (GTDB taxonomy): domain Bacteria; phylum Acidobacteriota; class Terriglobia; order Acidiferrales; family UBA7541; genus Acidiferrum. The sequence continues at coordinate 127,362 of CAJCHZ010000047.1, forward strand.
CACTGCGTACGCTTCGCTTCCGCGACAAAGCGCCCTCATCTCCGGCGGCTCTCGCCAAAGCGGGCGTCAAGTTTGGCTTTTACTCTGGCGGTATTACGGCCCCGAAAGACATCCTCAAGGCGGCAAAGAAATCAATTGACGCGGGCCTTGCACCGGACGCTGCGCTTCGCGCGCTGACTCTTTCCCCAGCGGAGATTTACGGTGTTGCCGATCGTCTTGGATCCATCGAATCCGGCAAAATCGCCAATCTCGTTGTGGCCGACGGCGACCTCTTTGAAGAGAAAACCAAAATCAAACTGGTCTTCGTGGATGGACGCAGATATGAAATTCACGAGCCGGAGAAGCCCAAAGATCCTCCAAAAGGGAACATGACCGGTAAGTGGAAGCTCTCCTACACCACACCTGAAGGCGCTGAGGAATCCACGCTGGATGTGGAAATGGCTGCCGACGGTTCGCTCTCCGGAACCACCACCAGCAAGCGCGGCACAACCACCATCATCAGCGGCTACCTGAGCGGCGACAAGTTCAGCTACACGATCAACATCCCCATCGAAGGCAATGCCACCGACGTCGTGTTCTCAGGGACGTTTGACGGCACGACTCTCAAAGGCAGCATTGACGTTCTCGGCTACTCAATCGAATTCACCGGCGTCAAGCCGACGGCGAATTCCTCAAACACAGCGGCGTCCGTTACGCGGAGCCAAATCAAAAATGACTCACACGTCGCCGGAGGTGCCCTGTGAAAATTTCATGGACATTGTTTAGCACACGTCGCTGCACAGCCATTCTTTGCGCACTTGCCTTACTGGCGCTCCCACGCACTTCCGGCGCAGCAACGCCGCCCGCGCGTGCGCCCGAAGCAGCCCCCGTTATCCTCATCCAAAACGCCACCATCCTCACCGTCTCTCACGGCACCATCGAGCACGGCTCCGTCCTTATTAAGGATGGCAAAATCGCTGAAGTCGGCACCTCCATCAAAGCCCCGAAAGATGCGCAGGTCTTCGACGCCGCGGGCCAATATGTAATCCCCGGCATCGTCGATTGTCACTCCCACATCGCCGTGGACGGCAGCGTCAACGAGGGCAGTATCTCCGTTTCCTCCATCGTCAACATAGCCGAAGTCCTCAATCCCGATGACATTAATATCTACCGCGATCTCGCCGGCGGCGTAACGGTCGCCAATGTCCTCCATGGCTCCGCCAACTCCATCGGTGGACAAACCGTCGTCATCAAGCTGCGCTGGGGCCAGCCCGCTGCGAAGCTCCCCTTCGAAGGCGCGCTCCCCGGCATCAAGTTCGCTCTCGGCGAAAATCCCAAGCGCTCCAATTTCAGCATTCCCGGCGGGACGCCGCGCTATCCCACGACGCGCATGGGCGTCGAAGAGACCATTCGCGCCGCTTTCACCGAAGCTCGTGATTACCAGCAAGCCTGGGCCGAATACGACAAACGCTCCGCTGCCGGCGACAAAAACGCCGTAGCACCGCGCCGCGACCTGCGCCTCGATCCGCTTGTCGAAGTTCTTCAGGGCAAGCGCTACGTCCACGCTCACTGCTACCGGGAGGACGAAATCCTGATGCTCCTCCGTGTGGCAAAAGAATTCGGCTTCAAAGTCCGCACCCTTCAGCACGTCCTGGAAGGCTACAAAGTCGCTGACGAAATCGCCGCGGCCGGGGCCGGCGCATCCACTTTCTCCGATTGGTGGGCCTACAAAGTGGAAGCCTACGATGCCATCCCCTATAACGCGGCCTTGATGACCCACCGCGGCGTAATCGTCTCCGTGAATTCCGACGACGCCGAAGAAGCCACGCATCTCAATCAGGAAGCTGCCAAGACCATCAAGTACGGCGGCCTCACGCATGACGAAGCGCTCAAGCTCGTCACGATCAATCCGGCGATCCAGCTCGGCATTGACAATCGCGTCGGCTCCATTGACGTCGGCAAGGACGCCGACCTGGTCATTTACAACCACGACCCGCTCAGCGCCTATGCTGTCGTCCAGAAAACGCTCATTGATGGCCGCGTCTATTTCGATCGCCAGCGCGACATTTCCGAACGCGCAGGCCTTGAAAAAGAAAAGAAAGCTCTGACAGCCAAAGAAAAGAAGGCCGGGGAGAAGAAGCCAGACGCCACCATCGAAATGGGTAAACGGCCAGGCGCGAAGCCGGACGAAAAGAAATCCGAGGACAAACCCAAACCGCAAGGAGATGCCGTCACAGGAGGTGCTCTGTGAAGCGCCTGAAATGGATTGAGCTTTCTGTCGCCAGCACGGCAGCCGCTTGCAGTTTTTTTCTGGGTGCTTCGGCGCAAGCGCAGACGCCCACAACCTACGCCTTGACCCACGCAAAAATCTTCACCTTGGCAGGAGCTCCCATAGAAGACGGCACGCTCGTTATTCGTGACGGCAAAATCGCCGCCGTCGGCCCAAACCTGGAAGTCCCTTCGGGCGCGCAAGTCATCGACGCGAAGGGCCTCCAAATCTATCCCGGCCTCTTCGACCCTCTAACGCAAATGGGCTTAAGCGAAATCTCTGCCGTAAACGCGACAGTGGACTCTTCCGAAACTGGCGCTTACAACCCCGACGTCGTGGCAGCCACAGCTGTGTTTCCGTCCAGCGAACACATTCCGGTCACGCGCGCCGCGGGCATCACCGAAGTTCTCGTAGCTCCAGGCAGCGGCGGCTTCGATTTCAGCGGCTCGCGCGGCGTCATCGGCGGCCAGGCCTCCGCCATCCATCTCGCTGGCTGGACCATCAACGAAATGCTGATTAAAAGATCCGTCGCCATGGTCCTGACGTGGCCCACAATTCAAACCGCCTCATTCGACGTCGCCACATTCTCCCGGAAAGACAAGCCGTTTACCGAGGCCAAGCAGGACTATGAAAAGCAAGTCAACGAACTGACCGACTATCTCGACCGCGCCCGCCACTACGCCCAGGCCATGGGGCACGGCGGCCCGTCCGATTTCCAACGCGATGTCAAACTCGAAGCGCTGGCTCCTGTCGTCCGTGGCCAGCTCCCGCTTCTCATCTTCGCCGATCGCGCCCGCGACATCCGCAACGCCGTCGAATACTGCGACAAGCAAAAACTAAGAATGATTCTCGCCGGCGGCGGGGAAGCTTACAAAGTGAAGGATCTTCTCCGCTCTAAAGGAATTCCCGTAATCCTCCGTCCCACTCTGACGCTGCCCGAGGAAGAAGATGACGCCTACGATAGTCTTCTCACGCAACCTGCCGAACTTGCTGCGGCTGGCGTCAAGTTCGCTTTCGGCAGCTTCGACAATTCCTTCGCGCGCCGTCTCGGCCAGCAAGCCGCCAACGCGGTAGCCTACGGCTTGCCTTACGAGGAAGCCCTGAAAGCCGTAACCCTCTACCCCGCGCAAATTCTGGGCGTGTCGGATCAAGTCGGCACGCTGGAAACTGGAAAGGTAGCCAACATCATCGTCACGAATGGAGACCCGCTCGAACTCACAACCGACGTGAAGTTCCTCTTCATCAAGGGCCAGCAAACTTCCCTCGACAACCGTCATCTACGCCTGTACGAAAAATATTCAAACCGACCCAAACCCACGACCGGCGCAAACTAGGTCGGACGGTATTCGCCAAATCATGGCTGGGGCGCGACACGGTTGCGCACCGAAACGCCTGGGCCTAATACGGTCCTCGTCCACTTTTTCTTCGTAGAGGCTGGGCTTGTTTCGACGCTACGGCTGCGGCCCTTATCTCCCCGCCCCTCCAGAAACGATCCATCGCACGATCCGTCAGACTCATATAGACTTTCCGCGCCAAGGGAGAACGACACCATGAAACTCTTCCAAGACCTCCGTTACGCCTTTCGCCTTCTAACCAAATCCCCCGCCTTCTCCCTAATCGCCATTCTCACGCTTGCGTTCGGCATCGGTGCCAACACTGCCATTTTTACTGTGGTCAACGCCGTCTTACTTCGTCCTCTGCCGTTCAAAGATCCTTCTCGTTTGGTCATCCTTGCGGAAAAAAGTCCCTACCCTACAATCACCGTTTCTTATCAGAACTGGCAGGATTGGCGCGACCAAAGCCACTCGTTCGAATCCGTGGAAGGCATGCGGCCTTCCACCATTGCACTCACCGGCTCCAGTGGTGATCCAGAGCGCCTCAAGTCTCAATATGCTACCGCTGGTTTGTTCCCGCTCCTGGGAGTCAACGCCGCACTCGGCCGCACGTTCCTCCTTGAAGAGGACCGCGCTGGGGGAAATCCTGTCGTCCTGCTCAACTACGGTCTTTGGAAGCGACGCTTCGCCGGCTCGCCTGAAATTATCGGCCAATCCGTCACCCTTGACTCCGTGCCCCGCACTGTCGTCGGCGTACTTCCAGCGGGCTTCGAGTTGATTTTCCCCGCGGATGTCTATCTCCCTTTCACTCCCTGGGCCAAAACTCTTCCCGATGACCGCAACTGGCATCCCGGCATTTTCGCCATGGCGCGGCTCAAGCCCGACGTTACCCAGGAGCAAGCTCGTACGGAAATGGTCCTCATCGCCAAGCGCCTCGAGCAGCAGTATCCCGATTACAACACCAGCGTCAGCGCCAACATTGTCGGCGTTCGGGAGCAAATGGTGAAGAATATTCGTCCAGCGCTTCTCCTCCTCCTCGGTGCTGTGGCCGCCGTCCTTCTGATCGCCTGCGTCAACGTAGCAAACCTCCTTCTTGCTCGGGCTGCATCTCGCGGCCGCGAGATCGCCATCCGAACCGCTATGGGCGCCAGTCGCTCGCGCGTGGTCCGTCAACTTCTCACCGAAAGCGTGCTCCTCTCGTTCTCCGGCGGCGTGCTTGGCATTCTAATTGCCATTGCCGCACTTGGGCCTCTCCTAAGGCTCGCTGCGGGCAGCGTCCCTCAAGCCTTAACCGTAGAACTCGATTATCGCGTTCTTCTTTTCACTCTCGGCATTTCTATCGTCACGGGCATTTTCTTTGGCATCGTTCCAGCTCTCCGCACTGCCCGGCTCGACCTTCGCGAAACCCTGAACGAAGGTTCGCGAGGCTCTACTGCTGGTCCTGGACATCAGCGCACTCGCGGTTTGCTGGTTGCCGCGGAAATTGCCATGGCCATGCTCCTCCTCGTCGGGGCGGGCCTCTTGCTTCGCAGTTTTTCGCGCTTGCAGGAAGTTTCTCCCGGGTTCCAGCCCGATCACCTGCTCGCCGCCGACTTTCCTCTTTCGCAAAACGCTTACGCCAAGCCAGAGCAGCGCTTCGAGTTTTTCGATCGCCTCGTTCAGCGAGCGCAATCGCTCCCCGGAGTTCGCTCCGCGGCCGCAACCTCCGCCGTGCCCGTAAATGCCGGAGGCGGCGCTATTCACTTTAATATTTATGGGCGCCCGCCCAAATCACCTCATGATTTCACCGCCGCCGGATATTTCACGGTGACGCCAAACTACTTTGAGACTATTGGCGCGCCGGTTTTGCAGGGCCGGCTGTTTACGCCGTCGGATATCGAAAAAGCTCCGGCGGTGGTTGTGGTAAACGCCACCATGGCCCACACCTACTGGCCGAATGAAAGCCCTATCGGAAAGCGCATGCAGCTCGGCGCGCTTCCCGATGATCAGGTACCGTGGATGCAAGTGGTGGGCGTCGTCGGTGACGTGCTCCAGAATCTCGGGAATGCTCCCGCCGCCGAAATGTACCTCCCCTACCGCCAGGCTGACGGCTTGCTTCCCGTTTTCCAGCTTTCCCTCGTCATGCGCACAGCCACGGAGCCGCATGGCGCGGTGTCTTCTCTCCGAACCGCAGTCGCCGAAATCGATCCCAACCAGCCAATCGTCAATGTGCGCTCGATGGAAGAAAACATTGCCACGAGCACGTCCGATACGCGCTTCCGCACCTGGCTTATCGGAATTTTTGCCGTTCTCGCGCTGGTGCTCGCCGGAGTAGGCGTATACGGCGTGATGTCCTACACCGTCACGCAGCGTATCAGCGAAATCGGCGTCCGCGTCACGATGGGTGCGCAACCAACCGACGTTTTCCGTCTCATTGTTGGCGAAGGCCTGAGGCTCGCTCTCATCGGCGTGGTCCTCGGCCTCGCCGCGGCTCTCGCCCTGACGCGCCTGCTGAAAACCTTCCTCTTCGGCATTAGTGCCTACGATCCAGTCACTTTTGTCGGTGTCTCCGTGCTGTTAACGCTCGTCGCCCTGGCGGCCTGTTATTTCCCGGCCCGCCGCGCGACCCTTGTCGATCCGCTAGTTGCCTTACGCTACGAGTAAGTAGCAGAGGCGCCTTGAGCCCGGAAGTGCACACCTGCCTGTGACCTGTCGTCTGCGAACGAAAGCCTCAATCCTCAGGTTCAAGCCACGCTCGATTTGAGCGCTGGTTCATCGCCTCGAAAATCAAATGGGCGCAGAAATCAACTGGTTATAGCAATTATCGCGATTCTGGCTATTGATACCGACCACTCCTGCCATCAAAATTTGAGTGTTCGTGGAGGAATGAATCGCCGTCTTCCGAGAACCCTGATGCCGCCGTTTTTCAGGGCTCGATCGCGATGCGGTTACAACTCCGGGAAGGCAAGCAACTCAAAATAGGTCGCTGCTTATCATGGGATTTCTTTTCCGCACACCAAGTGATAAATCCATTCTGGAGATGCGCCGGCTCGCTGCGTTCGCCCGCATTCGGCGGGGCGAACCTCTAGCGGCCATTGCCCGGTCCCTGGGGGTGAGCCGGCAAGCGGTTCACCAGTGGGCACAATCGGTCCGCGAGCGTGGAGCAGCTTCCTTGCGGCGCAAGCCGATGGGCCGGCCTCCGAAGCTGAGCCGCAAGCAAATGACTCATCTCTGGCGTCTACTGGCTAAGACACCGACCTATTACGGTTTCCCGGAGCAAGGATGGAGCCCCATGCGGGTTTCGAAACTCATCTATCAACAGTTCGGAGTTCGCTACGACCTCTATTACATTCGTCCGCTCTTGGCTCGCTTTGGTTGGAGGCGCTGGTCCAAGAAGATCTAGCAAATGAAGGGGCCGTGCTCGGGAACATTCTCTGTTTTCGGACCTAGAGCGCCGCGAGTTTCGGCCAATTTTTTTCTGTCACTGTTTCAAATAGCGCAGCCAGACAGATCCGGACTTAAAAGTCTTGGACTCAACAAGTTTTAATCGCAATTTATCCGGTAGGCTACTGCCTTCCAGCAGCCGTCTCCCTCCTCCTGCGAGGATTGGCTGAACGACAAATTGATATTCATCAATGAGACCGAGCTCTGTAAGTTGTGAAGGGATATCTACACCGCCGACTAAAATATCTTCGCCTAGTTCTTGTTTCAATTTGAGTATTTCGTCTTTAAGGTTCGTACGGACAATTCTCGTATTTCCTTCAGCGCTGTCCAATGATCGTGAGAAAACAAGTTTGTTTTTGGAAACAAATGTTTTCGCAAATTCGATGTCCCCTTTTTCCTCCGAAGGATTGTTTGCCACATCTGGCCAATAAGGAACCATCAATTGATAAGTTTTACGTCCATAAACGATCAGGCCAACGCCCCGCAGGAGCCGCGTATAGTGTTCGAGTGTCGTTTCATCGGCAGTCATCTTGGTGTGGTCGCAGCAGGCATCTAAGGTGATGTTGATTGCGTAGATTACGTTTCTCATTTTCGCCCCGGATTGAGCAGCATGATCTTCCAATATAAATCCAATAACTTTAAACCGCGCGTCATTGCAACATACATCCGGCTGGAAACGGCCGCCCCGATGTCGCCGGCTTTCGTTGGTCGTGAACAGCTTGTGCCTTCACCCAGCAGCCCAGCGTGTAATTTTACCGTAAAACTCTAGCTCATATTTTCAGACAGCGGCGTTGAAAAAGCTGCTTGACGGAATGATTTTTTGTTTCTGCCTGGGCTGACGACAAACGCCCTGCCTGCCCTTGATTCGACAGCTATCTCAAACTTAATTGCTCGCACAAAGCGTTGAGTCTTGGTCTCCGCCGCAACTAAAACGAACCCCGCTCGCACGGGTGACACGCGAGCGGGGTTCGATATCTACTCCAGGGGTGGTTAGAAGTAGATCTTTCCGCCGAGCTGGAAGACTCGCGGGTCAAAGGCAGAATTGAACTGGCCGAAGTTGGAGTTGCCAAAGGTGGTGTTCACACCGTTGAACTGGGTGTGGTTCCAAGTATTGAAAGACTCCACGCGGAGCTCGAAGCGGCTGCCGCGAGCTTCACTAAACGTGAAGCTCTTGAAGAGGGAGAGATTCCAGTTGTCACGGCCAGGTCCGCGCAAAGCGTTGTGGCCGAGGTTGCCCCAAGCCCCGGGCGTCGGGTCCGCGAATGCCGACGGGTTGATGTATTGAATGCACTGCCCGCCGGCGCATGTAGAGTGCTCATAGGAGATGGTGCCAACCAGGTCTGGACGGTTCGCGCCATTGGGCACTCCGTTACCGCCCTGACCGCCGGAAAGACCGAGGTTTAGCGGGACGCCAGACTCCAAAGTGACGATTCCAGAAATCTGCCAACCGCCGACTGCGGTCCTGAGCAAACGATTGTCATTGTGGCGGAGGAAGGGGATGTCGTAAATAAAGTCGACCACGGCCACGTGCGTGCGATCGTATCCACTCGGGCCGACGTCATAGGTCCAGCCCTGGTATGGGTTGGAGACGTTACCCAAGTCGCCCCCGCCGTTGCCGGCAGTGGTCGGGTCCATGGCATGGGAATAGGTGTAGAACGCGCGAAGGTTGAGGTCTTTGCCTAGCTGGGAATTCAAGTCGATTTGGAGTCCATTGTAATGCGTGTTGGCCTCGTTCTCGGATTCGATGATTCCCGTATAGCCCGGGAAGGGCAGGCCGGGAGCAGTCTGGTATGGGGCGTTGTTGTTATACAGGTTGAACAGGTCGGACTCATCGGGCAGGTTGACGTTGCGATAGTCGTTCTGATGCCGCCCTACGTTGCCGACGTAAGCCACCGACAACACGGTCTTGGAGCTCAAGGCGTGCTGCACGCCGATGCTCCACTGATAGCTGACCGGCAATTTGTAGTCGTCGACGTCCATTCCCGTGATTTGTGCGGCGTTAATTGGGAGAGGCGGTACGGCCCCGCTGGAAAGAGCGACGCTGGGATTGACCATTTCAACGCCGTTGACATTGACCTGCAGGCTAAAGGGAATGTTGGGACCGGCATTGTACATGTCGTTACCCTGAATGCGCTCGTACATGATGCCAAAACCGCCGCGAAGAACGGTTTTTCCGTTGCCTGTGAGGTCATAGCCAAAGCCAAGACGAGGACCAAAGGCAGCCCAATGGTTGTTGACCAGGCCCTTGGGGACGCAGAAGCCTCCCGTGTAGCAATGTCCAGGAATACCGATTCCGTTCAAGTAGAGCTGGGTGTTGGCAAGAATGGAATTCGGGCTGGTACCGAGCCCTGGACTAGTCGGATCGATCGTGTTGTTTGGCAAAAATACGGCCGCATCAGCCTGGTTGTAAAGTTGAGGGTAGAAATTGCCCATGCGATCGTTGGCTTCGTAAGTGTGAGGCACGCCGTCCCAACGCAAGCCGAGGTTGAGGGTTAGGCGACGATTCACGCGCCAGTTGTCCTGGACGTAGGCAGCCCACGAGACATTGTTCCAGTATCCTTTGTCTTGCACCGCGAGTTCCTGATAGGACGAAGCATCGCCCAGAAGGAAATCTGCGAAGTCATTACCGCACTTTTCGTTGTTGGGCAGCGGACAAGTAACGCCGGCGGAGTTGGCGGTGTATGTACCGTTGAAGGAGAAGCCTCCTTGGGTCTGACCGAACAGGTCCTGGACCTTTTTATAAAGGGCCCAGCTTCCGCCGAACTTGAACTGGTGTGCGCCGTGAGTCCAGGAGACGTCATCGCGGAGCTGGTAATCGTCCGCTTTGTTTCTCCACGGCCAGCTGGAGACTTCGAAATGGGTTCCGAAGGCGCCACCCAGGTCAATGTTGGGGATGCGATTCATATTGTTGGGGCCGGTGAAGAGCCGTGAAGTGGAACTGTCATAACCAGACGGGAGAGACAAGCTGTCCAAGCCGGCACCGGGAGTCGGAATGATATTGATGCGGTTGCCGTTGTAGTTGAAGGCGACTTCGTTTACCAAAGTTGGGCTAATCGTGTAAGTCGTGTGAACAACGGCGCTGTAGGAAGGATTGCCGAAAGTGTCCCCTACGGTAGGAACGTTTGCGCCGCTCCACTGGCTGACGGAATAACCCTGGGAGACCTGCTCCGAGATGAAGTGACCGAAAACGGAGAATTTGGATGAGAAGTTATGATCAATGCGAACGATCTCTTCGCGCAAATTCGTCGGCGCGTTGGTGCCGCCGAAGAACTCGTCTCCTCCTGGGTTGGTGGGTTTCGGGAAGATCCCTGCGTTTGCAAGCGACGCGGCGTTCGGAGAAATCATGCACGCCGGAATGACGTTTCCGGGGAACTGGCCACCGGAAGTAATTCCAGCGGGAATTACGCCGTTGCACAACTGACCTGAGCCCGGGGCTCCAAAAAGCACATTCTGGCTAACCTGAGGATTCGTTCCCGTGTAAGTTGGGACATAGATGGGGATGAGGTTCCCGCTCGAGTCTTTGAGCGAGCTGAAATCAGCACCAGCAGCAGTAGGGTACAAAGCAGCCGGTGGAACCAACTGCCCGCTGGAGATGCTGCCCTGGATCAAGGGGCGCCATTCCATATTGTAGAAGAAGAAGGTCTTCTTTTTATCCGGGTTGTAGAAGTGGCCGAATGTGACCGGACCGCCGACATTGAACCCGTACACATTGAGGCGTAGTTCAGCGACGGGATTGTACGCGCCCGCTGTGTTGTGAGTGGGATTGAAGAAGTTGCGTGCGTCGAGGGCGTCATTGCGGTTGAACTCCCAAGCGGAAGCGTGGAATTGGCTCGTTCCGGACTTCAGAACCATGGTCATCGTGCCCGCCGAAGAGAGACCATAGTCCGCGCTGTAGTTGGAAGTTAAGGCGCGGAACTCGGCGATGGCGTCGCTGGACGGAGCGATACTCATGCCGCCGGCGCCGCCGCGGTCATCGTCTTCGCCGCCGTCGAGCAAATAAATATTGTGGTTCTGACGCATCCCGTTGAATTCGACGCTGTTGTCGCCTCCGACCGGAGTGTTGGTGACACCTGAGCTCATACCGCCGGAGCCACCAATCTGGCTCGAAGCTCCTGGGGTCAAAGCGGCAAGCTGGTAAATGCTGCGGCCGCTGATTGCCAGCTGGCTCATTTGCTGGCCGGTAATGAGGTTGCTGACTTCTCCGGAATCGGCTTGAACCTGAACAGCATTGGCTTCGACCGTAACGGTTTCCTGAGAGGCGCCCATTTGCATCTGGAAATCCACGCGAAGGCTGGCGCCGACGGTGAGGACGATGTCCTTTTGTTCGGCGACCTTGAAACCTTTGGCCTCAGCTTTTACTTTGTAATGACCAATCTGAAGATCGACAGCGACGTACTGGCCGGCGTCATTCGTCGGAATGTTGGTGCTGACGCCGGTATCGGTATTAGTTAGAGTGACGTTCACGTTCGGCACAACAGCACCGGACGGATCCGTGACGGTTCCGCGGATGGTGGTCTGTTGGGCGAAGGTTGAAAACGAAAAACCAATCAAGGCGACAACCAGCCCGAGTACAAACCGCAAACCGCGCTTGCCGTCAACAAAAACGATATTCTGAACAGCGCAAAAAAAAGAGCACATCGAATTCATAGAAATGCCTCCACACCCCGACTGGATTCGCGAAATAGATTCTTGCTATTTGAAACACCAATTTATAAGGAAACTTATCGTCGAGAGTGGTTGCTAGCAATATCCACTTGGTGGAATTCTTATATGACCACTATTTGGGAAAGGAAGAACACCCGGTGGGAGGCTTTTGCAACTTAAGCCTGTAATAGACAGACTACAAAGCGCCGACGCGCGCGCACGATCAATTTTGGACTTTTTTCAGAACTGCCCCGAGTACGCGCCCGGGGCCGGCTTCCTGGGCAAATGCAATCAAGCGCACGTTGGATGGATCGATGCCGGGCTTGAGCTTTACTTGAAAATCCTGACTGAACGGTTTTGTTTTGTCGAGTTTGCCGATCTTCTTGAATTCTTCCACTACCGCCACGTGAACCAGATGTTTCCCGGAATTTTCTCCGCGCAAAACCTGAGATTCCGCGTGATCAAGGGCCACCACAACGTAGATGTCCGCGTTGTGCTTTTCAGGAGCCTCTCCCGCTTCGACGCGAGCGTTTAACACTGCCGGAGTTTTGCCTTCAATATTCAACGAACTAATCTGCACGGCAACATGGGGCAGAGCAGCGGCCTTCTCCAGGGTTTGTAAACGTTCCGCGCTGCTCCCTTGCAGCTCGCTCATTCCATCAACAATGAATTGCGGAGTGTATGGGGTTTTTAGTCCCAGCGCGCCAACATACGCTGCTTGCCGCTCCGTCAGAAGAGACGAGGAATACGGATCTTTCCAGCCATCATGATTCCAGTAGTCTACGTGCTCGCTCAGAACAATAATCTGCGTGCCTGTAATCGGCTGCGCGGTATCCATTCGTTGCAGCAGTTCATCCGCGGGAGGGCAGCTCGAACAACCTTCGGAAGTAAACAATTCAACGAGAACTGGCACTGCGGAGGCACGTCCGGAAGCGTTTCCGGAACCATGGACATCGTTCGCCGTCTGGCGAGCGAGCCCTGCTGTCGCGCACGCAATAACCACCAGAACTGTAAATAGCTTCATAACGAGGGGGACACTTCTGGAGATGCGAGCATTATTCACGAGAGCCGCCACCTTTCATCTTGCCCGACGAAGTGGTTGAAGGCAATATCCATATTACGTAGATTCGATATGACCATAGAATGTCGCCTATGAAAAGAATATCGGGTGGGTTCTCCCTTGTGATCGCAGTCGATCGAAGGGCCAAGGATCCACTGCACAAGCAGATCTATGACGCCTTTCGCTCCATGATCGTTGGGCGCCGTCTGCGAGCCGGAGAACAAATCCCGTCCACTCGAACTCTGGCTTCCGACTTGAAGGTATCCCGAATCCCAGTCCTCACGGCCTATTCTCAGCTACTCGCCGAAGGTTATTTCGAGGCCCGTGCAGGTGCCGGAACCTTCGTCTGCAGTTCGCTGCCGGACCAGGTTACGTGGAACACGGGCAGTGCCACACGGTCGACGCCACCCCTTGCCGGTTCCCGAGCCGTCGGCCGCCGCGCCTTGCTTCTTCCTCCGTACCAGAGGATCCCCTGGCTGCGTGGTGTGGGAGCGTTTAGCGTAAGCCAGCCAGCTTACGACCAGTTTCCATTCCAGATCTGGTCGAAGTTGATCCTCCGGCACTGCCGCAATCCACACGCAAGCCAACTTCACTACGGAAATCCCCTGGGATTGGAACCATTGCGCGAAGCCATTTGTACCTACCTCGGAACATCCCGCGCTGTTCGCTGCGATCCGCAGCAGGTCATGATCGTTTCTGGTTCTCAGCAAGCGCTGGAGATCTCCTCTCGCGTCTTGCTGGACCCCGGAAACGCGGTTTGGATGGAGGAGCCCGGTTATTGGTTGACGCGGCAGGTTCTTACGGCCGCAGGCTGCCGTCTCATTCCCGTTCCCGTGGACAACGAAGGGCTTGATGTAGCGGTCGGCATCAAAGCCTGTCGTAAGGCTAGAGCCGTCTATGTTGCACCCTCGCACCAATATCCGATCGGGGCGACCATGAGCGCCTCGCGCCGGCTCCAGTTGTTGGCTTGGGCTGAAAGCTCGGGATCCTGGATTATCGAGGATGACTACGACAGCGAGTACCGCTACGGCAGCATGCCTATCGCTTCACTGCAAGGGCTCGACTCCAATTCTCGCGTGATCTATATCGGAACCTTCAGCAAGACGCTTTTTCCATCTCTTCGCATCGGCTACATCGTCATACCGCAGGACCTCGTTTCCAGGTTTGCAGCCGTTCGTCATGCCATGGACATCACATCGCCTTACCTTTACCAGGCCGTGCTCACGGATTTCATGAAGGAAGGGCATTACGCGCGCCACATTCGCAGAATGCGCCTGCTTTATGAAAAACGGCGACAAGCGCTTGTTGCCGCCATTCGCGAAGAATTTGGTTCTGCTCTGGAAGTACTCGGCTCAGAGGCGGGCATGCATCTGGCTGTGACCCTGCCGAAGGGATTCCGCGATATGGAGATTACCAAGCATGCCGCGCAAGAAAAGCTCTGGATCGCGCCGCTCTCTCCTGCCTACTTAGGTAAGCCTGTGCGTCAGGGATTTATCCTGGGCTTCGGAAGTACTCCCACCTCGCAAATGGCCCATGCGGTACGCCGCCTGAAGGCTGTTATTCTGGCACATGGGAAGTTACCAGCGAAAGAATGAAGGCGAAGTGGTTAAAGGTTCGTCTGGCGTAGGTTCTATCGCCGAGCCAAAGCGGTTACATCAGAACCAGCATAAGTGGTTATTGCCCGCTTGCGTTGAATCGGACAGACTCTACTTTCTATGCCTGTTGTTTCCGTTTCGAAGCGTTCCTCCCCTTCTGCGGAGCCTGTTTATGATTGATTTTTTTAGCCACAGCCAGTTTGTCCTCGCGGCTTTCTCCTTTTCGCCCTTCGTCTTCTGGCCCTATTTTTTCGGGGCCGTAACTCTGGTCGTCGGGTTGGCAATGGCCACCAGGACCGAACTTTGGCAGGCGTACGGCTCCGACAAGCTGATTTGGTTTGGCCCTCTTTCATTTGCTATTGCGATGGCCATCTTTGGCGGCGACCACATGGCCGCCGCTAAACTCATCGCGCTGGGCATCCCGTCTTGGATTCCGGGACACTTGTTTTGGGCCTACTTCGTGGGAGTCGCTCTTATCGCCGCGGCTTTGAGTCTCGCAACAGGAATACAATGGCGGCTTGCAGCCTTCCTGCTCGGCGTCATGATCTTTCTTTTCGTTCTCATACTGCATATCCCTGCGTTATTCGCGGTGCCTCGCGACCAAATCAAACTGACCATCGCCTTGAGGGATTTGGCCTTAAGCGGCGGCGCGCTCGCCATCGGCGTCTCACGACGCGATAGCTCTCTGGTTACGAGGTTCCAGACGTTTGCCCGGTTCCTGGTTGCTATCCCGATTGCCGTTTTCGGCATCGACCAGTTTCTGAATCCGGCTTTCGCGCCCGGCATTCCCCAGGAAAGCGGCACTTTCTTTTTCACCTTGCCCGACTGGTTTCCAGCGCACGTTTTCTGGACTTTCCTCAGTGGCATGGTATTCCTTGTTTGTTCGCTTGGTATGTTTAGCCGGAAGTATGCGCATTCCGCTGCAAGGTTTTTGGGCGGAACCTTGCTCCTCTTGACCGTGCTCATTTACTTGCCTCTGACGGTGGCCGCGGCTTCCGATGTAGCGAATGGTTTGAATTATTTGGCAATACACCTGGCGTTGGCAGGCTCGGCATTCTTTCTTGCCGCGTCTTTGCCGGTGCCGTCTCCTCTTGCGGAACGCACTGGCAAGTTGGTCGGAGAAAACGTCGCCGTCTTCCCGGAAAAATCTTAGGCAACAAAATTTCGCGGGCGGTTGTTTTCGTTCAGCCTCAAATAAAATGAAGGCGCTACCCAGGCGTGCTTACTCCGTTTTTGAGCATTTCAATGGCTTTCTCTAATCTCTTCAATCGTGTTTCTTCCTTCTTGGCTTCGGCGATCCAGCGGCAGTACTCCTTGCGGTGCGTGTAACTCAGTTTCTCGAAAACTGGAAGCAGCCCTTCCTTCTTCATCAGCTTTTCAAATGGAGCAGGCACTTCGACGGTTCTTACCGCTTCGTCTTTCCAGACAACGACTTCAACGGTATCGCCCGGGCCTTTCCCCGTTTGGTCGCGTATGGCTTTCGGCATGCCCAGCACATGAAGCGGCTTATCGTACTTCATAAGCGAGCCCGTATATGAAACACCATTGAAAGTCGCCTTTACAGGCACCCTCCCACGGGTGGCGAATTCCGTCTCAGTATCGTACGGAAAAAGCACATAAGCCCCGCCGCCATCGCTTGCTTCAATTTTCGCCTTGAATTTGTATTTCTTCATAGCGCCGCCAGTTTTCTCTCCGTGCCGCCCTCGATCACGCCGAATTAAACCATTTTCCCCTTCAGCGCGCTACTCATGCAAATGGAGTCCTGTTACGAGACTTCTCCGGTAAGACGTGCCAGCTCAACCGGTCGATGCAACACCCTCTAATCGGTTGATGCAACGAGACTTCTCTCGCAGAACCAGCTACCGTCGCTCCAGAACCTAAACAGAGGGTGTCTTTGTTTGAATTTAAGGATTCAGCAGCTGCGTTCTCTATATGTTGGCCTCGATCCAGTGTTGCATCGACCCATTGAATGCACCCGACAAATCAGGAGTTGACTTGGCTATGGTTACCAGTTCTTCGAGCATCGGATATACTGCGTGCATGGACGGTCTGGCAATTCCGGAGGAAAAAAGAGGTCATTCCGACTCCCGCTTGCAAAAACGACTTTCCGCCAGCTTTGCTTACGCGAGTTTGACTTGTTCGCTTTCATTGTGCTATTTGGGGCATTTTTGTCAATCGTCTCAGCTGTCGTTAATCTTCGCTCCAAATTGTGGCGAATAGCGCTCCCTGTGAGCTTCTTGATGCTTCTTTTTACTCTGTACGTAATGGCGTCCTGAACCGAACTGTTCGTCGTCAAGGTCCTGGTAAACACGGTTTCCGGTAAAGCGGGTAGTACCGAATCTAGCCCCGGTGATGAAGGAATTGCCGGACAGAATCCCAGATAACAAACGACCCTGCCGCGAGGAACAGGATTCGGTAAAGTATTCGCGGGTGCTGCTCAGGTCCTCTCGGTTGCGAAGTTGCTAAGCGTCCCGGATAAAATCTGGCCTCCGAATGAAGTGAAAAATAGACGTTAACTGACCCGACGAACAAGCCCACGACAAGCCTAACCCAGCCGCTTGGTGATAGGACGATAAACACCAAGGCGAGGCCCACACATAGCATGCTCACAAGCGTGTCGCGGCTGCGACGGCTGCTATCCACCAATCGACGTTTTCTAGTTCCGCCATACGCCGAAGTGTACTCCAAATTTGATCGGAAACTGCTAGGTACTGAGTAAAGCGGTTACCGTCCAAGCGGAGTCCTGGTACGGGATTTGTCGGGTTTCCCGGCTTACCTGGTGTTGACGAACCACGTTGTCGAAATCGCATTCTGCCGCTTTCCTGCCGGGTAGAAGACTCAGAAGACTACAGGTCCACGCGCAGCTCTTTGAGTACTGGAATGAACTTCCCAAGCAGTTCATCTGGATTTCAAGTTTCCGGTAACCGGAAACTGGCCCGTTCACCCAATCCTCATTTTGCAGTTAATCTCCGCCCACTTTCGCCGTCTTATGTAACGATAGGTTGTTCTTCCATCTAGAAATGCAGCGAAACTTTTGACGCACAGTCTCGTTTAGAAAGACAGACCTCATGCGACGCCTTACGCACGCCGCGATCCGTAGGATCATCCTTCTGCTTGCCCGCGTTAGTGGGAGGGTGACCGTTCTTCCTGCGGCCTTTCTTTTTGCCCCCGTATTCTTTCTCTCCGCAACCCTCCATGCTCAGGATCCCCTGAAAATTGCCGATCAATACGTCAAGGCTTCCGGCGGCAGCAAAGTTTTGTCCAAAATCCAGACCATGACCCTCGAAGGCACCATCACCAGCGCCCCTGACGGAAAGCAAGGCACCTACACCTTCAACACAAAACTCCCCAACCGCTACTACTCCGAACTGGTCGTCGGAGACAAACTCCTAATCGAAGCCTACAATGGCAAATCCGCCTGGCATCAAACCTCCTCCGGGGAAATCGCCACTCTCCTCGGCCAGGAAGGCCAACAACTCGAAGCCGCCTCTCTCTTTTACAATTCCCGCCTGCTCAACCTGAAAAAAAACAAACTGGCCCTGGCTTTTGTCGGTCACGCGCAGGTACGTGGAAAAGATGCCTTGCAGGTGGAAGTAACCTCACCGGCCGGTCTCAAACGCCAGGTCTATTTCGATCCGCAAACCCATCTGATTGTCGAAGAAGCAGGCGCGACCGGCGGCGTCGACGAGCAAATCTTTTATGACGACTACCGCCAGCTAGACGGCGTGCAAATGCCTCACAAGCTTGAGCTGCACCGCGCCAGCGACGTCTACGCCATCGACATCACCCACGCCGCCATCAACGGCACCGTGGGCGAACGCGTCTTCGATTTCCCGAAAAAATCTCAGGTTCAGTTGCCGGACCTGAAAGCACTCTTTAAGGAAATCGACGAAAACCAGAAAGCCATCGACAAGCTCAAGGAAAACTACGCAGGCACCCGCGTCGAGGAACAAACCGAATTTGAAAAGGACGGCAAAGTCAAAAAGACCGAGCTCAACGAATACACCTTCTTCTACCTGAACGGTGACGAAGTTTCCACGCTCGTTAAGAAAGACGGTAAGCCTCTGAGCGACGAAGAACAAAAGAAAGAAAACGAAAAAACTCAAAAAGAAATCGCCGAGATTCAGAAGCGCGAAACCAAAAAGGAAGCCAAAGAGGAAAAAGATAAGGAAGAAGGGAGAAAAGAAAACGACGACGAAGACCCCGGCATCGAAGTCTTCCTGCGCGCCTGCCAGTTCGTCAATCCCCGCCGCGAACGCTTCCGCGGCCAGGACGTCCTGGTCTTCGATTTCGAGCCCAACCCCGAATTTCAAGCCCACAAAATGGTGGAGAAAGTGATTCAAAAACTCGCGGGCGTCATCTGGATCGACGAAAAGGCCCACGACGTCGCCCGTCTAGAAGCCTATTTCGTTGGCGACTTCAAGGTAGCCGGCGGCATGCTCGCTAATCTGCAAAAAGGCACCAGCTTCATTTTCGAGCAAGCCTATATCAACAACGAAGTCTGGCTCCCCACGTACGAAGAAGCCCACGTAGGCGTCCGCGTCTTCCTCGTCAAAGGTTTCAAGGTCAACGCCACAACGCGTTACTCCGATTACAAAAAATTCAACGTAGAAACCCTCTCCACGGTAGCCAAACCAAAAGACCCGGAGCCTTCTTCCACAGAGAAACCGTAAGAATGTACTTAACAAATGAGTAACAATGTCACATGATTTCAGCTGGAATATTCCAGCTCTACACCAGCGCCAGCATCCTTTGCTGGCGTTTTGCTTGTCGTGGCACTGGCTTCAGCCTGTAACTCTTTTAGAATCAATGCTTCCAGGTCGCCTCATAAGTGTTGATTCTAAAGCAGTAAAAACAGGGGGAGGGGCCCTATTCTTGTTAACTAGCTTTTCGCCAAGTCTCCCCAACTAGGATTCTCTCCGTCCCCATCTGGTAGTGCTAACATGCCACCGATTTCAGAGGAGGCCCATGCTCCGACCAGTACTAGCGACCCTTTTTCTAAGCGTGGCCGCAGCCGCTCCCGCTTCACCGCAAACCACACAGCCAACCATTCAGGCATCCACTCCGCTCCGCATCGGCATAGCTGGCCTGGTCCATGGCCATGTCGGCGGCTTCCTTCGCCAAAACCTGCACCGTACAGACATCCAACTAGTCGGAGTAGCCGAACCCGATAAGCAACTGTCCGAAACAATCGCCAAACAATTTTCCCTCTCACAGGACATATTTTTCGCCAGCGTCGAGGACATGCTCGTGAAAACCAAGCCGCAAGCCGTCCTCATCTATACAAACACCTACGACCATCGCGCGGTAGTCGAAGCCTGCGCTCGTCATGGCCTCCCCGTCATGATGGAAAAGCCCCTCGCTGTCAGCAACGAAGACGCTCGCGCCATCCAAGCCGCTGCCCAACGCGGCAACATCCAGGTCCTCGTCAACTACGAAACAACTTGGTACCGCAGCAACCGCGCCGCCTACGACCTCGTCCGCGAAAACGCCATCGGCGATATTCGAAAAGTAGTCGTTCATGACGGTCATCAAGGCCCAAAGGAAATTAACGTCGAGCCTTGGTTCCTCAGCTGGCTCACCGATCCAAAACTCAATGGCGCAGGCGCGCTCTTCGATTTCGGCTGCTACGGCGCCGACCTCATGACATGGCTCATGGACCAAAGGCCGGACGCGGTAACCGCGGTCACGCAGCGCATCAAGCCGGATATCTATCCACGAGTCGATGACGAAGCCACAATCGTCCTGACCTATCCGAAAGCGCAAGCGATCCTGCAAGCCTCCTGGAACTGGCCATTCTCCAGAAAGGATATGGAAGTCTACGGAAAGACCGGCTATGCCATTACGGTTGCCGCCAACGCAATCCGCGTCCGCCTCCCGGGACAGGAGGAAAAAATGCAAGACGCCAAACCCCTGGATCCGCAGGAAAGTGATTCAGTGAATTATCTCAGAGCCGTGGTTCTGGGAGGCATGAAGCCGCAAGGACTCTCGTCGTTGGAAACGAACATGATTGTCACGGAAATTTTAGACGCCGCCAGGCAATCCGCAGCCACAGGCAAGACCATTCACCTGACGCAATCGCATTAAGATAGTTTGGAACGCCTCGAGGTAGTTGGTATCGGACGGCTTTCCCGAAGTGCCACACGGAGTTCCATAACTTGATGCGCAAGCACTTATGTCGGCAGCGGGAACTGGCTCGCGACTTATTTATTCTGTGCCACTCTCGCATCGAGCACCTCGCGCACTTTTTGCGCCAGGTCGGCCGGTGTAAAAGGCTTCTGCAAAAACGAAACTCCACTTTCCAGAACTCCGTCATGCGCCAGCACGTTATCGGTATATCCGGACATATACAGGACGCGCATCCGCGGGCGTCGCGCCATCATCTTCTGCGCAAGCTCGCGCCCG
Source organism: Betaproteobacteria bacterium (assembly GCA_903970165.1). Taxonomy (GTDB): domain Bacteria; phylum Acidobacteriota; class Terriglobia; order Acidiferrales; family UBA7541; genus Acidiferrum. The sequence continues at coordinate 148,071 of CAJCHZ010000047.1, forward strand.
CTCGTCCCCGGCATGATGATATCCGTCAGCAGCAAATGAATTTCGCCAGAGTGTTTCGCGCTGATCTGCTCCGCTTCCCGTGAACTTCTTGCTTCCACGACGGAATAGCCTCTGGCAGAGAGAATCATGCTCGCCAACTCGCGCACGGCTTCTTCATCTTCCACCAGCAAAATCGTCTCCGAGCCGGAACGCGTCGCCGGGGTCTCTTTCGCTTCCGCCTTGCTCTCCACTTGCTCTTCGACGCGCGGCAGATACACCTTAAACGTGGTGCCTTTCCCGGGCTTGCTGTAAACCCAGATGTATCCGCCGCTCTGCTTCACGATGCCGTAGACCGTCGAAAGCCCCAGCCCCGTCCCTTGCCCGCTTTCCTTGGTGGTATAGAACGGTTCAAATATGTGCGCCTGGGTTTCCGGGTTCATGCCAATCCCGGTATCTGACACCGCGAGCATCACGTACGGACCAGGCTTGACCGTCACATGGTCGCGTGCATACGTCGAGTCCAGTTGCACGTTGATGGTTTCCACCGTAAGGCGCCCGCCCTGGGGCATCGCGTCGCGCGCGTTAACAACCAGGTTCATGATCACCTGTTCGATTTGCGCCGGATCGGCTTTCACGTTGCCCACATTGGTTCCGCAGCGCGTCACCATTTCGATGTGTTCGCCCATCAGCCGTCCCAGCAGTTTGTCCAGGCCAATGACGATGGTATTCAGATCAATTATTTTCGGCTGAAGCACCTGTCTCCGGCTGAACGCCAGCAATTGCCGGACCAGCGTGGAAGCCCGTTCGGCGGCGTTCTCTACCTGCTGCACGTCGCCGCGCAGTTCCGCGGGAATCCCGTTGCGTTGCAAAGCCAGCTCCGCGTAACCCTTGATGATCGTCAATAGGTTATTGAAATCGTGCGCGATGCCGCCGGCCAGCCGGCCCACCGCCTCCATTCTTCGTGACTGCTGCAACTGATTTTCGAGCAGCTTGCGCTCCGTGATATCAACGATGATGCCTTCCATGACCGGGTGGCTGTCGCTTCCGGAAACAACCACAGCCGTATCGCTCACCCAAATTACCGCGCCATCCTTGCGAACGATGCGGTATTCCGCCTGATATCGTTCACCACGCTCGCTCGCCGCTTCGGCGATCTCAATTGCCGGATGATCCTCCTGTGGCACTTTGCGGACCCAATTGCGGGAATCAGCCAGCCATTCTTCCTGGGAGTAGCCCGTGATGGATTCAATTTGCGGGCTGACATAAAACCACTCGCCGTTAATTCCGAGCTCCGCGATGTAGCTGATGGCCGCGACCTGCTCGACCAGCGTGCGGTACTTGTTCTCTGCATCGGCGCGCGCTTTCTCCGCCTCTTTGCGGGCGCTGATATCATGTCCAATGCACGCGATCACGCGGTTCGCCAGGTACGTGACGGCCATCTCCACCGGAATCATTCTTCCGTCGCGCCGCCGAAGATTGATCTGCCCAGACCACTTACCTTCGGCTTCCAGCCCCTTTCGAATGGACGCTTGCACCGGTTCGACGTCGCGCTGGTCGTAGATCTTCCGCCAGTGCATTCCCAGCATGGATTCCGGGTTCTCGTATCCCATCATGCGGGCATATGCCGCGTTCACGTAGATGAGTTCTCCGTTCTCGCCCAGAATCGAAATTCCCTCGACCGCGGAATCCATGGCCTTGGCTTGGCGCCGCACCGTCTCTTCCGTTTTCGATTCCCGGTAGCTGCTAATTCCGATTCTCAAAGCGAGGCACAGGATCGAGACTCCAAGAAGCGAAAAGCGCAGAACGCGCCACTCGGAAGGAAACTGCGCTACCTGGACAAGGACGATCAAAGGAGCCAGAACAAAAATGGCGTTGGGCAGCACGGCGCCGCTGAACGTCTTGCGACCTCGTCGCGGGCGCGCCGTTTGTGCCGCTTCTGACGGTTGCCAACGCACGGCCCAAAACGCGGCCCATATAAAAGGAAGGGTCCAGCAGAGATCATAAATGGTGCCCGTGGGTGTCCCGCGAACCGCCTCGTGATAATCCGAGAGCCCCATTCCCACGATGAACACGGCCAGGTATATCGCAAAGCCGGAATACAAACGGCGGATGTGCTCGACGCGCGCGCGAAGAACCTGAAGACACGCCAGCGCGAAGATCGTCCCCACCTCTCCGAATTCCACCCATAGCCGCTTTTCCATGGCCTCCGTGGCGGACGTCTCCAGGAGCGGTACGTAATAGAGGCCGAGATAGAGGAAGAAAAAGACAATCGCGATTTGCGTGAAATCGAGAAGAAATTCGGGTTCGAACTCGGACGAGTCTTTTTCCTGGTCCAGGAATAACACCATCGCGAAGAAAACGCCCTGCACGCTATAAAGGAATCGCACCGCGGAGCCAGTAGATGGCTCGGTATGCAAGACAACTTCGTAGTACATCCATCCGAGATTCGCTACACCCCAGATGACCATTCCGCAGCCGAGCAGCGTCCAGAAGGGATTGGCCATGCCGCGCGCGCGCCGAGCGGCAAGAAAGCACATCCACGCGGCCAGGCCGGTGGCAATGACTTCCAGAAAATTCGCAACGAGCGAGCCGGCAGGAGACACTCCGAGCAACAGTTCCTGGGCGATGTGCGCGCCCACAAGGACAGCCGCAAAGGTGAGAAGCTTTCGAGACATTACAGGCTGCTCTTCAAGGGCGGTAAAGGATGATCCCGGTTATTAATTCTAGCGAAACTACCGGATACAACACTGCATTCGTTGCGTTCCGTTTCTTGTGGCGCAACGATTGTTTCAAGGACGCCCATGGCAAGGACTACCCGCGCAGGCGTTCGAGATGCCGCCAGCTGAAAGTACCCAAATAGTCCCATAAAAAATTTTGATATTGCGATGTTGCAATTCAGGTTGCGATGGGCCTCGCCGCCGCTATCTTTCGGAGTCAGATGCTTCTATACTCTCCAAGTAGCGCGGACCCTGCAGTTTTTTGAAGCGCCCCAAATCCGAAAATCTCGAATGAATCCAAACGGTACGGCTACGATAGAGACAGGCAGCTTCGAGCAACCGCCGCGCATCCAACCAGCATGACTGCAACTACATCGACTGCAAACAATGCCAGCATCCGCCCCCGCGAGATCCTGAGCGCTTGGGGGAAAATTCTGGGCGGAAAAGCGCCCATGCTTTCCATTGAGATCACGCGGGAATGCCCGCTGAGTTGCCCCGGGTGTTATGCCTACGGCGACAGCCACCTCAGCGGCGGAAAAGTATTGTCGGAGCTGAACGATTTCCGCGGCGAGGCGCTGGTCAATGGCGTGCTGAATCTGGTGCGCAAGCATCAGCCGATGCACGTGTCACTTGTCGGTGGAGAGCCGCTGGTACGTCACCGCGAATTGAGCTCGATCTTGCCGGCGCTCAGCGCCATGAACGTCTTCGCACTGGTTGTTACCAGCGGCGTGATTTCTGTCCCCATGGAATGGATAAGTCTTCCGCGAGTCCGTGTGGCCATATCGGTGGACGGACTTCCCGAACACCACGACATTCGCCGTAAACCGGCGACCTATGAACGCATTCTGAAAAATATCGAGGGCCGCAAAGTAAACATCCACTGGGTGATAACGCGCCCGATGCTGGAGCGTCCCGGCTATCTGGAAGAGTACGTTTCGTTCTGGAGCGCGCGCCCGGAGGTGGATCACGTTTGGGTGAGTCTCTATACGCCTCAGATTGGCGAAGAGAGCGCCGAAAAACTGACCATCGAAAATCGCCAGGAGATTGCGCGCGTTTTGCCGCCGCTGGCACGCAAGTATCCGAAATTTCTGATGAACGATGGCATTGCGCAAGCGTTCATAACGCCGCCAACAAATCCTTCCGATTGCCTTTTTGCGAAAATGTCGGCGAACTACTCCGCGGATTTGGAAACGCGCGTGGAACCTTGTGTATTCGGGGGAACGCCTAACTGCGCGGAATGCGGGTGCGCGGCGAGCAGCGGGTTGCACTGGATCCGCACCGTAAAGGTCGCGGGCCCCTTGCGTGTGGGGCACTTCGTAAGCGGTTCGGTGGGCGTAGGCTCGCTGGTCAACCGGCTTCGCCGCAGCGCGCCGAAACCTACGCGCTGGAATTCCAGCGGCCCGCAAAACGGCAAGAAGCCGGAACTCGTGCAAATCGCTACTTAGTCTCTTTCGCTGATTTCCTAACGACCTAGCGGCCTTCAAACGGATAACGATCCTGTGACTGCACCGCCGCGGCAACACGCCGGCGCAGCGCAATCGTGTCCACCGGAGCGCGCTTGCCGAAGCGCTTTAGAACCGCCATTTGCGTAGTGAGCATGTCGCCTTCGTGCACGGCAGCGATGGCACGCTTCGCTTCATGTTCAATGCGTTCGGCTGCGTCCGCGATAAACACGCGCGCGGCGTCAATCATCGTCTGGGTTGCGGCTTCGCCCTTGGATGCAGCGGCTTTCTGGGCGCGCAACAGGCAAGACTCCATGGCATAAACTTCCATCACGATGTTGGCAAGAGCTGCGATGAGTTCCTGCTCTTCGGCGAGCTTCTCGCGGAATTTCTGGACTGCGCCGCCAGCGGCCTGGAGGAACATCTTCTTGGCGTTGGCCACGACTTTCGTTTCCTCGGCCAGAACTCCTTCGGGGGCTTCCTCGAACGACGGACCTGCGAGAATTTCATCCGCCAGCTTCATGGCTGCGGGAATTAGTGCAAGCTGGCCGCCCATCGCACGCTTCATAAGCATCTGGATGATGAGCATGCGATTGATTTCGTTGGTGCCTTCAAAGATGCGGTTGATGCGCGCGTCGCGGTAGGCGCGGCATACCGGATAGTCTTCATGGAAGCCGTAGCCGCCGTAAATCTGCACGCCTTCATCCACAACACGACCCAGCATTTCGCTTCCATAGACTTTCGAGATGGAGCTTTCGATGGCGTATTCTTCGAGAACTTTCATGGCGTTTTGCACCTTGTCGCCCGAGCCGGAAGCCGCAACCATGGCCGCCTCGATATTCCCGGTCGAGCGGTACACCATCGACTCCACCGCATAAATCTGGATGGCCATTTCAGCCAGCTTCTCTTTCATCATGCCGAAATCGGCGATGGACTTGCCAAAGGCCTTTCTTTCCTTGGCGTATTTGGAGGAATCCCGCAGCACATTTTTCGAGCCTCCGACGGCGGAGGCACCCAGCGTGAAGCGGCCGGAGTTCAAAATGTTGAAGGCCACGATATGGCCACGCCCGATCTCATGCAGCACGTTTTCCTTGGGCACTTTGCAATTTTCCAGGAAGACCGGCGTGGTCGAGCTGCCGTGGATGCCCATCTTGTGCTCTTCATTTCCTGGTTTGCAGCCGGGGAAGCCGCGCTCGACGATGAAGGCGGTAAACTTTTCGCCGTTGACCTTGGCAAAGACGATGTAGAGGTCCGCGAAGCCACCGTTCGTGATCCACATCTTCTGGCCGTTCAGGATGTAATGTGTGCCTTCCGCGTTGAGCTCCGCGCGCGTCAGCGAATTCTGCGAATCGGAACCGGCCTGCGGCTCGGAAAGGCAATAGGCGCCAATCCATTCGCCGGTGGCCAGCTTGGGCAAATACTTTTTCTTCTGCTCTTCGTTGCCGAAATACACGATGGGCAGCGTGCCGATGCCGGCATGCGCGCCGAAGGTGACGGAAAAGCTGCCATAGACCGAGAGCTTTTCGGTGAGGACCGTGGTCGCGATTTTGTCGAGACCCGCGCCGCCATATTGCTCGGGAATTCCTGCGCTCAGCAAGCCAAGCTCACCCGCTTTCTTGACCAGGGACGGCATCAGGCCAGGCTTCTTGCTTTCGAGATCTTTTACGAGCGGGAGAACTTCCTTGACGACAAATTCTTCGGCGGTCTGGCCGATGAGCTTCTGGTCATCGGTGAGGTCGGCGGGCGTAAAGACGTCCTGCGGCAGGGGAGTCTCGAGGAGGAAACTGCCGCCTTTCGCGGCTTGCTTTGAAAGTGTTGCGGTGGCCATGGTGGTCTCCTTAGTCGTGTTATGTGCCGCCAACTGCAAAGTTTTTTTGTTGTTGCCTGCACGCGGATCGAGCCGAAGCCGATGCGCCCAAGCGGTTCTGAAAAACTGATAGTGACACACATTTTACTCCAGAGCATGCGGCAGGTAAACAGCGTTAAGCAAGCTGAAGGAAGGGATATAAGGAGGGGGATTTCTGGGAGGGCGAGCTGACCCATGATAGACCATATAATGTGTCTTGACAAAATAAATGGTCCATGAAAGACTGCGATGGTATTGAAGGAAGGGCGCTTTCGAGAGAATGCAAATCACGCGAAGTGGTGGCTGGAGACTCCCCAGCACGCGCCCCGCGCCTGGGGGCGCGAGCAGTACCGGTTCGGCGGCCGTCAATTTTCTGCGCGAGCGGACGCAGGCCGCGGCGCTCCTGCACCATCCTTTGCGATTGAAGATTTTGGAGGCAATGCTTGAGCCGGACTCGGCGACAGGAGTTGCGCGGAGGATGAAGTTGCCGCGGCAGACCGTCAATTATCATGTCCGCGAACTTGCTCGTGTGCGGCTGTTGGCGCGCGCCGGACGGCGCAAGCGGCGGCATCTCTTCGAGCAATGTTATGTTGCCACCGCACGCGGCTACGTCCTTTCTCCGGAAATGCTGGGTGCGCTTGCAGTCGACCCGGCAAAAGTAGCGGACACCTTTTCGGCGAACTATTTGCTCGGGATGGCTTCCAAGATGCAATCGGAACTGGCTCGTTCGGTGGAGGTGGCGTCCGAGGCGGGGAAGCGGCTGGCCACGCTTTCCATCAACACCGAGCTGCGCTTTACTTCAGCGGAGCAACGCGCGGCTTTCACGCAGGAATTGCAGCGAGCCATTGTCGAAGTGGTAGGGCGGCACAGTTCGCCGTTTGCAAACGTGGATGGGACGGCCGCCGACGGCCGACCATTCCGGTTAGTCGTAGGATGCTACCCAATTTCCCCCGCGAAGGAACAAATACCTCGGCCGCAACTAAAGGAGGAATGAAATGACGTTTCAAATTACGCGTTATCGAAAAACAATCGTCGCAATGGCAACGCTCCTCGCGTTCTGTGTTGCGGGAACCGCACTCGCGAAACGGACGAGCAAGTCCTGGCAGGACAGCAAAGCGGCGGAAACTCCCAAGTCCTCTCCCGAGATGGACCGCCTGAAATTTTATCTTGGAGAATGGGATTACACCGAAACCTATCCCAAGTCCGGCATGTACCCGAACGGCGCCAAAAATACAGGGGTTTACACGAGCAAGCGCGGCCCTGGCGGAAATTCACTGGTGAACGGTTTTCATTCGCAGGGCCCAGCGGGAAATTTCGAAGCGGTTCTTATAATGACGTGGGATCCTAAAGAAAAAGCTTACAAAGAGTATATTTTCGGCGACGGTTTTCCAGGTGCGGTCGTCGGAACCGGCCGATTTGAGGGCGATGCCCTGGTCTACCGGATAGAGTTCAGTGCTGGAGGTACGACCTACAAGTTACGCAACGTCACGCGAGTTGTGGGAACCGGGAAATTGGTTAGCGAAGAGTACTCGCAATCGGGAGACGCGCCGGAGACTCTATTTGTACGCGTCGAGTCAACAAAGCGCTAGTCGCGGGATCTCAGCAAACAACGTCGGTTGTCGGCCGCCGCAACTCGCTATCGAATCGTTCAGCGCCGAAGGGGCGTTCCCGATCGCGAAGTCAGTTTGGGGCAGCGGCTACGGCATCTTTGAACGAGAGCAAAAGAAACTTCGACTTGATTCCCAGGAAGTCTCCGACTCTGCGGGAGACCGTCGGCGGAAGCCAAAGCACGTCGCCCGTATGAAGAAAAGCGGTGTGCTCGCCGCCAAGCGATACGTCCAGATTCGCGTCGCTCATGACCACCAAAAGAGCGGCCGTGCGCGGTGAAGCGTCCACGTAGTCTTTTCCGCCTTCCACATGCACTTCGTCCATACGCATTTCATCGGACTCAAAGCAGCCGGTTACCTGCGAGAAGGGAATCTGGTTGTTTTGCTTCGGGTCGTTGCTTGACTCGGGGCACGCGCCAAGAGGGCGATCTTCCGGTTTTCCAGGCAGGTTGCGCGGCGAACCTTGCGGACGTTCCAGCTCGATAGTGATGTTATGGAAGGCGATGCCTGCATCGGTGCGAACGATGTGTGCAAAGCCGCCCGGCGAGTAGCGTGTATCGCCATCCTGGTAAATCAGGTGCGCTTCTGGTTTGCCCTGCACGGCGTTAATGAGATCCGAGAAGCCGAGCGTCAAGTAAAGGTAGGGCAAATCGTGCTGATGCAGAAGCGTTACGTCCAGAGGCGGAACGGTTACATTGAACACATGAACGTAGTCGTTCTGAAGAAGCAGCGAGTGATGCGGCTCATTCCTCACCGGCACGGCGGCCTGCGGCTGGATGGGATTTTGCGTGTTGATCTGAATGCCTTTCTGAGCATCCGACGGATTCGCGGGCGGCGCTTGCGCTTTTGCACCAACTGACGACACGACCGCGAAACACATCAGCAAGGAGATTTTCATTTACAAGGCATCCTATGACGGCACGAAACGTACTGGCAAGTTAAACGGTTTAGAGCGGGAAATCGTTACAGCTCCCCATCTGGAATATATTAACCGGAAGTATCGCAAAATGGGCGTTACGTGTTCGAGGTTTTTAGAGGCGCTCCAGAATTCCCGCCGCGCCCATGCCTCCGCCGATGCACATCGTTACCATGCCGTAGCGGGCCTTGCGGCGCTGCAATTCGCGGAGAATCGTGGCGGTCAGCTTGGCACCCGTGCAGCCGAGGGGATGACCAAGGGCGATGGCGCCCCCGTTGGGATTCACGCGAGAAGGATCGAGGCCGGCTTGCTGAATTACGGCCAGGGACTGCGCGGCAAACGCTTCGTTTAATTCGAAGACAGCGATGTCATTTAAGGTGAGGCCGGCAAGTTTCAGCGCTTTGGGAATGGCGGCGACCGGGCCGATCCCGAATTCTTCGGGCAAGACTCCGGCAGTGGCATAAGCCACAAAACGGGCCAAGGGTTTCAATCCCAGCGATTTGGCGCGCTCGTCGCTCATGACGACTGTGGCAGCGGCGCCATCGCTCATCTGCGAACTGTTTCCCGCGGTCACCGTTCCGGCGACGTGAAAGGCGGGCTTGAGCTTGGCAAGTGCTTCCATGGAAGTGTCCGCGCGCGGACCTTCGTCGGTTTCAAAAGTGAAGGTTTGCGTGGACGGCTTGGGGGAAGATTTTGTTTTTGCGCCGCCAGCCGACGCCCCATTCGCCAGCGCGGTAATTTTCACTTCGACGGAAACTGTTTCTTCCTTGAAGTTTCCGGCGGCTATCGCTGCCAGCGCTTTTTTGTGGGAATCCACGGAAAACTGATCCGCCTGCTCACGCGTAATTCCAAATTTGCGCGCGATATTTTCCGTTCCCAGCCCCATGTTGATGTACGCATCGGGATTGTGGTCAACGAGCCAGGGATTCGGGGAAACCTTGTTGCCGCCCATCGGCACCATCGTCATTGACTCTGTGCCGCCCGCTACAATCGCATGGGCCGAGCTGGAGCGGATGCGTTCCGCAGCAATGGCGATGGCTTGCAAACCGGAAGAGCAAAACCGGTTGATGGTCATCGCCGAAATCTCGATCGGCAAACCAGCTCGTAGAGCGGCGATGCGCGCCACGTTCATGCCTTGCTCGCCTTCGGGCATCGCGCAGCCCAAAATCACGTCGTCGATTTCTTTAGCATCCAGTCCGGGAACTCGCGCCAGCGATTCCTTAATCGCCACCGCCGCGAGGTCATCGGGGCGCGTCGCGCGCAGCGAGCCCTTAAATGCTTTTCCGACTGGTGTTCGTACAGAGGAAACAATCACTGCTTCAGGCATGGCAACCTCGCAATCTACTATTCTTGACTATTGTTGGGCGACTTGGCAGGAAAAGCAAATCATCGCGGATAGACTGCTATTCATAGCGTAACGCGACGAGGGGATCCACGCGGGTAGCGCGCCGCGCAGGGATGTAGCAAGCCAGCAGCGCGACCGCAATCATCAACAGTATCACCGCGGTGAAAGTCAGCGGATCGGTGGCGGTAACGCCAAACAGCAGGGACACAACCGTCCGGGTGAGCGCCAACGCGCCCGCGATCCCGGCGGCCACGCCAATCAAAATGGTTCGTATTCCTTGCCCCAAAATCATGGCGAGAACCTCGCGCGAGCCCGCGCCCAGCGCCACACGCACACCAATCTCGCGCGTGCGGCGGCTGACGGAATAGGCCATCACGCCAAAGACGCCCGCCGTGGTAAGCAGCAGAGCGGTCACTCCGAAGAAGCCGATAAGTATCAGGTTGAACCGGCGCGAACCCAGCGAGGACGAATAGACCTGGGAAAACGTCCGGAATTTCGCGGGAACCTCGGGATCGAGTTCCTGAAGGATCGCTCGCGCGGACGAGGCAACCGGCTTCGTGTCGGATTCGCTCAGCATCGTAAGCGTAATTGCCGACCGCGGCCGCTGGAACAAATCCACATAAACTGTCGGCCGGGACGGGGAGTCGAGGCCGTATTGGTGAACGTTGCCGACGATGCCCACAATCGTCAGCAAGCGCAAATCTCCGTCCATGTTGCCGAATTCAATGGTGTGGCCGATAGGATCCTGCCCGGGCCAGCGCTCGCTCGCCAGCGATTCGCTGATCACCGCCACGTGCGGAGAATCGGCGCCGTCGCGTTCATCGAACATGCGCCCGCGAACCAGGGGAATCTGCAGCGCTTCAAAGTAACCGCGCGAGGCTACGCAGAAATCCGCCACTCCCATGCGCTCCTTCTGGCGAAACAGCGCGTCGAAATCAGCCAGATTCTTCGGAACTTCATTCTGGTTTAACAGCAAAAACATTCCATCGGGAAGACCGTTATCATCTAGAGGCAGAGAGCTTGCCGCGCCCACTTTCTGCACGCCCGGAATTTGCTGCAAACGTCCGATCAAATTCGAAAAGAAAATCGCCTGAGTGGCTTTGGCTTTTGGATCGTCAGCCCCCGGAAGCGAAACTTCCATCGCAACAATTTTCTCCACGCGGAAACCGGGATTCACTTCGAGCACTTTCATCAGGCTGCGGCCGAGCAGTCCCGCTCCAATGACAAGAACGAGCGTGATGGCCATCTGCGCCGCCACAATCAGTCTTCCAACCTTCGCACCACTTTGCGTACCAGCTTGTCCGCGTCCGCCTTCCACCAATGCATTACGCAGGTCGCGAGATGTTGTGCGCACCGCCGTGAAAGCGCCCAGGCCCACGGCCACTGTCGTCGAGAGCAGCAGTGCAAACAGAAGTACGGGAATATTGATGGACACGCTGTCCAGGCGCGGCAAACTTTCCGGTGCCAAACCCACTAATCCCGCCACGCCGAAGATCGCTCCGAGCACGCCGAGTCCGCCACCCACAAGCGATAGCAGCAACGCTTCCGTAAGGAATTGCCGGACCAACCGCCGGCGTGGCGCGCCCAGCGCGCTGCGAATGGCCAGTTCTCGTTCGCGCACCGAAGCCTGCGCCAGCAAAAGATTGGCGACATTTGCGCAAGCCACGAGCAGAAGAAATCCCACGGCTCCAAGCAGTATCAGCAACGGCGACCGGGTTTCGCCGGTGATGGAATCCTGCAGCGGCAGGACGGCTCCATCCTTCAACAGATATTCGTTTTGGTCGCTTGCGGTATCGTGAATGCGCCGCGCAATCGAGCTGATATCACCCTTCGCCTGCACGACCGTCACGCCGTCGCGCAGACGCCCCACACAGGAGAAGTTGTGCGAGGTTCTGCTGGTATTCTCTCCGTCGAGATCGGCCGGTAGCCACAAGGCCACGTCCCGCGGAAATTGAAATCCCGCCGGCAGCACTCCGATGACCGAATAGAGTGCGTTATCAATTTTCAGGTGCGATTCTGAAAGGTCCGGCGACGCACCGAGATACTCCTTCCAATACCCGTTGCTGACCAGCACGACCCGCGCAGCGCCTTTTTTCGTGTCGCTTCCGGTGAAATCCCTACCGATGATTGGCTGAACGCGAAACACTTTCAGAAAGTCCGTGCTCACGGCGGCAACCTGCAAGCGCATCGGTTGCGAAGCGCCTGAAACAGAAACGACGCCGTCGCTGTACTTGGCTATGGCCTGGAAGCTGCGGTTTTGATCGCGAAAATCATCGAAGTTTGGATCGGCCAGCCGGGACAAATGCCCGCGGGTTGTCACTTCGGAGATGGCCATGATGCGGTTGGGTTCCGCGTAGGGAAGCGGGCGCAGAAGGATGCCATAAACCACACTGAAGATGGCCGTCGTCCCACCGATGGCCAGCGCCAGTGTAAAGACCATAATCGCCGTTGTGCCGGGATTTTTGCGCAGCTGCCGGGCGCCATAGCGCACATCGGCGAATACCGAACGCAGCCACTCGGATTTCCGGTCATCGCGAACCTGCTCCTTCACCACTTCGATTCCGCCCAGCTCCATGCGCGCGGCACGTTGCGCCTCCTCGGGCGACATGCCGGCGCGGATATTTTCTTCCGCGAGCAGGTCGAGGTGCGAGCGGACTTCCTGGTCGAGATCATCTTCCCGGCTTTGTGGAGAAAAAAGATTTCGCAGAAAGCTTCGGACTTTCACGAGGAGCGGCATGCCAATACCTTTCTACGACGCTTCGAGCGCCTGTGCGATGGCCCAGGAGATGCGGTCCCAGCGTTTTGTTTCGAGTTTGAGTTGCTTCCGTCCGGCGTTTGTCAGCCGATAATATTTCGCGCGGCGGTTATTTTCGGAGTCTCCCCAGAACGAGGAAATCCAGCCTTCTTCTTCCATGCGATGCAGGGCGGGGAAAAGCGATCCAGGCTTAACGTGAAACGTCTGGCGCGTGATCTGAAGGATTCTGCGAGAAATCCCGAGGCCGTGCCGCTCGCCTGTCATCAGCGACTTCAGGATCAGCAGGTCCAGTGTGCCTTGCAAAAGACTGGTTGGCGCGGAATCCAATGCGTTCTCCTATCGTCATTCTATAGGGATGATAGCGGCGTACCTATAGAATGTCAATAGGAGGCGGAACTATTGCCTATTGCGGTCGAGTTGTTCTTTTTGGGCCCGCGCCGCGGCTCGCCGCGCCGCAGCGGCGGAATCGCCGAAGATGGAAAACGACAAAGGGGCCGTCAGGGTAAGGCAGTGAATCGCGCCCTGCGACTTCGCCGCCTCCGTGGCTTCGATGGTCGCGATTTCAGCCTTCGGACCAAACGCGGACGCAATCTCTTTCAGCGCTGCGGCCTGTATATCCGTTTCATAATCCTTGAACGATGGAACAAGAATTTCTTTGTGCCCGTCCGAACCTTCTCGAACGAGGACATTTAACGTGCTCGGATAATACGTATGCCCGTTTGCGGGAATTTTCGGAAATGGCGAAGACACCGGCACCACTTCGTATCCCAGGCGTCGCAACCGTTCGGCATTCAATTCCATGGCCAATTCCGCTTCCATCGCCAGGTCGCGTTCCGGCGCGCTCAATCTGCTCCAATATTCCGCCGCAAATGGTTTTGAAAGATCGAACGAAGCGAGCAGAATTTTTTTGCCACCGGCGGGCAGCGCGAACATGTCAATGTGCTCAATCACCGGGCCTGGCAGCGACTCGAGATAGGTCACCTGCTTGCAGCCGCCGATTTTCTCCAGTTCCTGATCCACATTGATGTTTTGATCTTTGTTGCGCGAGAGAAGCACGCGCGTGGTCAGGCACCGGCCGTCGTCCAGCTTGAAAAGATTTCCTCCGTCGAGCGCGACCTGCGAGCTCTCATAGTGAAAATCGGGAGCCGCCAGAACCGCATCTGCTATATCGTATGCGGAATTTTCGTCGTTGGTCCGTTGTGGAGACGTTTCGTTCAGAAGCTGAGAAAATTCTTTCAGGACAAACAACTTGGCGTCAATGGCTGCCACCCCGGCTTTATGCGCGTCCGGCGTCGAGCCCTGGCCCAGCGTTTCCGGCTGATCCTCCTTCTGACGCATCTCCAGCAGCCTCAGCCGTGCTGTTTCCAATTCCTGAGCTTTCTCCCGCTTCGCTTCTTCCAATCGAAGATCGAAGTAACGCCAGTGAGCGACGTAGGCCGCTCCCCCGGCAGTTTCAATCTGCGGACCGAAATCGCGAATCCACACTCCGTCGTGCGCCACGACTTTGATGCGGATGACGTCGCTATGGAGCAGTTCGCATATGCGGAACTCTTCACATCGCTGCGCTACGGCGCTTTTCGTGGTTTCGTCAGGAGCCAGCAGCAGCACCGGTCCGAACTTGGCGGTTTCCCGGACAATATTCATCTGTGTCTCGAGCAGACGCTTCTCTACCTCGAGCTCCGATTCGGAATCGCCCAAAATTCCTTCGCCCACGTGGCGCCGGTGTTCCGCACGGGCATCCAAAGCTTCAAGCGCCAGCACCACGACATCGTTCGCCGCATGTTGCGCCGGAGCCGGCGCAGTTTGTGACCGAGCCACGCCAACGGACAGAATCAAGCCCGCCAGAAGCAAGCGAACGGGGCGTGACAGCTTACGCTGAGTGCCGGCAATCATGCGGTTCTCCCAACGATTCATTTTAACGGTTGCCAAGGAAATGAGAAATGGTTCCCGGAATACGTCAATTGGACCAGTGCGCGGCTTCCCCTTGTCAAACTAGGAGAGGCGCGTTACACTCCTAGTTAGACTAGGAGGCCACGCACCGTGGGCAAAACCGCAGAACTTCTTCCCGGCACGCTCGACATGCTGATTCTCAAAGCGGTGTCGTTGAAGCCCCTGCATGGATACGGCGTATTGCAGCGCATCCGGCAGATTTCCAAGGATGCGCTGGAGATTCCACAGGGATCGTTATATCCGGCGCTTTACCGCTTGGAGCATCACGGTCTCATCGCGGCCGACTGGGGACTCAGCGAGAACAACCGCCGCGCAAAGTTCTACACCTTGACCCCCGCGGGACGCCGCCGCCTGCGCGACGAAACCGAGGGCTGGAACCGGTTAACGTCCGCAATCGCCGCGGCTTTGAACGCGACGCCGGAGGAAGTCTGACATGTTCAAACGCTTTCGTTCGCTGTTTCGAGCGCTCGCTCGGCGGCGCGATTTCGAAGATGGGATGTCTGAGGAGCTGCGCTTCCATATCGAGCAATCGACAGACGAACTGGTGCGCTCCGGCATGTCGCGGGAAGAAGCGGCACGCCAGATAAGGATGGAGATGGGCAACGTCGCCAATGTCAAAGAAGATTGCCGCGAGGCATTCGAGCTTCATTTCTTCGACGAGTTTCGCAGGCAGCTAAATTACGCCGCTCGTTTGCTGCGAAAGACGCCGGTTTTCACCATTACCGCGCTCCTGACTCTCGCTGTTTGTTTCGGCGCCAATCTGACGCTTTTTGCGGTGATTGACTCGGTGCTGCTCCGTCCGCTGCCGTTTCCCGAGCCCGGCCAGCTCGTCACCCTATTCAACACGTATCCGAAGGCCGGCGTCGAACGGGACGGTTCCTCGCTGACCAACTACTACGAACGGCGCGGCCATATTTCCTCGTTCACGTCGCTCTCGATCTTTAGCTATGGTACGGAAATTATCGGTGAGGCAGGATCAACGGAACGCGCGCCCACTCTGCGAGTATCTCCCGAGTTTTTCTCTACTCTTGCGCTTGGCCCCGTGATGGGACGCAGTTTCACGGAAGAAGAAACCACTTCTGAAACCGACCAGGTGGCCATTCTTTCCGACAGTTTTTGGCGAGAGCGATATAACGCTGACCCGCATGTGATCGGGAAGCAAGTTCGGGTAAACAGTGTTCCGAGAACCATAATAGGCGTTCTGCCTCCCGACTTCCGTTTCCTCTCTTCCGACGCCCGCTTGTTTCTTCCCCTGGCATCGCGTCCCGAAGATCGAACGCCCCTGCGGCGGCATGCCGGTGGAAATGTCATTCAAATGATTGCCCGTCTCAAACCGGGCCACACGCTCGCCCAGGCTCAGTCTGAACTCGACGCGCAGAATGCGGCGTTGGAGCTGGACGACCCGCAAGCCAAAATGATTGCGGATGCAGGCTTTCGGACTCTCGTGGTGCCGCTGCATGCCGACCACGTCGCCGCTATCCGTCCCACGCTATTGTTGTTGCAAGCAGGCGCGATTGGCCTGCTCCTGATCGGCGCAGTCAACTTGCTCAACCTTCTGTTGGTCCGCGCCAGCGGTCGAGCGAAAGAATTAGCTATTCGCCAGGCGCTGGGTGCGGGCCGGGGATATGTTGTGAGCGAAGTGTTGGTAGAGACGACTTTGCTCACTGTAACCGGAGGACTTCTCGGGCTCGCCGTCGGCGCCGTCGGAATCCAGCTCTTGCGCGTATGGGGTACGGATCGCCTCCCCTTGGGAGGTCGTATTGCCTTCGATGCGCGGTTGGCATTGGCCGCTCTCGCTGCAGCCATCTTGATGGGCTTCGTGTTCGCCGTGCCCGTGGCATGGTTCCATCTTCGCGGCCATCTGAACCATGCGCTGCAATCGGAAAGCCGCGGTGGAACCAGTGGCCGTGCCACGCAATTCCTTCGTCATGGCTTCATCGTGGCTCAGATTGCTTTAGCATTCGTGCTGCTGGCCGGAGCCGGCCTGCTGGGCCTCAGTCTTCAACGTGCGATGGCTGTTTCTCCGGGCTTCCAGTCCGACCACATCCTCGCTGGGCAGATATTGCTTCCCTGGGCCACGTATTCGGAAGGGGCTCGTCTGACGTTTGTGGAAAACTTGCTGGACAAGATCGGCCACTTGCCAGGAGTGATGTCGGCAGGTGTCGTCAACAATGTGCCCTTCAGCGGCCACAGTGGAAAAAGCGCGGCCACCGTCGAGGGCTATACTCCCCGGCCTGGTGAATCCGCGCGAGGGCACTACTCTTACGGCGTCGGCGGCGACTACTTTCGCGCCATGGGTTTCTCTCTGCGGGCCGGACGATTCCTGACGGCCGACGATTCACGCCGCCCCCAGCGCGTCTGCGTTGTAGATGAAGATTTCGCGCGGTACTACTGGCCGAATGGCAATGCTATCGGACAAAGATTGTGGGACGGATCGGAGGGAGGCAAGGACAGCGAAGCCTTCACCGTTGTTGGTGTGGTCGGCGCGGCGAAACAAGTGGGGTTGACCGAAGACCAGGCGCAGGGCGCGATTTATTATCCCTATGAATTCCGTATCGGGGACAGTTTCTTCGTCACAGTGCGAACAAACTTTCCACCGGAGTCGCTGGGGCTGGCGCTGCAAAAGGCAGTTCGGCAAATCGACTCCGATATTCCGGTCAATGATGTCCGGTCCATGGATACCCGCATTGCCGATAGTCTTGTCGTGCGTCGCTCACCCGCACTGCTGGCCAGCATTTTCTCAGGCATAGCTTTATTGCTCACGGCCATCGGAACTTATGGCGTGTTGAGTTTTGCGGTCGCGCAGCGTCGCCGCGAAATCGGTGTACGTATGGCCTTGGGGGCGCAACCTTCGCAGATCCGAACGCAGTTCTTGTTTCTCTCGTTGCGCTTGCTGTTCTGCGGAACCCTATTGGGAATGATGGGAGCATGGCAAGCCGGCCGGGCCATGCGTACAGTGCTTTTCCAGGTAGAACCGCTTAGTCTGGCGATCCTCGCGGGCGCCGCGGGCATAATGGCAGCAGTGTGCCTCGTGGCTTGCTTGCTGCCGTCGCAACGCGCCGCGCGAATATCTCCGGTTGAGACTCTTGCAGAGGAGTAGTGAGGCGGTTTCGACTCGAGGAGGCAATTTGTCGCCGATTTCGTAACCCGGCTTGTTGAACTCCTCGCCCAGATATCCGAAATCAGCGAGCGGTTCGGATCAGCCTCGGCTTCATTGAAGCCCGATCCGGTCAAATTCCTTGCGCAAGGCTAGACTGTCGAGACTCGATAGTGGCAAGCCAGCAAAGGATTTATTCTGCGGTCGAGCAGCAGGACGTTTGGCAACACTGCGCGACCTCAATCTGAGGCCCGAAATCGCGTGGCGCTAGCTCTACCCGTCAGGAATAAACGGCGACTCCCTGGAGTCAGGAGGCAAACTCGCCATCAGCCAGCGAAAAAGTATTGTACCCGCTATTCCTCCTGCGACCTGGGCCACAATAAAGAGAGCTACATCAGGAAGCCGGATTCCAGAAAAGGTGTCACTCATTGACCGCGCAATGGTTACTGCCGGGTTTGCGAATGAGGTTGACGCCGTGAACCAATAGGCTGCCGTAATATATCCTCCTACAGCGAAGGAAATAAGATTGGGATGCGACCGAGTGCATCCCGAAATCACACACATGAGTCCAAACGTGGCGATGAATTCGCTCAACCATTGAGCCGGACCGCTGCGGACATGGTGGGAAAGAGAAACCAGCCGCAAACCAAACATGGCGTTTGCCGCCATGGCTCCGCAAATTCCGCCAATAATTTGACCAACGACATACGGAAGGATCTCAGCGCGCGCCAGCCCTCCCTCCATGGCGCTTGCAACCGATACGACAGGGTTGAGGTGGGCGCCTGAAATAGGACCAAAAGTGAGTATCAGGGCCACGAGAGTGGCGCCGGTGGCGATTGTATTGGCAAGAAGTGCCAGACCAGTGTTCCCGCCGCATAAGCGCTCGGCCATGATGCCCGAACCGACGACGCCTGCCACCAGTAACATGGTGCCAAGGAACTCCGCCACAACTCGAGCAGCCAGTCGCGGCCTCATTGACAGCCTATCCGGTCAACTTCCTTGCGCACGGCCAGACTGTCGAGACTGGAGAGCGGCAAAGCCAGCAACAGATTTATTCTGCGGTCGAGAAGCAGGAACGCATCCCGGAAGGCACGCTCGATTTGTTCCGGCGTACCCGAAACGTGCGCGGGATCGGCTACGCCCCAATGCGCTGTTATCGGTTGGCCCGGCCAGACCGGGCAGGCTTCCTTAGCCGCGTTATCGCAAACCGTGAAGACAAAATCCATCTTCGGGGCTCCGGGTTGCGCGAACTCCGCCCAATCCTTGCTACGCAAACCGTCGGTCGGCAGTTTTGCTATTTCAAGCTGCCTTAGTGCTTCCGCCCGAACCAGCCCGGTAGGATGACTTCCCGCGCTGTAAGCGGTGAAATTGGGCTTTCCCTTCGCGTTTAGTATGGCTTCGGCCATGATCGAGCGCGCGGAATTTCCCGTGCAGAGAAACAGAGCGTTGTAATGTTTTGACATAAGCGCTAGTTCAGCACGCTGGACCGCGTCATTCTTTGGCGGCTGGCTTGACCGCACGAACGAACGCGCTCATGAATTTGCCGTCCACTTGGGGCGCAATGGCGTCGGCATCAATTCCTGCAGTTGCCAGAAATTCCCTCGCATCCGCAGCTCGATAGATTCGCGTTGGTTCCAAATCCACTTGCTCGAATCCCGCTGCCTGCAATTTGTTCCGATAATCTGCCGCGTCGAGCGCTCCCGCGACGCAGCCAACCCACAGAAGCACGCTCTCGCGGATTTCGGGAAGAATTTCGCCGCGAGTCACTACATCCGATACCGCGAATCGGCCTCCGGGCTTCAGCACCCGGAATGCCTCGCGCAATACCTGTGCTTTGTCCGCCGAAAGATTGATCACGCAATTCGAAATGATCACATCCACGCTGTTATCCGGAAGCGGGATGTGTTCAATTTCACCTCGCAGGAACTCGACATTCTCAGCGCCCGCTTTTTTCTTGTTTTCATTTGCTAATGCCAACATTTCATCCGTCATGTCCAGACCGTACGCCTTCCCGGTTGGACCGACTCTTTTCGCCGAAAGAAGCACGTCAATGCCGCCGCCAGATCCCAGATCGAGCACCGTCTCACCCGCATTCAGTTTCGCCAGCGCCGTGGGGTTTCCGCAGCCGAGCGAAGCAAGCATCGCCTCTTCTGGAATTTGGTTCGCCTGGTTTGCGTCGTAGAGATTCGAAGTAATCGGGTCGGGACAACCGCAAGACGTGGAAGCTCCGCAGCATGAACTGCCACCCGACTGCGCGCGAAGTGCCGCCTGGCCATATTTTTCTCTGACGGTTTCCTTGATATTCGTCTCACCCACGATTTTCCCTCCTACCTGCATATCTGGATAATTTCTTTGGGTTTCAAAGCTTTATTCCGCGTGCAGCATTCCGCGTAAAGAAAACGCAGCAATTCCTGGAGAGCTTCCGTGTTGGCCGTGTACCGCAGGAAAGTGCTCTCCCGCTGGACGTTCACCAGCCCCTCGCTTTTCAGTTTGTCGAGATGGTGGGAAAGTGTTGAACTGGGAATGTCCAGTTCTTCCTGAATATCCCCGACGACCAGCCCTTCAGGATGTGCGGAAAGAAGAGCCTGCATGATTCGCAGGCGCGCTTCGGTTCCCATCGCGGAAAACATGTCGGCGTACCGAACTACCTGATCGCTGCTAGTATTGTTCATATTTCGAGAATTGCAGAAATATGGAAACATGTCAAGGAAAATACAGAAACCGTTCCGATGGGAATCCGCTTATTTTACTGGGTAGGCTGTTGTTAGGAAAAATCGGCCGGTTCGACAAGGCAAGCGGGAAGCCGAAAGCAGGTTCACCCGGAAGCGGGACTGGCGCTCTCCTTTACGCAGGTCGACGCTGCCCCGCAGGTCACTTTTTAATCGCGACGCCTTTGCGCGGAATAAAAATTGTGCCCGGCGGCGTAATCTTGTTCACCACGGAAAAATTACGCTGGTTCAAGGCGATGGCCATACGCCCCCGCGAATCAACGTAAAGCAGCGGATCGCCAACCGGCACATCCATGAATGTCTTCACGTAAGGCACGCTGAACGGCTTCTTATCCAGTTGTACGATGATCTTGTCGCCGAGTTCGTAGCCCAGTTTCTTGAATTCCTCGGCCGGGATGTCTGTGATGAGCGAACCGTAGGGATCATCCAAAGCAATAACGTCCCCGTCGATTCCGTTTTCGGAAGTTTTGGAAAGTTTTGGCGTCAATTGCACGAGTTGCGCTAGCGGTGGTCCTGCTTGCGTGTAGTCCCAGCCTTCGGCGAGATGCGCTGCCGACGGCGAAAAAATATCGCGTCCGTGAAATGTCGAAGAAACCTGCGGCTGTAGCATCCAGGCTGTGTTGGTGATTTCTCTCGCGGAGTCAAAGCCGTCCCGCTCGATCACCGGGGTAATGATTCCATTGTCGGGCAGCACAAAATACTGCCCCTTCTTTGATTTGACGATGATCGCTTTACGCGAGGTGCCGACTCCCGGATCCACCACCACAAGAAAGACTGTGCCAGAGGGATAGTACGGCGTAACACCCGCTAAAAATCGCGCTGCTTCTTCAATCTGGAAGGGGGTCACCTGGTGGGTAATGTCCATCACCCGCGCATTCGGTGCAATGCCCACAATCACCGCCTTACACAGCGCGACCGCGTCGTTGGCGACGCCGAAATCCGTCATGAACACAATGGTGGGCCGCGCCGTCGCGCCGGCCGGTCCGTTCGCCCCCTTTTCAGCGGGAGCCTTTGCACATGCAAAACAAAAAGCCACGCTCGCAAGAATGGAAAGTAGGAAAGAACGATCGCGCAATGACATCGAATCTCCTGGATTCTTCAGTTTTTGCTGCGAGCAGGCGTAAGCCGCTCCGCTACTGCAAGGCTGGCCGAGAAATTAAGCCGGATGCTTCAACTGGATGCAAGCTGCCCCGAAAAAAGTCTGCTCATCCCCCGAACCTTGCAAAGTATACAGTAAGCCGAAAAGCAGTGTCTCCGTGCATCGCTTTGAAAGCGTCGGCGCTTCCGAGCCAATTAAACTTCATTGGATACGGTCGGCATCTCCAGTAGAATATGCGGACTTCGTAAGGAAGTTACGCAAGACCAAGCAGCCTGCCGCGCCCAGAGAAGGCCCAGCCGCATTGCGTACGTAAAATCAGAACTTCAAAGGGAGAATAACTGTGCGTCGAAGTGTACTCGTAATTTTGTTATTGGGTTTCTGCGCCATGAGCGCGCAAGCCGATCAGGTCACCCTGAAAAACGGCGACCGCCTCACCGGAACCATCGTCAAGTCCGACGATAAAACTCTCTTGATTAAAACCGACCTCGCCGGCGATGTTAACGTGCAATGGCAAGCCGTCACCGCCATCGTGTCTTCGCAAAATCTCCATCTTTCTCTAAAAGATGGTCAGACGATCGTCGGCACCGTGAATACCAACGATGGAAAATTTGAAGTGACCACCAAGGACACCGGTCCCGTCACGGCCGCGAAAGATAACGTCGTTGTGGTTCGCGATGACGCCGAACAAAAGGCCTACGACGATCAGGTGGAGCGCCTCCGACATCCCCACCTAACCGACTTTTGGAGCGGCCTGCTTGACACTGGGCTCAGCCTCACCCGCGGCAATTCCGAGTCGCTGACCTTCTCGCTATCGGGTAAAGCAGCGCGCGTCACAGATACCGACAAAATTTCCGTCTACAGCACGGCGATCTACACCGACAGCACTGTGGATGGCGTTAACTCCACGACCGCGCACGCTATCCGCGGCGGAATTCGCGGCGACCTGAACGTCAGCAGCAAGGTGTTCGTCTTCGGCTTTACCGACTTCGAGTATGACCAGTTCCAGGACCTTGACCTTCGCAATGTTGTCGGCGGTGGATTCGGCTATCACGTAATCAACACAAAAAAGACGACTTTGGATGTTTTTGGAGGCGGCGACTACGACCAGGACTTTTTCGGCGCCATCGCAGCTACCGCAACGACCCCTGCAACGCCTGCCGTAACGCGTAAGAACGGCGAACTCGACCTAGGAGAAACCTTCAACACGAAGATCAACAACCGGACCACGATCACGGAACAGTTCAGCATTTATCCCAACGTGACAACCACGGGAAGCTACCGTTTTCAGTTTGACGCCACCGCTGCCACCAAGCTCAAGAACTGGCTCAGTTGGCAGGTCACTTATAGCGACCGCTTCCTCAGCGATCCCCTTCCCGGTTTTAAGACAAACGACCTGATTCTGTCGACGGGCGTTCGCTTGACATTCGGTAAGGGGGTGTTCTAAATGGAGCGCACTCATCTTTGTTCCAATTAGAATTCGCTGTTTAGGAGGCACCTTATGGGCGTCATCGCTTGGCTGATCACGGGCCTGATTGCTGGCTGGCTCGCCGGACTTGTCATGAAGGGCGGCGGCTACGGCATCATTGTGGATATCCTGCTCGGGATCGTCGGAGGGTGGTTGGGGGGCTGGGTTTTCGGCCTTTTGCACCTGCCGATTCCGGGAGGGCCGATGGTCGGCTCGATCATCGTGGCGTTTATTGGAGCGGTGATCCTGGTGGGGATCACTCGGCTCATTAAGAGAGCCTAGAACTGCTTTTGGCTTTATCGGTCAAAAGGATGAGGATCGCGCTGCACCCGGCGTTAGATTTCTGGGTCAGCGCGATTCCCGTTTAGGAACAGATCTAAACTGCCCAATATCCCTCGTTTGGGCTTTTTATCCGCCTTAAAGCGCCTCTTCTTCTGAAACTTCTGATACGAATTAGGCTGCCATATCACCATTAGATGAGGCGAAAACGCCTGTCCGTAGGGTCAGGTTTAGAAGGAGCCGGGACGGCGTAGTACAGGGAAAAACAGGCGAAAGTAGAGGCGAAAGCCGATTGCCAAGTAAGTGCTTTAATGTTAGTATCTTACGGGGATTTTGGGGCGGTCATAGTGGTACTGAACCACTAGTTTAGGCACCAAAATGTGACTTCTGTACCATCGCATTTAGGACAGGTCCGATGTCTAATGGGACAGGTCAGAACACATGGACCGAACGGACAGGCTGCCGCATCCAAGTACAGGTAAACAGGCAGCCAAGAAGAAGCAAAGCAAAGCGAGTCGGTTACAGAAAAGCGGGGATGCAAAACAGAGGAAAGATGAAGAATAAAGACAACAAGCGGAAGTGGATGTGGTGGTTCCTGGGCGTGGTGCTCGCGCTTCAACTCTATTTCGTGCGCGAATTGCTGGCGGCATTTGCGATTTTTGCAATCGGATTTGCGGCCATCGCCTTTGTGGTGATGAGCCTATATATGCTTCAGAAGGTTTGGGAAACAGGCGTACAGCGGGTTGCGGACAGCCATAACCCGGTTGTGGATATGGCGCGGCGCGGAGTTAACGCCGTGGAAGATCTCGCCCGTCGGCCGTTGCGCCGCCCGGGTTCGGCCGCAGCGCGGTAAGCCAATCGTTTCTGGGTTTTTGCCAGGGCGCACACGCGGGGCGAATCGACGCTGCCTCCTTCAGGGTTGAAACGCACCGCTAGCCATACAAAGAAAAGGGCCAGTCGTCCTGAGAGAGCGGCTGGCTTTTTCTTTTCAATGACTTAGGTGCCCGCCTGAGGAAAAATAGAATTTCGTCACA
This sequence comes from Betaproteobacteria bacterium, assembly GCA_903970165.1. Lineage (GTDB taxonomy): Bacteria > Acidobacteriota > Terriglobia > Acidiferrales > UBA7541 > Acidiferrum. The sequence goes on from CAJCHZ010000047.1 coordinate 172,331, forward strand.
AAGTGCTTGACACTTTCACTAGCCGCATTGTATTTAACCAGTAGGTTAAATACAAAATGACCTCGGAACAGCTAAACTCAACGTTTTCAGCACTTGCCGATCCAACCCGCCGCGCCATCCTGGCCCATTTGATGTCGGGAGATGCGTCCGTAAGCGAACTGGCCGAGCCCTTCCACATGAGCATGCCGGCCGTCTCGAAACACTTGAAAGTATTAGAAAACGCGGGGCTTATCACTCGCGGCAAGGAGGCGCAATCGCGTCCCTGCCGGATCGAGGCGGCCCCGCTTAAGGACGCTTCCGATTGGCTGGAGAACTATCGCATGGCATGGGAACAGCGGCTCGACCGTCTGCACGACTTCCTGAACAAGGCGCAGGCCAAGGAGAAAAAACATGGGCGATCCAAAAAGTAGCTCTGCGGCAAGTGAGGCGCCGCAAGAACTTTTCCTGACGCGCATTCTGGGTGCTCCCCGGGCGCTGGTTTTCAAAGCGTGGACCGATCAGAAACAGGTTGCGCAATGGTGGGGGCCGCGCGGCTTCAGCAACCCCGTTTGCGAATGGGATGCCCGGCCCGGCGGGGCGATTCGCATTCACATGCGTGGACCTGACGGCACGGTTTATCCGATGGGCGGCGTGTTTAAGGAAGTGGTCGAGCCGGAGCGCCTCGTTTTTATCAGCACCGCCCTTGCGGACGAGAAGAGCCAGCCCTTATTCGAGATTTTTAACACCATTACTTTCGAGGACTTCCACGGCATCACAAAACTCAGGCTGCACGCACGGCTGCTCACTGCGGAGTTCAAGATGACCCCGCAAGCCGCAGCTGCACTTTCAGGCATGGAGCAAGGGTGGAGCGAAAGTCTTTACCGGCTTGCCGATCACTTGGACGCGGCGCGCCGCTAGCTCCCGGTTATCCGACGAGGGATTTATGTTTTTGAGCCCATCTTTGGCGAACACTGGCGATCAACTGGTCTTTGTCGCGCCGCATTTCGCGGACCAGGGGCTGATTGCCGGTTTCTTCGTGGCGGGCTGCCCAGAGGACCATTTCGGTGAGAACGGGGGCAAGGTCAATGCCTTTTGGCGTAAGCGAGTAAATCACTTTTCGGCCGTCGAAGGAATCAGTCTGCGAGCTGATGATTCCGTACTCCTCGAGGCGGCGGAGGCGGTCTGCCAGGATGTTGGTGGAGATTTTTTCGTCGGAGTGAAGGAATTCGTGAAAGGTCTGGTAACCGCGGAGCATCATGTCGCGGATGACGAGGAGGGACCAGCGGTCGCCGAGCATTTCGACGGAGGCGTTCAGCGGGCAGCCGGAGCGGCGCTCGGGGTCGGCTTTCATTTTCGTCATAAGATACGGTATCTCTTTTAACTTGCATTTTGCAAGTAACGTTGGGACACTTTCGTTCGTTAGGTCGTAGTTGGCTGCGCGACAGAGAATGCGGACTTGAAATAAAGACGTTTGGGAAAGCGTTTAGAGAGTACTGCGGATTGACGGGGCTAGCGGTTACATCAGAATCAGCATAAGTGGCTATTGCCCGCTTACGTTGAATCGGACAGATTCTACCTTCTATGCCTCTGCTTGTTCAGCAAACGATCAAAGGAGGACATCATGTCATTGAATCCCTATGTTTTCTTTAACGGGCAATGCGAAGAAGCGTTCGCCTTTTACGCGAAGGCGTTCGGTGGGAAGGTGCTTTCCACCTTCAAGTACGAGGGATCACCGATGGGCGGGGATGTACCCGCGGAATGGGGAAGCAAGGTCATGCATTCATCGCTGGATTTGGGCAACGGCATGATTTTGATGGGTGCGGACGCGCTACCGGGGCGCTATGAGACGCCGACGGGGTTTAGCGTGTCTGTTGGCGTGAAAGAAGTTGCGGAATCGGAGCGCATTTTCGCGGAGCTGGCGCAGGGCGGAACGGTGGAGTTGTCCATCCAGCAGACTTTTTGGTCTGTCCGATTTGGGATGCTGGTGGACCGGTTTGGGATACCGTGGATGGTTAACTGCGACCAGGCGGCGGCACACACGGCATAACGGTTTTGACGAGAAACCCGCCGCGGTGGCGGGATTCTCCCTTTGAGCAAAACCAATGGATGGCGGTGAGTCCCGCTGAAGCGGGAAAACGTTTTCGTGTAGACGTTGTATATGTATGAGGAGATGCGGATATGAGCGTCAACCCCGGATTGTTTCTGAATGACCTGAAAATTGCGCTGCGATCGCTGATGCGGGCCAAGGGCCTGGCCACCACCGTGATTCTTACGCTTGCGCTAGGGATTGGCGCGAACGCCGCCATTTTTGCGCTCGTTCGAGGGGTATTGCTGCGTCCGCTGGTAAACCGCGACGAAAACCGGCTGATTTACATCCGGCAAAGCGCGAAGGGCATCGGGAGCGAGAACACGAACTTTTCCGTGCCGGAATACAAGGACATCGAATCGGGAACGCGCACCGTCAGCCAGTACGGCGACTTTTCGGTGATTCAGTTCACGATGGTCGGATTGGGCGAGCCGCGCGCCGTACAGGCCGGTGTGGTGGGTGGGACGTATTTCGATACGATGGGCCTGCATCCGGTGCTGGGGCGGCTGATTGGTCCGCAGGATGACGGACCGAAGGCCGATGGGGTGGTGGTGCTGACGTACCGGTTCTGGTCCTCGGCGCTGCACAACGATCCCAGCGTCCTGGGCAAGACGGTGCGGCTGGGCAGCGGAGCCATGGGAACGCGGACGGGCACGGTCATTGGAGTGCTTGAGCCTTCGATCCCTTATCCGGCCGAGACGGAGATCATGGCGAACATCGTGACCAGCCCCCACCATCTTTCGGCGACGATGCAGGACGGGCGAGTGCATCGCATGACGGAACTGTTTGGGCGGCTGGCGCCGGGCGCGACCATCGAGCAGGCGCAGGCGGACTTGCGCAGGGTGTACGGCGCGATGGTGAATCAGCACCCGGAAGCTTATTCGAAGCAAGCCGACTTTCAGATCAGCGCCAGGCTGCTGCGCGATCAAATCACTTCGGGAGCGCGCACCGTGCTGCTGGTGCTGCTGGCGGCTTCCGGGCTGGTGTTTATTATCGCCGTGTCGAACGCGGCGAACCTGATTCTGGCGCGGTCTGTGCGGCGCGAAGGCGAACTGGCGATTCGCGCGGCGCTGGGCGCGAGCAGCGGGATGCTGCGGCGCACGCTGCTCGCGGAAAGCGTATTGCTCTGCGGAGCGGGAGCGCTGCTGGGGGTCCTGATCGCGAGCCCGATGGTAGCGATTCTGGCGCGGTACGCTTCGCGCTTCTCGATTCGTGCACAGGATTTGTCGGTGGATACGAGCATGCTGTGGGTGGGCGCGGGTTTGGCCATCGCGGCGTCTGTTTTGCTGGCGTTCGTGCCACGGCTGCCTTCGGCGACTTCCTCACAAGGCTCGGGGTTGGCGAACGGCAGCGTGCGCATCACGGGTGGGACGAACCGGCGGCTGCAAATTTTCGCGATGACACAGATCGCCGCTTCCTTCGTGCTGCTGGCGGGTGCGAGCATGCTGCTGAAAACGCTGATGGACATGCAGAACGCAAGCACTCCGCTGGACACGCCGCGTGTGCTGGCCATCGACTTGCCAGTGGATTCCTATGACAAAACGCAGGAACAGATCAACCACTTTTATGAAGACGTGGTGCGGAAAGTGGGGGAAATGCCGGGCGTGGATGCCTCTTCCGTGGGCAGCTCCGTGCCGTGGCGGGACACGACGTTCGATCTGCAACTGCAGTTCTCCGCGGACGAGAACCTCAAACAACCCGGCGAGGAAGACCCGCGCGCGCAGTTGCGCTCGATTACGCCGGGATTTTTCGCTTCGCTGGGCGTGCCGGTTCTGGCGGGACGCGACTTCAACGATCTGGACCGCAAGGACAAGGAACCGGTGGTGATCATCAGCCAGAGCGTGGCGCAAAAAATGTTCGCTGGGCGCGACCCACTAAATCGCCACGTATGGTGGACTGATCCGGTGCTGAAATTTATCGGCATGGATTCGACGAAGATGCGCGTCGTTGGCGTCGTGGGGGACATCGACGACATGCACGTCATTCAAATGCCGACGATGACGGTGTACAGCCCGATGGAGCAACAAGGACTCTTCGCGGCGCGGCTCTTCGTGCACACGAAGAGTGATCCGTACGCGCTGGTCACGCCGATTACACGGATGATTCGCGGTATGTCCGCGGACCAGGCCGTGGAGCACCCGGCAACGTTGGCCGACATCCGCGCCGCAGTGCTGACGCCAGACCGCTTGAACTCGCTGGTGTTTGGCGGGTTCGCGATTGTGGCGCTGGCGATTGCCGTGGTCGGCGTTTCGGGCGTGCTGGCGTTTTCCGTGAGCGCCCGCACACGGGAGTTCGGCATCCGGCTGGCGGTGGGTTCGCAACCGAGCCAGTTGCTGGCCAGCGTGATTCGCGAAGGAGCGCTGATGGCGGCTTTAGGTGTGCTTGCAGGAGCGGCGGGAGGATACTTGCTGGCGCGGCTTGCGGGAGGCCTTCTGCTTGATATGAAGATGCCGAGCCCATTGCCGGTGGTGGCTTCCGCGTTGATTTTGTTGGCGGCGGCAGTGATTGCTTCGGCGTGGCCGGCGGCGCGCGCGGCCCGCGTGGACGTGATTCAGGCGCTGCGCGCCGATTGAAGCTGTCCCGCTGGCGGACGGCAATGGGTGTCGCGCTGTCAGCCGCAACCTTTCTTACGAGTTGGACTGCTGCTATGTTCCAACTTTGCTTCCAGCGTTCTCCCTAACCTTTCTTCCTTTCACGACAGGGATATAGAGACACAGAAATGCGGCTGCCGCCAGGCCGATGGCTAGCGCGGGCAATAAAATAGCGCCAGGAAGAGGCTGCGCCTGCGGTCGATAGCGGAAGATGAAGTAAGCGGTCATCCAAATCAGGATGCTGGAAAGCAAGCCGGGAGAATATTCGCGAAAGTGAATAGCCCACCAGAGATGCCAGAATCCGTTGCAGAGGCGCATGCCAGTGGAAATATCAGCCACCACCCGCCAAGAAAGTCATAGGCAACGACGCTGGCGATCATGATGGTGAAATATCCTGCATTGAACCAGAAGAATTTCGTCCACGAATACTCCGGCCACCAGTGCTGACGTACTTTTTCGACGAAACTGCCTCCCAGCAGACACTCGTCCAGCACATGAATCACGTAGGCGACGACCATAAACCAAAAAGAGAAAATAAGAGGCAGGTGCATCCGCGCCGCCTTTCTTACCGGGGAGGGCCATGATCAAGAGCTTAGACGAGGCTTTTGATCCATCGTGCGAATCGTCCTCGCGCCTCCGGCTGCATGGCGATAAACTTTACGGCCATCCCGCCGGCCTCTATCCGCAGTACGACCGCGCGCGCGCGTACTTCGCCTGCTGGCACGTCCAGCAGCAACTGAATATACGCACCTGGCCGAGGAGGCTCGGGCGTGCGAATGTAGAGCCCACCAAGACCAGCGTTTTCCAAGCGAGAAACGGACTTCTTGTTGGCAGTCTGCCAGGCCAGGAAGGTTCCTCTTGGCGAGCGTATTCTTGCGTAGCGACGCAGGTCTTTCATTGTCGTCCGCGGGCGTGGGGAAAAATAATACTCTCTTCGGTTACCTGGAAACAATCGAAAGCGTGAAGCCCGTCGATTTCAACGGGCGAGTATCAGGCTAAGTATCGAGCAGGGGTGACGCCGGGGAACGCAAAGTATTACTTTTCGATCCTAAAAGAGTACAGAAGTAAGGCTATCAAATTGCTGTGTCGGTGCTCGTTAGCATGACAACGCAAACAGCAGCTCGACATGGTGCAAATACAAAACGATGTGATGACTGCGCGCTTGTCTGGATTGCGGTGTTCATGACCACCACTTCCAGTTAGAGCCAGATGCATGTTAAGAGTACTAACGGTATACGGCGTAAATGATCTTATCAACTTCTCATATACAAGAAGTAACTGTGGGACTGTCCGGGGCGGCGAATCTCCTGCAGAAAAGATAGATTCCGGGAAGGGAATTGGATTGAGTGCGGGCTGCTGAAAGCGCCAGCGAGGAATCCCAGAGAATAACCGGCGCTACACATTATCACCGGCACTACCCTTCACTTTTTTGTTTTCTTGACGATGTGCATTTTTACTTCGGAGCCTGTCGTGTCGAGGATGTAAGCGGTTTTGCCCTCGATGGCGACTTTCGTCACGCCGCTCACGGCGATGCTTGGCGGTGCGTTCTTGCTGTGTGGGTCCGTCGGCGGCGCGGTACCTTTCGGATGGTAGGAATAGTCGAGCATTAAAACGAAATCGTCGGTCTCGACGATGTAGTGCACGGTGCTGGTTTCGCGGATTAAGGGGCCGGAGACGTTGGTTTCCGAGACGCTTAATACCGCTGCGGTTTTCCAATCGCGCGTTTTTGCGAAACAAAGCGTTGCGAACAGAAACAGGAGAAGCGTGGCGCTCTTTTTCATTGGAACTCCTCAGCGGAGTATGAAGTGAACTGGCGCTGGCTTCAAGGAGTCTGGGCGCCCTCCGTTCCTACATAGACCGCATAGAGAGATTGGCTCGCGGCCATGAAGAGGCGGTTTTTCTTGGCGCCGCCAAAACAGAGATTCGCGCAAGTTTCGGGAAGATGAATTTTGCCGATGAGCGTGCCGTCCGGCGCAAAAACGTGCACGCCGTTGTAACTTTCGCCGCCCCATCCAGCCGCTGACCAGAGGTTGCCGTCCACATCGCAACGAATGCCGTCGGAACTGCCGGGAGCCATGTTGACGAACATGCGGCCGTTTTTCAGACGCACACCGTCCACGACGTCGTAGACGCGGACCTGGCGCGGATCGTTGGGACTTTTGGGGAGGCCGGAGTCCACGACATATAGAAGTTTTTCGTCGGGGGAGAAGCAGAGGCCGTTGGGTTTGTCCATATCGGAGGCGACGACATTGGCCTGCCGAGTTTTCGGATCGAGACGATAGACGACGGCGGGCAGCTCGAAATTGGCTTTGTGGCCTTCGTAGTTGGACATGATGCCGTAGCCGGGATCGGTGAACCAGATGCCGCCGTCGGAATGGGTGACGATGTCGTTGGGCGCGTTGAGTTTTTTGCCCTGGTAGCTGTCCATGAGAACCGTGATGGTGCCGTCGTGTTCTGTGCGCGTCACGCGGCGCGAGTCGTGTTCGCAGGTGAGCAGGCGGCCTTCGCGGTCGCGGAAGTTGCCATTGCTGTAGTTGGAAGGGGAACGGAAGACGGAGACTTCGTCGGTGTCTTCGAGCCAGCGGAGCATGCGGTTGTTGGGGATGTCGCTGAAGAGGAGAAAGCGGCCGTCGCCGAACCAGACGGGGCCTTCGGACCAGCGCGTTCCAGTATAAAGGCGCTCGACGGCAGCGTTGATGACTTTGTATTTCGCGAAGCGGGGATCGACTACTTCTACAGCTGGATCTGGATAGGTGACAAGGGGCTTGCGTTCTTGCTCCACGGCGAACGCCAAAGGAGAGAATGTCATGGCCGTCGCGGCGCTGGCCGTGAGGTTCATAAACGCTCGTCGCTGCATCGGTTTTCCTCCGATAGAAAAATCCGCCGGACGCACAGTATCATGACACCGGTCCGCGCGAGCATAAGCTTTCCAGCCGGCGGAAGGCTTACTGCTGAGGTGCGCGGCGCGTCCAAGTATGCGGGCATTTCGTCAGCAGCATGAGAGGTAGCCATGCAAACACTTTGGCAAGACTTGCGCTTCGCCGTAAGCGTGTTGAGGAAGAATCCTGAATTTGCGGCGGTGGCTATCCTTACGCCGGCATTGGGAAATTCCACGCCTTTCTGGTCGCGGCGGAAATGGGGATGGTGCTCGTGCTGATGACCGGAGCGGGCTTGTTGATCGAAAGCTTCGCGCGCCTGATGAATGTGAATTCCGGCTTTTCGCCGCAAGGTTTGATGACCTTTCCGCTGGCACTGCCGGCGGCTCGCTATTCGCAGAACAGAAGGAAGCGTTTTACCGGCTGCTTCTCGAACGGATTCGAACAATTCCTGGAGTACAAGCCGCGGGAGGAACGACTTACCTGCCGCTTTCAAGCGAGTTCAGGAATTTTCAGGACGCATCCGCAAGGTCAGCAGGAGATAAATTGCGATGAGCAGGCTGCCGATTACGTAGAGAAACCCCGGTGCGAAGGAATGCGTGCGATCCAGGAAAAAGCCAATTACCGACGGCGTCACGAAACTTCCTAGATTGCCAATCGAGTTGATGAGTCCGATGGAGGCCGCCGCGGCCGATTCGCCCAGAAATGCGGAAGGAATTGGCCAGAAAGAAACAAGAAACGAGTTGGCGGTGGCGGCGACGATCAGGCAACCGAAGGCAAACCAGAAATGCGAGCCGGCGAGGATCGTCAACGCAAATGCCACCGTACCACACATCAGCGGTAAGGCCGTGTGCCAGCGGCGCTCGCCGGTGCGGTCGGAATGCCAGCCGTTGAATAGCATGGCGAACAGCACGAAAACGTAGGGGAGGGTCGAAAGCATGGTAACGGAGAGATCGGACTTGCCGGACGTGCTTTTCAGAAAAGTAGGCAGCCAGATCGTTAGCGCGTAAATGCTGCTGACGGCGAAGAAATAGATAAGCGCCAGACGAATGACGCTTGCTAGCCGGAGCGCTTCCCAGATTGTGTAGGAGCGAGCATTTCGTTTCGCCAGAGCTTCCTGCTCGAGCTCCGCGGTGATCCACACCCGCTCTTCGGGCGGGAGCCACTGAGCTTCGCGCGGCCAGTCCGTTAAATAAAAAACCGTGATGATACCAAAGACGATTGCGGGAATACCCTCCAAAATAAACAGCCAGCGCCATCCTTGCATGCCCAGCCAGTGCACGCCCAGAAGCCATCCGCCGAGCGGCGAGCCGATGATGTTCGCGACGGGAATCGCAATCATGAACATCGAGGAAGCCTTTGCGCGGTCTTCGGCGCGGAACCAATGAGTGAGGTAAACGAGGATGCCAGGGAAGAAGCCTGCTTCCGCGGCGCCAAGCAGGATTCGGACGAGGTAGAAATGCATGGGCGTCTTGATGAAGGCCATCAGGGCGGTGATGAATCCCCAGGTGATCATGATGCGGGAGAACCATTTACGGGCGCTCCAGCGCTCAACGATGAGGCAGCCGGGGATCTCGAAAAGCAAGTAGCCGACAAAAAAGATGCCCGAGCCAAGTCCGAAGACACGATTGCTGAAGGAGAGGTCGTGCGTCATTTCGAGGCCGGCATAGCTGACGTTGACGCGGTCGAGAAAGGCGACGACGAAGAGAGTGAAAAGAAATGGCAGAAGACGCCAGGCAATTCGCCGGCGTGCGTTCAGACTGATGGTGCTTGCGGAAGCGGCGAGATTCATCCCGCTTGGCTTCTAACACAATGAAACGCGGATTGCACGGGGTCGTATCGCGCCGTGCAAAATGTAACCGAAGGAGACAACGTCGCGCCATTTAGAATGTAACCCAACCAAGACAGCAAAAAGGAGACCACGGTTTGGGAAACAAGGGGCGATGGGAGTATCTGCGGGCAATTTATGAGCGCTATGAGAAAGCCGGACGAAAGGCCAAGAAAGTGATCTTGAACGAGTTCTGTGCCAACACGGGCTATCACCGCAAGTATGCGATTCGCTTGCTGAATGGAGCGCGGCCGGAGAAGCGACGGACACCACGGGAGCGGCGGCGTGGGCTCAGCTACCGTCCGGAAACCTTGGCAGTGCTGAGCGCGGTGTGGGAGGCCGCCGGGTATCCCTGGTCGGTGCGCTTGAAGGCGCTGTTGCCGTTGTGGCTGCCGTGGATCGGCAAACGTTTTCGTGTGCGGCCGGAGATCGAAAAGCAATTGCTGAAGATCAGTCCGCGGCAGATGGACCGTCGGCTGAAAGCGCAAAAGACGCAGCGGCGACGAAGGATTTACGGACGCACCAAGCCGGGCTACCTGCTCAAGCACCACATTCCCGTGAAGACCGACCGCTGGGACGTCGCGACGCCTGGTTTCACGGAAGTGGATCTGGTTTCGCATTCGGGCAATTCCGCTAGCGGAGAGTTCGCCCATACGCTCAATGTCACCGACATTCACAGCACTTGGACGGAATCGCGAGCGGTGCTGGGACGCGGGGAAGAGGCCGTCCAGCGCGCCTTAAATGAGATCGCCACCACGCTGCCCTTTGCGCTGCTGGGCGTGGATTCGGACAACGGCAGTGAGTTCATCAACTGGCATCTGAAGGGTTGGTGCGAACAGAAAAACATTCAGCTCACGCGCGGACGGCCGTACAAGAAGGACGACAACGCGCACATCGAGCAAAAGAACTGGACGCATGTGCGCAAGCTGCTGGCCTGGGATCGCTACGACACACACGCAGGCGGACCCGGAGAAAGTAGCCAAACTCGAAGAGCTGAGAAAGCGGCTGGACCCGTTCCAACTAAGCAGGATCATCGAACGCCAACTGGAGCGCATCTCACGACTGGCCAATCGTAGGTTGAGCCCGAAGGCGGCAACGCTGCCAGAAACAGAGCAACAAGGGCCGCCGGCCGATGGCTGTGGAAAAGCCGCTACGCTTGGAAATCTCGCAAAGGACGCGGGATTCCCACTTTCCCACAGCCACAACAACAACAAACCTTCGGTTACATTTCAAATGTCTCGACAACACCAGCTACGGTTACATTCTTAGATGGCTTGACAGGGGGGTCGAAAAGAGTCTGGGTTAATTAGTTTCGCGAAACGTCTGTATTGGCCAGGCCGGCGAGGGCCAGGATCTGATCCACCGTGTCGATTTTGGCCTGGTCGAAACCGATATCTGCAAAATCGACGCCAAACTTTTCTTCGAGGAAGACGCCGATCTCGACGGCTTCGACGGAAGAAAGCCTGCCGCTAAGAAGGAGTGAAGAGTCATCGGCGAACGGTTTTTTGTCGCGCCTGCGATTCAGGAGTCCCTGGATAAAATTGCGAATTTGATCGGCTGGATTCATGGAGCCTCAGTCCTAAGTAAACATATTGAAGATATGCCCAAGGAACCGGAAATAGACCCCGATTCCCATGGAACGGTCGGTAGTGTCGAAGACATGCAAAACACAGTAGAAGCCGGCGACGCAAAAGACAGGCCAAAGCTGATCACGGAGCCAGCCGCGCGGAGGATGGTCCTGCCGATGGCGCAGCTGGGAAATCGAGATGGCGGTGGCCAAAACCAGGCAATAAAAGGCGTAGACCTGAAAGCTGATCAGTGCATTCCACAAACCCTGAGTGCGGACGAACATCAAATCCCGCGTAAAGTGAAAAATCATGTTGCCCAAAAACGCGGCGGCAAAGGTCGCCGCAACCATGCGAAAGCGGCGCCAGCGTTTGAAGTAGCGCATGTAGGTTGGATAGAAGAAAAACTCGGCGAGCAATTCCTTGAAATAGTAGTAGTAGCGATTCCAAAACTCAGCAACCGTGCGGGATTCCAGAGGACGATAAGTGGAACGCAGCGCGCGAAAACCAGCCAGCCGGAAAATGCTGATCAGGAAGTGGCCGGTAATGCTCATGGTCAGAATGTCCAGGAGAAACGCGGCCACGAGGCTTTCCCATCCCGTGTACCAGTGATACGGGACGTTGTAACGAGTGCGTCCAAGCAATTCCGGGACGGAGGGAATGGAGAGGGATCCTTGGAGAGTATATTGAAGAGGCCCATACATTATTCTCAACAGCAAAGTCCAGGCGAGCAATTTGAGGCCCTTGAGCTGCGTGATGGCGAGCTGCTCAGCGTCGGCGGCCTCGATGCGGCGCCAATATGCCGCGCCCTTGCCATAGGGAGTTGCGTTGATGCTCCACATAGGACGATAAGTGGAAGCCTGGCGCCAAAAAGGATCGGGAGACTGAGATTTCAGATCGAGCAGTGAATATCCGATGTACCAGATATAACCGCCGAAGACGGTCAGAGAAAGGAAGACGATGTCGCGAAGGTGGTTCGACATGGGCAACCAGCTCGCTATGACCAAGAAGACGAAAAAACCAGACAGCAGAACGAGTATGGGCCGTTTGCCAAGGAGCGAACGCCGATACTTGGAGGCTAGCGAAAACAACATCCATGCCAGGGCGAAAGTCACAGCGACGAAAAACATCGTGAATGCAAAGCCTTCCGTACCCATCAACGCCCCGTTATTGCTTTGCCCGGCGAAAGAACCGAACCAGGACGTCCAGGTGAGGTAGACGGTATAGAGAATGGTTGAAGCCATGACGATTTGACGCCGATACTGCGGCAGGAGGGTAGTGGCTGCGAGGATCACGGTGAAAACCCGCCAATCGCCTCTGCAGGCATAGAAGCCAGCCGCGGCCAGGACGAGCAGCAGGATCTTTCCCGGAATCGTTTGCGCGAAGCGCACTGCCCAGGGATAGGTATCCAGCTGGGGAATAATCCGAAACCGGAAGATGGGAGCAGGAGCCTCGGTGGGGCTGACGACCACATCAGCGGCGGAACTCATTTTGCCTGCTCTGCCAGGAGGCGGTGAAGTTCTTTGCGGTTGACCTTGCCGTTGGGACTCAGTGGGAGCGCATCCATAAAATGAATTTCGCCGGGCATCATGTAGGGGGCGAGGCGCTTGGATAGCTGGGTCGTCACGGCTGATTCGTCTTCCACGCGTGACGCGGCAACGAAAGCAACGATGTCCTTAGCCATGCCGTTTTCAATGGGCCAGGCGATGGTGACCACGGAGTCTGTGCCGCAGATATCGCGAAGGTGGGTGTCAATTTCCTCGAGCTCCACGCGCAGGCCTCGAATTTTTACTTGATTGTCCAGTCGGCCCAGGTGATGAAGGTTTCCCTGTTCGTCCTCATAACCGAGGTCTCCGGTCAGATACCATCGCTCGCCGCGCACCATGCGATAGCGAAGATTGGTTTGTTCCGCGTCGCGGAAGTAGCCGCTGCTCAGCTGCGGCCCGGAAAGAGCAATCTCGCCATGCTCGCTGCGCGGCAATTCTTCCAGAGCAGAACCGAAAATCGCAGCCTTCATTCCGTCGAAAGGCTTGCCAATGGAAACCACGCCGCGGCCAGGAGTCAGACTATCGGGCCCCGTGTAGCGCCTCCAGGTGCAAACTACGGTAGCTTCCGTGGGGCCGTAGAGGTTATCCACAATGCTGTTGGACGCCGCTTGCTGCCATAACGCCGCGGAAGCCCCGGGCAGAGTTTCTCCCGAGAAAAACGAAAAGCGGATGCTGTCGAGCGATCCCGGCGCCAGCATTTTCAGGCGATGCATAAAGCCAATGGAAGACGGAACCGAAAACCAAACCGTGGGCCGCATTTTGCGAAAGAAAGCGAGCGGGGCCATCGTTTGCGTTGCGGGAATGACCATGAGTTGGGCGCCAGAAGCCCAGGTAAGAAACATATCGCTCACGGAGATGTCGAAGGTAATTTCCGCCGCTGCCGCAGAGCTGTCTTCCTTGCCGATGGCGTATCGCGAACGCATCACGCGGACGTAGTGCTCAAGAGCGCCCGTGGAAATCATCACGCCTTTAGGTATGCCGGTGGTTCCAGAAGTGAATTCGATGTACGCAAGGGATTCCGGCCCAACCACTTCTGGTTTGTCGGCGGCATCGAAGGGCGGCAGGGCATCGTGCCCGGCGATCTGCAAACGCCGCCCGCAGTCCGCGGGTCGCTCGATGGATTGAGCTTGCCCCGGAGCCAGAATAAGCGGCGGGCAGACGCTCAGCACCCGATCGGTCAACTGCGGGAGGCCGTTCGCATCGACCACCAGCGCATCCAGGTCGACGCGCTCAAAAATCTGCACGAGCCTGTCTTCCGGAAGCCTCGTGCTCAAGGGCACATACGCGGCGCCCGCCCAACCGGCTCCCAGGATGCCGCGATACGTTTCCAGCGTTCGGGACGCAAGAATCCCGACACGCTCTACCCTACCTCGCCCTTCCTTGCGGAGCCACGCGGCAACAGGCTGAACGAAAGCGTGCAACTCGCCATAGGAATACGTTTTGTCTTCCACGAAAAGGGCGGGCCGCTCGGGTGCGGCCAAAGCGTGCTCATGGAAGGGTTTCGCAGAATTGAAGTTCATAGGCGAGTCCGTTAGGACGAACTCATAATGTTAGCGGACCGGGCAGAAAGCTGAGCACGGCATTCCGATTCGGCTTGTCCAGTCCATTACTTGGAAATGAAACACCGCTGATGTCATAGCCGGCGTTGCTCGGCGAACTACATTTATTGCTTGAGTTCCACGCCGGGCATGACGTTTTTCAACGGCTCACTCCGCTTTTGTTCGAGTTCGGGATGAGGAAGCGGCTTGCGTGGCAGCATTTGATCGCGCATCGCCGCGTTGTAGACAAAAGTGGCCTCCACCAGCGCGGCTTGTGCCAGGTCGTCGGGTTGCAGTCGCTCGTAGGTGTCCATATTCGTATGGTGCGTGCGCGAACTGTAGTCGAGTGGATCCTGAATGAACTGAAACCCGGGAAGGCCGACGGCGTCGAACGCTTCGTGGTCGGTGCCGCCGGTATCGCGCAGCGTCAGCGTGGTGACACCGAGATCCTTCAGCGGTTCGATCCACTGCGCGAAAATCGGCGCGATGGCGGAGTTTCCCTGCAGGTAAACTCCGCGAATTTTGCCGCCTCCGTTGTCCACGTTGAAGTAGGCGGAGAGTTTCTGATGGTCTGGTTTCAGCTGAATGGGGCCCGAGGGATCGCGATCGTATTCCGTGATGATGGACTGGTCGGGTTCCGTTGAGCGCGGTATGAAGCCGAAGTGCTGCTTGACGTAGCCGTAGGAACCGAACTCGCCCTCTTCTTCGCCCGTCCAGAGGCCGACTCGAATCGTGCGTCGCGGCTTGATTTGAAGCGCGTTGAGAATCCGCATGGCCTCCATGGCCACGAGTGTCCCTGCGCCATTGTCCGTTGCACCGGTGCCGGAAGCCCAGGAGTCGAGATGGCCGCCAAGCATAACGATTTCGTCTTTTACTTTTGGATCGGTGCCGGGAATTTCGCCGATCGTGTCGAAGCCGTGTTCGTGGTCGCCTGTGAATTTGGTGTCGATGTTGAGTTCGATGCTGACGGGAACTCCGGCTTTGAGCAAGCGATACACGCGGCCATAATTTTCGATCGCGGTCACCGCGACGGGAATGGCGTCGGCATGTTCACGCTGAAAAATCAGAAAGCCAAAGCCGGCATCGGTGTCGTCGAAGATGGTGCCACCTGAGCCGCCGCCGTTACGCCCGTCGCGGCTGGGCGTGATGGCGGCAATAGCATTTTCTGCGGCCAGGAACTTTCCGATTTTTTCACGGAAGGCCTGGCCCTTAAGGAAATCGCCGAAAGAGAAGCCGCCGCCGAAGCGCGTGGGATACGTTTCGATGCGCAGCAGGTCGGCGTCTTCGTCGCGAACAAAGAACGGTTTATCAACGGGCCTTACCTCGCGCATTTCGCCGAGGAAAACGATTTTGCCCGCGAGCTTGCCCCTGTATCTGTCGAAGTCGGCTTCCGTTTTGATGTTCACCCAAACGGCGGGAGCGGTCACCGGGCCCTTCGTAGCGGGTGACCAGGGCGCGGCCTGCGCGATGAACACCGCCGTGTCCGGAGAAGTCATGCGCACCCAGGTGTTGAGCTGTTGCCAGCCCATACCGAACTCTCCCCAGTCCTCGAGATGCGCGTTCGCACAGCCCATAGCGGTGAACTGGTCGCGCGTCCATTCGTTGGCACGTTTCAGATTTGGCGAGCCAGTCAGGCGCGGGCCAATGCCGTCCGCCAAGCCGGAAGCGTACTCCATGATGTGCGAGTGCGAGAGCGCTTCGATGCGGATGCTCTGATACATCGCAAGATCGAGCGATTCCTTTTCCGGCTGAGACAATTCATAAGAAGGACGCGCAGGCTCTTTGCTAGTGGCCTCCTTTTTGTCTTTGTCCGCCGCGAAGAGCGAAAACGTGAGGCCAGCAAGCAAAACGGTTGCCGACGAGATGGCTTTTAGTGAGCGCATGACAGCCTTTCTTTCCGGAACCAATTCGAGGTCCAGCAGCAATCGCAATTCTTCCGAAGTTCACTTCCCGGGAACTTTTCTCACACTGGCGTCTTCTGTCGCAGGGTAAAGCCGGTCGAACTCCGGATCATCGCGGAGCAGTGCGAGGTCCGGGTCTCTGCGTACCCAGATAGCATCTTTGAATCCCGCTTCCCAGGCCATGCGCAGCGCGTTAAGAGCTTCCGGTTTCTTCTTTAAGTGCGAGTAAGTACAGGCGGCGTTGTAGAGAATAGACGCCTCATTGGCCCGCAGCGTCAGAGCCAGGTTTAATTCTCTGAGAGCATCTTCCTCGCGGTCGAGTTCGGCATAATCCCCCGAAATCAGAATTCTGGCCCGCGCATCTTCCGGAACCTGCTTCAGATGATTGTCCAGCGCCACAATACGCCGCAGCAGCAGGTTGCGGTACTCATCTTTTTTCCCCAAAGCACCCAGCGCGTTCGCGATGGGCACGTACACGTTATAGTCTTCGCCATTGACCTCGAGCGCCTGGTCCATCACGTCCACAACTTCCTGGTACCGCCCGGCCGAAAACAGCGCGCGGCACAAAAGGTAATAAGCGCCCTCGCAATCTTTTTTTCGTTCGATAGCTTTGAGCACCATGCGCACGGACTCGTCGTGCAAAGCAGTTGCGTAAAGAACCCATGCTTGGCTGACATGCACTTCCGGCAAATCCCACCGCAGCGCCACGGCCTTCCCTGAAGCAGCGCGGGCGCGTTCCACCCAGATGTCGTCGCGGCTGAAATTGCAGTAAAACATCGCGCAGGCATTTGCACATGCCGCGTAGGCAAGAGCGAAGCTTGGGTCCATAACCACTGCGTTCTGAAACATTTCCAGCGCGAATTCCAGATCTTGCCGCGTCTGGCGGCGCGCGTAGCGTTTGCCGCGCAAATAAAGATCGTAGGCTTGCAGGCTTTCCGTCGGCTTCGTCGCCAGTTCTTCCAGTTCTTGCGGCGAGAGCGTCACGCGCAAAGCTTCCGCAATTTTGCGCGCGATCTCGTCCTGGACCTCGAAGACGTCCTTCATCTCGCGGTCGTAGCGCTCTGACCACACGGGAAAATCCGTGTGCGTGTCCACAAGTTGCGTCGTTATGCGCAGCCGGTTGCCGGAACGCCGCAGGCTGCCCGTCAGCACATACGCCGCTTTGATCTGCTGCCCGATTTGCGCGGGAGTCACCTGTTTGTCGCGATAGGCAAGCACCGTAGGACGCGAATAGGTGTTAAGCCCGCGGATTTTCGACAGCTCCGTGATGATGTCTTCCGTAATCCCGTCGCGCAGATACTCATCTTCCTTCACGCCGCTCAAGTTCTCGAAATAGAGCACCGCAACGGATTTTGCCGCAGGTTTCGCGGCCCCGGACTTTGAATCCATCATTTCCGCCGCGCGCTTGCTCCCGGAATCTAGGTCCCGCTTAAGCCGGTTCAAGTCGGTCTTGAGTTCCGCGGCTGATTGGCACCGCATGGATCGGTCTTTCTCGAGAAGCTTGGAAAGAATGCGCCCAAACTCGCCGGGAATCGCCGAATTCATCTCGATCACCGGCACGGGATCTCGATTCAGGATGGCGTCGAACACCATCGCCGAAGTATCTCCCTTGAAAGGAAGCACGCCGCACGCAAGTTGATACAAAACCGTTCCCAGCGAAAACAGGTCCGTGCGCGCATCCACGAGCTGTCCACGCGCCTGCTCCGGTGACATGTAGTTCACTGTCCCGACCGTCGCGCCAGGAGAAGTCAGATCTCCTCCCGCCATGGTATCCATTTTCGAAGGCGACGAGCCGGATGGTGGAACTTCGGCGGCCTCAATCTTCGCCAGCCCGAAGTCCAGCACCTTCACTTGTCCGCGATCCGTCACAAAAAGATTTGCCGGCTTGATGTCCCGGTGAACAATTCCCCTGGAGTGCGCTGATTCCAGCGCATCCGAAATCTGGATCGCCATCGAGAGCACTTTTTCAATCGGGCACGCCTGGCGGTTCATCATCTGCCCGAGCGTCTCGCCTTCCAGAAGCTCCATCACCAGAAAATGCTGCAGATCATGTTGTTCGATCGAGTGGATCGTGCAGATGTTTGGGTGGTTCAGGGCTGAAGCGGCCCGTGCTTCGCGCTGGAAACGCTCGATGAGCTGGATATCTTTGGCCATTTCGGGCGGCAGGAATTTCACGGCCACTCGCCGGCCCAAGCGGGTGTCTTCCGCTTCGTAGACCACACCCATTCCCCCGCTGCCTATTCTTCGTGTGATTTTGTAATGGGATATGGACTGGCCAGCTTGAGGTGCGTTTTCCGACATGGTGCTAAATGTTATGTGAGCACTACTGGTTGGTCAAGCAAACGGCAGAGCGGGTTGCCTATGCAACGAAAGAAATGGCCGAACCCCTGAAGGTCCATCAGAAAAACGCCGCGCCGCCGTCCACGTTGATGGATTGGCCGGTGATGGCGCTGGACTGACCGGAGCACAGGAAGAGCGCGGCGCGGGCAACTTCGTCGGCGGTTTGTCCACGGCCTTGCAAAATTGTATTCAGAAAACCGGCGAGTTGTTCTTCGGGGCTGACTCCTAGTTTTTCGGCGAGGGTGTTTCCGAGTTCCTTCGACATGCGTGTTTCGGTGACCGGGCCTGGACAGATGGCGTTGACCCGCACTCCCTTGCGCGCCGCTTCGGCGGCCGCAATGCGTGTAAGACCCAGCATGCCTGCCTTTGCCGCGGCGTACGCGGAACCCCAAGGAAAGGCTGCTTTCGCGGACAGGCTCGAGATATTCAGTATGACTCCGGAGCCGCGCGCATACATTTCTGGAAGCACGAGTTTGCTCAGCAGAAATGCGGCGCGTAGGTGCACCGCGATAACCCTGTCGAATTCCGCGAGCGGGTAGTCTTCCACAGGAACCACCGGGCCGTAGTGTCCTCCATTGTTTACAAGAATATCGATCCTTCCAAACTTCGCGTGTGCTTCCGCGACAATGCGCTCGCAGTCCGCTTCATCCGCCAGGTCGGCTGCGATTTGGTGCACATTGCCTCCGTTCTCAGAGATTTCCTTTGCAGTGGCTGTTAACTCAGTATACGTCCTTGCCGTCAGGAAGATGGAAGCGCCTTCCGAGGCAAAAAGCCTTGCGATGGCGCGGCCGATGCCGCGTCCTGAACCAGTAATCAAAGCGACTTGGCTTTTAAAGACCATAGAAGGAAGAGGATAGAGGCCGCGCGACACACAAGCAAGGCCGTGAACTGACGGGGAAGTCCCTCCATGGCCATCGGCCGGGCCGCAAGTTCAAAATCGAGCAATGTAACCTTTTGCCCGAGAACTGTACGTTCGTTCAGCTGTAATTTGCGGCCGCGGTCTCTATGCTGAAATCAGAAAAAGCCCCGCTTTCTGTGCGGTCCCGTCCATTCCCGCACGGAGATGCAAGCAACCGCGGCGCGATCCCAGTCCTGCCGCTCGAAATGATCTGGGGGTAGTGCTCGTGCGCCGAAATATTTTTGCAATGCAAATCGCCGCGTTGGTCACGGCCCTTTCTGTGGCGGGCTGTGCTGGGCTCACTACTTCGTCCGGTGGTGGAACGAAATTTGTGGCGCCGACCATCACGGCTCAGCCTGCAAATCAAATCGTGACCGTCGGAGAGGCCGCGACCTTCAGCGTCATGGCAACGGGAACCGCGCCGCTGACGTACCGCTGGCTGAAAAATAGCGCGAGCATCGCAGGAGCCACGGGCGCGAGCTATACGACGCCGGCCACGCTTGCGGGTGACAGTGGAGAGAAGTTTGAAGTCGTGGTGAGCAACTCGGCGGGAAGCGCCACCAGCACGATCGCGACACTGACGGTAAACGCGGCCGCGGTGGCGCCGAGCATCACCACCCAGCCCACGAATCAGACAGTGTCCGCAGGACAATCCGCGACATTCGCTGTGACCGCTACGGGAACGGCGCCGCTTAGCTATCAGTGGCAGAAAAATAGCGCAAATATTAGCGGAGCAACCTCTTCGAGTTACACAACGCCCGCGACGACCTCAGGCGACAACGGCGCGAAGTTCGACGTGGTAGTGAGCAATACGGCGGGGAATCAGGCCAGCGCAACAGCCGTATTGACGATCAACGCTGCAGCGGTGGCGCCGACGATCACGACGCAGCCTGCGAACCAGACCGTAACCGTGGGACAGACAGCCACGTTTACGGTGACCGCTACGGGAACGGCGCCGCTGAGCTATCAGTGGCAGAAAAATAGCGCAAACATTAGCGGAGCAACGGCTTCGAGTTACACAACGCCCGCGACGACCTCTGGCGACAACGGCGCGAAGTTCGACGTGGTCGTACGCAATTCGGCGGGCAATCAGACTAGCGCGATGGCCACGTTGACCGTGAATGCCGCAGCGGTGGCGCCGACGATCACGACGCAGCCCGCGAACCAGACAGTAACCGTAGGACAGACGGCGACGTTTACGGTGATCGCCACGGGGACTGCTCCGTTAAGCTACCAGTGGCAAAAGAACAGCACAAACATTGCCGGTGCAACCGCATCGAGTTACACAACACCAGCGACAACCTCAGCCGACAATGGCGCGAACTTCGACGTAGTTGTAAGCAACATCGCCGGAAATCAGACGAGCGCAATGGCTACGCTGGCAGTAAACGCAGTCGCCGTAGCCCCGACGATCACAACGCAGCCGGCGAATCAGACGATCACCGCGGGACAAACGGCCACGTTCACCGTGACCGCAACGGGAACCGCCCCACTCCGTTACCAGTGGCAAAAAAACACGGTAAACATCACCGGCGCGACCTCTGCGAGCTACACTACCCCGGTCACAACGGTGGCGGACAGCGGCGAGCAGTTCAGTGTCACTGTTAGCGACCCGGTCGGCAACACACCGAGCACGACCGCGACCTTGACGGTGAACCCGGTAACGACCTCCACAATCAACGTCGTCACCTATCACTACGACAACATGCGCAGCGGGCAGAATCTCAACGAAACCATACTCACCACCACCAACGTCAACTCCACGAAATTTGGCAAGCTGGGCGCGTTCGCTGTGGACGGCCTTGTGGATGCACAGCCTCTGTATCTTTCCGCCGTATCCATCCCCAGCGTTGGAACAAAGAACGTCCTCTACGTGGCCACGGAAAACGACAGCGTTTATGCCTTCGATGCGGACAGCGTCAACGGCAACACCACCGCGTTCCTATGGAAAGTTTCCGTGCTCGGCGCCGGGGAATCGCCCAGCGATAACCGGGGTTGCGGCCAGATCACCCCTCAAATCGGAATCACATCCACACCCGTAATTGACCGCACGCGTGGCCTGCACGGTGCCATTTATGTCGTGGGCATGTCCAAGGACGCGAATGGAAATTACTACCAGCGGATTCATGCGCTGGACCTGACGACAGGCGCGGAGCTTTTCGGCGGGCCAACGACCGTGCAGGCTACCTATCCGGGAACGGGCGACAACAGCTCTGGCGGAAATGTCGTGTTCGATCCCAAGCAGTACAAGGAACGGCCGGGCCTGCTCGAAATCGGCAGTACCATCTACACAACCTGGTCTTCACACTGCGACGCGCGCCCTTACACCTCGTGGGTCATTTCGTATAGTGCGAACACCTTGGCGCAAGTCAACGTGCTCAACCTCGTGCCCAACGGCAGCGAAGGCGGCATCTGGATGGCGGGAACTGCGCCCGCCGCGGATTCCTCCGGCAACATTTACTTCATGGTGGGCAACGGTGACTTCGACACCACGCTGAACGCCAGCGGTTTCCCGTCACAAGGGGATTGCGGGCAGTGCTACGTGAAGCTTTCTTCCAGCGCTCCGATGACTCTGCTTGATTACTTCACGCCGTCGAATAGTGTCTCCGAATCGGATTCCGACACGGACTTCGGGTCGGGCGGACCGCTGCTGCTGCCGGATCGGGTGGACGCAAACGGCAACACGCGCCACCTTGCCGTCGGCTCGGGCAAGGACGCGATCATTTACGTCGTGGATCGCGACAATATGGGGAAGTTCAACAGCACCGCGGACAACATCTACCAGCAGATCAACGGGCAGATTGGCGGGGTGTGGTCCAAGCCCAGCTACTTTAACAACACCGTTTACTACGGCGCCGTTGGCGATCATCTGAAAGCGTTTCCAATCACCAGCGCGCTGCTCGCGTTGACGCCTTCTTCCCAGAGTTCAGCCAGCTTCGCGTATCCCGGCACCACGCCGAGCATTTCCGCGAACGGCACAACCAACGGAATCGTCTGGGCTGTGGAGGCTAACTCAACGGGCATCTTGCACGCCTACGACGCGACAAACCTGACGAACGAGCTTTACAACTCAAATCAAGCCGCCAACAACCGTGATCAGTTCAGCGACAACAAATACGTTACACCGATGGTGGCCAACGGAAAGGTTTACGTTGGAACGCCGAACAGCGTGGTCGTGTTCGGCTTGTTGCCGTGAGCTCGCGCCAGAGTTGAAAAGCGCCAGGCACCCGCAGGCGCTCAAGGTACCCGCAGAAAGAAGAGGGACAAGCACGAATGCCTGTCCCATTTTCCATCCCGGAGAATGCGTTGAGCAGGGCTACTTTCCGGTTTTTAGATCCTTCAGCAAGTGCCGCGTCAGCTCGTTGATTTCGTCTTGCGTCAAAGAGAACGCGTCGCGTCGCACAGGTTTTTCGCCGATGGCGCGGTAGACCTGATGATTGTTGGCGGCCTGCACCAAATCAAACACGATCGTTCCTTCGCGGAAGTGCACGTTTTCATAGCCGACGTAAGCGGGGCCATATCCCCAGCTGTCCCAGCAGCGGAACGGCCCGCAAACCAAGCCACCATACCCGCCGCCATAGACCGGTACCGCTACGTTGCCGCGGTTCACCGCAAACTTATAGTCCACCAGAAAGTCCGCCGCGGCAGGATCGGTAACCTGCTTGAAGCCCCTCGACATCAGCGTCTGCTCGATCGCCGTCTTGACGCGCCCGCGAACAACCTCGTTGTTGGCCTCGGCATCGCGAACCACGCGCTGTGGCGGCCCCTGGCGCGAAACATCGTCGCGAGAAATGACTGGCCGGTTGTCGCCCGAAGTACGCGTGGCTGCGGTTTCCTGCACCACCGGGCGCCAGGCCCACGTCGCGTTTTGGGGTATACGAACATCGCGGTCGCGAATAATCTGCACGCGGTCATCGCAGCCGGCCGCGAAAATCGCAAAAGCCAAAGCGCCGGCGCTCAAAACTCGCTTGCTTGTTGAAAGAAATCGAACATTCCACATCAGACGAGCCTCCAAAGGCGTAATTGCCCCCAGTCCAGTTAAACCCAACACGGATTGGATAGTTGCGGTAGCCAATTAGGTTGCGTGGTTTTCGCGCTGGTTGCCGCGAAAGCCACTCCGTCAAGTTTTCGGCGTTTCCCAGTCTGTCGGCGGAAACACCACCGGCCAGAACTTTGGCGCGGGCTGGTCAAACTCGAAGGCTACCGCGAAGTAGTCCGGGCTGGGCTGATCAATACGCACGACCCGGCATTTCTGTTTCATACCCGTAGCTCGATTGAGCAGAGTGATCGGCTGCCCGGCGTACAATTCCATTTTCAGCTTCATGAGCCCGCCATGGGCGTTGACCACCAGTGTGTGCGTATCTTCCTCGACCTCGTCGCGCTCTGGAGTCTGCGCCAGGACGGTGATCTTCAATTGCAGCATCACTCGTTCACTTCGTCGCCGGTTGGATGAATCGGAAGGGGGCAATCTAATTCTCCGTTAGGTGGTCCTGTTCGCTGCGAGCTCTCGCGAGAAAATCAGTTTCGGCGCAAGGAAACTTACCGAAGACACCCGTTTCCCGCAGAGTGGGCCGGGCCGGCACACCTGGCACCCTATAAATAGCAGTTCGATGCCTGCCACTTTATTTTAACTTAGCCGCGAGTGCAGCGTGCTCTGCCGTAGTCCCTTGGCGTCCATTGGTAAACGCCAGCGCCGGGCCGGTCGCGGCTATTCAGGGGAGCATCCTGGCTTGCAGCCGCGATTTTACGTCGGGCCATTCGGAATTAAGGATGCTGTAATAGACGCTGTGCCGGATGCGGCCGCTCGCGGTAATCATGTGATTGCGCAAGGTGCCTTCTTCTCGCCCGCCGATGCGCAGGATCGCCGCGCGGGATCGCTCGTTGAGCTCGTCAGTCTTCAATTCCACGCGGATGCAGCCCAGCGTCTCAAACGCGTGCTTCAGCAGCAGGTACTTCGCCTCCGTATTGACTCCCGTGCGCTGCCATTCCGGCGCCACCCACGTCCACCCGATCTCCACGCGGTGATGCGTGCGGTCAATGTTGCCATAGCGCGTGCTGCCAATCGCGCGGCCGCCGGACTTTTCAATCAGCGCAAACGGCAGCGAAACGCCACGCGCTTGCTCGCCAAGAGCGGTCTCTATATACGCTGACATCTCCTCGGGTGTCCGCACCGGTATGGCGATCCAGCGCCACAATTCTTCGTGAAGTCCCACAGCAGAGAGCCCGGTATCATGCGCGTGGGAAAGCGGTTCGAGCCGTACGTGACGGCCTTCGAGTGTCACCGGTACAACATTCATTTCGGTACTCATGGGAGAAGCATGTTACAGCCATGCCCGCCGCCCCCGGGAGCACCAATTTGGCCAAAAAGATCCCACTGCGCTGGCTAACCAAAAGCTATGGGCCTGCTTCTTATGTATTTTGGGCGGGCGGGAACTTTCCGCCTTGAAAGAGTGAACTAGCAGGTAGCGCAGGCGCTCTTGTCTGTGCGTGGTGGCGTGCCACGAAAAACAGCGCGCACAAGTGTATGCGCAACGGACGGCACGAGAAAAGCATGACCGAAATTTTTCTCCGAAGGTGACCCGAGAAATGCCTCGATTTATTGGTCGTATCGCCCTGCCGGTATTTCTGTTTCTGGCGCTCTTCTCCACCGATTTCCACGCCCAGCAACAGCAACCGTCTCCCCAACCGCCGCCCGCCCAAAGCCAGGAGCCCGCGCAGCCCCAATCAGGCCAGCCTCAATTAAAGATAGCCCCGCAAGCCCAGCCAAAAATCGCCGTCGAAGTAAAAACTGTCAGCATCCTCGCCACGGTTCGCGACAAAAAAGGCAAAATCGTCTCCAACCTCACCAAAGACGATTTCGCGCTGGACGAAGACGGCCGCGCGCAAAGCATCGACTATTTCGCTCATGAAAGCGATCTCGCGCTCCGCCTCGGCCTCCTCATCGACACCAGCCTCAGCCAGCGCAAGGTCCTCGATCAGGAACGCACAGCCAGCTATAGCTTCCTCGACAAGCTCCTGCGCCAGGACAAGGATTTGGCATTCGTGATTCATTTCGATAGGGAAGTGGAGCTTCTGCAGGAGTTCACTCCCTCGCGCCCCCAGTTGCAAGCCGCCCTGCAAAAGCTTTCAACGCCGCAATACGACGGCGGCGGCGGAAGTGGCGGTTACCCGGGGAATGGTGGAAGCGGAGGAGGGCGCAGTCACGGCGGCGGAACGCTGCTCTATGACGCGATATTCCTCGCCTCCGATGAATTAATGAGCAAGCAGCAAGGGCGCAAAGCACTGATCATTCTTTCCGACGGTGTCGATCACGGCAGCAAAGAAACCATGGCCGAAGCCATCGCCACCGCCCAGCGCGCGGACACCATCATCTATTCGATTTTGTTTGCGGATGAAGACGACAACGGCTACCAGCGCCCCGGTGGTTTTGGAATGGGTGGCCGCGGTGGGATGGGCGGCGGCCGGCGCGGCGGCGGCTACCCGCAGCAGGAACGCACCGACGGCAAAAAAATCCTCGAACAAATTTCAGAGCAAACAGGCGGGCGCCTCTTCAAGGCCAACAAGAAAGATGCACTCGAAAAAATTTACGCCGAAATCGACGAAGACCTCCGCAACCAGTACAGCCTCGCCTACACTCCCGACAAAGGCAACACCGTCGGCTACCACAAAATCCACCTGGCCATCCCCAAACAAAAAGACGTCACAGTGACCGCCCGCGACGGCTACTACTTCGGCCAGTAGCATCTAACGGGCCTTCCACTTTTCCAGCGCAGTTACTCTCCAGGTGATGCGAGACCTACCGGGTATTGGCCAACCGTCTTCTTACTCGCCCAGAACAAATGTCAGGAACGACTCGTTGATTTTGATTCTACGGCTGTCGGATTCGATGAACATCAGTTTTCTAAAATTTTTTTATTAAGAAATTTACGGGAGGGCGCGTGGAGCTGATTGTTTGCAGGAAGAGTCTCCTGGGGAACGGTGGGTAATTCGTCGTCTGGCTGTTGCCGCACTCTTCCGTAACGTCTAAGCGCGAGCAGCGCCTCTGGTGAGCCGCTTCGGGGAGGGATGGAAGAGTGGATCGAGCAAAGCTTCCTAAACTCGGTTCTTATGACTAATTATATGTCCGACAAAAGGGTCCGTTAAAGGCCTCGGCGCGTCAACGTGAAAGTAAATCTGCTCGTCTTTATGAAATTCAGCAAACTTTCTGTCCTGTGCGAGTATCGTGAAGGGTCTGCGGCACGCGCGATTCGTCTCCCGCTTCTTCATTTTCATACGGGCGCTGGAAGCAAATCAGTTCGTAGTACCCTTCTCGAGTTCTATGTACTCAGGAAGCAGAGCACTTGCTGCTTCAATTGCGCATCTACTTCATCTGCAATGGTCACGACGTCTGGCAGCAACTTGCTGAATATCACACGCCGCTCATTCCTATGCAGCGCCGAAAAGATGCAGACCTGCAGGATTCGTGATTCGTCTACGACCATTGCCGGCGTGTAGCCTTGCTTGCGTCTCAGCTCTCCATGTCGGCTTGCCGCGGCAGAAATCTTAGCCTTCGCCCCTCTGTGGAGACGCAGTCTGGCAATCACGTCATGGAGGAGTTTCGGAAGATGGCCCGCGCGTTCATCGAAATTCAGCCGGATGTGAAGCAAATCGGGTTCTTTCTCCACGAGCGCGATCCACTCATCGATGGTACGATGGAGTTCCTGTTCGAGAATGTCAGCCACCCGCTGTGTACCAAAGGACGCGCCGCCGCTCATCAGTGAATCTGTAGTTCTCGTCAAAGTAGCCTCCAACTGACCATACGGAGTATTTCACTCCCGGGACCGGAAGACTGTCCCATATGGGACAGGTTCCTGATTGAAACACGGTCTTAGGGGGCGGTCGACACGAAGAAGGTGGGACCGATTTGACAAAACAGTCTGAAATTTACTGGTTATTCAGTGAAACCGGTAAAGAAGCGGCGAGGGCCCGGCGAAGGTGTAGCCGGACACGGATCCGCCACTGGATGAGGAAACCCGGTGCGAGCCGGCCACACCGTAAGGTATGATAGAGTCTTCGGAAATTACTCACTTAGGATAACGATGCAGACTGCGACAAATGGCAAGGTTTTACTGAGGGTACGGCCCAGGGGTTTCTGCGCTGGCGTAGTCAGAGCGGTGGATATCGTCGAGCTGGCGCTCGAAGCGTACGGCGCGCCGGTCTACGTTCACCACGAAATCGTACATAACACCTACGTTGTGGAGCAGCTCCGCCGCCGCGGCGCGATTTTCGTCGAATCCATCGAGGACGTGCCGCACGGTGCGGTGCTGGTCTTCAGCGCCCACGGCGTGCCGCCAACCGTCCGTCAGGAAGCCAAGGACCGCGCGCTGAAGGTAATTGACGCGACTTGTCCGTTGGTCACCAAGGTTCATCTGGAAGCGCTGAAATTCGCGCGCGAACAGCGCACCATCATTTTAATTGGCCACAAAGATCATCAGGAAATTGTGGGTACTTCCGGCGAAGCGCCGGACCGAACCATCGTGGTGGATTCGGTCGCGGCCGTGGACGCCTTGGATGTCGCGGAGCCGGATAAGCTCTCCTTCCTGACGCAAACGACGCTCAGCCTCTACGACACACAGGAAATTGTGGCCCGCCTCCGCCAAAAGTATCCGGCCATCAAAGGCCCAGCCAGCGACGACATCTGCTACGCCACGCAAAACCGCCAGGAAGCCGTCGAGCAGGTAGCCAAGGACGTGGATTTTCTCCTGGTCGTGGGCTCGCCGAACAGTTCGAATTCCAACCGACTCGTCGAAGTGGCGAAACGCAGCGGCGTGAAAGCCCAGCTCATAGATTCCGCCAAAGACATCGACGTGAACTGGCTCGAAGGCGTAAAGCGCGTCGGCTTGACCGCAGGCGCTTCCGCTCCTGAAGTCCTCGTCGAGCAAGTCAGCGAGCGCCTCGCGGAATTCGGCTTTACGGATCAGCGCGACCTCGATTTGATCCGTGAGGATGTGCGCTTCACGCTGCCTCCGGAGCTGGCGACCATCGCGCCGGCGCCGCGCCGCTAAAAATTTTGTAGCATGCTGGCTGGCATAGTAGCGATTTACAGGGGCGGCCCTATGCCAACGCAGTAAGCAATCGGCCCAACGCAGTGGGCGGGGATAAACAAAACTCAGGAGAGAACCCTTGGCGGTCAAAATCGTCCGTCAGCAGAAGAAGATTGCCTTGATAGGCGCGCCATCGAGTGCAGCCGCATTTCTGCCCGGCAGCGAAAAGGCTCCGGCCGCGCTGCGCGCCGCGGGTTTGGTCGAACGTCTGCAAAGCGCTGGATACGAAGTGATCGATCACGGCGACTGCGCCCCGCGCCTCTTCGCCGATGATGACGAGCACAAACGCGCACGCAATTTGCCCGCAATTGTTGCCGGCCTCAACGATCTGAAAGTTCGCGCAGAGCTTGCCGTAAAAAGTGGCGCCCTAGTCCTGGTGTTGGGCGGCGACTGCGCGCAGGTCATCGGGCTTCTGTCCGGCGCCCGCCGCTACTACAAACACGTCAACCTGTTGTGGTTCGACCGCGACGCCGATTTGAACACTCCTGCCTCGACACCTTCCGGCCGCATTGACGGCATGGTCGTCGCGCACGTCATCGGCCGCGGCGCTCCGGAACTGGTGCGTTTCTTTGGCGAATCGGCCCTGGTCCGCGAACCCGACGTAACTCTCTTCGGTCTCGAACGCCTCGATCCTCCAGAGCAGGAATTCCTGAGCAAATCGCCGATGCGCCATATCGAGGCCACCGATATTCAAGCTAAGGGCGGCAGCGCCGCGGCCCACACGGGACTAAGCGCCGTCCACGCCGACGCTCACGAATTCGTCCTCCATTTGGATACCGACGTAATCGCCCAGGAAGAATTTCCCGCTGTAAACGTGCCCGGCACCGCCGGATTGCCGTTGTCGGAAGTGCGCGCCGCCCTTTCCGAATTTGCCAAACACAAAAATCTCCTCGGTCTCGTCGTCGCTCAGTACAATCCCGATAAAGACCCCGATGGCAGCGGCGCAAAAAAGCTGGTGGATCTGCTGGTAGAAGCCCTAAGCGCCCGCCTCGAATCTTCATCTCCGTACGCGTCTGAACCGTCTCCGACCGCGTCTGAAGTTTCTTCCAGCGAGACGACCGCCTAGAAGCTTGAATCCAATCGCAAGACTTCAGTTCGTGCGCGCCTTCGATCCAGTTGTCGCGGCTTCGGCGCGTTTGCGGTGGTAGCGCGAGAGCCCCAGCCAGGTTATGTTGAGGCCGCAGTTGAAGATGTAGTGTTCGGCTTCCGCTTTAGGCAGGCGCTGCTCGATCTCTTTGCTTGCAGCGGCGACAAACGCTTCAAGCCCGGCTTGCTGATCTTGCGTTGAGCGCAGAATGCCCGCAGCAAGGGTGCTCCATCGCTGCAAATTCTTGCGGTATTCCGCGATGTGTGCGGCGGGGTCATTGGAATAGCCGAAGTGCGTCAGAAAAAGCCGCGCAGGCTTGCGTGAGGCGATAGCGTCAAACGAAGCGCTCCATGCTTCGAGGTCAATATCCGGCGGCGGCGCGACAGGCACCACGAACGGCTCGCCTTCTATGTGAAATCCCGCCGCGTCACCGACGAACGCGGTGCCATCCGTTGAATCAAAATAGGAAACGTGATGCGACGCGTGTCCCGGCGTGTAAACGACTTCCAGACTGCGGCTTCCGAGACTCAGCGTTTCTCCGCCATTGAGTACTCGCAAATTGGCGAAGGGCACGGGAAGCGTTTCGCCAAATAATATCTGCAACTGGCCGGGCCAGAGCCGCTCCGCGCTCGCCAGCAGCTTTGCAGGGTCGGCCATGTGCAGCATACCGGCCTTGTGAACGTACACTTCAAGGTTCGGATTTTCCCTGATGAGCACGCCGGTCGCTCCGGCGTGGTCCAGGTGAATGTGCGTGAGCAGGATCGCGTTCAAATCCGCGACAGAAATTCCCCGCGCCGCGAGCTGTTCGCGCAGCGTGCCGAGAGTCGAAGCCGGCCCAGGATCAATCATCGCCCGATGCCCGCTCGATTCCAACAAAACCGCCGCAATCGAGCGCGCCCGCCCCATCCAATTTGTGTCGAGTACGGTTGTGCTCAGCATCCAGCCAGTAGTGTAACGCCAGTGAGCACAGGGGTGACACGGACTTGCCGCTCACTCGCGATTCGACCAGTACCGCTCAATTGACAATCAGCTGAAGGGTGGCGGTATGCGTTGTGTTAGGCGTCGTGGAAACGCCGGTTACGGTAATCGTATAGTTTCCAGCAGGGGTGCCAATTGGCGGCGGAGGAGTTGTATAGCTGCTACCGCCGCCGCAGCCAATAGCCTGCAGAACGAGGAACAAGAGCAATCCCGCGACCGGAAAGGCGGCTACGACGCGCCGAGGCCGCGTGCGTGCGAGTCGCATCAGCAAGAAGGAAAGCATTAACGCCACGACCACGGGCACAAGCCGCGGCCACGAAAGGATTCGCCGATTCGAAGGCAGTGGTGGCGCCGCGCTTCGAGCCGTCGTAGTAACCATGACGGTGGCGGACTGGCCGGCTGCAAGAGTGTTCGGATTGAGCGAACAAGTGGTGGCTTGGGCCGGCGATGTACACGAAACGGCGACTTGCCCCGTAAATCCGTTCACAGCGTTAACGCTGATAGCGTTCGTAAACGTCGCTGTTTGGCCCGCGGTGACCGTCTGCGTTCCTTGCCCCGGCGCCACTATGAACGAGAAGTCCGGCGGCGCAGTCACGGTTTCCGTCACGGTTCCTGTGGAGGCCGCGTAATTCGCATCGCCGCCGTAATTCGCTTGCACCTGGACGGAGCCGGGCGTCATGAAGCTTGTGGTAACTTGCGCCTGATTATTCGCGACAGGTATGTATCCAATCTCGATGCCGTTCGCGGTGAAGTACACCGAACCGGCTGCGGGTGCTGCTCCGGTTGAACTGGGATTGAGTTGTGCGGTGAAGGTTACTTGCGTGTTTGTGTCAACCGTTGGTTTCGAAGAAGTCACTGAAACACTGGTGCTCACATACGTAATGGTTTCCGTAAACGAAGCGGACGAGTCCATATAGTTCGAGTCGCCGCTGTACATTGCGCTGATAACCGCGGTGGTGGGGCTCAAAGTGGTCAGCGTAATTTGCGCCTGGCCATTGACGACGGGAACCGTTCGGAATGGGTTGCCATATAGGTTGAATGTCATGTTTCCCGACGGAGCGGCGCCGGCATTCTGGCTCGGCACGATTTGTGCGGTCACCGTAAGAGGCTGCCCATCCACGATCGTGGTAGCCGACGGCGTGAGCTGCAAGGTGGTTGGATAGACTTCGGTCACGGGATAGGGGCCGGAACTGGAAGGCGCGTAATTTGTGTCGCCGGAATAGTTCAACGTCAATGTGTGGGGTCCGGAGGGTCCTGGCAAAGTGAAGTTCAGATTTCCGCCATAAGTTACCCAGACATAGGGGGAGTTGGGCTTTGGGTAAATGACGCCTGTGCCGGGCTGGCCCAGGGTTAAGGGAAGCTGTGTGCTGTCGTCGAAAATGGTGAATGTGCCGGTCGGCGGAGTGGGGAAGTTGCCGATGTTGGCGCTGCGGACAAAAAGATTGAGAGTGACAGGGCCGATCGGAAAAGGAAAATTCGAATCTAGACCAAGAACCGTCGGCGCTGGAGTCACGCTAAAGGAAGCTGTTCCCGTGCTTGCGAGATAGCTGTTATCGCCGCTGTAGTTTGCGGTGATGGTGTGAGTGCCCGCCGTTAGCACTAGTGACTGATTCTCGGCGGACCCTTGGCTGTTGAGCGGATAAGGTCCGGGTCCGGCGGCCGTGCCGTCGACGGAAAGTTCCACGCTGCCAGTGGGACATGCGTAGAGCACGAGCGTATTCGTCGAACTCGCGCAGCCGGAACCGGAAGAGTTTTCGACATCAGCACGCAGGAAATAGAGCGAGCCATAAGAGACTGCCGTGGCATTCGAGTTGGTCACTTGGCCGGTCGATACGTCGAGTGCCACAACGCGAGCGCTCGTTACGCTCGGCTCGGGATTCACCGTGACCGTCGTCGAATTGGAGTCACTCCCGGCAAAATTCCCGTCGCCTTCGTAGTGCGCTTGCACGCTGTACGAAATTCCTCCTGGCAAAAGATTAGTCGTTCCGGAAGCCGTGCCGTTGCTCAGCGTGTAGTTGTTCAATCCCAAGCTTTGGTTTCCTTGCGTGGCGAGAAGGGCGACCGAGCCGGTCGGCTGCGGCGACGCCGGCGAAACGGAAACTGCCACGCTGACGGGCGTACCATGTGTAATGTTGACCGCATTTCCTCCGTTCAGCACTAGCGTGGCCGACGAAGGCGCGCGCGAAGCCGAGCTCCAGTTGTTCACCAGATTTGCGGCATTGACCGAACCGAGCCCGGTGGCCAGATCGTAGCCCGTCCCTGCGGAATAGCCCGAAAGAATTCCGTATTGATCGTTGGGATTGGTGGTCGCGCAGTTCGGACTGCCTGTGAGGCAGGGCATGGCGATCGTACCCGAGGTGATATCGTTAAAGACGCACGTGGAGGCGGGCCCGGTCGAAGAATTGCAGTTTGCGGCAGACTGCTTTGCCGCCAGAGCGTAGAGCACATAGTTCGCGTTCCCCTGGCGCTCGCCGGTTCGCTGGTTCACTAGCGCCAGCAACCCTGCAAAAGCGGGTGTGGACGCCGATGTTCCGCCGACACCCACAAAATCGGCAAGGCTACAAGGACTCCCAAAGACGAGGTCGGTCTGGCACATCATGTAAAAGGTGTTCTGGAAGCCGTTGCTAGCGAAGAGCGAGACGTCGGGCAAGTCGCGGGCGCCGTCATTCGGAACGCCAGGGGCCGCCTGCCAACTGGGCTTGGGATAGGCGCCCGCACAACTCGCGACGGTCGTTGCGCTCGGCGCGATGCAGCCGCTTTTGCCACCGCTTGCACCATTGATCACGATGAGTTGTGGGGCTCCCGTGTTGTTGCAATTGGTTTCGGGATTCGTGCTCATCGGAAAATTCGGAAGCTCAAAAATTGCGTTGGTGCAGGAGTCGTTCCAGGCAGTCTCGGGAATGTAGCCCTGGGCGGATTCCTGGGTGGTAGGGTTGCTGGTTGCGTTCCAGTACGTCGAGAGGTTGAAATAGTCGCTAAAGTCCGTGCCGCCCACGGCGGTATTGTACGGCGTGGAGGCAAGCCCGCTGACTTCCAGGCCGTACTGCGCAGGCTGGAGCTCGGACATTTGCAGAAAGTCGCATCCGGCCGAGCCGTTATCACCGGTCGAGACAAACGCCGTGATTCCTTGCGCGGCAGCTTGTTGCCAAAGATTGTTGTGAAAGATATTGCCGGCCGCGCCGAGATTGAACTCGCATTGGCCGTAGCTTTCGCTCATGACCGGAGCAAGATTGTGGTCCACGATGTAAAGAGCGGAAAGATCCACGCCGTCGGTGGTCTCGGTCGATTGGGAAACGACGAGCTTAATGGTCGCGCCTTTGGCCACAGCTCCAGACCATTCCACATCCAAGTCCGCTTCGGTCTCATCTCCGTCTACCAGGCCAGGGTCAGGGCCGTCGAGAATGACTTGCGGCGAATTCGTTGGCAGTCCAAAAAGAGTTCGAAAATCGCTGACGTCCTGGACGTTTATGTTCGTGCGCCCCACGATTGCGATTGTCTGCCCGGTGCCATCAATCGGCGTGGCTGCGTTCCATAGAGGCAAAACGTTGTAGATGGTCGCGAAGTCGTAGGGTCCGAGTGGATAGCAGGAACCCGACCGGCCGGAAAATGCTCCAAAGATACTTGTCAAAAAATCGACGCAATCAAACGTATATTCAGGACGCGGCTGCTGAACGGCCCCAGTCGTCTTGGACGATCTCGCTGTCCCCGCCAGACGGTAGGTGGGCTGCTTACGAAAATCATGCAGGCTAACGACTCCTGAGATTGCGGAAGCGAGGGCACCCGGTATCTGCGGGTCGCTAGCATTTGCTAGGTGCGTTTCGCCGTTCACCACGTACTTGTGAATCTCGGTGTGAAACGCGCTGCGCACCTGTGCGGCATCTCCCGAGAACTCGATCACGGTGCGCCCATCCGTGACGTGATTTATCTGAAAGCCATGCGACTGAAGCCAGTTGGTGACCGTCTGGATGTCGGCATCCGCCGGTCCAAATTGCTGGCCAAACTGCGCGGGCGTGAGCCAGCCGTGATAATTCGCTGAGGACTTGCTCTGCTGATCTTCGAGCAATTTCTCGAGCGCGGATTCCTGCTCTGCACTTCGTTGCAAGAGCAACAGCATCCTTCGCAGAGGCTGGCCCTCACCTACTTTCCCTTGGTCGAACTCAGGTCGCGCCAGCGGATGTACATTTCCCCGCAGCACGACTAGATTCTTTTCATCCACAGCCTGAGTGATGCGGGGTGGGATGGCGGTTGTCTGCGCCTCCACACGCGCGCAGAGCAGGCTGAGGAACGCAAAAGACGGGAGCAGGGAAAGAAGCTTCATTGAAGCATCGAGTCTCATATTCCGCCCACCCTGCAGAAGACTTTTGCGCTTCTATGATGGCCGCCGGCGGAGGGACAATAGAGTGCAGAGCCGGTTTTTTGCGCTGAAAAAACGATTCCTGGAACTCCGTCAGCACCCGGTCGCCATAGTACGTGCCGGGTAGCCTATCACAATGGCGGATAGCTCACTAGGTAGTTACTGCGAGCCAAGCGCATGCGGCTCTAAGTGAGGAAGAACGGAAATTTTTGCCCTCTATTCGTAAGAGGTGCCGTCTTCAACCCTCCGCCGGCTCCCAACGGTCACATTCACGTTTCCGATTTGCCCGCATCCGTTTTTTCAATCTCACCGGAGAGGAGGAAAGACTTGCGAACGAAGGGAAATCTAGCATACGCTAACGTCATCGCGTCCTTTTGCTTCCTGGATTTTCCCGGTCGTTGGGAAACTTTCCAGGGAACCTGGCCTGTTGTGGCAGACAGGAAATGCCGCCGCTCCGCAAGTGGCCGTTGGAATCCGTGGTGGCTCGGCGAGTGGCGCTGTTGTGGGTGGAACGGCAGCTTGGGCTCCAAGAGAGAAAACTGAGGGAGAAGAATTATGCGCAATTGGTGTGCGGCAGCAGTGATGAGCGCTTTTTTTGTTTTGCCCGTATGCGCTCGGCAAAATAACAGCGGCACGGACGGCGGCGACGGTTCTGCGGCAGCGCCGGCGACGGCGGTGAAGGCTTCCGGCGATGTCGCCGTGGGAGACATTACGCCGGCTGCGCGCAATCTTTTCGCGCTTCCGGAATCCCCGCGCCCACAGCCATTTCCGTCGGGCACCGTGGGCAGTGCTGACTCCGCGCCGGGTCTTCTCGTCCCGAAATTTGAAGTGGCCGGTATGTTTAACTATGTGAACTATAATCCTGGGGATCCTTTCCAGACCTTCAGCGCTTACGGCGGATCGGGATCCTTCACGTGGAATGTGAATAAGTGGCTGGGCTTTACCGAGGAACTCGGCGGTCTCAGCTACAACCGCAACGTGAACGGATCCAGTATTCACGGCGGCCTCACCACTTTCCTCGCCGGCCCGCGCCTTAATATCCGCAAGTTCAAATACTTCGTCCCCTTTGGGGAATTCCTTCTCGGCGGGACCCACGCCGGCGTTCCGCTGACGGGCACCAGCGGCCAGAGCTCTTTTTCCATCCTGGCGGGCGGCGGTGTGGATGTGGTTCTGACCAAAAACATCGCCTGGCGATTCGCGGAAATTGACTACCTGATGACCAATTTTTCCGGTTCTTCCCTTGGCGGCAACGGTCGGCAGGACAACCTGCGCTTGGGGACGGGCATCGTGGTGCGCTTCGGTTTGCCCCATGAAGCACCTCCTGCTCCCGTGAATCACCCGCCGGTGGCGGCCTGCTCCGCGACGCCGACTTCCTTGTTTGCCGGATCGGGCGATACCGTCGCCGTTCACGTCAACGCTAGCGACCCAGATAACGACCCGCTCACCTACAGTTACACGGCAACCGCCGGGGCTGTGGATGGCAACGGTCCCGACGCGCGCTGGAACTCCTCTGGCGTCAACGAGGGTACTTACACGATCACCGCCAAGGTGGACGACGGCAAGGGCGGCACGACTTCCTGCGCCACCGACATCACCGTCCAGCCGCGGCCCAACCGCCCGCCGACGGCTACTTTGTCCGTAGACCGCAGCCCCATCCATCCCGGTGAAAAAACCGGAATCACCTGCACCGGCACGGACCCCGACGGCGATCCGCTGACCTACAGCTATTCCTCTTCCGGCGGCCAGATCTCCGGCAGCGGCACCAGCGCGCAGTTTGACGCCACCGGCCTCGCCCCCGGCAACTACACCGTGAAGTGCGTTGTGAACGACGGCCGCGGCGGCACCGGCGAAGCTTCTGGCAACGTCGAGGTGCAGGAAGCTCCGCAGGTTCACGAGCTGGAAGTAAAGCTGCGGCTCCATAGCATCTACTTCCCAACGGCACTGCCCTCGGTCGCAAGGCCAATGGGCGGGT
Organism: Betaproteobacteria bacterium; assembly: GCA_903970165.1. Taxonomy (GTDB): domain Bacteria; phylum Acidobacteriota; class Terriglobia; order Acidiferrales; family UBA7541; genus Acidiferrum. The sequence continues at coordinate 208,954 of CAJCHZ010000047.1, forward strand.
TGCTGGCCAGCCAGGCGGTTACGCTGGACGTGCTGGCTGTCGACTTCAAGTCCTACCTCGCCTACCGACCGAATGCGCACCTCATTCTGGGCGGACATGCGGACATTCGCGGAGGCAAGGAGTACAACCAGTTGCTCTCCGAGCGCCGCGTGGAGAAAGCCAAGAGCTACCTCATCGAAAAGGGCGTTCCCGCCGATCACATTGACACGAAGGCCTACGGCGAGGAACAGAACATGAGCGACGAAGAGGTCAAGAAGCTTCTCGAAGACGATCCGGACCTGACCCCGGCGGAAAAGAAGACGTTCTTGGCTAACCTTCTGACCGTGCGGCTCGCCAACAACCGTCGCGTGGACGTAACCATCAGCACCACGGGTGAACAGTCCGTGCGGCGCTTCCCGTTCAACGCCAAGGATGCCTTGACCCTCTTAAGCCGCAAGGTCGGGGAAGGTGCGGCGGGTAACGCAAAGAAGCCCGCAGCCAAGAAACCGGCTCCAAAACCGTAACCTGTCGCAATCAGACTGGTTGCACGGCATCAACCTACGCGGGCTCTCCTGGAACGCTTTCAGGAGAGCCCGTAGCTTTTTGATGGAGGTTCGAGACAAAGAAGCGAACCTGGGGAAAAGACTTCGGAGAACAATATCCTTTCCCATTCCCAAAATGGAAATCGGCCCAGTTCCATTTTGGCAAAGCACTGGAACTTAAGAGATTACCGGCGTTCTTCTGGTCCCTGCGGTGTTCTTCCCGTCCTCAGAAATTCCCGAATCTGAAATTAACTCTTTGGTGATACTATTCATAACTCGTTGATTGCAGAATCATTAAACTCCTTTTCCCTATTTGGTACTGCGGGTGCAAATGAAACACCGCAACTCCCCAGCGAGGTGAATGCCAATGAGCGAAGAAGCAGGCGTCCAGCGCGCCGCGATTCCCATCACCGTTCTTGTCGTGGAAGACGAAGACAGCACCCGCAAACTCTGCGCGGACGTCGCCGAATCCTGCGGCATGAAAGCCATCGTCGTCGCCACGGTAGAGGAAGCGTTGCGCCGCCTCGAGACCCACGCGATCGATATCGTTGTGACCGATCTGATTCTTCCTCCCTCGAGCGGCCTCGAGCTGCTAAAGCAGGTTCACGAAATGTACCCGCAGATCGCCGTCGTGGTGCTCACACAATACGGAACCATTGACTCCGCGGTGGCCGCCACGCGCATGGGCGCGGTGGATTACGTGACAAAGCCCTTTCACATCGAGGATCTACGCGCGCGTCTTGAGCGTGTGGCCCGCGACATGGACCTCGACCGCGAGAACCGCCTCCTGCGCGAACAGCTCCGGTCCAAGCCCGGCTTCGGCGGCATGATCGGCGTCTCCGCGAAGATGCAGCGCGTCTATAAAATGATTGAAAAGGTCAGCCAGCACGAATATCCCGTTTTGATTCTCGGCGAAAGCGGCACCGGCAAGGAACTCGTCGCCAAGAGCATTCATTATTCCGGCATTCGCAAGGACCGTCCCTTCGCGCCCGTGGATTGTTCTTCGCTCGTGCCCACGCTCATCGAATCGGAACTCTTCGGCTATGTAAAGGGCGCGTTCACCGGCGCCATGCAATCGAAACAGGGCCTCCTCGAAGCCGCGCAGGGCGGCACGCTGTTCCTCGACGAAATCGGCGACATGCCCGTGGACCTGCAGGCCAAGCTCCTGCGCGCCTTGCAGGAGCGCGAGGTGAAACCGGTCGGATCGACCGAGCGCCGCCATATCAACGTGCGCATCATCGCCGCAACCAACCGCGATCTCGAATCCGCCATCCGCACGGGAGCCTTTCGGCAAGACCTTTACTTCCGCCTCAACGTCGTACAGCTGAAACTTCCTCCGCTCCGCGAGCGCAAAAGCGACATTCAGCTTCTGGTCACTGCGTTTCTCGAAAAATTCTCCGACCCGCACGGCCCATCGCGCGCCATCTCCGACGACGCCATGCGACGCCTCATCGCCTACGATTGGCCCGGCAACGTGCGCGAACTCGAAAACGCCATCGAACGCGCCGTGGCCATGGGCTCCGGCCCTATCGTGCACGTCGGCGATTTGCCGTCGAGTCTCCACTATCCCAGCAGCGAACGCGTTCCAGAAAAGGACGAGCTGCTGCCTATGGAAGAACTCGAACGCCGCGCCATCCTGCGCACGTTACGCGAAACCGGCGGCGACAAACTGGCCGCCGCGCGCATGCTCGGCATAGGAAAGACCACGCTCTACCGCAAGCTCAAGCAATACCAGATGGAGCACGTCGAGCCATAACTTTTCCGCAAGCACTTTTCGGACGCGGAACTTTTTGCCCGAAGACATTTTTTCGTCCTCATTTTTCGCTCTTGCTCTACTCCGGAACCTCTCCGTCCCTTCTTCCTCATCGCTACCCGTGTTCTGTTCTCTACGGGAAAGCGCCTCCGGTCCACTCTGGGAATGACCAGCGGCGCCCCTCCCGGCATGGGACTCCGGCCTTCCGGAAGCCTCGTCCGTGTCCTCTCTAACTCGATGATTTAAAGCGGATTACGCAACAGGCAAGTTGGGCCTGCCAGTGCATAGGTCTTCTCTGAAGGAGCAAGTCTCTGGGCGGCCTTTTCGTGCCCCTGCCTTTGGAAAGAGCCTGTCCTGAAACTTCGACATGTGGGCCTGGCGAAAAAACCAAAAAGAAGAAACCGACTGGCAAGGCGCGGCCCGCGCCGGCCTGTCCGGTGCTTCGCGCGAAACGCTCATGCGCGAGGCGCTGCACACGCTCGCCAGGGATGGCCGCTCGGACCGCATCGGTGTCTGGCTCGAACCGCAAACTGCCGCCCCTTCTGACGCTAACACACCAGCCGTTCTTCGCGGCATGCTCTGGGAAGCCAACGGCGAGCCCACGCCTTCCGACTGGGGAAAGCTCTCGCTCGAGCCGCCTCTTCCGCTCGAACTTATGGCCTTCGCCAAACCTGTCGAACAGGATCTCGACACCACGCAAATCATCGGACCGCTCCTTGGCATGCGCCACGCTCTCTGGACTCCCATTCAGGGAACGAACCAGCTTCACGGCATGCTGCTCCACGCGTCCCACAGCAAACCGGCCAGCCGGCCCCGCGAGCTGGCCGGCGCGGTAGCCGCTGAACTCGCGCTGGTCCTCGATTGGGAACAGGAGAAACGCCTCGCCCGCGAGTGCCTCCACGACATCCGCCTCAACCAGCAGATTCTCGAGGCTCTGGGCGGCAACGCTTCGAGCGACACCATCCTTTCGCAAATCGCCGCCGCTTGTACCGAAATCTCCGCCGATGGCTCCGGTCCCGGAGCTTCCTTTGCCGTGATCGGCTACCTGCCCAGATCAAACGCCGCTCCGGAGGAAATGGAATTTGTCTGGGAAAGCGGCGACCCGCAGTGGACTCGTTCCGTCGAACGCGAACCGCTTTCCGCACTTTGGAGGGAAGCGCTCGCCGGCGGACGCGTCGAGGGACTAGAGCCGCCTCCGTCGTGGACCCGCGAAGGATTGGCGCGGCTCGTAGCCATCCCTTTGCTCTTCTCAGGAGAACCGCTCGGCGTTCTCCTCGCCGGCATCCCGCAGAAATCTTCTTCTCTGGCCACGCTGGAGCGCATCGAGATGCGCTCCGCGTTCGCCGCCTCCGCTTTGCAGCGCCGCCGGCTGCATGCCGAGAGCAACCGCCGCGCCGCGCGCCGTCAGGCGCTTCTCGAATCCAGCTCGGAAGCCACGGTGCTCCTCGATGCGCGCGGCCGCATCGCCAGCCTGAACCGCAGCGCGAGACTCATCCTGGGCGAAACGCTCGCCGAACGCGCCTCGGCGGCTCAGCGAGAGCAGCCTCCGACCGCTTCCAGCACGGATCCTGCCGAGACTTCCAGCCAAACTCTCAATTGGTGCCTCGGCGCCAGTTTCTCAACCCTCTTTTCCGCCAGAGAACAGTCCTCTGTCGAAGAGTGGCTGGCTCGCGCCCTTGCCGGAGAGCGCGACAAAGCCGTGGGCGCTCTCGAAGCTTGCGAAGCGGAGCTCGTCAACGGCCACCGCGTGGTTCTGCGCGCTCCTATCGCCGCCGCGGATGATCTCGTCGCGGTAGTCCTCGGCGCTTCTCCGATGCAGGAAGCTGCCGATCAGCGCACCCGCTCCGCCGCGGAACTTCATAACGTCCTGGAATGGGTCGAGGAAGGCATTCTGCTCTTCGGCGCCAACCAGAGTGTGCGTGCCATGAATACGCGCTTCGCGCAGATCAGTGGGCTCACTCCCGAGGACGCCGCGACCTGTTCGACACTGGACGGCCTGATCGCGCGGCTCGCGGACCGCGCCGCCGAACCCGAAGCGTTTGCCCGCCGCTGGCGCGAACTTGCCCGCGGCGAGGGCGGCACGCGCGAAGAACTGCACCTCGCCCGCCCAATCCCGCGCGTCCTCGAGCGCTCCGCGCGTCCCGTCCTGGACCACATGGGCCGGCACCTCGGGCGCGTCGAAATTTACCGCGACCTCACCGCCCAGCGCGTCTTCCAGGCTAAGCTCCTGCAGACCGAAAAGCTCGCCGCGCTCGGCCAGATGATGACCGGTGTGGCTCACGAACTGAGCAATCCTCTCACCAGCATTCTGGGCTATGCGCAGCGCCTCCTCGTCCGCAAGGATCTCGCCGGACGCACCGAGGAAGCCCGTCAGATTTACCAGGAAGCGGAACGCGCCGGCACTATCCTGCGCCAACTCCTGCTCACGGCCCGTGAAGCGCGTCCAGAGCGCAAGAAGGTGGCGCTCAATCAAATCGTTCTCCGCGCCATGGAACTCCAGCGTTTCGGCTCCGCCGCGGAAAAAATCCGCATCGAGCTGGACCTCGATCCCACTCTTCCCTTTGTCGCCGGCGATCCCGGCCAGCTCCAGCAGGTCCTGATGAACCTGATCGGCAACGCCCGCCAGGCCATCGTGCAGCAAGGCACTGCCGGCACCATCCGGCTGCGCACCGCGTTTGAAGGGCGCCGCGTTCTGCTACAGGTGATCGACGACGGTCCCGGCATCCCCCAGACGATTCTCGCGCGCATCTTCGATCCCTTTTTTACAACCAAGCCGGCCGGCGTTGGCACCGGCCTGGGCCTTTCCATCGTCCTCAGCGTCGTCCGCGAACATGGCGGCCAGGTCAAAGTGGCAAGCCCTCCCGAACGCGGCGCCGTCTTTTCCGTGGAGCTGCCCGTGGTTTCGGAGGCCGCGTTCGAGGCGCTTCCCGACGGTGTGGAGAGCGCGGAAGAGCGCCCTGCCGTTCTCCCTGCGCCTGGCGGCCGAAAAAGCCGTGCGCATGGCTCGGCAACTTCGCACGTAAGTTCTCACGCCACGTCCCACAACAGTGGGCGGCACTCGCCGCGCAGCGCGCACCGTGGCACACGAATCCTGGTCGTCGAAGACGAGCCCACGGTGGCTCGCCTGATTGCCGATGTCCTCGAAGACGAAGGCCTCCACGTGGAGGTGCTCTTCGACGGCCGGGAAGCTCTGGAACGTGCGGCGCGCGAGCCCTTTGACCTGGTGATTTGCGACATGAAAATGCCGGGTCTCGACGGCCAGCAGTTTTTCCAGTCGCTGGCGCGTGCCCGCAACCCCCTGAAGGAAAAGTTCCTGTTCGTGACCGGCGACGTCATCGCCCAGCAGACCCAGGAATTTCTGGAACGCAATCTTATTCCGCACGTGGCGAAGCCCTTCCGCGTCGAGGAACTCACCGAAAAAGTCTTTGGCCTGCTTGATGGCCATCTGGTACGTGGAGGCCGCGCTGCGGCTGCCCGGAAAGCGCATTGAGAAATGGATACTCTAATGACTCCTCGGGAACAAACGATTCTGCTGGTAAGCGATGACGCTACATTCCGCGCCGCGGCGCGCCATGAACTGGAAACCGCCGATGAGCGGCGGCACGTCTCTGCGGTCAGCACCGTGGACGCCGCGCGGCGCATTGTGGAAGGCGCCGCACCTACAGTGATTTTGCTTTCGGAAGCCGCCGTTGCCGCGGACCATGGCGGCTCCTCCGGACATTCGCAAAGCCTCGATCTGGCCGTCTCGTCGCTGGCCAGCTACGCGCCCGTGGTTGTTATCGGAGACGCGGAACACCAGACGGAACTCTCCCGCTTGGTGGCCGCAGGCGCTGCCGACTACGTGGTGCGCACCGATGAATCCCTCACCGTCGCGCTCGGTCTGGTCGAACGGCGTTTGCGCAAGGCGCAGATCGCCTTGCAAACCTCGGCTCCCGGGCACGAACCGCGCGAAGTGCCGCGAATGGAAACCGTTCTGGAACTGAACCGCGAGGACTTCGGCGAAGTGCTTCGCCACGAGCTTAACAACCCGCTCACCGGGATTCTCGGCAATGCTGAACTCTTGCTCTCCGAAATCAAACGCAAAAGCGACGGCCGCATGCCGCAGGGCGCTCCTGAGCGTCTTGAAACCATCGCCGCGCTCGCTGTCCGCCTTCGCGAAACGGTTCGGCGCCTCAGCCAGGAATGGGACCTGCGCCGTCCGTCCTGAAACAGCCCGCAGATTTTTACGCGAAAACAAATGACGCCATTGCTTTGTCTTCGTTGCTAAGGGCGGAGCCCGGCCGCCCTTCACAACCTTTCCGCATACAAGCTTCTCTTTTCAACTTTCCGTACTCCTGCTAGGCTTACCCCCAGCAAAGTGGACAGTTCCACGCGCCTCAGACTATGAGCGAGACCCCTGTTCGTCAAAAAGTGAACGAGCTGTTTCCCGAATTGCTCGACGGTCTGCGTATACTCGAGGGCCGCTTTCCCTCGAACGAAATTGCCGCGCGGGTGGTCCGCGCCGCGATGAGCCAGCCTGGTATCGTCGGAGCGCGGCTCTGGCGCGCCGACCGAGGCGAAGCGGAAGTCTGGGCCGAAGGCGGAACTCTTCCCGAATCCACTGCTGGCGGTATGAAACCCGGATTGCCCGTCGATAAAAGCAAGGATCCGGCTGTGTGGGTTGGCGCGCTTGGCAGCGACGATTTCCGCGTGCGCGTTCTCGAGGTGCGCGGTGCGGAAGCGATCGAGGAGCGCGTGCGCAGCCAGATGGACTTGCTGGCGCGCTTTTCCGCGGTAGTGCTCGCGCTGGCCGAGCGCCGCGGCGCGATGAAAGAGCTTTCGAGCATCATCGAAGCCACCAAGAAACTGAACTCCACGCTCGATCTGGGCGAGCTGATTTCCATCATTCTACAAATCGCCACGCGCCAGTCCGGCGCGGAGCGAGGCACCGTTTTTCTGGTGGACCGTGAACACAACGAAATCTGGTCGCTGGTCGGGCTGGGGCTCGAGCAGCACGTGATCCGCCTGCCGCTGGACCGCGGCATCGCCGGCTGGGTGGCGCGTGAAGGTTCCGCGGTGCGCCTCGAAAACGCGTATGACGATGCTCGCTTCGAGCCTGACGTGGATCGCAAGCTGGGATTCAAGACGCGCCAGTTGATGTGCCTGCCGATCCGCAGTGAAGCGGGCGACATCGTCGGCGTTCTGCAGCTGCTGAACAAGGCGGAGGGGTTCAGCGACGAGGACGAGGCCTTTCTCGACGCGCTTTCCGCGCACGTGGCGTTGGCGCTGGAGAAAGCGCAGCTGCACCGCGAGCGCGTGGAAAAGGAAAAAATGGAGCGCGATCTCGCCCTGGCGCGGGAAATTCAATCTGGCTTTCTGCCGGAAGCGCCCCCCGCGTTTCCGGGAATTCACATTGCCGTGTCGCACCGCCCTTCGCAGATGGTGGGCGGCGATTACTATGATTTTTTGCCGGTCACTGTGGACGGCAAAGATGGGCTGTTGCTGGTGGTGGCTGATGTCGAGGGGAAAGGCGCCGCTTCCGCGCTGGTGATGGCTAACGTACAGGCCACGCTGCACGCGCTGGCAGACCACATCGAGTCGCTTGAAAAATTGCCGGCGACCATCAATCAGAAGATTCTGGCTGGCGCGCGCGCTTCGATGGCCCAGGGGCGCATCACTAAATATCTCAGCATGTTTCTTGCGCTGGTGGATACCGGCGGGCGCAGCTTTCGTTACGTGAACGCCGGGCACGTGCCGCCCGCGGTGATTCGCGCCGATGGAACGGTGGAATGGCTGAACACGGGCGGAATGATTGTGGGCATTCTGCCTGACGTGCAGTTTGAATGCGGCACTGCGGCGCTCGCACCGGGGGACATTCTGGTGGCTTGCACGGACGGAATCACCGAAGCGATGGATGCCGCTGGAACGGAATTCAGCCGGCAGAGGCTCGCGGGGATGATCTGCCCGCTGCGCCATCAGAGTCCGGAAGACATCATGCGCGCAGTCCTCGCCGAAGTGGACAAACATTCCCGCGGCGGCATCTACGAAGACGACCGGATTCTGATGGTGATGAAAGCGCAGTAAACGCGGGCCGATTCTCACGAACCCGTCGATTCTCACGAACCAGTTGAAGAGTAGCGCCGCAAACCGAAGCGCCACCCCGTGGCGGCGAGCGCAAACGTGGCCACAGCGACCAGCGGAATCAGCGGAGCATACACGCGAAATTCCGGGCGTCCGAGCAAACGCGAAGCGGGATAAAACGTGGCGAAGCCGAATGGAATAATCCAGCTCAGTAGAAACTGGATGTAGTGAGAATAAATGGACAGCGGATAACGCCCGAACGCGAGCAGGTTCCAGAACGGCGGATGAATGCCGATGCGGTCTTCAAACCAGAAGGAAAACGTGGAAAGAAAGAGAAAAACGGAAAGATAGATCACGCCGCCACAGAGGGCGAAGAGTGCCAGCAGCAGAACATCGAGCACGGTCCAGTGATAAGCAAGACGCCGCGAAGCCCAAAGGACCACCACTAAACCGATGACCACTTCCTGGAGAGCTTCGATACGGAACGCGTCAAAGACCACCTGAAAAAGCGACGAGAGCGGGCGCAATAGAACGCGGTCAAATTTTCCTTCCATGATGTAGGTCGCGCCGAATTCGTAGAGATTGAGCGAAAAAACGTTAAAAAGCCCGAAGGGAATCAGCGAATACCCGTAAAGAAAAAGAACTTCTTCCATACGCCAGTTTGCCAGCGTGGGAATTCGTTTGAAAAGCACCATGACGAACCCGAGCGAGAAAACTGTCGCGGCCATGGAAGTCGCGGCAGAAATGAAAAAGTCGCCGCGATAGCTGACGCGCACTTTCGCATACTGCGCGAAGTAGGAAGTCAACAGCGCCGCATGCCGCCGGAAATTGAGGAAGGCTTCCTTCATCTAGCCGCCGTGGATGGTGATTTTGCGGGTGGCGCGAATCCACCACAGATGTCCGAGAAGAATCAGAGCGACGACCCAGAAATATTCGAGCCCGAGGAGTTTTAAAGATTCGGTCGTGGAGAGGCGGCCGAGATAGATTTGCAGCGGGGTGTAGGCGATGTGCTCGAAAGGAAGCAGCGAGGAAACGATTTGCAGCGAACGCGGAAAGAAATTCAGCGGGATCAGCAAACCACTGAGCAGTTCGATGAGCCAGAACTTTGCGCGAATCAGCGCGAGGATGGAAGTGAGCGGAATGGCGCACGTGCCGATGATGAAGTTCAGCGCGCCCATGATGAAAAAGCTGCCGACGGCGGCAACAAGGAAAAGCGCGAAATTTAGTTTGGAGGCGGGCGGCAGCACCGGAAAGAGCAGAGCCACCACGATGGCGGTCGGAGCGGTAAGGAGAATAAGGCGAAAAGCAGATTCGCCCATGGCGCGCGCGAGCCACATCCATTGCACCGAGACGGGCTTTATAAAATCCATCGCGATTTTGCCGTCAATGACTTCGTAGGCCATCTCCTGGTCGATGGTGTTCCAGTAGAAAGAACGCAAAATCCAGCCGACGCTGACATAGGTGAGGATCTGCGGCAGCGAAAACCCTGCAATCGAGCCGGTAGCGTTCGCAAAAACCGCGCGCCAGATGAAATAGTAAACGGTCACGTTGATGAGATACGTGATGATGCCCGTGTAGTAGCGCAGGCGAAACGCGAGAATATTGACGAACCCGATGCGAATAAATTCGCGATAAATCTTCAGGCTTGTGAGCAGCGACGGCTTATGAGCAGGAATCGGAAGTGTTCGGGTAGCGGACATAGCACATTTTTTTCTAGGGCGTGTTCTTAACGTGGTGCAGAGCTTCGCTCGGTTTCCAGCACCTCGCTGACAAGACTCGGAGTCATGGCCGCTTCGCCGGAATAGATGCGCTTGATGATTTCTTCGATGGGCTCATCTTCGATGACGAAGTCGCGCACTTCGACGGCCGCAAGAATCTGGCGGATGAGATCGCTGGAAGAGACGCGGGCGCGGTCGAAGCGCAAGCGGCAGGTCATTTCATCGAGGCGTTCGAGATGCAGAGTGGCCGCGCCGCTATCGCCATTGGGCGCCAGTGAGGGAAGATTTCTCTCGAAGGCGGCGAGACGCGCGCTTTGATCGCCGTCGCGCAGGATAAATTTGATTTGCTTGGTGCGCAGGAACTGTTCTTTCAGGCGAGCAAGCGGGCCGTCGTAGAGTACGATGCCGCGATCGATGATCATGATGCGGCGACAGAGCTCTTCGATGTCGTCGAGGTCATGCGTAGTTAACAGGACCGTCGTTTTGTAGCGCTGGTTGATGGCGCGAAGGAACTGGCGGATGTGATCCTTGGCCACAACATCGAGGCCGATGGTCGGCTCGTCGAGAAAGAGAATCGGCGGATTGTGCAAGAGCGCTGCGGCGAGGTCGCAGCGCATGCGCTGGCCCAGTGAAAGTTTGCGAACGGGAACAGGTAGCAGTTCTGTGAGGCCGAGTACCTGATTGAACAGTTCCATTCGTTCATCGAAGTCGCGCTGCGAAACGTCGTAGATGCGGCGCAGCAGCCTGAACGATTCGATGGTCGCAATGTCCCACCAAAGCTGCGTGCGTTGCCCGAAGACCACGCCAATGGTTTTTACGTAAGCGGCGCGCTGGCGCCACGGAACGAAACCGTTCGAGAGAATTTCGCCTGACGTCGGCACCAGAATGCCGGTGAGCATTTTTATCGTGGTGGATTTGCCGGCGCCATTCGGGCCGATATAGCCCACCATTTCGCCGCGGCCAATTTCAAAATTTACGTTTTCAACGGCTTTGACGGTGTGGTATTCGCGGTGAAAAAGATTCGCGATACCGCCTAGAATGCCTTCCCGCCGCTTGAAACCGCGGTAGTGCTTGGAGAGGGCGCTGACCGAGATGAGCGGGGTGTCCGGCATGAAGTAGCAATTTTAGCACGCGCAAGAGAATCGCTGCGGTTCGTCCTTTTTGTGTCCTTCATTCAGCTTCGTTGCGAGGTGTCTTTGCTTTACAGATTGTTCGATGCCTGCGGATGCGAAAAGCGCACAGGCGAGAATGCTTGTTCCACTCATTTGACGGGTTGGGATTGCGCAACGTTAGCGAAGAAGGCCAGGACGCGGCGCGCGAATTCGGCTGGTTGGTAACCGATGGCCGCGGTGTGGAAGGCGCCGGGGACTTCCCAGAATTGTTTTGGGCCGATGGCGGCGGCATAGATGCCCTGCGTGTGGCGGCACGGAAGTGCTTCATCTTTTTCATCACAGATGAGGAAGACCGGGAACGCGCGGCTAGCGACCGCTTTTTCCGGCGAGACGTCATCGATGGGGAGGCCGGAGAGCTGTTCATCGCGGTAGATGAGCATCCAGCTAAACGGACGGAATAGAGTTTTGCCGAGGAGAGGAGATTTGCGCAAACCGGCGTAGTCATAAGAGGCCTCTCGTAAATTGGCGAAAGCGGCTTCGGCGACGACGGCTTCGATGCGCTCGTCGGCTGCCGCGGATTGCAGCGCGATACCCGCCCCCATAGATTCACCCAGGGCGAAAATGTGCCGCGGCAGGCTGGGAGTATAATGTGCCTCTAGGTGAGTCTGCTGCGGACTGGGCTTGCTGCTGGACCCGCCCTTGGCCTCGGGATCTGCTCCATTCTCGAGCTGCCTTATAACCTCCGCTTGAAACAGTGCATTGATGATGGTTTGGCTGTCGCTGCGTTCGAGCCAGCCATAGGTGGCTATTGGGCCTTCACTGGTGCCGTGGGCGCGGGCGTCCATCATGACGACGCTGTAGCCGGCGCGGAGTAAGAATTCGGATTGACTGATTACTCCCATACGGTTGTCGGCTACGCCGTGGAAGAGCAGGACCCAGTTCCCGTTGGGGTTGGGTGGCCGGACTAACCAGCCATGGAGCATTGCGCCATCCGTGGCTTTGATGTCGAAATCCTGGCGAACGGAATGGGATAAAGCAAAGGAGGCGTCGGCTTCCCGGATCAGGTCAGGAGTCAGCTCGCGGCGAAGCGGGTGGAGGAAGTTGGGAGCCACAAGCCAGCCTGCCAAGCCTGCCAGGAGGGGCGGCAGGACGAGAAGGATTAGCAGTATACGGATGAGGCGACGTCGAAGGGTGATGGGCATGGGCTTAACCTACGATACGAGAAGATAAGGGTTCCGTTCCGGCATGTCTCGGAAAGTGGCCTTAAATGTTACTCGCCTGGAGGCCGTCAGCCACGCCGCCGCCGCGTAAAAAGAGCTAGTCTAGCTGTCGATTCCTGCCCTGCCGGTTCGACGCGTTAGTAGAGCCACCCGACCGCAATCTCAATATTGGTCCCAAGGCTCAATATCTCAATATAATGGCGCGGACCCAGTGCCGCGCACCAATCCAAGGAGAACGACCATGCGCTTCATGATGATCATGTTTCCCGGTGGCTACGAAAATGCCAAGCCAGGCACGACCCCGGACCTCAAAGCCATGGAGGAAATGCGCAAGTACAACAAGCAGCTGCACAAAGCAGGAGTGTTGCTCGCCCTCGACGGTTTGCACCCGCCCTCGACGGGCGCGCGCGTCACCTTCAAAGGCGGAAAGTCCAAAGTCACCGACGGCCCTTTCACCGAAGCCAAAGAAGTACTCGGCGGCTACTGGATGATTCAAGTGAAGTCGCGCGAAGAGGCGCTTGAATGGGCCTCGCGCATCCCGGGCGCGGACACGGACATGGTCGAAGTCCGCCGGGTGATGGAGTTGACCGACTTCCCTCCCGACGTTCAGAAGAAGCTCGAGCAGGAGGTCGCCGAGGGCAGCTATAAGCTCGGCCCGCAGTAGTGGGATAGCCGACCCGCCTCTTGGCTAGGGATCCACTTAGGTGGAATGGATTGATAGGTGCAGGCAACGGGCAACCTCACGCTGTCTGCACCCATCCCTCGACAACCTCTTTACGAAAGCAAAGGGTGACCATTGGTTTAGACGCGCGGAATTGAAAAAAAGCGTTGAAGGCTTGGCGCAGTCTGAGACTGGGGCGCAGTTGTGATGCGCTCCTAACTGGCAAATGCGAGAGAGCGGGGCAAGCCGCGGCCCCTACGACTAACGGCTGGAGAGGACAAATTGATTGCCGTCGGGGTCTTTGAAGATGCCCATGGTGCCCCAAGGTTCGGTGCGTGGTTCTTCGGAGAAGACGACCCCCTTGGATTTGAGGGTTTGGGAGGTGGCCATTACGTCGTCGCACCAGAAAGTCATGGGTTGGAAGCCGCCGATGCGGTTTTCGTGGCCTTCGGGGGTGAAGAGGGCGAGGAGGGTGTCGGCGCCGGGGATTTTCAGTTCGATCCATCGCTGGCCGTTGCCCATGGGCTGGTCGGTGGCGACTTTGAAGCCTAGTTTTTCGGTGTAGAACTTGAGGGAGACGTCTTGGTTTTTGACGGGGATGCTGGCGATTTTGACTCCGCGAATCATGTTCGACCTCCTTGTCGATTTCGACGTTCTTGTCGATGGCCGGAGAATACTTTCGGAAAATGGCGGACGCAATCAGGTAGTTATTGCTATACTTTTGGCCGGTATAGCCATGACGCAGTTGGATCGCTACGTTACCGATGTTTTGATGCGGGACCTCGTCGCTCACGACAGGAGGCCGGCGAGTTTTCTGGTCTATTTGTGGCTGGCGGCAGAGCAGCAGGAACGCAAAGGGGCGGTGGAGATCAGTTACCGGGAATTGGCGGAGAATATTGGAGTATCGAAGAGCGCAGCGCAGGCAGGGGTGGGATGGTTGGCGCGGAGGAAATTGATTTCGGTCAGCAAGGAGAATGCGACGGCCGTGCCCAGGTATGTGGTGTTGAGCCCGTGGAGAGGGGGCAAGAGAGTTTGAGGAAATAAAGTTCAAGAGTTTAAGGTCCAGGGTTGAAAAAACGAGAGAAAACGCAGAGTCATGCCCAAGCTGGTGCCAGCCAGAATCATTCCCTATAGGATTGCTGGACCTTGAACCGTTCAAGCCATTTCAGGAATTTCGATCGTGCGCGCTGTGCGGTCTTGATTTTGTGTATCGTTCCGTTTTTGTCGGTAGGTTGCCAGAAGGCAGGCAAACCGCAAGCTGATAACCCTCGGCTCACTACTAATGTGAGCATGCTCGAGGTGACTTTCCGCAGTAAAGCGCTCAACAAGGACGTACAGTACCGTGCCATTTACCCTGAAAAAATTACGGCCGGCGAAAGGCTGGCGGTCGTGTATTTGCTGCACGGCGGAGGGGGAGGGTTTCGCGATTGGTCGAATTATTCCGACGTGGCGCGATATGCGGAGCGGGGCTTGATTCTCATCATGCCGGAGGGTGACTCGTCTTACTTTGTCAATTCAGCCGGGAGACCAGAGGACAGATATGAAGACTATATCGTTGTCGACTTGATCGTCGATGTTGAAAAGAGATTTCCGGTTGTGGCGGGGCGCGGCAATCGGGCGATTGCCGGTGTTTCCATGGGAGGATTTGGAGCAGTCAATCTGGCACTGCGCCATCCAGGACTTTTTGTTTTTGCCGGAGGAATCAGTCCGGTCCTGGATGTTCCCAGCCGGCCGTTCTCCGTGCGGAGAATTGAACAGTGGAGGCGTTTTAGGGCGATTTTTGGTGAGTGGAACGGGCAGACGCAGCGGGAAAATGATCCATTCGTGCTCGCGAAGGTGGCCGATCCCGCTAAGACACCTTACCTATTTCTCAGTTGCGGCGAACAGGAGGGGCTATTAAGCGTTAACAAAGCGTTCGTTGCGCTGCTGCAGAAACGTCATGTCAGTTTGAATTTCATAACGCGCCCGGAGATCACAACTGGAAACAGTGGGACGAACAGATTCCGGGCCTGTTCCGTAGCATGTCCAAGCAAATGCATTTGGGGGATTGAAATGCAGCGCGCCAAAGTTTCTGGCAGGAATCGAGCCGTGCTGGGGCGCAATGTCTTACGCCCCTACAAAGTCAAGAGTTACGAGCGGAAAAGGACGGATTCGCGTTGGAACATTTTTACGGCCAGGAACAGGGCGACCGCGGCGTAGACACAGTTGAACGTAAAGATCTGGGCGATGAGGTTCCAGTGGTAGGTGCCGGCGACAAGTTCTTTGCAGAGTAGGCTGGTTCCGAGGATCGGAATAAGAGCGAGCTTGGAAGTAAGTTCCACGCCTGGAAGCATGGCGGCGATCGCGGGAATGATGACGACGAACGTCATCGGCGTGAGGTAGCTTTGGGCCTCTTTATAAGTCTTAGCGAAGAGCGCAATGGTCATGAGTACGGCTGAGAAAAGAACGGCTATAGGAACAGCCATCAGAAAAACGGAGATCACTGTTTTGGGGCCGAGTTGAAGGAGCATGCCCGCGGCAGCTGCGCGACCGCCCTCCGATTTGCTGGTGTAGTGCGCCAAAACGTTAAAGGAAACGCCCATCGAGAGGACAGATAGAACAGCGGTGCCAAGCGCGGCGGTCAGAATGAGAGAGAATTTGCCGAGCACAAGATGAGTTCGCGAGATGGGACTGGAGAGAATCGTTTCCATGGTGCCGCGCTCTTTTTCGCCGGCCGTCAGGTCCATGGCGGGGTACATTGCACCGGTCATGCAAAGAAGAATGACCATGTAGCCGATGATACCGCCGATGGCGGCCCCGCTCACTTTCTCCGGTGGGGCGACGTTTTCCTGCTTTACTTCAAATGGAGTTAACATCGTCTCGGGTAGATTTTTGGCGGCCAGCCGGTCTTTCACGACCTTATCGCGGTATTGCTGAATGAACTTGTCGACCTTTTTGGCGGCGAGGTCGGACTTCAAATCGCCGTCGTAGTCATAGATTTTTACGGTTTCCGCTTTTTGCTGAGCGACATCGGCTTCAAAGCCGATGGGGATTTCCACCGCGGCCCGAATTTCCTTGTTGATGATCTCGTCTTTCCAGTCGGCAGCTTCCGGAACGATCTGGATTTTGTCGAGCTTCTTAAGGCCATCGACGATCGCGGGAGAATCGGCGCCGCCGCGAAGCATGACTTTAGGAACTTCTTCTTCGGCTTTGCCAACGAGAGCGACGGCCAGCGTGCCAAAGCCAACGCTCAGAACGGGGAAGAGCAATAGAGGTACGAGAATCGTGGAGATGACCGTGCGGCGGTCGCGGAGAGCTTCGGTGAGCTCCTTGCGATAGACGATGCCAACGTTGCGCAGCGACATGTCAGTTTTTCTCCTCAGGCACGTAATGGGGGGTGACAACCTTAACGAAGATTTCTTCGAGGTCATGCTCTGCGTATTTGTCCCGGAGCTCAGGCAGCGTACCTTCGGCAAGGAGCTTGCCGGACTGGATGATGCCAATGGTGTCGCAGAGCTTTTCGACTTCCGACATGATATGAGTCGAGAAGATGACGGTTTTTCCGTTGTTGCGGCATTCGCGGATGAAGGCGGTGATGGTGCGGGCGGTCATGATGTCGAGGCCGTTGGTGGGTTCGTCGAAGATCATGACGGCAGGGTCGTGCACGAGTGTGCGGGCGATGGAAGTCTTCTGCATCATGCCGGTTGAGAGTTTGTCGCAGCGGCGGTCGCGGAAGCCGTTCATGTCAAGACGGTCGAAGATGGTGTCGACGCGTTTTTTCAGGGTAGGTTCGTCGAGCCCGTTGAGGCGACCGAAGTATTCGACAAATTCCTGTGCGGTCAGGCGGCGGTAGAGTGCGGTGGCGGTGGAGAGGAAACCGACATTGGCGCGAACTTTCTCGGGTTGCTCGACGACGTCGTGTCCGCAGATGATGGCGGTGCCGTCGGTAGGCTCGAGAATTGTGGCAAGCATGCGGAGAGTTGTCGTTTTGCCGGCGCCATTCGCGCCCAGCAGGCCGTAGATCTTGCCCGGCTGGCACGTAAAGGAGACGTTGTCTACGGCGCGGATTTCGCCGCGCTTTTTGTCCTGGAAGCGCTTGGACAGGGAACGAGCTTCGATCATCTGGACCCCTCGCTGGGCAACAAACAAACTACGGTGGTGAGTCTTCCGAGTCTACTACGCATGCGGCCAAGTGGATATTACAAGCTGGTTTTTGGGGTGGGGGATGGGGAGCTGGTTGGGTTGCAACATGCTCATCGGGCGGAATTTAGCGCGTGGCGAAGAACGTCCTCCCCGCATCTAACGGAGGGTCGGGCGCATCTTTTTATTGTGAAGTGATTATTCATGGGCTTGTCAGGGATACGTCGTAGAGACGAATCGATGATTCTGGTCTATGTTAAGCACGGGATTGGCTTGGCAGCGGTGCGATCTGGGGATTGTTGAGGGTTGGGCGTTTTGGGGCTACGTTTTTGGGGAAAGCTGCGCGGCTCTTGCTAGAATGAAACACTTGGGGCTCGCTGCGCGGGGCCTGCAAGCCACGGACAAGTGCGAATTGCGAAATAGGGCTCTGGGGCTTGTGTGCCTTGCTGTTTGTTGGGCTAGCATGCATTTGCGCGGTTTGCATTAGCGAGAATTTGGATTTGCTGAGTTGGAGAAATTTGGATTAGGAGAGTATGGATCGAAGGCTGCGAAACCGGATCGTGATCTTTCTGCTGCTGGCCGTGGTGTTGGCGGTCGGGCTCGTGTGGATCAGCGGCCGGAAGCCGGCGGCGAAAATATCGGCGGTGACGCCGACGCGGGAAAATCTGGTGTCGTCGATCAGTAGTAACGGGAAGGTGGAGCCGATTTCGCCGTACGTAATGAGGGCCGCCCTGGATACGTTTGTAAAGAAAATTTACGTAACCGAGGGGCAAGCGGTAAAGAAGGGGCAGTTGCTGCTGGAGTTGAATGTAAAGGAAGTGGCGGCGCAGTTGGCGGAATCGCGGTCGAAACTTTTGCAGGTGCAAAACGATTTGCGCGCGGCAAAGGCTGGCGGGAAGCCGGATGACGCCGCGAAAGTAGCGAGCGATCTGGCAAAGGCGGAGGCGGCGCGCGACCGTTTGCAGAAGAATCATGATGCGCTGGTTCGGCTAGCGGCGGGACAGGCCGCCACGAAAGAAGACATCGCCGCGAACGAA
>CAJCHZ010000048.1 GCA_903970165.1 Betaproteobacteria bacterium
ACCTAAAGGTCCGCCACTACGGATGTTTTGCGTTTTGTTTCTTGCTTTGCCGATTTGCTGTGCCGCGCAAACGAAACCTGCCGCTCCTGAAAAAATTATTATTGATACGGACATCGGGGACGACATTGACGATGCGTTTGCTTTGGCGTTGGCGTTGCGAAGTCCCGAGCTGGAAATTGTTGGCGTGACGGCCGCGTTCGGGGATACGGAGACGCGGGCCCGGCTTCTGGACAGGTTTCTTGGCGAGGCGGGGCGCGGGGATATTCCCGTGGCGGTGGGGGCGGCGACTCCCTCCAAAGGCACGTTCACGCAGGGGCGCTACGCGGAGGGCGGACATTTTGCGAAGGAATCGCACCGCGATGCGGGGGAATTTATTTTGGAGCAGATTCGGAGGTACCCCGGGCAGATTACGCTGGTGGCGATTGGGCCGCTGATGAATGTGGGAGCGGTGATTGATAAGGACGCGGCGACGTTTCGGAAATTGAAACGCGTGGTGCTGATGGGCGGGTGCATCAAGAGAGGATATGGCGATCTGGGCTACGGGCCAGCGCACGGGCCGCAGGCGGAATGGAATATTTTGAACGATATTCCATCGGCGCAGAAATTGTTTGGGGCCGGAGTGCCGCTGTACGTGATGCCACTGGACTCGACGCAATTGAAGATGGATGAGGTGAAGCGGGAGTTTCTGTTTGCGCAGGGCACGCCGATCACCGATGCGCTTACTTTGCTGTATCACGAGTGGGGACAGGAGACGCCGACGCTTTTTGATCCCATGACGATTGCGTTTCTTGTAAAGCCCGATCTTTGTCCCGTGCAGCCAATGCGGATTCGCGTGGATGAGAAGGGATTTACGCGGCCCGAGGAAGTTACGGTTGCGACGGGAAAGGATGGCGGCCAGGCTAATGCGCAGGTTTGCCTGGATTCCAATCCGGATGCGTTTTTCCGGTTTTATATTTCGCGTGTGGCGGGGCGGTGAGCTGCGCCGTGTGGTCTTAAGAGTTTCTCGCGAAATTTTGAAGTCAAAGAGTTTCCGCGTCAAAGAAACGAAGAAAGAGAAAGCCAGGAGTGGCGAACCGAAAGGGTCGCCACTACACTCCAGGTGGAGGGGATGAGTTTGTTGGCGGAGCGATGCCGAGAGCGCCATTAATGGCGGGAAGCAGGGCGTCGAAATCGACGGGCTTTTGAAAATAAGCGATGGCGCCGGCTTTGATGGCGGCGTCGCGATTGCCAACCGGGGTGCGGGAGCTCACGACGATCACGGGGATGCCGGCAGTGTTGATCATCATTTGAAGGCGTTTCAGGACTATGAAGCCGTCACCCGCGGGAAGGCCGAGGTCGAGGAGGATGAGGTCGGGCTGCTCTTTCCGGGCGGTGCTGATAGCGCTCATGCCGTCGCGAGCTCCCGTGACGTCAAAGCCGGCAGTCTTCAGACGGCGAGCGATCAAGCTGAGCTGAAGGTGATCGTCCTCTACGATCATGATTTTCTTTTCCGGCATTGCAAATCGATCCCTTTAGAAAAGTGCGCGGCGCCAGGCGCGGATGAGTGCTCCCTAAATCCTGAGTATGCGTTCGTCAGAATCATATTACCAGTGAGAGAGGGGAGCTGAGAGACAGGAGCAAGCAAGAGAGTAACTGTGCCAAGGTGGAACGCTGACTGAGGATATTAAAACGAGACGGAGCATTGTAGAATCCGGCGCACTGCGGAGTCTGGTTTCGGGCTTTAAAGACGGAGGGGTTGAATGAAAGCGGCTCGATGGTGCACGGGCGTGGGAAGCGTCGTTTTGTTTCTGGTAAGTATTGGGCACGGATTCAGGATTCGGGACATCAACGCGATGATTCAGGCGGCCGCGTTGAATGGACCGCTGGCTCAAATTGTCAGAGCCTGCTGGCTCGTATTTTCGGGGGAAATGATGGCGCTGGCGGTCATCGCGCTTTTGGCCAGCAGGATAGAGAGGGGCGGACGCTTCGTGCTGATTTGCGCGGTAGTCATGGGTGCGAACGGCGCGTTAGTGTTTCACTATTTGGGCCTGGTGCTGCCCTTTTATCTTTGCGCGGGCATTTCTTTGGTGTTTTTGGCCGGAGGGTGTCTGCAAGTAAAGTCAGAAGCGTAGGGAGCGGCCGCCCGGTGCGGCCAATTTGTCGGTTGCTAGAGGTGGGGGATTGCGCGAAAATTGGGGCTCCCGCCGGGCCGCCAACTGTTGCTGAGGAATCGAAATTCGGGCGGGTCCTGGTCTCCCGTGGTTGAAAAAGAAGGATAAATAAAATGACGCAACATGTTGGCGAACTCAATCCACCGACACGATTGATGCTCACGCCGGGACCGTCGTCGATCGATGCGCGCGTGTACCGCGCCATGGCAACGCCGCTGGTGGGGCACCTCGATCCCTGGTTCAAGACGTGCATGGACGAGACGCAGATATTGTTGCGGCAGATTTTTCAGACAGAGAACCGGTTGACGATGCCGCTATCGGCGTCGGGATCGGGAGGGATTGAAGCCTCGGTGCTGAATGCGCTAGAAGAGGGCGATGAAGCGATTATTGCAGTGAACGGAGTTTTCTCGGACCGCATGTTTGAGATTGCTTCGCGGGCGACTTCGAAGGTGACGAAAGTGGAAGCGCCGTATGGGTTGCCGGTGGATGCAGAAGATGTGCGGCGTGCGGGGCAGGGCAAAAAGATCAAGTTGATTGGGCTGGCGCAGGGAGAGACATCGTCGGGCGTGGTGACGAAGATTGATGCGTACCGCAAAGTGGCGGATGAGCTGGGGGCGCTGCTGGTTGTGGACACGGTGGCGTCGCTTGGGGCTGTGCCGCTG
Source organism: Betaproteobacteria bacterium (assembly GCA_903970165.1). GTDB lineage: Bacteria > Acidobacteriota > Terriglobia > Acidiferrales > UBA7541 > Acidiferrum. The sequence continues at coordinate 2,813 of CAJCHZ010000048.1, forward strand.
CACGTGGACCGGGAACGGATTGATATTTGCTTCAGCGGTTCGCAGAAGGCGATCAGCGCGCCGCCGGGGATGTCGCCGATAACGGTGAGTCCGACGGCAGAGGAAGTATTTCGCAAGCGGAAGACGAAAGTGCAGAGCTGGTACTTTGATCTGACGACGGCGATGAATTATTGGGGGAAAGAGCGGTTGTATCATCACACGCCGCCGATTTCGTTGATTTATGCTTTGCGCGAGGCGATGCGGATTGTTTTGGAGGATGGGCTGGAGGCGCGGTGGGAACGGCACCGGGTGAATCAGCTGGCTTTGATTGCCGGAGTGGAGGCCATGGGCTTGGGGTTATTGGTGAAGAACCCGGCGGACCGATTGCCGACCGTCACGGCTGTGATGATTCCGAGCGGGATTGATGATGTGAAGGTGCGGAATCAGTTGCTGGATGAATTTAATATTGAGATTGCGGGCGGGTTCGGTCCGGTGAAAGGCAAGATTTGGCGGGTTGGGTTGATGGGGCACTGCAGCCAGAAGCCGAATGTGTTGCTGTTTCTCGCGGCGATTGAGAAAGTGCTGTCGGATCAGGGATTCCGGGTGCCGGCGGGGGCTGGCGTGGGGGCGGCGATTCAGAGTTATGCGCATGCGGAAACGGCGACAGCGGTGAGCCGGTAGGATAAAGATGGTGTAAAGAAGCAGGGAAGTAAGCAAGTAAGAAAAAGACGAAATAAGAAAGAGTTCCTGAAGGAGACTTGTGACGACACGGCCTGTTTTGGCGAATGCTGGGGCGATGCGGGAATTTGTTGGAGCGTTCGAAGTGACATCGAAATTAAGCGGGACTGTATATCAGTGCCGGTTTTCGCATATGTGGAACGGCGTGGCGACGCGGCACAGCGATACGATCGATACGAAGTTTTTTGTGGATGGAGTGGCGCGGGTCGTGGGGTTGGCGCATACCGCGTTCGTAACCTTTCGCGAGCGGCGGGGACGAGACTTGACGGATCGAGAGGCGAGTTTTGTGGCGGCGGATTATTTGCGGGAGCGGCTGGAGGAAGAGGACGACCGGCCACTTTACGATGTGGCGAAAGATGATGTTTTGAGATTGATCGAGCAGGTGGGGATTAAGTAGAAGACCCGTTGGGTCGGGATTGCACGCGCGGGGCTGCGGCCGGCCGTTGCGTTTTGAAGTACCTGCGTACAGTGCAAAAGCGGGAGCAGGCTCCCGCACTCCCTAGTTAGTCCGTGGCCTCGTCGTGGGCTTCCAGACGGAAGGCGGCGAGGCAGGGATGGTGTAAACCATCGCGGCGGACGAAATAGATAACCACGAACATCAAGAGAGAGCCGCCGACCATGACGGCAACGGCGACTTGCAGGCCGAGCTGAAGGTCGCTGGCGTCTGAGATTTTCCCCACAAGTTGCGGGCCTATCGCTCCCAATAGTTGAGTGACAAACATGTAGACGCCAATGGAAGTGGCGTGCGCGCGCTGAGGGGTCAAGTCATGCAGAACAGCGGTTACCGGGCCGTGATACCAGGACATGAAATAGCCGCCTATAAAAAGCGCCGTCAGAAAAATCCATTTTTCGTCGGTCTGAATGGCGAGAAGGACGAAAGGAGCGGCGAATAAGAACGCGGCGGCGATAACGATAATCCGGCCATAAGGATATTTACGATGAAGGCGATCGGCGAGAAAGCCTCCGGAAAGAACGCCGAGTAGAAGAGAGAGAAGAGCAATGGCGGCGAGAGAGACAGAGGCTTCGCGCAGGCTGAATTCCTTGTAGTTGACGGCGAAGTCGATGCCCCAAGTGAGAATCGAAACGCTGGAGAAAGTGATACAAGTTCCAGCGACAATCATGGCGATGAACGCCGGGACGCGGAGAAGGTGGCTAATGGGCATTACCTCAGAGCGGGGACGGCGGGGCGGCTCGGGCAGCTTGAGGACGAACAAGGCCGGAATCATGCAAGCCAAACCAACGATGATAAAGGTAAATTTCCAACCGTGGACTTCGCCCATGACGCCGCCAAAGGCCTGTCCGGCGGCACCGCCGAGGAGCATGCCGATGGCAAAGATGGACTGGGCCATGGCGCGCCGCTGATAGGGGAAGGAATCGGAAATCATGGACTGGGCCGCGGGAGCGTAGGCTGCTTCGCCGACGCCGATCAAGGAACGAGCGACCAACAGGAGCGCGAAAGAGGAGGCGAAACCGCAGGCGACGGTGGCGAGGCTCCAGAATATGACGCCGCCGGCGATGATTTGGATCCGGCTGAAGCGGTCGGCAAACAATCCGCAGGGAATGCTGGCCAGGGCGAGAACAACGAGAAGTCCAGATTGCAGGGAGCCGAGCTGGCCATCGGTCAAATTCATTTGCTGGCGAAGGAGAGGAAGGAGGGGAAAGACGACGGAGCGGTCGGCGAAGTTGACAAAGTTGATTAAAGCAAGTACAGCAAGGAGTCGAATCTGGTACGCCGTGAGCGGGATGGAATTCGACGCCATAGTGTCGTTGCTCAGTTTTCCTGGAGCGGCCTGGACTACACGAGTCTGAAAGAGATTATATACCGCGCATGAAAAGCACAACGTCACCTAACACGACAACGAGTAGCCAGTTGACTACTGTACTTTCCTACGGGGCGATTCTGCTCCTGGGATATTTCGTTTTCCTTATTGTGGAGCCATTTCTGGTGCCGCTGGCGTGGTCGGCGGTACTGGCGATTTTCTTTTACCCCTGGCACCAGAAGATTCTGAAGAAAATGAAGCCCACGCAGGGGGCGTTGGTGAGCACACTGGGAGTGACGCTGCTGCTGATTGTGCCGGCACTGGTGGTGCTGGTGTTTACGGCGCGGGAAGCGCTGGATGCATCGGCGCGAGTGCAAAGCATGCTGGCCGTGCATGGGCAGGGTCCGAGCGAGGAATTACTTCCGCGGCTGGAGGAATGGATCCGGATGCGCTTGCCGGAATCGTGGCGTTCGGTGGATTTTTCCGATCCCCTGCAGCAGGCGGTGGAAAGAGCGGCTTCGATTGTGGGTGCGCGATTTGCCTCTTTGCTAAGGAACACGGTCAGTTTCTTCCTGGATTTGTTCATTCTGATTTTTGCGCTGTTTTTCATGTTCCGGGATGGAGAGGCCATTGTGCGCGGGGCGAAGCACCTGCTGCCTTTTGACAAGGATATCCAGACGGACATGCTGGAGGAGTCGAAAGAGCTGATTTTTGCGAGTGTGGCAGTGGGTTTGCTGCTGGCAGCGATTCAGGGACTGTTGGGAGGTTTGTCGTTCGCACTGGTGGGAATTTCGGGGCCGATTTTTTGGGGCGTACTGATTGCGTTCTGTTCGCTGGTGCCCGTGATTGGATCATTGCTGGTGTGGGGACCGGCGGTGCTTTGGCTTGGGTTCACCGGACATTGGGGAAAAGCCCTGCTCGTTGTGGCGATTTGCGGAGGAGTATCGACCATTGCGGACAACATCGTGCGGCCGATGTTGTTGCGGAACCGGACGCGGCTAAATGAGCTGCTGCTCTTCATCGGAGTGCTGGGCGGGATAGAAACATTTGGGCTGCTGGGGCTGGTGGCTGGGCCGACGATTGTGGCCGCGGCGATGGGAGTGTTCCGCGTGTACATGGATCACCGTGATGAGCTGGAGGCGCGCGAAGCCAAGGCGTTGCAGTCGTAGTCGCGTCATCTCTTAAATACGCCGGGGGCGTTGTTTACTGGAGATGGCTTTGATAATAAGTTTGCGCGGTTGCTTGGGGTCTAGAGGAACTTTGGCACGGTGGAGCGCGGCGTTCATCAAGGAAACGATTGCGGGGTCGTCGAGTGTAGCGATGCTTTCGAGTCTTATGTGGCGGACTTGATTGCCGGTGCCTTGCAGACGCCGGTTGGGATCCGGAAGACCCACGCCCTGAAGAAAAAAGAGGTTGATATGCCGAGTGTAGAGAACGACCGAGAAAATCGCGTTCGAGGGGCGCTCGTCAGGCACAAAGCCGATGGCGAGGGCATTGTAATTGTCATAGACCATTTCGATCGAGCCGGGGAGGCGCTGGCGCATTTTGGTGAGGGCGCGACGGGCGAGTGAGGCGATCTTCGGATCGAATTTGGCGAGGAAGGAATCGAGCTGCTTTTTGGGATTTAAAGTTGAAACGGGTTTCGCCATGTCCGGCTCCGTTTGCCTGACGCCATGCTATGCGATGGCTGGTCCAGCGTCCATGGAAAGTGCGAAGCGGGAGCAAGGCGCCCGCGCTCCAGAGTAGACGGGATTTCAGGTTGAGAAACGCGGATGGGGAAACTACGTTCGCTGCCACATGGGTGTGCTAGAGTACCCGGCTCGGATGACTTCTACAAACATAAAACCGGCTTCGGCTCACGCGGAACTTCCACCGACGAAACTGCGGTGGCGCTGTGAGCTTCCGCGGATACCGTTTGAGACGACGGCGCAGGCAGAATTGCGTGAAGGATTCATCGGACAAGAGCGAGCGTTGCGGGCGTTGAAAATGGGCGCTGAACTATCGGCGCCTGGCTATAACGTGTTTGTCTGCGGATTGGCAGGCACGAGCCGCGGCGGAACGATCGCACGCATGATCGAGGATTTGCATCCACCTACAAAATCTTCGCTGGATCGGTGCTACGTCAACAATTTCAAAATTCCGGACAGGCCAAGGCTGCTTTCGCTGCCGCGTGGTCAGGCTAACGCGTTCAAGAAGGACATGCAGGCGGGGATTGATTTCCTGCGGCGCCGGATACCGCAAGTATTTGAAGGCGAACCGTTCCAGAGACAGAAGGGGAGGATTGTCGAGCGATTTACGGTGCGCGAAAAAGAGTTGATGGACGATTTCACGCGGCGTATTGCGCGGGAGCAGTTTGCGCTGGGGCACATGCAGGTGGGGGCGGTGGCACTGCCGGAAATTTTTCCAGTGCTCGAAGGGCAGATGGTGCCGATCGAAGATATTTCGAAGATGGTGCACGAAGGAAAGCTTGAATCGACGGTGGCAGAGGAGATTGAGCGTAAGTATGAGCAATTCCGGCAGGAGTTTACGGTCGTTTACCGGAAGACGCTGACGCTATCGCGCGAATTAGCGAGCGAGCTGAGTTATCTGGAGCAGGAAGCGGCGTCGGTGCTGGTGGATGGAGTGATCGAAGAGCTAAAGGAAAAATATCCGGGGACGGGTGTTTCGGAATATCTCGAAGAAGTGCGGCATCACCTGCTGGACAATCTCGATCCTTTTAAAGAGCGCGAAGGCGAGGGCGAGCAGGATGGCGAGACACCGGACGGTTTGCCGAAAATGCCAGGCGCGAGCGGGCCGGAGCGCGATCCGTTCCGTGTGTACGGCGTGAACGTGATTCTGGCGCACGGCGATGATGAAGGATCCCAGGTGATTTTCGAGACGACGCCGACCTACGCGAATTTGTTTGGGACCATTCAGCGCGCTTATGACACGCGCGGCGGGTGGACGAGCGACTTTATGGATTTGCGTGGGGGCTCGCTGCTGCGGGCGGACGGCGGATTTTTGATCATGTATTCGATGGAGGCGATTTCGGAAGTCGGAGTATGGCGTGCGCTGAAGCGGACTTTGAATCACAACCGATTGGAAATTCAGCCACTGGAGATGTTTTATCCGTTCGGCGGCAGCGCGTTGAAGCCGGAAGCGGTGGAGATCAATGTCAAAGTGATTTTGATTGGCGACCGGCAGCTTTACGAGATGCTGTATGAGTACGAAGAAGATTTTCAGAAAATTTTCAAAGTGCGCGTGGAGTTTGACGAAGAAATGCCGATGAGCGACGGTGTGATTGCGGAGTATGCAGGGCGTTTGCGCACGCTGTCAGAAAAAGAAGGATTGTCGCCGTTCGACCGCGGAGCGTTTGCGGCGATGCTGGAATACGGAGTGCGGAAAGCGGGGCGGCGAAATAAGGTCACGGCACGCTTTGTGGACATTGCTGATTTGGCGCGCGAGGCGCACTACGCGGCGGCCGCTGCCGGTGAGAACGTTGTGCGTGCCGCGCACGTGCGGAATGCGCTGGCATCGAAAATGGAGCGGCACAACCTGATCGAGACGCGCATCCGTGAAATGATCGAAGAAGGGACGCTGCTTGTTGATGTGTCGGGCGAGCGCGTCGGACAGGTGAATGGATTAAGCGTACTGGAAATTGGGGGATATTCGTTTGGGAAGCCGGTGCGAATAACGGCGTCGGCGGCACTCGGCAAGGCGGGCATTATCAACATCGAGCGTGAAGCGAATTTGAGCGGGCGCTTTCACGACAAGGGCGTGCACATTATTTCGGGTTATTTGCGGGGTTTGTTTGCGCAGGACAAGCCATTGTCGCTGGCGGCCAGCATTTGCTTCGAGCAATCGTATTCGGGGGTGGATGGGGATAGCGCGAGTTCGACGGAAATTTATGCGCTGGCTTCGGCGCTTTCCGGAATTCCGCTGAGGCAGGATATTGCCGTGACGGGTTCGATGAATCAGCAGGGGGATATTCAAGCGATTGGCGGGATCAACGAGAAGATTGAGGGATTTTTTGATGTTTGCAAGATTAAGGGATTGACGGGGACTCAGGGCGTGGTTATGCCAGCATCGAATGTTGAGGATCTGATGCTGCGAGAGGATGTGCTGGATGCGGTGGCGGCGGGGAAATTTCATATTTGGCCAGTGAGCCGAGTGGAGCAGGGGATTGAGATTTTGACGAGAACTGCCGCGGGCGGGCGAAATGGGGATGGGTCGTTTGAGCCAGGGACCGTGTTTGCGTTGATGAATGATAAATTGAGCGAGATGGCCAAGACTTTGAAGCAGTTTGAGTGATTGTCCTTCGGCGATTCCTTTCAAAAGAAGAAAAAGACACAGATAAGAGCGTCCGTGCTACTGCGGCGCTATGTACCCATTGCGATGGTCTACGCGGAGAGTGCTTGCGTCTGGCTGATTTGCGACGCGGATGTCGATTAGGTGCTGCCTTCCATCATGTGAGGGTGGAATGAAGCCCAGGCTGTATTCATGGCGGATGAGCTGGGCGATTTCGTCGAAAACATCGGAGAAATCCTTTGTGGATGTGGGGAAGTAGGAGCGGCCTCCGGACGCTACGGCCAGGGCCGACAGTTCCTGGTCGGCTTGCGTCAGGACTTGGGAGTTGAACTGGACTTTGTCCGTGGCAGGAGGATTTTTCTTCTGGGATTTGTTTTGCGGCTCTTGCGGCGTGCGCAAGCCTACAGCCAGAGAGATGGCCAGGACTCGCACATCGGATCTTTTCAAGCGGGCCAGGAGAATTTGCAGAGCATCGGTGGGTGATGTGTCCACTCCGGTGGAGAGAAGGACGAGCGATTTCTTTCCGGGAATTTTGGCAAGCCAATCCAGAACTTTTGTAACGCTGGATGCCAGGTTCAGCTGGCCAAAGCCGACGTTGAAGCGCAACTGATCCAGGGAGCCGGCCGCAGCGCGTTTGTCCGGTGTGAAGTCGAGGATGCCTTCCGCGGTTTGGTCGTAGCGGACTACAGCGACGCGGTCGCCGGGGGAAAGACCTTCAAGCAGTGCATGAACGGCGCGAAGATGGCCGCCCTCGAGAAAGTAAACAGAGGGACCGGCTTCCACCAGAAGCAAAACCTGGCCAGGCTCGTCGATGCTGAGGAAATCGGTGATGGGCTGTTCGACGCCGTCGTCGAAAATGCGGAAGTCCTGGCGATGAAGACCTCCGACAAAGCGGCCGTGTGGATCGGTGACGACCACTCCTACATTGACGCGGTCCACGCTGACGCGAATGTTGGGCGGATTTTGATCAGGCTGCTGCGGAAAACCCCATGGAGTAACCGCGAGGAGGCAAAAGAGCAAAGGGGCCGCGCGTCGCGAGGAAAGAAGCATTGCCGGAAATCGCATCGTAGACCGGAGGGCAAAAAGACAGAAGCCCTGTTCTGCGCAGAGTTTCCGGAAGGCAGAACAGGGCTTGAAAAGGTTTCGATTGATCTTTAGCTTGGCTTTGTCGGAGCGGCCGCAGGCGTAGCCGCGGGAGCCGCCGTGGGGGCAGCACTTGCTCCCACATCCTTTGGAGTAGAAAGGTACCCGGTGACCTGGTTCTTGCCTACATCGAACACTACCATCTCGTAGGGAGCCATTCGGGAACCGCCTTTGACGTAAAACTGCACGGGCTCGCCGGCGGTCTTGTCTCTCTTTTCGATGGTGCGATCGTCCACGAGAACGGTCATCGTATACTTGGCTTTCTTGGGGTCCGTCTTGGTGAGATTGAGTTGTGTGGGTCCCACTTTTTGGGCGGTCTTTGCTTTCGTGACCGTGAACTCGTAGTAGTTGCGGTCGCCGCGGCGCTTCAATTCCTCCAAGTCGTCGTGGTTGCGGGCGATGAGGCCGCTCATGACGCCCATATCGCCGGTGGCTCGTTCAAGCTTGCCCTTCGTCGTTTCGAGGTCCGTCTTGGTGGCTTCGATGTCTTTCTTGGCGCCGCCGACTTCATTCGCTACAGCACCAATCTGTTCCTGACTTTCCTTTTTGACTTGTGACAACTGGGCTGCGAGCCTCTGGTCCGATTCGACCTGCTCTTTGCGGATGGACTCGGCGCGGCTCTTGGCTTGGGCCAGTTCCGCGACGGTCATGCCCATTTTTTGTTCGGTGACTTCAATGTGTCCCTTCAAATCGGCGAGGCGCGCGTTGGCCTGCTCGAGCTGCGCGGTAAGGACTTTGTTTTGTTCCTGCTCCTTGGCGAGGCTTTGGTCCAGCCGGGTAATCCCGGAGTAGCCGACATAGCCGAGCGCGGCCATGGCGACGAAAAGCAATACAAAGATTACCGGGATCCAGCGCGGCGTCCCCGTAGCTTCATAGCGGTAGGACTCTTCCGGACTCGGCACATTTGGAGAAATGCTCATTCCCCCTCCTCAATCGTGGCTCCGACGCGGCCGCCGGATGCCGATGAAATTATCACCTGCAAGACCTGCGATGTCTAGAGTCCTCAGTGAGATGTACTCCGACCCTTGCGGGGTTTGCTCTTTCTAGGGATGTCCGGGGACAGCCTGGGCCAGCGAGCGAAAATGGAAGTGGTCAAACCGCCGCGCGGGGTGAATTCGCCCTTCACGACGCACCACTCCGGACGAATCGCTTCGACGATATCCCCGAGGATTTTGTTCACAGCGTTTTCATAGAAAATTCCCAGATCGCGATAAGCCAGGAGATACATCTTGAGAGCCTTCAGTTCGATGCAGTCCTTCCGGGGCATATATTGGATGGTGATGGTGCCGTAGTCGGGCAGCCCTGTTTTGGGGCATACCGAAGTGTACTCCGGGTAGCGCGTGGTAATGAGGTAGCCGGGGAACTGGTTGGGCCAGGTATCGAGCTTAGGCAATTTTGCCTGGATGCCTGCGCGTGCGTGATCTGATGTGTAATCTGCCATGACGCCCCTATTGTACCTTGACTTATACACAACTGCCTCTTGCCGAAAATGCGCTCATCGCCTATTCTCAGCAGAAGAGGCCCCTCCAAAAAGCGTTCGATGAACTGCCCAGCATGTCATGCCGCGGATTGCCGCCGGTCGAGGCGGCGCTCGATCTCTGATTACTTTCTTGGCGTCGGGGGTGTGCTTCCGTGGCGATGCAAAAAGTGTGAAACGCGTTTTCACGCGAGGCCTTTTCCGCTGCGGCATCTTTTGTACGCGCGCTGCGGCGTTTGCGGGAACCCCGATCTCGAACAGGTTCCGCCTGAGAGAGTGTCGGGGATGGGATCCAGCACTGGACGATTGCTGGGATTGCAAGCGTTACGGTGCGCCCCGTGCCGGCACAGTTTTTTCTCACTGAGGCAGCAATTGCCGGCGGAGCATATGGCGTCGGCGATGGAAGATTCGGCAGCAAAATACTAATTTAGTACCAACGCGGTCCCACCACTGGCGGTACTAGCCCGGAACTACGCGGTACCTAACTCCCCGTACCCTTTGCAGCCTGTCCCACCTTCCCTGCTCCTACTAATCTTTTACACAACGGGCCACAAGGGGCCACAAGGGGAGGAGTCCATGGAAACGAGCATCCGCGTGCTGGTAGCCAACCGTCCCCGATTGTTGCGCGAACTGGTTCTTTCGACGCTTTCCGAGCAAGTGGGGATCAGCATCGTTGGAGAAGCAGAGAACGAAAAAGATGTGCCTTCCATGGTGGCAGAGACCCGGCCTGATTTTCTTTTGATTGCGCTGGACGAATCGCGGCGCCGCCCTCCGCTGTGCGACCAGCTGCTACGCAAATTTCCGAGTCTGAAAATCATTGCGGTAGCTCCGAATACGAATGCCGGGGTTTTCTACTGGGCGTCGCTCGAAATTCATTCGAGCACCCTGGAAGCGAGCGAGGAAGGTTTGCTGGAGGTCATGCGGGGCAATTCGACAGGAATGAGGGGAGGAGTAGCGTGAAGCGGAGGACTTCATTCATAAAGCCGGCCTGGAACTGGGTAGGACAAGAGGCGAAACGGTTCTTCCTCTTCAGTTTGTTCCTTTGCTCGATGGGACGGAGTGGCGCGCTGGCGCAGAGCCCCGCTACCGGAAGCGAGCCGACTGCGGGTCCAGAAGTGAAAAGACCGGCGCCGCAGACGGCCGGGAAGTATGCTCCGCGGATTTCACGGGACATTGTTTCCGACAATATGGACCGAGTCGCAGCAAACGCAGATCAGATCCTGGAGTTGCTGAACAAAGATCCAGGACTGCGGGTGGAGTTCAAGCGGCTTCTGGCACAGGATGCGGGAGCGAGCGGCCAGCTTCTCGATGAATCCGACCTATGGGATACGGCGGTTACGGAGAGATTGAAGGAGGATTTGCATGCGCGCGTGCTGGCCACGCGCCTTCTGCAACGTTACGGATATCTGCTGCCGAAAGTGAATCCAGATTCCGAGTTGGCGGCGGAGCATAAGCTCGTTTTGCAAGACCGGGCGTACAGAATCGCGCGCGTGGCGGAGGGGGACAGCACGGCACGCGAGTATCCGCCCGTGGAGCAAACGTCGGGGTGTGATCCGCGCCGTTCATCCGATTGCGAATCTCCCAGCAGCGAATGGAATCCCAATTACCCTCCCGTGGAGAGCGAGGGATCGGGGAATCGTCCCGCGGAGCAAACCAATCCATACGAAACCTATCCGGGCACGCCATCGCGAATCGACGGAACGCAATCGCAAAGCGTATGGCGCGCTGATCTTTCCGCGTCGGATACGGGCGAGCCCATGCTTGTATCGCAGCCGCAATGGAGCCCTGACGAGCCGGGCGGTTCGACAAATTCAAGAGGGAAGCGCGGCTCGCTGCAAAGCGAAGGTGTGGGCACGACTCCGCCTCTCCCAAGTGAATTTGCACCGTCCTCCGGAGCATCGGCACCGCCGATGACGTTGGAGACGGGCGTGCCGATGCGCACGAACCGCAATAATACGGAACGCAAGGCTCCCAACAACAGGTCTGCGGACTTTGCCGCTGCGGCGCTTGAGCCTGTTCGCATGGTGCACCGGCCGAATCCGTATGCCGACGCGCCGTCGCTCTATGACTTGTATGTGCAGGCTTCGGCGTCGTCCAGGCGCGCGGAACGTTTTGGCCTGGATGTTTTTCGCCGGGGAGTGGCAAACACGGACACGTTGCCCATGGATCTCCCCGTGGGGCCAGACTATGTAGTCGGGCCGGGCGACGGCCTCTCGATCGATTTGTGGGGAGGAGTCTCGCAAAGACTTTTCCGGACCGTGGATCGCGAAGGGCGTTTGGTGCTGCCAGAGGCCGGGCCTTTGCTGGTTTCCGGAAAATCGCTCGGGGAAGTGCAGGAATCCGTGCAGCGTGTGCTGCGGACGCAGTTTCGCGACGTTTCCGCCGATGTGTCTTTGCTTCGCCTGCGCACGGTGCGTGTGTATGTTGTGGGGGAAGTGCCCGCGCCCGGAGCTTACGACGTCAGCTCGCTTTCGACGCCTTTGAACGCACTGTTCGCCGCGGGAGGAGTGACGCCTCGCGGATCTTTGCGGCATCTCGAGCACTACCGCGGGAAAACGCTGCTGGAGGAAGTGGACGCCTACGATCTTCTGCTGCACGGCATTCGAGGCGATTTGAAGCGCCTCGAAAACGGCGATACGTTGCGCGTGCCTCCGCTAGGTGCGGTTGTGACGGTCGAAGGAATGGTGCGCCGGCCCGCTATTTACGAGCTCGCGGGAGAAAAGAACCTCGACGAAGTGCTGGAGCTTGCAGGAGGGATCCTGCCTGCGGCGGCGCTGCGGCAGATTGAAGTGCAGCGCACGGAAGCGCACGAAAAACGCACTATGCTGAGCCTGGACGCAGGCGAAATCAGCGACAGGGAAGCATTGCGAGCGGCGTTTGAAAGATTTCAGATTCAGGATGGCGATGAAGTCCACATTTTTCCCATCGCGCCGTACAACAGCGCGAGCGTGTACCTCGAAGGGCACGTACTGCGTCCAGGACGCTATTCGTTTCGCGACGGGATGCGGCTGACGGACCTGGTGGGTTCGTACAAAGAACTTCTGCCCGAACCCGCAGAGCGCTACGCGGAGATTGTGCGCATCGCAGCGCCGGATAACCGGCCCGTGGTGGAGAGTTTCAACCTCGCGGCGGCGTTCGCCCATCCGGAAAGGGCGCCCAAGCTCGAGCCTCTCGATACCGTGCGCATTTTTGGGCGCTACGACCTGGAAGCTGCGCCGGAATTCACCGTGGACGGCGAAGTGCGCGCTCCGGGACGTTATCGCGCTTCGGGACAGGAACATCTGCGTGACGCAATTTATCAGGCCGGGGGTACGACCAGCGAAAGCTGGCTAGACTCCGCGCAACTCTTCCGCGCCATGGCCGATGGTACGAGCAAAGTGTTCAGCATTTCGCTCCGCGAAGCGCTGGCAGGCGATCCACTGAACAACATTCTGGTTGAGTCGAATGACCGCATTCTGGTTCACCGCCAACCCGAACGAGTGAATCCCGCGAGCGTTTACGTGCGCGGAGAGGTCGGCCGCCCGGGCCGTTACCCGCTCGCGTCGAATATGAAGATTTCCGAGCTGGTGCTTTCCGCGGGCGGGTTGCTGCGAAGTTCCAATCCGGCGAGCGCGGACCTTGTGCATTACGAAGTAACGGTTGGGATGGCATCAGCAAAGCCTTCCGGAGAGCAGACAGTGAATCTGGCGAACGCGCTGGCGGGTGATTCAGCTGAGGATGTCGTGCTGCGCGATGGCGATGTGCTGACGGTGCCGCAACAAACGCGCTGGAAAGATATCGGCGCGACGGTGACGCTGCGAGGCGAAGTCGCCAAGCCGGGAGTATACGGAATCGAGCCGGGAGAGCGGCTGAGTTCGCTGCTCAAGCGCGCGGGAGGGCTGCTGACGACCGCTTATCCGCAGGCGGCGGATTTCGAGCGCATTGAAGTGCGCAAGCTACAGGAGCAGAGCCGGCAAGAACTGCTTCAGCGGCTCGAGCAGGAATCCACGGTGGTAAAAGCGTCCATCACGGCCAGCGGCTCGGATGAAGCGGCTTTGCAGCAGTCCGCGCTGCAGCAACGCCAGCGGATTGTTGATGCATTGCGCCGCGCGCCCATCAGCGGGCGGCTGGTGGTGCATATCCGGCAAGGCCAGAAAGGTTTCGAAAGCTCTCCCGATGACATCGAACTGCGCGCCGGAGACACACTCGAAATTCCCAAGCAGCCGGGGTTCGTGCTCGTCGTCGGGCAGGTCTATAACTCGAACGCCATTACGTATACGCCGGGGAAAAACGCGGCGTGGTATCTCGCGGGAGCGGGCGGCGCGACAACCCTGGCCAACAAGAAAGCGATTTTCATACTCCGTTCCAGCGGCGCAGTCAGTAGCGGGAACGGTGGCATGTGGTCCGGGGGAGTGTTGTCTTCCACGATCGGTCCGGGCGACACCATTGTCGTTCCGGAAAAAACGACCGTAGGAGGCACCGTCTGGAAAAACCTGGTGGCCATCGCACAAATCGCGCAAGCCGCAGCGCTAGCCGCTGCCGTGGCGATACCTTGAGGCTCCGGATGGATTTGAGGACGCATTTGCGGAATGACAGAAGAAGGGTAAGCGAACACCGTGAGTAGCATCCCAACCGATGTGGTCCGGAGTTCACACGCCAACGAGCCGCAAGCGGCGCGTGAACGAGCCGTCGAGCGGGCGCGGCTCTTCTGGGATGGGCGCAAATTATTTTTCAAAACTCTGGTTCTCGGCGGCGTGGTAAGCCTGAGCATCGCATGGCTCATCCCCGCGCGGTACGAAGCCACGACACAGCTGATGCCTCCGGAAGGGCAGTCGGGTTCAGGCATGGCCATGCTTTCCGCGCTGGCAGGACGCACAGGCGGGCTCGGAGGCTTCGCCGGCGATTTGCTGGGAGTGAAGAATTCCGGCGCGTTGTTTGTGGGGATTCTTGAAAGCCGCACGGTGCGGGACGGTTTGATCGGGCAGTTCGACCTGCAGCGCGTGTATCACGCGGCAAAGATGGAAGATGCACGCGCGGCACTGGCCGCGCACACGCACATCCGTGAGGACCGCAAGAGCGGAATCATTACCGTCTCCGTGACGGACCACGATCCACGGCTGGCGGCGGCCGTAGCGCATGCCTATGTGGATGAGCTCGACCGGCTCGTCGAGCAGGTGAGCACGTCTTCGGCGCGGCGCGAACGGATCTTTCTCGAGGAGCGGCTTCGTACGGTAAAGCAAGATCTCGACAGTGCGGCTCGCCAGTTCAGCATTTTTGCCAGCAAGAACACGGCGATCGACATTCCCGCGCAGAGCAAAGCGATGGTGGAAGCGGCGGCAACGCTGGAAGGACAGCTCATGGCGGCGGAGGCGGAACTCCATGGACTTGCAGCCATGTACACAGACCAAAACGTGCGCGTGCGCGCGCTGCGAGCGCGCGTGACGGAATTACGCGTACAACTTGGAAAGATGGGTGGTGAGAGCGGAACCTCCGCGGCGCCATCTTCCCCAACCGACGCTTCCTTGTATCCGGCTATCCGCCAATTGCCGCTGCTTGGCGTGACCTATGCCGACTTGTATCGCCAAACCAAAATTCAGGAAACCGTTTATGAATTGCTGACGCAGCAGTACGAACTGGCCAAGGTGCAGGAAGCCAAGGAAGTGCCGAGCGTCAAAGTGCTGGATGCCGCAGTCGTGCCGACCAAGAAATCGTTTCCGCCGCGCGGGCTGCTCACGGTTGTGGGCACCGCGTTTGCGTTGCTGGCCGTCTGCGGATGGATTCTGGCGCGGCAAGCCTGGCGGGAAATCGATCCGCAGGATCCGCGAAAGAAATTTGCCATGGAAGTTGCGGGAACGATGCGTGCGGACGCGTTGCGCGCGGCTCCAGCGGCGGCTGTGTTCGTGCAAACGCTCGCGAGAAGAATACTTGGTATCAAGGCTCGGCAGAAGAGCGCGTTGGTTTCCGCGGAAGAAAAGTCCGCCGAACCTTCGGATTTGGCCCACGCGGCGCGAAATGGAATGGGATAAGACGGAATGAACGGAACTGCCACGCGCCGGTCAAGACAGCCGTCTGCAGTCAGCAGGCAACAGTTACGTGAGGCGGCACGTGAGATGGCACATGAGATGGCTGGCGATGTGTCCCTGCCCGCCACAGGAGTTTTTCCCGACCGCGCCAAAGCGGCGCGCCATCGCGCCGGGCTGGCCCGCCAGGCGACGTATGTGGCCATTGATTTCGCGCTCGTTTGTGCAGGAGGAACGGCAGCGTATTGGCTGCGTTTTGGATTTGCGGTTCCCCTCGTCCCATCCGCACTGTTCCCTGCGCGATTTTCGCAGCAGATTTGGTCCGCGGGTTATCCGGCGTTCTTGATGCTTTACGCAGGACTGGTCGTGCTCGCTTGCATGAGCCAGGATTTGTACCGCACGGCGCGTGAACGCAGCGCATGGGAAGAAAGCGCGAACACGCTCAAGGCCGTGGCGCTCGCCACCGCGCTGATGGTGCTCTTTATCTTCACTTCCGGGAACAAGGAAGTTTCGCGGCTGGTGGTAGCCGGCACGGCAGCATGGATTGCGGTAGCACTTGTAGGATGGCGGCACTTCAAGCGCCTTTACGTGTTGCGAAGAGCGGACCGCGGCGAAGGCGTCTCCCGCGTCTTGATTGTGGGAGCGGGAAAGCTGGGCCGTTCTCTAGCTTTCTGGCTCGAGAGTAACCGCCAGTTGGGCTACGAAGTCTGCGGCTTCATTGACGCGCACCCGAATGGAGATGTGCGCGTGCTCGGCTCCATCGGTGATTTGCGGAAAGTGGCTCTCGGCCAGTTTGCGGACCAGTTGTTTGTCACGCTCCCGGCGGACCGCGAAATGGTCAAGGAGGTATTTCTCGAAGCGCGGCGTCTCCGGCTCGGAATGAATGTGGTGCCGGATTTGTACGATGGGCTGGGCTGGCGCGCGCCGTTGGAAACCATCGGCGGATTCCCGGTGATCGAACTGCACGGCGAGCCGATTCCGGTATTCGGGCTTGCCGTCAAGCGTGCCATGGATTTCGTGGGAGCTGCCGTGCTGCTCCTGCTGACCTCGCCTCTACTTGCTCTCGCCGCCATGTGGATTCGCTGCGATTCGCCGGGGCCTGTCTTTTATTCCGCGATGCGTGTTGGAAAAAAAGGGCGCAAATTCCGTTGTTACAAGCTGCGCACGATGGTTGCCGAAGCGGATACGCAAAAAGAGAAGCTGCGCAATACGAACGAGCGCAACGGCCCTTTCTTCAAAATGGAGAACGATCCGCGCGTCACGCGTTGCGGCCGCTGGCTCCGTAAAATGAGCATCGACGAGCTTCCACAACTTCTAAACGTGCTGCGCGGAGACATGAGTTTGGTCGGCCCGCGGCCGCATCCTGTGGATGATTACGAGCGCTACACCATCGAGCATCTTCGTCGTCTCGATGTAAAGCCTGGACTGACCGGCCTGTGGCAAGTAACGGCGCGGCGCGATCCTTCTTTCGAGACCAACATGGTGCTGGACCTCGAATACATCGAAAACTGGAGCTTAGGAGTCGACATGAACATCTTGCTTCGAACATTTCTTGTGGTGCTCGAGGGAGGCGGACAGTGAGCCTGCCCGAGCTCGACAGAACAGCACCGGAAGCGACTCTGGACTTCTCCTCGATGGCCCCGCTTCCGACTGCAAGGGCCGGAATAGCCTCAAGGCCCGAGCCTCTAGCCTCCGCCGCAAAATCAGTTCCGACGACGGCCATCCTGCGCGCTCGTTTGCGGGCCTGGGGCTGGCTATCCGCCCTGTCATTCGTGGATCAGGGACTAACATCTGCCGCGGGATTTGGCGTGAACCTGTTCCTGGCGCGTATGCCGCCAAAGGAATACGGCGCGTTCGCGGTTGCGTTTGCCGGGTTCCTGTTCGTTTCCGGATTTCACAACGTGCTGCTCCTGGAACCCATGAGCGTGATGGGCCCTTCACGCTATGTGGAAAAACTGCCGGCTTATTTCCGGTCCATGATCGTGGTGCATGCCGTCCTCGTCGGCGCATTGTCCGCAGTCTTGCTCCTTGCCGGTTTAATTCTGCAGGCAGTGGCGCCGCAGAGTCGACTCGTAAGCGCCGTTATGGGAGGAGCCCTGGCCATTCCGTTCCTGCTGCTGGCGTGGCTCGCGCGGCGCATGTGTTATGTGACGCAGCGTCCTCAGCTGGCCGTGCAGGGAAGCGCGCTCTATTTGGGCCTGGTCGGCGCAGGCATTTTCATGCTGATGCATTTCGCCTCGCTGAATTGCTTCTCCGCCTTTGTGCTGATGGGTTTGGCAGGTCTTGCTTCGGCCGGGTTGCTCGTGCCGCGGTTAGGTTTGTTCCAGGAAACCCCTGACGTGCGGACAAGCGTCCCGTGGCTCCTGATACTTCGAGAAAATTGGGCTTACGGAAAATGGCTGATGGGAAGCGCGCTTCTAAACCCGGCTGTGAGCCAGGCGCAGGTCTTCTTCATCGCCGCATTTCTGGGCCTTGGTTTCGCTGGGGTCTTGCGCGCCATGCAATTGCCCTCTCTTCTGATGACACAAGTGATCACCGCCACCGGAGTGCTTTTTCTGCCCGTTCTTTCCGGAGATTACGGACGAGGCGCAATAGGCCGCATGCGGCACAAGGCCATGCTGCTGAGTTTGGCGCTCGCCGGAGCGGCTCTGGCCCTGGCAGCTTTCCTCGCGCTTCTCAGCAAGCAATTGGAACAAATCCTCTTTGGCGGAAAGTATGCTGCGTATGCATGGTTGATGCCTATTTTGGCCCTCTTGCCGGTCGTGAATGCGCTTTCCATTGGATACGCGATGGCTTTACGCGCGTCGCAGAAACCGCAGTTTGATTTGCTCACGAACCTCTTTGCGGCGCCCGTTGCGCTGCTTTCGGCGGTCTGTTTCATCCGGTGGTGGGGGATTCCCGGTGCCGCCGCCAGCCTGTTACTCGGATTTTTCGTTTCGGCCGCAGTGACCCTTTGGTGTTTCTTCAGAGCTGCATGAGTACGAACATGGGACATTTTCTGAATCCGCCGCTGCAGACGACCCGCCCATGGGACTTCGCTTCCATTTGCGCGGACACTCCGGCGTGTTCTTCCGGATTTCTGAAGAGAGGCGGCGAATGAGTCTAAATTGCGTCCTGCCACAAAACAACGCGGTGGTCTCCGTTTCAGAGCAGGATCGCCCTGCGATGAAGGGCCTTGCCGCAAGAGTGGTATTTCTGAAGAACTGCGTCACGCCTCACTTCCTTCCGGTTCTGCGGCACATAGCTGCTTCCGTGGAAAGTCTTCGCGTGCTTGTGAGCACGCCCATGGAAGCTGATCGCACCTGGAAACCCGCTTGGGACGGCATCCATGTGACGTTGCAGAAATCGTTCATGCTTCCTCATCGCCACGTGTACGAGCAAGGTTTTGCAATGACCTCTTTCCGGCATTTTCCCTATGATTCGCTGCCTCTGCTTTATCGTTCGAAGCCTGATGTGGTTATATCCGGGGAACTTGGTTTCCGCACAGCGCAGGCCGTTGTGTTTCGCCGTTTGAACCCTGCCTCACGTCTCGTTATCTGGGCGGATTTATCGGAGCACACGGAGCGGGAAGTAGGCCGCATGCTGACCTTGCTGCGCCGGGTCCTCCTTCGCGCTGCCGATGCCGTTGTCGTAAACGGGTCCAGCGGAGCGAAATATGTCCTGGGCCTGAATGTTCCTTTGAAACAAATCTTCCAGGCTCCATTGACGACCGAAATATCCCCTTTTCTCACGATCCCGCTTGCCAGGGAGCCGCGCATCGCGCGCAGGCTTCTCTATCTGGGGCGGCTCATCGAATGCAAGGGTTTGGACATTTTCCTGAGTGCACTGGCGAAGTGGGCGAGCGCTCACCCGGGCGAAACCCGCGAAGTTTGGTTTGTCGGAGACGGACCTTTGCGGCAGAGCCTGGAACGATTTCCGCTTCCGGCGCAGATCAGCCTCAAGTTTTTGGGCAACGTACCCTACGAAGATTTGAGCCGCTACCCCGCGCAGGCTGGCCTGTTGGTTTTTCCAACGCTATCGGATACCTGGGGGCTGGCCGTAAACGAAGCATTGGCAGCGGGACTGCCGGTATTGGGCAGTCTGTACAGCCAGGCCGTGCAGGAGTTGGTCGAGGACGGAGTGAACGGGTGGACTTATCGTGCCGATCACCCGGACGAGCTTCGTGATGCTTTGGGTCGCGCGCTGTCGGCGCCGCTGTCCAGGCTCGCACAAATGCGCGAAGCTGCCCGGAGCTCTGTCGAGCATCTTACGCCGGAGTACTTCGCAGGGCGTTTTGTACTGGCCCTCCGCGTTGCGTTGGAACAGCACAAATGAGAAAGAGCGCTGCGGAAAGCCATTTTAAAGGGCGCGAGATCGCGGTCTACAGTAGCCGGCGGCGAGCATGAGCAACGAAACAATTTTTGTTGCCCAAGCGGCATTTTGGATGCTCGTGCCACTGCTCGTGTTTCTCCCCATTCGGTGGTCGCTAGTTGCTTATCTTCTTCTCGTGCAGTTTGACCTGACGGGTCTTAGCAGTTACTCGGCCAGCTCACTGGGAGTCGAGAACGCGATCCGAGTCGTAGCTGTGCCCACTGTCCTTTTATTTCGAGTTGGTCCCATCCGTCCGTTCCCCCCCGCCTTCGCCAGGATGCGTCAGTTTTGGCTGCTGTTCACGGCCTATGCAGGTTTTGCGGTTTTATGGAGTCCGTATCGGCTCTCGGGGTTAAAGATGTTCGGATACCTATACGCCAGCTGTGTGCTTTTTGTTGTGTTCACGGCTGCGTGGCAAAACAGATGTTTCACCGCCAAGAGTCTGGCGGTTGTCGTCTGGTTTTCTCTTTTCTTCGCGTTAGTGCAAACGTACGTTCTCGGAAATGACTTTGGAGACGCGGTCCTCGGCGACCGCTTCACGTCATTTTCGGGCGCACAAAGCTTCGCGCCATTTCTCCTTTCTCTGTTTGTTCTTTTGTTGCTTTGCGGTTCCTGGAAGGCCTCCTCGCTCGTTTCTGCTGCGGCTGCTGCCGTTGGACTTGTGCTCACTGGCAGCCGTTCTGTTTTCCTGGGTTTCACTTGGGCATTGGTCATAGCGGGGATTCTGGCTGCGATCCGCTCTGGCCGCCGTTTCAGCCTCTCCCTGCTTGTGAAGCGAGCCGCATTTGGAGGAGCAGCTGTCGTGTGTATTGGGCTGCTGGTGCTCAACGTCCTGCCGGACAATCGCTTGAATGAAATGCTGGCTGCTGTCACTACACGGAACGCCAGTCTTGAGGATGTGGGCACCTTCGGCTGGCGATATTTATTGTACGAGAAAGAATTCGACGAAATTGCCAGCCGCGGTTTTAACCGGCTCTTCACAGGTTCGGGGACCAGCAGCGGCGCGGACTTCGCTTTGGAAACCAGCCTCTATCGAGAGGAAAATGTCGACCCCAATCGCGCATTCCATGATGAATTCCTGCGCTCGCTCTACGAGTGGGGTTTGCCGGGTTTTCTGTTTCTGGTTCTGTTCCTTGCGGAGGCTGTCAGGATCTGCCTCAGGATGGTCAGGCAGGATGGGTCTCACGAGGCTTTGGCGTTTCTGGCTATTTGTCTGCCCCTGCTGATCAGTTTGACGGTCGAGAACACTCTTGCTGAGGCAGCCGGTCCGGCCGGAGTTGGCTATAGCCTCGTTTTGACGTGCATGGTCGCCGCGGGATGCGCTCGTGCGGACAAGAAACGCAGCCCAGCATTCAACAATTGCCCCCCACTATCCGGCTGCCAGGAAGCCGCCGCCACTGGGTCCTAGGAAATGGGAAAGTCCTCTTTACGGTGAAAGAATCTTGAAAATACTGATCGTCCACAATGCCTACCAGCGTCGCGGGGGCGAGGACGTCGCCATGGAGGCCGAAACGCGGCTCCTGCGGCAAGCGGGCCACCATGTTATCGAATACACGCGCTCGAACCTCGGGCTCAGCGAAGCTTCGATCCTTGGCCGCGTGTCACTCGCCGCGGAGACGGTTTGGTCAAGGCGAACTCGCCAAGAATTGCGCGTGCTTTTATTGCACGAGAAGCCCGACGTGGCCCACTTTCACAACACCGTTCCGCTGATTTCGCCCTCGGCCTACTATGCCTGCGCGGATGCCGGCGTACCCGTCGTTCAGACATTGCACAATTACCGCTTGTTGTGTCCCGGAGCAAATTTATTGCGCGACGGCCGCGTGTGCGAAGAATGCCTCGGCAAAAGACTGGCTTGGCCCGGCGTCTTGCATGGTTGTTATCGCGAGAGCCGCCCGGCAACGGCTGCCGTGGCGGCCATGCTCTCCGCCCACCGCGCCATGGGCACTTGGTGCGAAAAAATAGACAGGTACATCGCGCTAACGGAATTCGCCCGCGGCAAATTTATCGAAGGCGGCCTCACCGCCGGCCGCATCTCCGTGAAAGCGAATTTTGTGGAATGCGATCCCGGACAGAAACAAGGTTCCGGCAGCTACGCCCTCTATGTGGGGCGGCTCTCCGAAGAAAAAGGATTACGGGTCTTGCTCGACGCGTGGAAATACCTGGGCCCACAAATTCCGCTAAAGATTGCCGGGGACGGTCCGTTACGAAAGGAACTCGCGGTGGCCATCCTGAGGCAGAGGCTGGGTGCTGTCGAATGGCTCGGGCATCTCCCACAGCGCGATATCCATTCGCTTATGCAAGGCGCGCACTCTCTGATCGTTCCCAGCATCTGCTTCGAGAACTTCCCGCTAGCCATTGCGGAAGCCTACGCCTGCGGATTGCCCGTCATTGCAGCGAAACACGGAGCCATGGAGGAAATCCTAACGGATAGAGCCACCGGCCTGCTTTTCCTTCCAGCCAATCCGCACAGCCTTGCCGAGAAAGTCGAATGGGCCTGGACGCATCCTCAGGAGATGGCTGCTATGGGCGGCACTGCCCGCGAGGAGTTCGAATCAAAATACACAGCCGGCGCGGCCCTCCAACAGTTGGAAAACCTCTACAAATCCGTGCTCCAAGACCGTTGCTGCCCTGCGATGGTGGCCGGAGTCGTTTCCTCCGAATCCATCCATTTGGCGGCCCAGCGACAGAAGGGAGCCGGCTGAATGCCGGTTGGCCCGGCATCTTTCCGTGTCCTCGGCGTGCGCGTGGACGCCGTGCAAATCCCTGATGTTGTCTCGTCCATGGAGGAGTGGATCACTGAGGGCAGGAAATGCCGGTACATTGCGGTGACGGGAATGCACGGTGTGACCGAGGCACAGCACGACCAGCAATTCCTTACCATTCTCAACGAGGCTGATCTCCTGGTTGCCGATGGTTTTCCTCTGGTTTGGCTCGGTCGCCGCAAAGGCTACGAATTGCCTTGCCGTGTTTATGGCCCTGAGACGATGCTCACCTTCTGCCAGGCCACCGCGGGCAAAGGCTATCGTCACTTCTTCTACGGTGGCGCGCCGGGCGTAGCCCAGGCCCTCAGGGAGAAGCTTTCCGCGGAACTTCCAGGCCTGGTGGTTGCGGGAACTTTCTGCCCTCCTTTCCGCCCCCTTACGGAGCAGGAAGACCGCGAAGTCCTCGCGGCCATCGAGCTGGCCCGCCCCGACGTCATCTGGGTCGGTCTGAGCACCCCTAAACAGGAGCGCTGGATGTTCGAGCATCGGGAACGCCTTAGCCCCTGCGTTCTGGTAGGCGTCGGTGCCGCTTTTGATTTCCTTTCCGCCAGAAAGAGCCAGGCCCCGGTCTGGATGCGCGAAAATGGCCTCGAATGGTTGTTTCGCCTTCTCCAGGAGCCTAGACGGCTGTGGCGCAGATATTTGCTTTGTGGTTCGAAATTCGTATTTCTGGTGGCGCTGGAGCATCTTGGCCTGAGAAAATCTTCGTAAGGCGGGATGGCATCAAAAGACCGGGGAAACAAGTTGCTCATTGGTCTCGAAGAAGCCGCACGGCTTGCCGGAATACAGATATTTTTATATAATGCATAAGTAATGGGGACACCCGGATGAATGATAAGAGCGAACTCGTGGTCGTCGCGGGTGCCGGCGGATTTATCGGCGGCAGCCTGGTGGCGCGGTTGCGCGCGCAGGGTCAGACGAAAGTCCGGGCCGTCGACATTAAGCCCCTCAGGGAGTGGTACCAGCACTTCCCCGATGTCGAAAACCTCATCCTGGATCTGAACCTGAAACCAAACTGCGAACGAGCCGCGGAGGGCGCCGCCGATATTTACAATCTGGCCGCCAACATGGGCGGCATGGGTTTCATCGAAAGCAACAAGGCGCTCTGCATGCTTTCCGTCCTCATCAACACGCACATGCTCCAGGCGGCTGTCCAGCACAAAGCGAAGCGTTTCTTCTACGCCTCTTCTGCTTGCGTTTACAACGGCGACAAGCAGAAAACCTATGAAGCGCCATCTTTAAAAGAAGAAGACGCCTACCCTGCCCTTGCCGAAGACGGCTACGGCTGGGAAAAGCTTTTCTCCGAGCGCATGTGCCGTCATTTCCACGAGGATTTCGGCCTCTACACACGCGTCGCCCGTTTTCACAACGTCTATGGCCCCTGGGGCACCTGGGACGGCGGACGCGAAAAGGCTCCCGCGGCCATCTGCCGCAAGGTCATCGAAGCCAAGGTATCCGGCAAACATGAAATCCAGATCTGGGGACCCGGCACGCAAACCCGTAGCTTCATGTATATAGATGACTGCCTTAAAGGCATCGAGCTGATCATGAATTCGGAGATCCTCGAGCCTATTAATCTTGGCTCCAGCGAAGCCGTTTCCATAAATCAGCTGGTGGACATGGCCGAAGAAATCGCTGGAATCAAATTGAACCGCCACTATGACCTTAGCGCCCCCAAAGGCGTTAACGGCCGCAACAGCGACAACACCCTAATCAAAAAATATCTGGGCTGGGAGCCATGCACCCCTTTGCGCACCGGTCTTGAGAAGACGTATCGCTGGATTCACGGCCAATACATCGCGCGCAATAGCGACAAAGCAAGCACTCGTCAGGAATCAGCTGTTGCCCGATAACTCGCCCCGCCGCACAGGATCGTCCTTCTGGTGATGAGCGCCTTAGCCTCCGCAGTGCATGGCCGCCTTCCCTCACCGCTTGCTCAGCCTGATAGTACATGCGAGAATGAAAAACAGGCCATCGAACGAATGGAGCAGAAACTCCGTCCATGCCATTCGTAATGGCTGTTCTCTCCGGCGCTATCGTCTAGGGGTCTAGGACACCGCCCTCTCACGGCGGTAACACGGGTTCGAATCCCGTTAGCGCTACCAACATGGCTTACCCCATGTTCGCAAGGAATCGCGCGCCATTTATCCCTGAATCATGGCCAACAGCAGTTCCCTTGCTTCGTTTTATACGTTAGATACTCCGTACTGGGAGGGTACTAGTACGGAACACAGTACGTTCCGCATAGTGACAACCCCTGTTTCATTCCAGAAACTATACGCATGGCACTCCCTCTCTCAGCGCTTCCAGGCCCTGAGGCTCTAGCCTCGCCGGTAAATACGGCGACGGTTCGCCACACCCGGAACACCTCCATCGTTTCACGGCATGTTGCTGGCGAAACGATCGTTGTTCCTATTTGCCGGGGTGTTGGCGATCTTGACTCCGTCTATACCTTCAATTCGGTGGGTCAAGGCTTGTGGCAACTGCTCGAGGACGCTCGAACAGCAGAGGAATTGGCGCATTGGGTTGCCACGCATTACGAAGTGGAAGCGAAACAGGCCAGCAAAGACGTCGAGAGCTATCTGGCTGAATTAACAGAAATTGGCCTGATTCGTACTGTCTAGCAGTCCTCCTTCTCCGCAAGCCCTTGAAACGGCTCGACAAACGGAGTGTGGACTGTGATAGCTGTATCGGGTACTGAGAGTACCGAATCTTATTAAGTTAGAGCTATCTCGGTTGGCTAGAAAGACTATCGTGCAGACCGCGAATTACGGCGAACTCACCGGCTTCGTTCACCAGAAATTCAATGGTAAACGCGCCCCCCTTGAAGTGTCTATCGAGGTTACCCGCCGTTGTCCGCTCGAATGCCTCCATTGTTACAACAACTTACCGATGAGCGACCATGCCGCCCGCGCTCAGGAGCTGACTTTCGACGAACATTGCCGCCTCCTGGATGAGTTGGTGGATGCCGGCTGCCTGTGGGTGCTCTACACCGGCGGAGAGATTTTCGCGCGCAAAGACTTTCTGGAAATTTACACGGAAGCCAAAAAACGCGGCTTCCTTATCACGCTCTTCACGAACGGCACGATGATCAACGAGCGCATCGCCGACTACCTCGCGGAATACCGGCCATTCGCCATCGAGATCACCTTGTACGGTGCCACAAAAGAAACTTACGAGGCGCTGACGCAGATTCCCGGCTCTTATGACCGCTGCATGCGGGGAATCCGCCTGCTTCTCGATCGCGGGTTGCCTCTAAAGCTCAAGACCGTGCCGACGACAATCAACCGGCATGAGATTTTCGAGATGAAGCGTCTTGCCGAAGAAACGTTTGGCGTCGAATTCAAGTTCGATTCGCTGATCAATCCGAGAATTGACTGCTCGCAAAGCCCTCTCGCGGTTCGGCTTTCGCCTGA
The DNA here is from genome assembly GCA_903970165.1 of Betaproteobacteria bacterium. Taxonomy (GTDB): domain Bacteria; phylum Acidobacteriota; class Terriglobia; order Acidiferrales; family UBA7541; genus Acidiferrum. The sequence goes on from CAJCHZ010000048.1 coordinate 28,724, forward strand.
ACAGGCGGTTGAACTCGATTTTGCCGAACCGAAGCGCAAGGAAGATTACCGGCGCATGGCTGAGCAGGATCTGGCCAACCCGGCTGGGTACGTACGGCCGAACGAAAAATACTCCTGCGGCGGCGGCATCGGCGGCTGCGCAATCGATCCTTATGGAGTGATGAGCATCTGCGTCATCTCCCATCAGCAGGGCTACAACATTCGCGAAGGACGTTTCCTTGAAGGATGGGAGGGCCCGCTGCGCGAAATCCGCAATCAGCCGCGCACTCGGCCCACGATTTGCGACCGCTGCCAGATTCAATCTCTTTGCAGCATGTGTCCAGCGAACGGCGAGCTCGAGAACGGCGACCAGGAGTCGCCTGTCTCTTTCCTATGTCAGGTGGCGCACCTGCGGGCCTACGCCTTTGGCTACGAAGTTCCGGAACACGGCGACTGCGAATGCTGCGAAGGCGGCGCGCACCGCGAAGAACTGCTGGCGGCAGCCGAACGCCTGAAAAATTTCAAGCCGGATGTAAGCACTTGGCAAAAAGGCAGGCCCACTTCGCCTGTCTTGAAAGTTTTACAGCCCAATTCCGGATGCGGAAGCGGCGGTTGCGGTTCCCACGCCTCGCTGCATGGATGAACGAAGAAACCAAATGATCGATAAGCAAGAAAACAAGCCACAAGAACAAAGCGTCAAGGCCGCCTACGAACCGCCCAAAGTCATCCGGGTCAGTCTGCGTCCCGAAGAGGCGGTGCTCGGCCATTGCAAGGTCACCGGCGCGACCGGCCCGGTGTCTACATCCTGCAGGTCCGTTGTGGCTTGCAGGACGATGGGATCGTGAAAGGCAAGAACACGGAAATGCTGCCCATCCATAACAATTTCACGCCAGCCAAGCTGCCCGATGACTTGGGCCTCCCTGGCTCGTCGAAACTTTCTTACCAGATCGGCGGAATCACCTTTGGCCTCGAAGCGGAAGGCCATCTGAGACTGAATCTCGAACGCGAACTTCTTGCCTTCGCCGTGCAGACCGGTTCCTGCGACGTGAATCTGAAAATTTCGTGGGTTGACTCGCTCCGCGTTCCCAATTCCACACTTTTGTTTCATTCCGGCGGATTGTGGTCACTCTTTGCAGAGTCCAACGGTTATCGCTTCAGTTTTCTCTCGTCTCTATTGGGGATGACTCCATACAAAGAAGCGTGGTTTGATTCCGAGTTCCGCACCGGCCGCGTGCTGCTCTCGCGACGCTACTTCGACTCGGACCGGCCTGTTTATCCTCTCGAGTATCCGCTCGATGAATTGCTCATGATTCACCGCCTTTCCCGCGGCCAAGGCGTGGAAATGCACGCGGTTGGGATTTCCGATGAAAATGGCCGCGGCCATCTGTTCCTCGGCCATTCCGGAGCAGGGAAGAGCACGACGGCTCGTTTGTGGACCGGCCGCCCTGGCGTGCGAATCCTCAGCGACGACCGCATCATCCTGCGCGAGCGCGACGGCCGCATTTGGATGTATGGCACGCCGTGGCACGGCGACGCGGGAATCGCATCGCCTGAGTGCGCTCCACTCTCGAGCATCTACCTGCTGGCGCGCGGAAAACACAACGACCGGCTTCCACTTTCGCCGGGCATGGCTGCCGCCGAACTCTTCAGCCGCACGTTTGCGACACACCATTCGAGCGAAGGGATCCGCTTCTCGTTGGAATTTCTGGATCGCGTCGTCCAGGAAGTTCCTTGTTACCTATTCAAATTTGTCCCCGACGAATCCGCTGTGGAGGCGATCTGCCGTGCGGAAGTCTAAGGCCATTTACAAAAGGAATTCCCAGCAGTTCGCAGCGGTTTGCGATGCCGTGTTACGGCGTGGCGCGAATGTTCGTTTCCGCGTTCATGGGCGGAGCATGCAACCCAATATTCTTGAAGAGGACGCTGTGGTCGTGACAACGGCCGAAATTCAAGACCTGCGCCGGGGAGATATTGCATTGACACGCGGCCAGGACGGATTCCGCGTCCACCGAGTTTTGAAGTCATCTTCGCCTGCTGGGACCATAGTCACGCGCGCCGATGCTGGGCAGCAGGATGACCCTGCAACGGACGTTATCTTTGGCAAAGTGATCGCCATTGAACGGCGCGGGAAAGCGTCGTTCTTAGTGATGCAACCCGGTGTCCGGGTACTCCATTCCGCTCGCGCGTGGAAACGCCGCATGAGCCTGGCCTTTGCGCAGCGCCTCGGCCGGCTTTCAGCCGCCTGGCTTCTTTTTGGTTTTTTTGCCGTGCTCGGCTTGCTTCTCTGCGCGTCGCCGGCCGAGGCCCAAACTGCGGACTTGACGATGACGCAAACCACGTCAGTCTCCGTCGTGGCCGCCGGCGTCAATGTTTCGTATACCGAAATCGCCACAAATAATGGCCCGAGCTCTGTTCCTGCCAACACGCTCGTTATCTATCAGCAGACTCCGGCGGCCACCACGTTTCAGAGTATTTCCGCGGACACGAACTGGACTTGCACCACGCCCACCGCGGGTAACGCTGGCCCCGTCATTTGTACCTACAATCTGGCACTGGCGAACGGCGCCACCACGGCCGCTGACCCCATTGTCGTGACGGTCGGCGTGAAATCGGGGACGGCCTCGGACACGAACATCCTGAACTCCGCGACGGTAACTTCTCAAACTCCGGACCCGGCGCCAAATAACAACACGACGCTCACTTCGGTGCTTGTCGAACCCGTAGCGGATGCGGACCTTGCCCTTTCCATGACCGCTTTGCCGACGCCAGTATTTCTTTCGTCAAGCTTGACGTACACAATTCAGGTGCAAAACCTCGGACAGGCCTCTGCCACAGGCGTATCGGTCTCGGACACCCTTCCAACAACGGTCACCTATGTTTCTGCAAGTGGCACAGGATGGAGCTGCACGGCCGGTACGCCGCTCGCTTGCAGTTTTAGCGGCACACTGGCGCAAGGTGCAGTGACTACCTTCAACATCGTGGTGACGACGCCAGCCGTTGCGGGCCCCATCACGAACACGGCCACAGTCAGTTCCTCGGTCACTGACCCAATTTCCGCGAACAACAGCGCCACCGTAGTTACGGTAGTGCAGCCTTTGCTCTGCGCCACGCCCGGCCACGACGGCGCCGGGGGCACTCTGACTGGAATAGTCAACGCTTACTATGCGCCATCTGCATCTGTCGCCGCGGGAGCGACTAAAGTCACCATTGGAAAGGCCGCGGCGGGAGGCGCACAAACAAACATTGCGATTGGCGATTTAATCCTGATCATCCAGATGCAGGATGCGTTGATCAATGACGCGAACTCAAGCTTGTACGGTGACGGTAGCGCAGGCGACCCTGCGACGGGTTCCACGAACCTGCAGAGTTCGGGCCAGTTCGAATACGTCACCGCAGCCAGCGCGATTACAGCAACCGCGGGTGGCACACTGACCTTCGTTGGAACGGGCAATGGAGGCGGTCTGCTGAATTCCTACTCGGAAGCCGCGTACGTCGCGGGAACGAGCGGACAGCAGACCTTTCAGGTCATTCGCGTTCCTCAGTACACTTCGGCAACGCTAAGCTCAGGACTCGTCCCCCTGGCTTGGAACGGCAGTGTCGGTGGCGTTCTTGCAATCGACGTTGCCGCGCAACTCACACTTGGCGGCACTGTGGCCGCCGACGCTCTCGGATTCCGCGGTGGCGGCGGCAGGATTCTCGGCGGCGGCACAGGAACTTACACGGATTACGTAACGCTCTCGACCAACGCAACAAATGGTTCCAAAGGGGAAGGCATCGCGGGCACACCGAGGTACATCGCGCCCCTTACATTTACGACTACCTCGACGCCCACAAATACCGGCTCGGAGGGGTACCCTGCTGGGAGCTATGCGCGCGGCGCGCCAGGCAACGCGGGCGGTGGCGGTACGGACGGGCAGCCGTCAAGTGACTCTTATAATTCCGGCGGCGGCGCAGGCGGCAACGGTGGCGCAGGCGGCATTGGAGGTTTTGGTTGGAACAGCTTTACTATACCGAATTCCACTGAGGGTGGATTCGGCGGCGCGTTGTTCCCTGCCACTACAAGTGCAATCGTCATGGGCGGCGGCGGCGGCGCCGGCACGACCAACGACGGTTCTTATTACATCTCCGGCACGAACAACGGTGCGGATTGCGGCACGACTTGCACCGGCATTTACAGCAGCGGCGCAGCTGGCGGCGGAATCATCATTGTCCACACGGGGTCGGTCACAGGCACGGGGACAATTACATCGAACGGTCAGACGGCTCTCAATACAGATAACGATGGCCCCGGCGGCGGCGGAGCGGGCGGCTCCATTATTTTCTTTGCCAACAGCGGCGGACTTGGCAACTTGACGGTCAGCGCCAATGGCGGTAACGGCGGCGACCCGTGGATACAAGAGGCTCCCGGTGCATTCCCTGGTCAGCGGCATGGTCCTGGCGCTGGTGGCGGAGGCGGCGTAGTTTTTCTTTCAGCAACCGCCAGCGTCAGCGTGACCGGTGGACTTAACGGATACACCAGTACCGCGCAAGATTCCTTTGGCGCAACGCCTGGAAACGCAGGCATTTCCGCCACGAATTTCCTGATTACCCAGACGCCTGGCACGCAGTCCGGCGCTTACTGCGGATCAGCGGACTTGGCCGTTACGAATACGGGTCCGACCAGCCCCGTGCAGCCTGGCGGCAACATTACCTACAACCAAGTCGTGACCAACAACGGCCCGCTGGACGCCGTGAACGCCGTTTTCTCGGAGGCGATCCCCGCCAACACGACGTTCCAGTCGCTCACCATCCCCACTGGATGGACATGCACTACACCCGCTGTTGGTGGCACAGGTAACATCAACTGCACAAATACGGATGTGGCCGATTTGGCCACGGCGAATTTTGCGACTGTGGTTCAAGTGAATGCGTCCACTCCCTGGGGCACGACGGTCACAGACGACGCTAATATCACTTCCGGTACGTCCGATCCAAACCTCGCCAACAATTCGGCAATCGCAACCACCGCGGTTACCTTGCCGACTCTGGCCGACGACGCGCTTACAAACACAGCATCGCCAAGTCCCGAGGTGACTGCCGGAAATAACATCACCTACACGCAAGTGGTCACCAACAACGGCCCTGCGGCGTCCCCGAATACAACGGTGACGGAATCGCTTCCTGCCAACACGACTTTTGTCTCGGCTAGCGCATCGAGCGGAACCTGCACCTTCACGACGCCCAACATTACTTGTTCGCTGGGCACGCTGGCGAACGGATCGAGCGACACGGTTACGGTAGTGCTGACGTCCAACACTGCTGCGGCAGGCACCATGATCTCCGAAATCGCGAGCGTTGCCTCCGGCGTCGAGGATCCCAACACCCAGAACAACACAGCCACTGCGACCGTAACGGCGGCATCAGCCACACAAGCCGACCTGAGCGTGACCAGTACCGCGTCGCCCAGCGCGACCGTATCCTATAGCAACAATATTTCTTATACGCAGGTCGTAACAAACCTGGGACCTGCCGCTTCGGGTCTCGCCACTTTTACCGACACCATACCGGCGGGCACCACCTTTGTATCCTTTACCACACCCACGGGATGGACGTGCACTGGGGTTCCGGCAACCGGTGGGACTGGGACGATTTCTTGCACCATCCTTTCTCTAGCCGTCAACGCAACAGCCAGTTTCCCGCTCGTCGTCAAGGTTAGCCAGCCCACCGGCACGGCGCCAACCTCCATAACCAATACCGCGTACATCAATAACCCTTGTTCGGCAACGACGGACCCGAATTGCGCCAACAATACATCCTCAACGACGGTCTATATCGCTTCGGCGACACAGTCCGATGTGTCCATCGTGAAGACCGCTTCACCGGAGCCTGTTTATCAAGGCACGAACCTGACCTACACTTTGCAAGTTACGAACAACGGGCCCGCCATAGCCCAGGGCGTAACTGTGACGGACAACCTCAACAGCGCGACAACGTATGTGTCTTCGTCGTTTGCGTCCGCGTCAACGCCACAAGGCGCTTGTACGACAAGCACCATCTCGCAAACCACCCCTTACGCGTCTACCGTCCAAGTTTCCTGCAGCATCGGCACGCTGAGCGTGGGCGCGGTTGCCTTCGTTACAATCAACGTCACCCCCAACACGTTCCCCACTACGCAAATCGTCAACACCGCATCGGTTTCCGCGACCAACATCGATCCAAACAGTCCCAATACCTCCACGGCGACTTCTACCATCGTGAGCCCGACCGCGGTTGAATTGGCTTCCTTCGCGGCCATGCCACGGCAGGGCGGCGGCGTGTTGCTGGAATGGAAGACGCGCGAGGAAATCCGCAACCTCGGCTTCGACGTTTACCGCCTGAACGGCGGATCCCGCCAGCGCTTGAATCCGTCCCTCATCGCCGGCTCCGTGCTGCTCATTCGCGGCGGACGCCCCCAGCATGCCGCAAAGACGTATCAGTGGTTTGATCCCGAAGGGACCGTTCAATCCACGTACGAACTGGAAGACGTGGACCTTGGCGGCGCTCGCAACGTGCACGGGCCCGTGTTTGTGGATGCCGCAGCATCGAGTTCCACGGCGATCACGCGGCCAATGCTCGTGACGCAGATGAATCAAGCGACAGTGCAGCCCGCGGTTTCACGCCAGCGATTGCTTTCGACTCCGGCGCCACCGATTCCTGCGGTGGCCGCTGGGCAGGTTCCCGTTTCGCTGGACGGCTATGGCGCGGTAAAAATTTCTGTGCAGAGCGAGGGTTGGTATCAGGTTTCGAAGGCGCAACTCGTTGCCGCGGGACTTGAGCCCAATGTGGATGCGCAGTATTTGCAGCTTTATGCCGAGGGTATCGAACAGCCCATGTTGATTTTGGGGCGGCAGAGCGGGGCGCTTGGTCCCAATGACAGCATCGAATTTTATGGCACGGGGATTGATACGCCGTTTTCGGGCACACGCGTCTACTGGCTGATTCGTGGCTCGCGCCCCGGTTTGCGCATCTCAACGACTCGTGCCGCGGGCAGCGGCCTTGCCGAGCCGCAAAGTTTCCCGTTCACCGTGATGTTGCAACAGCGCACCACTTACTTTGCGACGCTACTCAACGGAGAGAATAACGACAACTTTTTTGGCGCGGTTGTGACAAACGAGCCGGTCGACCAACAATTGACTGTCGCGCACAACGATCCGAATTCCGGCATGCAAGTCTCGGTGGACATTACCCTGCAGGGCGGGACCGATCAGCAGGCACACAGCGTGTCCGTGCAGTTCAACGGGGCTTCTATCGGCGAAATGGATTTCGCGAACCTTGCAAACGTCACGCAAAACTTCCCGATCGACCGCAGCCTTTTACAGGACGGCGTTAACACGGTTACGTTGACGGCCTTGCAGGGCGACAACGACGTGAGCGTGGTGCAGACCATCGCTCTGAACTATCCACACTTGTATGTCGCGGACGGCAACTGGTTGAAGGCCACGGCATCCGCGGGCAATACGGTGCATATCGACGGATTCAGCAACCAGCAGATTCAGGTTTTTGACATCAGCAATCCGCTGGCGGTTTCGCAGCTCTCCGGCGCGATCGCGCCAGACAGCACCGGCTATGGAATTACGCTCGGCGTTCCATCGGCCGGCGGTCAACAGCATACGCTGCTTGTTTTTTCTGACGATCAAATCTCGCCGCCTTCTGGTCTTGCTTTCCATGCCCCGGCCTCCCTTGCCTCGCAGCGCAGCGGCAGCCAGATGGTCATCATCACGTATCCAGGTTTCGAACCCGCGCTCGCGCCGCTCGTTCAAATGCACGAATCGCGCGGCCAATCGGTCCAGGTCGTCACCATCGACGAAGTTTTCGACGCGTTCAACTATGGTGAACGCAGCCCATTCGCCATGCAGCAATTCCTGCAAGACGCCGCGGCGCATTGGAACCGTAAACCACAATACCTGCTGCTATTCGGAGGCGCTTCGCTCGATCCGCGCAACTATCTCGGTTTGGGCGATTTCGATTTCGTACCCACACGCATGATTGAAACGGCCGCGTTCAAAACCGCTTCCGACGATTGGTTCAGCGATTTCCAGCAAACCGGCTACGCGACAATCGCAACAGGCCGTATTCCCGTGCAATCTCTGTCCGACGCGCAACTGGTCGTCTCGAAAATCGTGAATTACGAGAAAGGCTATGGTGTTTCAGCGGGGAATCAGCAGGCTTTGCTTATTGCCGATCAAAATATCGATGCCAATTTCAGCGACGCCACGAAATTTGCGGCCGCCAATCTCCCGTTGGCACTCTCACCCATGGAAATATTCGCCGATGGCCAGGATCCCGCGGCCATTTCGCAGCAGATTCTTGCCGCGCTCAACAACGGGCCCCGACTCGTCAATTACTCCGGTCACGGCTCAGAACAGCAATGGTCCTTCGAGGATTTGTTGGACAACACTTCCGCAAACGCTCTTTCGAACGGCGACCGCTTGTCTGTCTATTTCCTGATGGATTGCCTGAACGGTTTCTTCCAGGATGTCTACGGACTCAGCCTATCGCAATCTCTTTTGCTCGCTCCAAATGGCGGCGCTGTCGCCGTCTGGGCATCTTCCGGCCTCACCAATCAGCCGCCACAAGCCTCCATGAACCAGGCCTTGCTCTCCATTCTCAAAGCCAATCCGACCTTGCCGATCGCGAGCGCCATTCTCCAGGCCAAGTCCGGCATCACAGATAACGACGTTCGCCGCACGTGGATTTTCTTCGGCGATCCGGCCATGACTCTGCAGCTTTCGCCAGCAAACTCGACCGCAGGCGGCTCTCCATCCGGCAGGGGCAATCGGCCCAAGCCGATCTACTAAGCTCCTGCCGCGCAAGGCATCGTAGCTAAAGAAGCAGCGAGCGGGCCGCGGTTCTTGCCTCGCTTGTGTAGTAGTACCGCAGAAGTGCTAAGCTCTCCCCGCGGACGCCACCCGGGAGACACCGTTGTCCATAAAAAAAGTTTTCAAATACACTGCGCTCGTCGTCGTTGCCGTTGTGCTGATGGTCGTCTCTTCAGCGATCCTCTATCGATTCTTCGCGCAGCGTAGCATCGCCAGCGGCCGAGCCATCCTAACGGCCGACGGAATCAATACTCTGGAGGCTGTTTCCATCGGCGGCATCGACCAATGGATGGAAATTCGCGGGCAATCCACGAAAAATCCCATTCTCCTCTTCATTCACGGCGGACCTGGCTCCGCTGAAATGCCCGTCGCCCGCGGTTTTCAGGATCCCTGGGAAAAATATTTCACCGTCGTGCAATGGGACCAGCGCGGCGCCGGAAAAACCTACACCTCCAACAGGAAAGAAGCCCTTCGGCCCACGATGACCCTGGACCGCATGCACGCGGACACCCTCGAGGTCGTCAACTACCTTCGCAATCGTTTTCACCGCGACAAAATTTTCGTACTCGGTCATTCCTGGGGCAGTATCCTCGGCCTCCAGCTCGCACACGAGCACCCCGATTTGCTCTACGCCTACATCGGCGTAGGTCAGGCCACCGACGGGTGGCAAAACGAGGTGGTCCTCTACAAAGAAACGCTTGAAGCGGCGCATCTTGCGCAAAATCAGGAAGCCATGAAGCAACTGTCCGCCATCGCTCCCTACCCTTCGCCCGACATCACTTTCGCCCAGATTCGCACCGTACGCGAATGGTCGGGCGCGCTCATCGGCCCCAAGGGAACCGACGAATCCTGGATGGGCCTGAAATCCATTTTCGTTTCCCCCGAATATTCCCTCGTGAATGACCTTGATTGGATTCGTGGCCAGCTTTTCTCCATCGAGACGCTTCTCCCTGCGCTGAAGAATCTGAAATTCTCCGACCAGGGCTATGACTATCGCGGCCCCATTTTCTTTCTGGAAGGGAAACACGACCCCTACACGCCGTCCAGCATCACCAAAGATTTCTTCGACAAGATGAACGACCCAGACAAGCATTTTGAGTGGTTTGAAAATTCCGGCCACTTCCCCTTCAGCGAAGAACAAACCAAGTTTCTCGATGTGTTGATTCAAAAAGTGTTGCCGCTAGCCGCGCCGCCATCGACAGGATCAACGCCGACCCTGTCTCCCGCTCCGTGACACGCTCTGACCAGCCAGCCTTGCGCGGTCCGGCAATTCTCGCTTGCCTTTCACTAGCTTGATGTTTTCGAAATCATGGCCTTGATCACTGCCCCGCTCACACGGCTCTGCTTCAGCAAGATCAACGCGGGCTTCGAAGTGTCAAACTGGCACTTGCTATGCTCCATCTTCGCAAGGATGGTCGCATCGTCAAACCCGGCTTTCACCAAATCAATAATGTCCTGATTCTGTAGAATATCCTGCGCCCCTGCAGGTGCCACGGCTGGCTGCTCTGTTTGTGCCTGCTCGTCTTGGCTTGCCTCGGGAGCAAGCACTTCGCTGATCACATCCTCGACTTGCGAAGCATCGGCCTTGCTCAAATAGCCCTTCGCAAACTGAAAAGCAACCGCCGACTTAAAAGATGCCGGCTGCTGCACGCTATTGCAGGAGTCACACTCCACGATGGTCAGTACAATCTTGTCGTCCTTTGCGTGAACGTCAATCTTGATGACGTAAATCTTTTCCCCCACAGTAAGCTGGCGGCTGACCTTGCTCAACATAGCCATAGCCCACGCGCCTGGGCCATGAAGGTCTCCATCCTTATATGTTGCTATAGGAGGCGTCCCCAGATTGGCGGGCGGAACGCCAACGATCCCGCCCTTTTGAATGACAAGCACGGTTCCCGTGTCGACAACGGAACTCCCGCTGGCATCCCAACCCATCTTCGCAAGTTTGTAGTGCGCTCGCAGTTGTTCGGCTATCGGGGCATCCTGAGCCTTCGCCATTTCGCCGAACAAAACTCCCGTGAGCATAAAGCCGGCTGCCACGAGGCGTGCGATCGTTTTTTTCGACATGATGGTTCCTCCCATCTCCTTAATGATTGGCCTGCGTTTCATTGACCTATGGACCCCGCGGGCTTCATCGCCTGCTGCACGTCCATTTCGGCTTGATTCGCTTCGTCATTTTGTTTCTGCAACTCCGCGGCAACATTATCCGGGGCCGTTGGCAAGCCTTTCAGCGCCGAATTGTCCGCCGTCATCGCAGCCACCTGGCTCGATGGAAGACCCTTCTTGCCCTGATTGTCGGCGAGGATCTTTACGCCATCATCGATTTTTCCCATGAACTGGTTGACCATTTCCTGAAGGTCCGGGACCTGTAGCCGTGAAAGAGATCCAGATTTGCAGCTCGTCTTCTGGCCTTTGAGTACGGTCACAGCTACCGTGTCGTCCTTGTCCGCGGTGACTTCTGTTCGCTCGATAACATCGCCCGGACGCAGAGAACATTCTTGTCCATCCGATTGCACATCCATATCCGTCGTCACGACAAAGACTTTAAATTTTGGATCCAGCGCTGGCGGAACTTCGTCTGTGCTTTGCACAGGCTGTTGCGAATCCGAAGCCGATGTCGCGGAGCCACCCTGGGTGCTTGTCCCTGCCGCCGCTTGCTCGGCCGCAAGCTGAGACTTCACCTCCTCGGCGATCATCTCTTTTATCTCTGGCGTCAGCTCTGCTTGGCTGTTTGCCGGGGCTGGCGCCGCTTGCGCCAGATCGTTGGCAGGCCGATTGGCTGGCGCCTGCGCTTCATAGGCAACTCGCAAACTTTCAGCGACGACATAGTCCGTCAGCCAAAACGCGGCGGAAGGGTAGGAATTGTAAGGCGTAAAGTAGTAGCCATAGGGTGCATACCAGGGCGCTCCATACCAGCCCCAACTGTAGTACACCGGCGAAGACCAGCGCGCGTAGGCCCAGCCGTAAAATCGAGGGCCATAGTAGAAGGCTGGCACATAGCGGTAGTAGATTCTCCCGCCGAACCGATAGCCCCGATAAACCGAGACGTAGGAATGACCGTCCCGCCAGTAGGTACGGCGCAAGTAATCGTGGCCGCCATAGGAAAACGGGCGCTCCACATAAGTTTGGTGAGGTCCCGCGCTGACCACTTTGTAATGCACGCCGCTGGCGCTGACGCGTTCGCTTACGACCGTTCGCCCTCCAGCCCCACTGCGCGTGACCACTGTGCCACCAGGCGCCTGGATCTTGCTTACCTGGCCCTTCGCGTTCAGCGAGGCTACAACTCCGCTTTTCGTTGTGACGCTAACCTTGTTCCCCTTCGCGTCAAGCCCGACCTTGCTTCCGTTGGCCCCTGGAACAGTCTTCGCGACCTTGGGATTCGGTGTCGGCCCAGATTTGGGTGGAGTCGCGCCGCCGGCGCCCGATCCGCTTTTACCACCCGTGCCCCCGCCGCCTCCTGTTCCGGAACCGTTCCCGCCTCTACCACCCGTACCTGATCCGGAGCCCGAGCCACCTTTGCCGGCCGCGCCAGCACCCGTGCCGGACCCCTTGCCGGTATCCGCTCCACCCCCCCTGCCACCAGTTCCTGAGCCATTACCCGAGCCAGTTCCGCCTTTACCACCAGTTCCGGATCCGCTTCCTTTGCCGGATCCCGCTCCACCCTTGTCTCCGGTTTGAGGCTGCTGCTTCTGTTGTGGAGCAGGAGGCGTTACTCCTGCAGGGGGCGGCGTGACCTTAGCGGGCGGCGGCATCACCTTGGCCGGCGGCGAGACTTTAGCTGGCGGTGGAGGAAGTGGCGCGGCTTTCTTGGCCTGCCCTTGCAAGATCAGGGGGCAAGCTCCTAGTATCGTCAAAGAAATCAGTAACTTGGCTGTGTGACTGAATAGGATGCCGGGTTTCATGGTCTCTCCTCTGAATCCGTTCTCGTTACAGGAACGCAGAAGAAAGACAAATTCCACACGCTCTATGGGTGGGGGGATTTCTAGTAGAGGTCACCAATCTGGACAGGCTCAAAAGTCTCAAACACAGCCTCGGGCTCGATCCTCACTTCCGCTTCCTTGCCGACAGGAACTCCTTGAACCAGGCATCCAGCCGCTCTTCGGCTGCAGCGCCTTCTTCATCCATACGCTCTTCGGCGCCGGCACGCCCCGTCTCCCGTCCAGCAACGTCGTCCTCATCGAACTTGCTGAGCCGTTCGCGCAGATCGGAACAGATCGCGCACGTCCGCTTGTGCTCGCGAATCTTATCCGCAATCTCGGCGGCATCTTCGGAGTCGGCACGGGCGCTGAGGTTTTCGGCCTCCGCGCACCGCTCCCGGCTCGCGTTTTTCCCCGTGAGGTCGCTCAATTTATCCAAGAAGTTGTCTTCGTTCCAATCGCTCATGGCAGTTTAGACAGGATTCCTTGTACACGCAGCCACAACATGCGCCGCCCGTTCTGCAGATGAGATTTCACCGCCCCAATCGAAAGGCCGGTACTCTCCGCCGTCTCCAGGTAGGAATAGCCTTCCATCTTCATCTCCAGGCAGCGGCGTTGCTCCCTTGGCAGCATTTTCATTTCCGTCTGCACTTTATCCATTGCCAAGCCAATTTCCGTTACATGCTCCAGACTCACGGGATCGGCGCGGTCCACTGTGCCTATCTCTACACTCTGTTTCTCAGGTCTTTGCTTGCGCCAGGCATCAATACAAACATTCCGCGCAATGTGCATCAGCCAGCCGCATACGCCGCCCTGTTTGAATCCACCGATCGCCTGATACGCCCGCAAAAATGTCTCCTGGGTAGCGTCTTCGGCCAGGCCCACGCATCCAAAGAACCTCCTGCAAGCGCAGAAAACCAGCCTGCGGTGGCGCGTGTAAATCTGAGCAAAATACTCCGGGTCTCCGGTAGCCTGATAGCGGCTGGCGAGTTCCTCGTCCGTTAGAGCGGTCGGTGTCTGGCTACCTGTAGGCATAACGAGAGGGAAGGACGGATTCCATAAACCGGTGCGCAGGACCGAGGAAACGCGGAATGGCATTTCACGTAATCCATTCCGTCGTAGGCAAAAGTCTATCGCGCAGTTTAGGTCTGCCGCAAGTGCTCGGCGTTAATGCTGCTCAAGAAGGAACACGTGTGAATTACTGGCGCTCACGGATTGCTTCTTGCCGGTCGCACTGCTCGTACGCGGAATGCTCCACGGCGAAAAACAATATCGGGTCCTGAAAACCCAGCGGCCGCAAGTTGCACGGGAACCGCGGCGGCGGCGACTGGAACAAACGTGCTTCGAATGTGGATCACGCGATTCAGCCAGCTGTCTTGAATCTCGAAGGCGAGAAAAACGCCGCCGGGCCGCAACACGCGAAACACTTCCGAGAACGCCCGCTCTTGCAATTGCGGCGTGCGCAAGTGATGCAGAACAAGAACCGCGATTGCCGATGAAAATGTTTTTTCCGGAAATGGCAGCGCAGACGTATCGCCTCGCAACACGGCGCCGTTCGTGCTGCGAATCCGCCGCGCAATCCCTACCGCGAATTCGTGGCTGTACTCGAGACTCGTAACGCGAGCCGCGTAATTTCGTAACTCTTCCGTCGCTGCGCCAGGACCTGCCCCAATTTCGAGAATGTGGTCTCCCAACTCTGTGCCGGAGAGCAGCCAGGGCAGCAATCGCTTTCGCGTGACACAGCCCCAGAACGAAGAAGCACAAAACCAGTTCTCGAAACTATTCATAAATTTGCGAGGAGACACAATCCTTAAAGACGCGGATTATCGCCCAACTTCCTGCTATCGCAAGATGGTCCGAATCTTCCGGAGCGAGGCAGCAAACTGGTCCGCATTGTAGGACGAAGGATTTTCGAGTTCGCGGAAGAGCTCGTTAATGGCCGCGCGGACTTCGTCGGCGTTGGCCGGCTTGGCGTCTTTGCTGTAGGCGATGTAGAGCGAATCCATGGCCATGGCGGCTTGTTCCGCCGCGCGCTCGTCAGCAAGAGAGATGTCTTCCGCGTCATCCGGAATTCGCTGGAGCATGCGCAGGACGATAGTCTGATCGTACGGCATCGTGGCAAGGCGTTCAGCGATGCGCTGCGCGAGCGGCGCGGCAGCCGAGGCTGAGGCCGCGACCACGTTGCGATCGGGATTCAGCTTGGACATTTCGTCCGAGACTTCGGCAAGCCGCCGGTCGAGTTCCTGCGCGTTGCCGGAATCGATCTGCTTCGCAAGCAAGCGGAAAACCGCGTAACGCGAACTGTTCCAGGCCGGATCGCCGGGACGCCGGCCAATGTAGCCATGTTCCTGGCGCCAGCTATCCTTTGCCTGCCCAAGTGCGTGGTGGCAGGCAAAGCAGGAAAGCTCCGAGTATTCGGGCCACACATCTTTTTTGTCGAAGCGCTCGCCCTTCGCGCGCCACATCAAGCGATCCAGTTCCGCGCGAAGTTGTACGGCCTGTCCAGCGCTCCAGTCGCGCACGCCAACCCACGCGGCATCTTCCACGGGTTTACCCGGGGCCGATTCGCGCGGCGATTTCCAATGGCGCGGCATCACCGCGGAAAACGAGTCCAGCTCGAAGAAAAGATCGGGATGACCGGCGGCGATCATCTCGTGGTCAACGAATTTTTCTTTCGTGCCGAGGTGGCACTGCAAACATTTTTCGGTGCGATGAAGCACGTCGCGCGTATCCATCATGCCGGCGGCGATGGATTTTTCGTGCGGCCAGTCCCGCGTGGTGTGCGGCCCGAGCCAGGCTGAAGCTGGCCCATGGCAGTTTTCGCAGGAAACGCCTTCGGATATTTCAAATGGCCGACCGCGTTGTTCGGGCGTGGCGTAGAGCGCGTGGCACGCGAGGCACTTCGGAGCCTCTTCGGCTTTCGCGCCGAGCTTCAAAATGCGCGCCATGCGCTCGCCGATCGCACCGTTCAGCGCCTGATAGGCGTGGCTGTGCTTGTCCTTGATGATCCAGGTTGAATATTCGTTCTGGAGAATGCGGCTGCCGGCGATGGGCTTGACGCTGCCGTGGCAGCTTGTGGCGGCGCACGAGCCAGGGCCGATGTATTTTATTGGTTCTGCTTTGGAGTCCGCGGATGCGGTCCCAGGGCCGGGTGTAAGCGGCACGATGCAGGCGGCACACAGCATCAGGGCCAGCCAACAGTTTTTGCGGGCGGTTTTCATTCAAATGCCGGAAGAGTCTGTCGGTTCATTATCGTTTGAGCAGCGGGGAAGTCAACGCCGCGGCGTTGTCTTTTTCGCAGCGTGGCGCGAAAAGGCAACGGGCTTCTATTTACAGGGCGTTTGAGCGCCAGTACTATGCAGGAGAATCCGAACCTGATACTCCGCCGCGCGTTCTCACTCGCCCGGAGCTTCTTGATGCGAGACACCGCGCTGTGATCTTCGACGACCTGCGAACTATTCAGCTTCGCTACGGTTTCTTGCCCAAAGCGGACCTCGAGGGACTGTCCCAGCGCACGAATACGCCGCTCTATCAGATCCATAGCGTGGCCAGTTTTTATCCCCATTTTCAGCTCACGCCGCCGCCTAAGGCCGATATCCGCGTTTGCGCCGACATGAGCTGTCACCTGAACGGAGCTTGCGAGCTGCGTGCGGAGCTGGAAACACGGTTTGCCAAAAACGGTTCGGACGACGTGTTGATTCGTGAAGTGTCATGCCTGGGGCGATGCGACCACGCGCCCGCTGTTTCCATAAACGATGAGATTTTCACCAAGGTCACAGCCGCCTCTGCTGAACGGATCGCGCGAAGCGCCATTGCTGGCGAAGAGATTCCTGAGCCGCATCTGGAACATGGGCGAGTGCAGTGCGCTTCAGATCCATACGATGAGAACGCGCGATACGGTGTCGTGCGAAAGCTGGCGGAGACGAAAAATTGGGACGGGGTGCTTGCCGAATTAAAGGCCGCGGAGTTGCGAGGAATGGGAGGCGCCGGGTTTCCGACGAGCATGAAATGGGATTTGGTGCGTAAGCAACCGGGGACCGAGAAATACATCGTTTGCAACGCAGATGAAAGCGAACCCGGGACGATCAAAGACCGCTTCATTATGACGCATCTGCCGCACTTGGTGATCGAGGGAATGATCGTTGCTGGGCTGGTGACTGGAGCGAAGCGCGGGATTCTTTACATTCGGCATGAATATCATTTGCAGGAAGAAATTCTCGGCGAAGAGTTGCGGCGGTGCTATCACGGCGGGATTCTTGGGAAAAATATTCTGGGAAGCGATCTTATTTTTGATTTGGAGATTTTTGTCAGCCCCGGCGGTTACATTTGCGGCGAAGAGAGCGCCTTAATTGAAGCGATTGAAGGGAAGCGCGCGGAGCCGCGCAACAAGCCGCCGTTTCCCGGACAAGCTGGCCTTTGGCAGAAACCCACGGTGATTAATAACGTCGAGACATTTGCGAATGTGCCGCAGATTCTTGCGCGTGGCGTGGAATGGTTCAAAACGCAGGGGCAGGCTGGATCGCGCGGCTTGAAATTTGTTGGCGTGAGCGGCCACGTGACGCGGCCGGGGATTTTTGAAGTGCCCATGGGAACACCGATGCGCGAAGTTATTTTTCGGCATGCGGGAGGGATTCGCGGCGGGCGGCAGCTGAAGGCGTTCGCGCCATCGGGGCCGTCTTCCGGTTATTTGCCGGCTTCGATGGTGGATGTGCGGCTGGATTTCAAGGCGCTGGCGGATGCCGGATCGATGCTGGGTTCGGGCGCGATTGTCGTTTGCGACGATACGACTTGCATGCTGGATATGACTTTGAACGCGGTGCGCTTTTATCGGAATGAGTCTTGCGGGAAGTGCGTGCCTTGCCGGGTTGGTTCGCAGAAGATGACGGAACTGCTCGTGCGATGGACGCACGGGGGATTGACGGAGAAGCAGTACCGAGCGGATTTGGGGCTTGTTGAGGAACTTTGCGCAGCGATGAGCCTTACTTCGATTTGCGGGTTGGGGCAGATTGTGCCCGCGCCGGTGCAGTCGGTTTTGAAGCATTTTCGGGAAGAAATGGATGCGCATGTTTTGAAAGGGCTGTGTCCTAGCGGAATTTGTTTTTCTGCTTCGGCTCGGGCTGGCGAGGTGCAGCGCGTCGGGATTCGCCCCTAAGTCCGATTTTTCATGGTTACGATCCGGGTTGAAGGGAAAGGTTGTTTTTGACATAGAGGTTACAGAGGACACAGAGAAGAGATTGTGAGCACGATTACGCAATCGATGGACTTTGTTGAGATTACGCTCGATGGGCGAGCTATTCGTGTGCCCGAAGGGACGAGCGTGTTTGATGCGGCGCGCATGAATGGCACGCCGATTCCGACACTTTGTCATTTGCAGAATGAGACGCCGGTGGGAGTGTGTCGGCTTTGCGTGGTGGATACCGGCGGGCGCGTTTTGACGGCGTCGTGTGTTCGGCCTGTGGAAGCTGGGATGAAGGTCGTCACGAATTCCGACAAAGTTTTGAATGCGCGGAAGACGGTGCTTGAGCTGTTGATGGCGGATCATCCTTCGCCTTGCGCGCGGCAGGAAAAATCGGGAGATTGCGAGCTGGAGACTTTGGCGAAGGCCGCGGGCGTGGCGCAGCCGCGATTCGCGAAACGGACTCTTTCGCGCGGGAAAGATGATTCTTCGCTGGCGATTGCGGTGGATCACGATGCTTGTATCTTGTGCGATCGGTGCATCCGCGGCTGCGATGAGATCAAGAATAATTTTGTGCTTGGGCGGATGGGGAAAGGGTATTCGGCGGGAATTGCGTTTGACTTGAACGCGCCGATGGGCGACTCGACGTGTATTTCCTGCGGCGAGTGCATGGTTTCTTGTCCAACCGGGGCGCTGACAAACAAGACGGTTTTGGGCACATCCATTGCGGCTGGCAAGGATACGCAGGGATTTGAAGCCGAAGAGCTTTTGCAGTTGCCGGTGTTCAAGGGCGTCTCAGGAACGTTTCTTGAGCTGAATCGCGGGGCGATTGTTAAGCGGCGATTTCGTGCGGGCGAAATTATTTGCCGCGAGGGGGAGTTTGGTTCGACGGCGTTTTATGTGCTGGAAGGCAAAGCGCGAGTTTCACTTTCCGCTCCGATTGCGCACGTGAAAACGGAAGGAGGAGGGAAGGGGTTGTTCAAGAAGTTGACGAGTTCGCTTGCTGCGCGCGACACGGACGTACGCGATGGCGAAGCGCGCGACAAAACAATTCCGATTGATGCCTCGGTGGACCTTGCTTACGGCAATCCCGTCGCGGAGCTTGGACCGGGCGATTTGTTTGGCGAGATGACGTGCATGAATTTTTATCCGCGGTCGGCGACGGTCATTGCGGAGACGGATGTCGTGGCGTTCGAGATGCTGCGGAACGTGCTGGATATCATGATGAAGAACAAATCGTTCCGCGCGCAAATTGACCAGAACTACCGGCGTAGGGCGCTCGAAAATCACTTGCGCGGCGTGCCGATGTTTGCGGACCTCTCGCCGGATTTCATCGAACATCTGAAAGGCAGTGTGGAGCTGCGCCGCTATGCGCCGGGGCAGGTGATTGCGCAGCAGGGTGACACGGCCCGGAGTTTTTACCTCGTGCGTATTGGATTCGTAAAAGTTTCGGAAACGTATCCCGGCGGGGAACTGGTGCTGGCTTATCTTTCGCGCGGCGATTATTTTGGCGAGATCGGATTGCTCGGCGGAGGTGTGCGGACCGCGAGTTGCACTGCGTTGGACCACGTGGAGGTCGTGCGCATTCCGGGAGACGATTTCCGCGAGATGGTAGAGCGGTTTCCGAGCGTGCGGCAAGGGCTCGAAGCCGTGGCCGCGGAACGCCAGGCGGCGAATCAGCAGCGCATGCAGACGGTGCAGAGTGTGCCGATCGATCAGTTTCTTTCGCAGGGGTTGATGGAGGCGCAGAGCCTGCTGATTCTGGATTTGCAGAATTGCACGCGGTGCGATGCGTGCGTGAACGCTTGCGCGGATGCGCATGACGGAATTACGCGCCTGGTACGCGAGGGATTGCGGTTCGATCAGTTCCTGGTGGCGACTTCGTGTAGGCAGTGCCGCGACCCGCTGTGCATGGTGGGTTGCCCGGTGGGATCGATCCGGCGGAGAAATTCGCTGGAAGTGATTATCGAGGACTGGTGCATCGGTTGTGGATTGTGCGCGAGGAATTGTCCCTACGGAAATATTAATTTGCACCCGTTCGAGGTCATGGTGGAAGACCTGGAACGGCCTGGACGAAAGAAAGCGGTGGTGAAGCAGAAGGCCACTTCGTGCGATTTGTGCACGCACTTGAAGGAGCCTAGCTGTGTTTATGCGTGCCCGCATGATGCGGCGCACCGTGTGGATCCGCGGACCTTTTTCTCGGAGATGCTGGGCGGCGGGACGAAGTGAAGTGACGCAGTAACGTGACGAAGTAAGAGTGCACGGACTGAAATTGTAGAAATTGCAAAGCACAGACTGAAGTTTGTGCCACTTAAGAGGAACCTGCTTGCGAATTGATAAGACACAGCGCGGATGGGCGATTGCTTCGCTGGCGATGATGATGGTGTTCACCGGCGTGTATGCCGTCTACGCCGCGAATGTGCCGGATAGGCCTCGGGGCGGGAGCGCGATTGGGCTCACGTTTGGCGTGATTGGATTCGGGTTCATGCTCTTTGCGGCGCTGCTTGGCGCGCGGAAGCGTGTGCCGACCTGGCGGATTGGGCGGGCGCAGGCGTGGATGCGGGGACACTTGTGGTTGGGTTTGCTGAGCTTGCCGGTGATTTTATTTCATGGTGGATTTCACTTTGGCGGAACGCTGACGAGCGTTTTGATGTGGCTGCTGATTGTTACGGTGCTGAGCGGACTCTTTGGTGCTGCCCTGCAACACTATTTGCCGCGCGTGATGACAATAGACGTGAAACTGGAAACGATTTACGACGAAATTGGGAACGTGCGCGTGCTTTTACGTGAAGAGGCGGACCGCGGTGTGGAGGCGCTTTGCGGATCGCTGGGGCTCGGGAAATCGGCCAAAGAGGAAATGCAGAGAGCTGGAGGATTCACTGCGGCACGGGCCATGAGCGTTTCGAAGGGCGGCGCCTCGGTTGCGGTCGCGACAGAGACCGTGGTGCTTACGGATGAAGCGAGCGCGCCTTTGCGAACATTTTATTTGGGCGAGATGCGGCCATTTTTGGAGCAGCCGAGACGCGGGTCGCGGCTTGGCAATGCGGACAAGGCCCACAACGCGTTTGCCGGGTTGCGGACTTTAATGCCTGAACCAGCGCATGGTTTGGTTCAAGATTTGGAAGATATCTGCGATGAGGCGCGGCAGTTGGTGCGCCAGGAGCAGTTGCATCGGTGGCTGCATGGGTGGTTGCTGGTGCATATACCGATTTCCATGGCAGTGATTGTGCTGGGGGCTGTGCACGCGGTTGTGGCGCTGAGGTACTAAAAAAAGAGAAGAAAAAATTTTGCCACAGAAGAAGTGGCGAATGGCCAGTGATTAGTGGCGAATGCCTCCAAGACTTCGCCCAAGGCAAATGAGTGGCGAGAACACGAACAACCAAGAAATTGGCGCAGCGGATCGACCTCAACTATTTCAAGAGGACGACCGCGCTGAAGCGCGCGAAGTTTTTCTTGAGCGTGGGGGTGCCGGCGCTGGCGCTGGTGTGGATTGGCTGGCATGGACTTGCGAAGGATCCGCGCGTTTATTCGAGCGGGCGAATGAGCGAGGCGCATGCCGTGCTCGAGGCGGAATGCGCGGCGTGCCATGTGCAAACGGCTGGAGCTTTTTCCGCGGCGGCCAGCGAGACGGCTTGTTTAAGCTGCCATGATGGGCCGATGCACCATGCGTCGAGCAAAAGTTCACCCGCTTGCGCAACATGCCACCAGGAGCATCGTGGACGCGTGAATATGATTGCGGCGCGAAACCAGAGTTGCTCGGAATGCCATGGAGATTTGCGGGCGAGTGGCGGCGCTGGGCGGTTCGAGAAACACATTTACAGCCTCCAAGAAGGGCATCCGGAATTTGCTGCCGTGCGCGCAGGCGTGAGCGATCCGGGTGCGATCAAGATGAATCATGCGATTCATTTGAAGATGATTCGGCGGGGACCTAACGGGCCAAACGTTCAGCTGGAATGCGGCAATTGCCATCGCCCAGCGGGCGTGGATGCGGATGTGACGTACGGGGATGCGAAATATCGCGCGGCGGCGGTCAGCTACAAAGAGAGCGACGAGCTGCTGGAGGAGGACACGCAAACTCTGCGGCCGCCAAATGCTTCCAGCGGACGTGAATTGATGACGCCGGTAAAATTTGCGAACGCTTGCGCGGGATGCCACCTGCTGACGTTTGACGAGCGCTTCGACGAGGGAGTGCCGCATGACAAGCCCGAGGTGGTGCACGCGTTTCTAGTTAAGAAATTCAGCGAGTACATTGCGGCGCATCCGGGTGAGTTGCAGGAGGCGCGTGAGCCGGAACGGGATTTGACTGGGAAGCCTTTGCAGCCTGTTGCGCGGGTGTATAGGCGAGATGAGTGGGTTTCGGCGCGGATTCGTGATGCGGAAGAACTTTTGTGGCGCAAAACTTGTAAGCAGTGTCATGCGATGGCCAGCGCAGCTGGACAAAATAATTTGCCTGTCGTGGCGCCGGCGCGAACGACAATAAAATGGATGCCCCATGCAAAGTTTGATCATGACGGGCATCGCGGATTTTCTTGCGTGAGTTGCCACGAGAAGGCGCTGAACAGCACGCAGGCCAGCGATGTGCTTTTGCCGGGGATTGCCAGTTGCAAAGGATGTCATGCGCCTGGGCCGGACCATGCGGAGTCCAGATGCTTTGAGTGTCATACCTATCATGATTGGGCGAAGAGGAAGGAAGTGAGGCCGACATTTACTCTGCCGGCTCTGCGCACGGGTGGGCAGTAAGAAGGGACGCGATACATCGCGCCCCTTTGCGATAAAGCCAGCGCTGATGCAGGAATCGAAGTGGGCACGATGGTTCGTGCTCCTGCAAAGCTCCCTGTCGGAAGATGTCCTAGTCGATTATTCTAGAATGCATTGTGGCATCCAACGCCAAATCTCCTGGCTCTGCAGCCGAAACTGTTGCGGCGACGCTTGGCCCTCTTATGCCTGGTTCGCCTGCCTTGCAGCAAGCTCCCGCTCCCGAGCATGAAGGCGCTGGGCCCAAATTTTGGCGCATTCTGACGCGATTCGATTCCGGAAAATTACAGCCTTATATGGCTCTGCGGAATGCGGCGGGCTTAGCGTTGCCGTTGATCGCTGGGTATGCGCTGGGGATGCCGCGCGGCGGGTTAGCAGTGGCCATCGGTGCGCTGAACGTCTCCTACTCGGACGGAAGCGATCCTTACGCGGAGCGGGCAAAACGTATGCTGCGCGCGGGGGCGTTGTGCGCGCTGGCGGTGTTTGCGGGAGCAATGTCGGGGCGGAATCATCTTGTTGCAGCGGTGATTGCGTGCGCGTGGTCGTTTTTGGCGGGGATGGTGGTTTCGATCAGCACGACAGCCGGAGATTTAGGAGTGATCAGCACCGTGTCGTTGCTGGTGTATGCGGCGCAGCCGTTGACAGCAAGGCAGGCGGCGTATTCCGGATTGCTGGCGCTGGCAGGCGGGCTGCTACAAACGGGCTTGTCGATTGCGATGTGGCCGGTGCGGCGTTATGAGCCGGAACGGCGTGCGCTGGCGGCTTTTTATTCGGAATTGGCGCGAAGCACGGAGGTGCCTGCGCAAACGGCGACATCTTTGCCGGTGGCGCTCAGCAACGTGGCGGCGGAAACGGCACTTTCCAGTCTTGGGCGAGATACAAACGTGGAAGGATTGAGGTATCGCTCTTTGTTGAGCCAGGCGGAGCGCTTACAACTGGGCTTGCTGACGCTTTCGCGCTTGCGTGTGCGGCTGGAACGGGAGAGCCCGGCCCATCCCTGCGTGGAAATACTGCGGCGCTATTTTCTCGAGGCGGGGAAAATGCTCCAGTCGATTGCCGATTCTTTGCTGATTGGAAAGCCCGTTGAAGCGGCGGGCCCGGCGTTGACGGAGCTCGAAACAACTACTAAGAAATTTAGCGATGCCGGCGCGGTCCTGCCAGTTTCGTTTCTCTCCGCGGTGGTGCGCGAGGCTCGGTATCAGATGGCCGCATTGAACGGGCAGCTTCGCTCGGCTACGAGGCTGGCGAACTATGCCACGCCATTGGGAGAGCGCGAATTCGCGAGGCTGGAAGCGGTGCAGCCGTGGTGGCTAAAATTTCAGGGCGGGCTGGCGACGCTTCGTGCCAATTTGAATTTACACTCCTCGGCATTTCGGCATGCGGTGCGGCTGGCGATTTGCGTGGCCATCGGCGATCTGCTTGGACGCGGGTTTGATTGGCAGCGTTCGTACTGGCTGCCAATGACGGTTGTGATCGTGCTGAAGCCGGACTTTACGTCCACGTTTACGCGTGGCGTGTTGCGAATTGCAGGAACGGTTGCCGGGCTTTTTCTGGCGACGGGACTCTTGCGTTTTTTGCCGCATACACCGGAATTCCTGATCGCACAAATCGTAGTGTTCACGTTTCTATTGCGCTGGGTGGGAACCGCGAACTACGGAATCTTTGCGGTTGCGGTGAGCGCGCTCATCGTGCAGTTGGTGACAATTCTGGGAATCGCGCCGGGTGTAGTGATTTGGGCGCGCGGAATCAATACCGTGGCGGGTGGGTGCGTGGCGCTCGTGGCCTATTGGCTCTGGCCGACGTGGGAACGCGCTGGCGTTTCCGAGCAGATTGCGGCAGTGCTCGATGCGTATCGCGAGTATTTTGATGTGCTGACACAGGCGTATGTGACTTCCGGGGATAAAGGCGGAGTGAACGTTATCCTGCGAGAGTCGCCGGACCTTGATGCAAAACGGCTAGCTACGCGAAGAGCGCGTTCAAATTTGGAAGCGTCGGTTGACCGGGTAACCGCGGAACCTGGAACGACCGCGGAACAGATGAACCGATTGAACGCGATGTTGGCAAGTTCGCAGCGATTCTTGAATGCGGTGATGGCCCTGGAAGCGGGCTGGCTGCACCTGCCGCCTGTCCGGCCGCGTCCGCAGTTTGCCCTGTTTAAGGCGGACGTGGAAAAAACGTTAAATCTCCTCGCGAAAATGCTGCGGGGAACGCGGGTTCGGGCTCATGAGTTTCCAAAGTTGCGCGAAGGCCAGGAGCGGCTCGCGCAGGCGGGAGACGCGAAGGCGGAACAATACGCGCTGGTCAATGTGGAGACAGACCGCATCACAAACAGCTTGAATACGCTCGGGGAACAAGTGACAGAATGGGCTCGGGCGCAAAAGCTTTCATGAGGGAGGGGCCATGGGAGAGGCAAGGCGCAGGTTTTTGATGACAATAGCCGCAGCAGCGATAAGTTGCTTTGTTACGATGAGCGGGTCGGCCCAGGAGCCAAAAAAGAAGGATTCGCCCGCCCCTGACCCACCGCAACCGGCGGAGACGCTGAATCCAGCGGAAGCAGCCGCGGCCGCGGCGGCGGCAAAACGAGGTTCGCAGATCTCTAGGGTAGCTTTGCTCCAGAACGAGAAAGAGTTTCGCGCGGGGGTGAACCGTCTGCATCAATTGGTGAGTGAGTTGAAGGAAGATCTTGACAAGACGATGACAGCGGATGTGTTTTCTCTGCAGATCTATAAAAGGACCCAAGAAATTGAGAGGCTGGCTAAGCAATTAAAAGGGAAGGCGCGAGGATAGCAGCGCGAACACCTTGCAGACGATTGGCGCGGCGATTCAAGAGGAACGAAAGAACCGGCAAGGATGCCTTCCCTACGAAAGAGTTGCCAGGATTTGCGATTGAGGTTGGATTGAACCTAATGGGTGGATTGAGGATTCGCATTCGAAAAGCTGCGAGAGAGGACGTCCCTGGGTTACGCACGTTGATTGAGGCGTCCGTGCGGGAGTTGCAGGCTCAGGATTATACGGTTGCGCAGATGGAAGGCGCGCTGGAGACGGTGTTCGGGGTGGATAGCCAACTGGTCGAAGATGGGACTTATTTTGTTGCGGAAGTAAGAACGCTGTCAGCAGATGAAGGCGAGAAGAAAGCGGAATGGATGATTGCCGGTTGCGGAGGATGGAGCAAGCGCAAGACACTTTATGGCGGGGACGGTTGGACCGGACGCGAGGACACGTTGCTTGATCCGCATCGGGACGCGGCTAAGATTCGGGCGTTCTTTGTTCATCCGACTTGGGCGCGGCAAGGAATTGGAAGCAGGATTTTGGAGGCTTGCGAAATGGCAGCGAGCGCCGCGGGTTTTGAGCGATATGAAATGGGCGCGACGCTGACGGGAGTGAAGCTGTTTGGCGTGAAGGGTTATGTTGCGATCGAGAAAATCGAGGTTCCGCTGAAGATTGGGTTATCTCTTCCTGTGATTCGCATGGAAAAACGGCCGTAAAAGTACTTGGCCGTAAGAGTAGTCGCAGCGGTAGTTCGATCAAGTTGGCGCGTCCGGCCCGGAGGGCGGGCCCTGCAACAACTCATGAGATGCTGAACGTGCTGATTAGCTTCCCATTAGGAAAAGCGGCTTGTTTTCAAAGCTGGCGAAATGGGGACGGAGGCGTTCGGTATTGTAGTGGTCTTTGATGTTCACAACTTTCTTCGTTGACGTAATCGTCTCGATGGGAATGTTGCCGTAACTCCCGTTATGGAGAACAACCAGGCGGCCGTGCTCGCCTTTCAAAAGCAATTCGAAGGCGATGTTTCCATAAGCCATCGGGACGATGGAGTCCACCACATCGGGATCGCCACAGCGGGCGAGATAGCCGAGCTTCTGGTTCACCACTTCGATTGTTTTGCCATTATTGAATTTCGCTGAGAGAGCTTTCACCCGGTCAGAAACCAAATCGCCGATGCCTCCAAGTTTTCTGTGGCCGTAAGCGTCGGCCGATTCGCCTTCGAAAACCATGTCGTGGCCTTCGAACGTAGCGCCTTCGGAAACGAGGACCGTCGAATAACGGCTGGGGTTTTTGTTGCGGTCGTGGACGAGGAGCTCGGTCAGGCGCTCGATGTTGAATTGGTACTCGGGGATGACGCAGCGGTTTGCGGCGCCGGCCATGGTCGGAAGCATGGCGGTGTAGCCCGCGTAGCGGCCAAAAACTTCCAGGACCATGAAGCGTTCGTGAGAGCCGGCGGAGGTGCGCAAGCTATTGACGAGCTGGAGAGTCCGGGTGACACAGGTGCTGAAGCCAATACAGTAATCGGTGCCTGGGACGTCGTTGTCCATGGTCTTGGGTATGGCAATGACTTTGAAGCCTTCCTTGTGGAGGCGAACGCCGTAGCTGAGTGTGTCATCACCGCCGATGGGGATAAGCGTGTCAATGCCGAGCCAGGCGAGATTTTTCAGCACTTCTGGCGTGAGGTCATTCTTATCAGCGCTGAAACTGTCCTTGAGATGCGCGGGGACGTTGGATTTGCTGACGCGCCCGGGATTGGTGCGCGAGGAGTGCAGAAAAGTGCCGCCGGTGCGCGCGGCGCGGTCCACGATTTCCTGGGTGAGGACGAGGAAATTGTCGGAGTTGTCGTAGTCCTTTTCGCGGGCCATTTCGACAAGGCCGGCCCAGCCGCGGCGAAAGCCGATAACCTGGTAGCCTTCGTGAAGCGCGCGGATGGTGACTCCGCGGATAGCAGGATTCAAACCGGGGACGTCGCCACCTCCCGTGAGGATTCCAACGACGCCTTTCTTGGTGTTGATGTTTGCCATGATCCAGCATTGCCCTTTCCGAGGAATAGCGAACCAACAATTATCCACACGCAGCCGATATTTAGGAAGGGCGGATCGAAATATAAGAGTCAGGCCACGCCAGTCTGATCGTGATGAAGAACGAGCAGTTGATGGGAGTGTATTGCAAGGCTCGCGTAGGTCCGGCCAGAGTCATCGCAGAATTCGACGTCGAAAACTCCGGGCTGCGGGTTTTCGACAATTGTCCAACTTGAACACGGCCGAGCCGCTCTCCTGGAAGATCCCTCTATTAGGCCCTACAAAATCAAACAGCTTAGGGTCCATTCGACTTTCAATCTTTACTCCACGCTACAGCCTCACAATTCGATTCTCGTACCTAAGGCCGCAAGAAGTTTGGCCAGATAGGCGCCTAGAGCGGGCCAGCCGGGAGCGGTAATCAGGTTGCCATCTACCAGTGCGTCGGTCATGGGAATGCTGACGTAGGTGCCCCCGCCCAAGGTGACTTCAGGGCCCGTGGCGGGATACGCGTTGCACTTCTTGCCTTTGAGTACTCCTGCGGCGGCAAGAACCTGCGGCCCATGGCAGATTGCCGCGAGAGGCTTGTTGGTCTTGGCGAAGTGGTGGACGATCTCGATCACACGGGGATTCAATCGAAGGTACTCTGGCGCGCGCCCGCCAGGAATCATAAGCGCATCATAAGCTTCCGGTTTGATGTCGTCGAAGGTAGCGTTAAGCTGAAAATTGTGGCCGCGCTTTTCGGTGTACGTCTGATCGCCTTCGAAGTCGTGAACCGAAGTGGGAATAAATTCGCCAGCCTTTTTTCCTGGGCAAACCACGTGAATGGTGTGACCAGCCATTTGCAGCGCGTGAAAAGGGATCATCACTTCCAGAACTTCGGCGTAGTCGCCCGCGATCATAAGAATGGATTTACTGGACATGGAGCCTCCGCAGGGATTGTAGACGAAGTGGTGGACTGGCCCAAGCGGAGGAAAGAGGGAAACAGACGGAAGTCGGAAGAAGGGGTCGAGAAGCGTGAGAGAGGAAACGGATGGTTCCGTAGGGAATCGTCTCAAATCGAGACAGATGGCTTTGAAACCCATGAACGCTGAGATAGAAGCGGCGAGCGCGGTGTCGTTGTCCAAGGCTGTTTGTCCCATGCAAACCGCTAAGTGCTTGAATCTGCGAAACCTACGGGAACTCTACTAGTAAATTGATGTTCTTCAGGTTCTGGCGCGCGAAATGCATTCCCAAAACGGCATTTACTTCGCCGGATCCTTCGGCTTCAAGGAAAAACTGTGAAAGAGGTTAAGCGAACACTCGCTGTTTGTCTGTTTGCTGTAATCGCCATGGTCGGGGGCGGGTATCTGCACGCGCATGCGCAATCGGCGGATGCCCCAGTGCCGAAGCGCAAGGCAAGAGTACTGGCAAAACCACAGTACCCGGAACTGGCAAAGAAATTGAATCTGTCGGGAGTCGTGAAAATCGAAGTGACCATTGGAGCTGATGGCAAGGTGAAAAGAACACACATACTCGGTGGCCACCCCGTGCTTGCTGCGGAAGCCGAAAAGGCTGCCGCGCAGAGCGAGTTTGAGCCAGGGCCGAAAGAGACCACCGAGGTGATTGAGTTTAAGTTTGGCGCGGACTGAGGCGGGGCCTTCAGGGCGAGTCTTCGTCGCGATCTCGGAAGCTTAGTGTTATCTCAAGGAAACGGGCGGCCGTGCTCGATTAGGACAGCCGCCCGTTTTGCTTTTGAAGTCCGGACGTTAGTGAGCCTGGGCCGATGAAACCACGACAGGCTGCACGGAATCCTGAATGGTGAGCATGTCGGTACGCACTTTGTCCCATTCGAGCAGGTTCAGTCCGTAAGAAGAAAACAGCCGCCGGATGTGCACAGAGTCCCAGTTCAAAACTTTTTCAAGAATCGGAACAAGGACGCTCATGGCGTTATCGCTCAGCACGGTTCGCTTGGCGACGCGTGTGATGAACTTGGCTTCGGAGACAGCGATGGTGAGGCCGTCGTGTTGGTTGACGTGCATCATGACGGGGAGATCGGAGCTGCCGTCGCCCATGTAAATGATGTGGTCATGGCTGATGCTGAGTTCGGCGCGGCGCTCTTCAAGCACGGTGATTTTGCCCCATCCCGCGGAAGCGCGAATGATGGATTCGACTTCACCAGTTCCCTCGTTGTACCGGAACTTTGTGCCGTAAATATTTTGCGGTGGCACGATACCTTCGAGCGCGGACTGGATAATCTCCTGGGGCGCGGCGGAGATCACGTTGAAATGGAACTTGTAGCCGTCCGCAAGATTTTCTAGAGCCCGCGCTAGAAGCGCAACGTTGTGCTTAAGGCGAATGCGCTTGCCGGTTTCGTGAAGGTGCTCGCGGCGAACGCGGCGGAATTCCGGGTCGTGAAGAATCAGATAGCTCAGTTCCGCTCCTTGTTGAACGAGGTTCATCTCCGCAAGGCCCTTGACCTTGTCGTAGAACCCATGAAACCCGATTAGCTCGGAAAGGATGACCCCTGAATCGTTGAAGCTGAGGGTCTGGTCAAAATCGCTTGCCAACAAATACTGCTTTACCATGTTCTAGTACTCCTTCTGCTTATGCCCGCTATCGGCGGGGTGGACTGCTCTCCGGCAGTCCCGGTACTACCTGCAACTACAACGATAGCTCTCTTCCCTTGGGTGCCCGCACGAATTATTTTGATGGGTGCTATGCGTTAAAGGCGTGAACGAATCATTATACCTCGATTAGATGTGTCCTGAGGTTAAAAGATACAAAGGAAAGGAGTTGGACGCTGGAAAGTGGGCGAAAAGCAGCAAGGCCCGTGTCTAGAGGGAGTTACCGACAGCGAAGGAAAAGTGAAAAAATTGCTGGAATCTATCGACGAGGGCTTGCTGGCAGGACCAGGCCTGGGGATCTCCTTCAGCCGGGAGGGCCCCTAAAGACCCAAGGCTATCATTTTAGGCTCTTCGTAAACGTCGTCCTCGCCAGGGTAGCGGAGGCGGTCCTGGAAACGCCCGGATTCGGACGCCAAGGCCCAGACCAGGCTTTCGCCGGCGGGGAGGGTCTTGGGTTGTAGGCGAAAGGCTTCGTCCTGGAAGGCCAGAGAGGCGTCGATCCATTGCCAGCCGGCGGTCTCAAAGGCAGCCATTACTTCGGGCAGGACCAGGGCGTTCAGGTCGTTGTAATGGACGAGGATGGTGTGGCGGATATCGCGGCCGAGGACGTCAATAGCGAGTTGGCGATAGAAGGAGGCTCGGTCAAGAAGATGTGCGATGAGGTAATCGCGATAGGGGCCGACGGGCGTCTTGGGTTGTTTGGCAAAGTGGTCGGCGAAGCGCTGGTTGACGTACCAATCGGAAGCGTCAATGGTCACGTACCCAACGCGGTAGCCATCCTCTTTCAGGAGGGAACGAAAGCGGTCGCGCTTGTCGGCGGTGTCGCCTTCTTTCAGGAATGGGTAACGGAAAAGTTGGGTGCGGTTGTGATAGGGCGCGATGATTTTTTCGTTTTTCAGGAAATCGACGGCGAAGTCAGCGTAGCTTGTGGGACCGCAATAGTTCAGGTGGGAGTAAGAGTGATTACAAATCAGGTGGCCAGATTGATCCCAGGCGGAGAGGAGTTTGGAGCCGTCATAATCGTCCACGCGCATGCCGCAAACGAAGAGAGCGGCTCTAACGTTTCGCGAATCGAGGGCTCTGAGGATGCGGGCGTTGGCGTCAGGCCAGCGAACCGTGGTGTCGAGTTTGGTGCGTGGGTCGTCCATCGTGAGAGCGAGTTGCGGTCGTGGGGCATTTGGGTCGCGCGGTGCGGCAGACTTTTGATTTTCGCTAAGTGCGAGCGCCTGGACGCCGTTTGTGAAGAACGGAGCGCAGCTGGCGGCGGAAGCGGTTTTCAGTGCAGAGGAGAGGAATCTGCGACGGTTCATGTTGTTACCTCAGAAAAGAGAATTCAGCCAATCGCGGGCACGACTGAAAAATGCACTTGAAGAAGAAGGAATGGTTTGCGTGCGCCCAGAGGTGTCATCCGTTTCGGTAACGGAGTAGAACGCGCCATTGCTCGAGTGTATGTAGAGCCGCTGCATCTCGGCGCGGTTCAGCGGGCGCGCGCCCCGGCGGCCGAAGACGGCGAGTTGGTTCCCTGATTCGTCCACGGCGCGGTCGCGGTCGATGCCTTTGGAGATGGCGAGCGCGGGGCCGCGCGTATGCGCAGTGGCGATTAGTTTAGGGGTTGGCCGCGGGCTGAAGCCGGAGAAGTGAGCTGGATCATCCCATGGAGAAACGATTTGCAGGACGCGCAGCCCGTTCTTGCCGTCGGCCACAAATGCAAATGCGCTTCCCGCGACCATGCCGATCTTGATGTCATTGGTATCGTTAATGGCGCCGTCCGCGTTGTAGTGCTGCTCGAGGCGCGGTTGCTCCGGATTTTCAACGTCAACAATGGCGATGCCGGATTTGCCCTGCGCAACGTAAGCATAGGTGCGCGCCACATACACATTTCGCGAGTCTTCCAGCGCGACTTGGCTCTTCTCCATGAACTTCGGGTGCGCCAGATCAGTTACGTCCAGAGTTTTTAGTCCATCGCGGTCCACTACAAATGCGTAACGGAATTGAACCGCGATGCCGCGAGGATTGTCGAGGCTTGGGGCACCCAGGGTGGCGGTGATGCGAGGGGAGAGTGGGTTGTCCAGGTCGACGACGATTAGGGCTTTGTCGGTGAGGACGTAGGCGTAGGTTCCGGCGATCACGATTCTGTGCGCGCCTGTCAGAACACCATTAGGATTGAACGCCAGCGCGCGCTTCAGAAAATTGTTCGCAGGATTCCCGTCGAGCAGTGTGCCTACGCCAGGGCTTTTGGATTTTAGATCGGGATTGCCGATGACCACGAGTCCTTCCTGCGCGTCGGCAACGTAGAGGAACCCGTAGAGAAGATGGATTGGCTGCTCTTCATTTTCAGGAAGTTGCTGCCGCAACGGATCAACGCCCAGTGTCGTTGGCGTCGCGACGGCAACCGCGTCTTTCGTTGGAACGAAGAAGCGCTGGCCGATGGGAGAAACCGGCGCAGTGATCATGCGCTCGGAAAAACCCTTATTATCTATGTTCGCGATGTCATAGATGCGAAGGCCGCTGCTGCCCGTTGCCGCGTAGGCATATTCGCCGCGCGCCTGGATATCGAGAACATCACCTTCGTGCCGCGCCGCCGCTTGAAGTACGCGATGATCGCGCTCGAATTTTTTGTAGTCGTCGGGATAGGCAATGCGCTGTAGGTCGCTGCCGTAGATGGCTTCGGGCTCGTCATGCTCGGCGACCGCGACGGCTTCAAATCCTTTTTTGCCTGTGGCCACATAAACATAGCGGCCCATGAAATTCATGAAGTTTGTACCCTGCAGCAAAAGCTGCGCCATCCACGCATTGTTGTCGTTGGCGGCGGACACGTGGCAGTCGCTGCATTGTTTGGTTTCTTTGGCGCGGACGGTGTGTGGGACGAACGTGCTGAAGGCTTCGCCGGAAAATCCTGGCGCTGAAATCGTTTGCTGCGTGTAGTAGAGCCACTCGCGGTTCGCATTTTGCGAACTGACGAGAATGGCGCACGAGGAGCGGGCTGGAGCAATGCGATGGCCCGTCACCGTGCCATCCACGCCCAGCATATAAATGTCGTCGCGAAGGACCTGAAAGTTGTAGCTGGTGTAGTTGCGCGTAGTGAGGCCCTCATTATGCAGCATGGGCTTGCGCGCGTTGGCCGTCATTTGCAGGTGGCAGCCGAAGCAGGTCGGCGTCCACGAAGTATGGCAGGAGTAGCAGGTCATACTGGAATTGGCGTGGGCGAGGTGTTCGTCGTCTTGCGGCATTTGTTGCGCGACGCTACCGTCTCTGGTCATTAATTTGGCGCGGAAAGATTTGCTATTGAAATGTATATTGCCGGGAGTAATGGAATCTGCCGTCTGCACGATCTCCCACTCTTTATTTTGCTCCGACATCGAGCGTTGAATGACGGCGCCACCGGCGCGCCATTCGAATCGGCGCAGGCCCCAGGGAGTGCGAAGCGCGTCGAGATGCCGGCCACCATCCGGAGCGGCCGGACCTGAAGTGATAAGCGTAGCTTTGCTGCGAATCGTGCCGTGGCAATCAATGCAGTCGATTTCCACTGCGGCGCGTGGCTCGCCGTAAATTTTTCCGTTGCCGTGATTGTCTTGCTCGAAGTGGCAGTCGTTGCACTGCATTCCTTTTTCAAGGTGAATATCCGCAAGGTGAACCGCTTTGCCAAAGCGGTTTGGATCATCAAACGGGATTTGCTGGCCGTCTTTATCGAGCCAGTTGCCTTTGCGGTCGTGGTTGAAGACGCTGCGGAAGACCCAGCCGTGGCCGTGAAAATCGGCGAATTGCGTCGTTTTCAATTTGGCATTGAATTCGGGGCTGCCCAGATTGTTCAGAAATTTGTCGTCGCTCCAAAGGCCGCGGGCGGCAGCCGCTTCCGGGTTGCGCAAAAAAGATTGATAGCGCTGCTCATCGGTCAGCTTGTGTTGCTGTCGTGGATACATTTTGTCGCCATCGATTTCATTGTCCCACCAGGTCAGCCCGAAATACGTGGTGAGCATGTTCGTGCCGGGATGGATGTGGCAGACCATGCATTGGCTCGAAGGAATGGAGCGCGTAAAGACGTGCTTGATGGGATGTCCGGGCTCATCCTTGGGAATGGTGGGATCGTTCGAAGAGCTGAAACCGGAGTGTCCGAACTGCGCGTAGCTGCCGGCATGCGATGAATCGCGATCGTTTGCGTAGATCACATGGCACGAAGTGCAGCCGCTACCGCGATAGTCGCCAGGATGGTCGTTCGTGCCAGGCAGCGAGAGGATCGGATCGACCAGACGAGTCTTCTGTAAGCCGAGAAAGACCGGGTCGGTGCGCAGCTCGGTTCCCAAGCCGCGGTCGCTGAGCTTGTCGTCAGGCTTGCCGGGATCCTCTTCGCGATTCGGATTGCCTAGTTCGGCTTTCTTCTCGCCCCCTCGCTCGAAAACGCGAAGGACGTTTCCGGGCTGAGAAATTTCCCAACGCAACAGCGGATCGAGTTCAGGGAGCACGCCTTTGTTCCGAGTTTCTTCTGGAGTTGGTGCCGGAAACGTTTTGATGGACTGCGGCCTGCCTTCGCGATCATAGCTTTCGCCGAAATGAGTGTTTTTTGTGGGATAGCCGCCGTTGTTGTAGAGCGCTGCGCCCCACAGAAGGCCAGTGTGCGTCATCATGCTGGTCGAAGAAGCACGAACTTCTTTTGCGTGGCAGCCCTCTGCACCGCATGTTTCCGGGGCGACCCGTAGGTCGCCTGGATTCACGAACTTTACGTATTCGGCGGATTCTTTGAGCCATTTTGTAAACGTGCGTTCAGGCAATGCGGAACGGTTTTTGAAACTCGCGTCACGCGGCTGAACGTGAGCTTTTTCTTTGGCTGCTTTGTACTCGGGCGAGTTCGCAGCGAAGCCTCCGGAAACTGTGACGGAAGAATTGCCGCCGTGGCAATCGGTACAGCCTAGGAAAACCGTTTTTGTCGGGTGCATCGTTGGCTCGTCCGTCACGCTGTGGCAGGAGATGCAGCCGGACGATTTGCGATCAGCTTCTTCGTGCGACTGGGCACGGACGGGCGCCGTGTCTTGCTTTGCACGAAGATTTGAGGCCGGAGCAACAGAAAAGACGAAAGCAAAAGATAACGCGGAGACGCAGAGTAGGCACAGATTTCGCGGAGAGATATGGTTGGTTTTGCCCACGCCAGTCATTCGATGCGTTCTCTCAAAAAGTAAACTTCATGACTCCAAAAAGCGAGAAAAGCGTTCGGCTCGTGTAGATATCTTTGAACCCGTCGCCGGGCTGCAAAGCGGATGCGCCGCCGGTCAACACGATGTTTTCCGATAGCGGCGGACGGTAAGTTACGCCGATACCAAAATCTTCGCCGATGCTGTGGCGGATTGGCGATTCAAACAAAACGTATTCAAGTGGCTCGGTGCGTTCGAAGCGCAGATAGTTGAAATTGGCAAAGCCCTTGAGTTTTGGCGTTATGTCAAAATCCGCGCCCGCGTTGGCGATGAAAATGCCCGGATTGACGAAATTGGCTTGGCCCTCTTCTTTGCTGGAGCGCAGCGACGGAATCAAGCTGCCGTCGGTCGTTAGCTGAACGCCCGAGCCGAGAAGACGAATGTCTTCGCGATTCCAAAAGCTGAAGATGCCTCCCGCGAAATTCGGGAGATCGTCGATGGCATCGAATCCGCGCGCGCGACCGTCGCGCGGGTTTGCATCGCCTGAAGTGTAGAACGTGGAAACGCGGTAGCGGATCCAGTCACGGTCGTAGGAGAGCTCGGCGGCAGCCATCTGTGCGTTGACGGTGACGGCCCTTCCTGCGATTGGATTGAACGTGTCCTCTCCAACCGCCTGATAAAAAGCGTGCGTGAGATTGAGGCGCCTGATATGGCCGCTGCCGAGCCAGCCGAAATAGCCGACGCGAATGCCATGCTCCAGCGGTCCTCCTCCTGGGCCCTGACTGATAACGTTGCCGATGGGCGCGGGGCGAACCAGGAAGCCGTTGTCATCATAGTGGACGCTCGGATCGTCTTTATTCCACGCGCCGACAAATTCCGCGGTATATCCGGGGAATAAAAAGTCCTGAATGTAGGCATTTGCCAGCACAACTTGCTGGTGGCGCCGGTTGAAGGTGTTGAGGCCGCTGTTGGTGTTCTTCTCGAGCATCTGAAAATAAACGGCGTTGTATTCGATGCGGTCGCTGTTCCAGTCCCCGAAGATGCGCAGGCCGGGCTGCTCATCCACAAGAAGAAAGCCGCGAAAGTCGGCATTGAACTGCTGAATGCCGGCTCGGGCGGAAATGAAATCGTAGTTGTCGCTGAGGTCGTGCAGCTTTACTTCGGCAAAGGCTTCTTGAAAACCAAGATGATCGTCGAAGCGATTCGTGCCGGCGCGCACGTTGGGGCTGACAATGCCCAGCTCTCGAACATCAAGGTCGTTAAGGCTCAGCTCCGGCGTGAGGCGAATGCGCCAGTCCACAGGTTTGAAAGAGGCATCGCCATGAAACAGGTCAAAGCTGAAGCGCAAAGTCTGATCGACAAACGCTTGTTCCCCGCGGCCAAAGAAAGCGGAACTGCCAGGCTCCGCGGCGCTCACACCGCCCGGCGAAGGAACACGCCGGCCATCGAAAAATGTTTCCGACGAGGCCGTGATGTTCAAGAAGATTTGCTGGCCGAACACTTCCGGCCAGATAGGCTCGTCGCCTTTGAGCCGATTGCGATTGAAAGGGTCGTACCAGTGCGGCTTGCTGTAGGGATATTCGCCCCTTTGCGAGTAGCGGCGATAGTCAGGCTGGTTAAGCGCCCAGCGATTGGGCACCACATTGTAGATATCGGCCACGGGAGGCAAATACTCGGGCGCGAGCTCTGCAATGTAGCTGGGATCGGAGTCCAGCCGGTGTCGAAGTTCCCGATACGTGCCGAGCGGCGGGGCCGATCCGGGCGGCGCTGCGGGACCTAGCTCAGGAAGGCGCGGCAGGCGCGAGCGAAACTCGGCGCTGCCGATTCGTACCAATGAAATCTCGAGCGTTGTGACCTCATTGGCATTTAGCGCAAGGTCAGGTATTGCGAAGGCGGCGTAGCCCTCCGCCTCCACGCGAATTTCGTAATGGCCTGGGGCCAGAAGAAGGATGCGGAAGACGCCCTCTCCAGAGGAAGCCGCGCGCACAATTTGCCCGGTCTGCAAATGGCGAAGCGTCAGCTGGGCTCCTGCAACTGGCCGGGTTTCGCTAGGCGAAATTATTTCGCGAAGCACGCCATCGAGGACCGTGGTCGTCAGCGCCTGTTGCCGTGGAATGCGCTGAAGCGTTCCCGCTTCAGTGGATTTCTGGACCGTAGCCTGCGCATCGGGCGCGGATTGCTTTTCTGCTGAAGCTGGGGCAGCTTGCTCGTCGCTGCGAGCGTTTCCGGTCATCCAAAAAATAAGCACCGCCACGGTACAGAAGCGTTCCACCCAACGAGCGATTCGAGAGGTTCGCGAAGTGAGAAAGAGCATGCCTTCGGCCTGAGAGGATATCCGCACGAAAAAGGGATCGTGTTCTAGCTAACAATATCGGGGCACGACGGGCAATCCATTTCCGCGAGAGGTGAACACAAGCGATAACAGTTCGTGTGCGGGGGCTTTGCGCGTAGGCGTTCACCGATAGGAATCGCTCGGCCCGTCAAGGATTGAGGTGCGCGGAGCCGCGTGTTACTAAGGAAGATACCTTTCATGGACAGGGAACATCAGCTTCGGAAGCCGGTTTTTGCGCGCAGCGCGTTGAAGCGGCGCCAAAGGGTTCTCGCCTTGGGCATACTGCTGGCCCTGGGAGTTGCTGGGGCGCTGGTGTTGATCCTGATCGGCTGCGGCGGCGACAACAGCAGCACTCCCTCCACGACCGTTCCGATTGCCCCAGTGCAGCCTCTGCAGATTGCTGACGTGCAGAACATCGTGCAAGCCGCGGTGAATTCCGCAAACGTGGACATGGTGGTAGCAGTAGTGGATCGTGCCGGGTTTGTGCTGGGCGTGTTCCGCACGCAAAACGCGCCGGCAACGGCAATTGGAAATTTTGGACAGGCGCTGGATGCGAATGACGTGGCTCTGGCACTTGCCCGGACCGGTGCGTTTTTCAGCAACGACCAGGCGCCGCTGTCTTCGCGCACGGTGCGTTTCATCAGTGGAATTCATTTCCCGCCTGGCGTGACGAATCAGCCTCCAGCCGATCTCTATGGAATCGAGAACACGAATCGCGGGTGTACGTTGGTTAGCGGCGCGACATTCCAGAGCCAAATCCCGCCATCGCTCGCGCTTGGCGGAGGTTTTGGACCTGGCGTTATGACGGGCAAGGCTGATGCGATGGACTCGAATCCGTTGGCCGTAAATCCGGGCGGCGTGCCGATTTTTTATCAGAATGTGGTCGTCGGCGGGATGGGGGTGGTGACCTCTTCGAGCAATTTGAACTTGGCGGAATACGTGGCCTTCGCCGGTTCCTCAACGCAGCGCACTGGGCCTGGCGATTCGTTCGGCCCGACGCCCGCCGCGCCAGGCGTTGTTTTCATCGGCGGTATTGCCCTTCCTTTTGTAACGCAAACTTCGTTGCCTGACGGTGTCTCCGCTGGACCGGTTGCCGGGACTGGATCCTATGTCGTTGCGCCAGCGAACAGCGCGGGACAACCGCCCGATGGCGACTTGATTGCGCCCGCAGCCGGACCTCTCGGTGGACTGAGCGCGACGGATGTTCAAACCATTCTGAGCAACGCAGAAGCGACGGCCAACACGACTCGCGCCGCGATTCGATTGCCGATTGGCTCGCGAGCGCGGATGGCCATTGCGGTTGCCGATCTCGACGGCACGATCATTGGTTTGCGCCGCATGCAGGATTCCACTGTGTTCAGTATTGACGTGGCTGCCAGCAAAGCCCGCAACATGGTGTATTTCAATAGTTCCTCGCGTACCGCTGCAGATTTGAACCAGGTGCCGATGGGCAAAGCTGTCACGAACCGCACGATCAGCTTTGGCGCCCAGCCTTTTTTCCCTCCTGGAATTGATGGCACAGCTCCCGGGCCGTTCTTCAACATTTTCCTTCAGGATCTGGCGAACCCCTGCACGCAGGGCATGCAAGCCGGAGCGCCCAACGTGAACAAAAGCGGTATCGTATTTTTTCCAGGAAGCACAGGATTGTTTAGGAATGGCGTCCTGGTCGGTGGCCTGGGTGTCAGCGGAGACGGCGTGGATCAAGACGACTATGTAACGAACGGCGGAGCGGCCGGATTTGAAGCGCCGGCGAATATCCGCGCGGATCAAATTCTGATTAACGACGTGCGGCTTCCATACTTCAAATTTCCGCGCAATCCAACGGACTAAGCGCAGCTATTTGCGGGCCTTTGCGGCCTTCGCCGATTTTTTCCCACCTGCAATTCGCGCAAGCTCGCGAGAATACTGCTCGATTGTTTCCGGCAGGCAACGGCTGTAGACAAACTGGCCTTCGCGCTGGCATGCAATCAGTCCCGCCTCATTCAGAACCTTAAGATGATGGGAGACGGTTGCCGGCGTGACCCCCTTCATCGAAACAATCTCGCCGCAGTTCATCCGTTGGTTCGCGGATATCTCTTCAAAAATCACGAGACGAGTCTCGTCCGCTAAAGCTCTCGATATTTTCTCAACTTGAGAACGGTCCATAAGTTCCTACGCAGTCTATATCAGAGATTGGGGCAGCCTGCCAGAACACCTGCAACTCCCTGCAACCTCACCCAGATTTGATGCAACTTTCCATTTAGACGTTCATCTAAGTATCGAAGCTTAGGGAAGAGCGAAGGCAGCAAGCCTCCCGCTCGGGTTTAAGGAACGAATCGAAAGATCTGGAGGAAATCATGAAGCGACTGGAAGGAAAAGTAGCCGTAATTACAGGCGGCAACAGCGGTATTGGGTTGGCGTCGGCAAAGCGTTTGCAGCAAGAAGGCGCTCGCGTCGTCATCGCGGGGCGCAGCCAGAAAACGCTCGACGAAGCAGCCAAGGCTCTCGGCAACGGCGTACTGGCGATTCAAGCGGATGTCTCCAAGCTGGAAGACATCGACAAGATCTACGCCGCTGTGCAAAAGAAGTACGGAAAAATCGACGTGCTCTTCGTCAACGCTGGCGTTGCGAAGTTTGCTCCACTCTCGGGAACCACAGAAGCCATATACGACGATAATTTTTCAACCAATGTGAAGGGCGCATACTTTACGATCCAGAAGGCGATTCCTCATCTCAATGACGGAGCGTCGATCATCCTGAACACCAGCGTTGCTGGCATTAAGGGCACCGAGGGCGCGAGCGCCTACTCGGCAACCAAAGCGGCGCTTCGCTCCATGGCGCGCACGGCCGCCGCTGAATTGGTGGGCCGTGGCATTCGCGTGAATGCGGTTGCACCGGGGCCGATTGAAACGCCCATTTTCGGCCGCACCGGATTGCCGCAAGCAGCCATCGACGAATTTGCGAAAAACATCAGCTCGCAAGTGCCAATGAAGCGCTTTGGAACCTCCGACGAAGTTGCGGGCGCGGTGGCGTTTCTCGCTTCGTCCGATTCTTCCTTTATCACGGGCGAAGAGATTCACGTGGATGGCGGCCTGGGCCAGATCTAAGAAACTTCACGGCACGGCACAAAATGCGTCGCAGTTTCCATTTCGCGCTCCGCGTCCGGCAATTTGCAATTCATGTCAAACCGAAGGGCGGCACATTGCCGCTCTCTTTTGTTTCAGCACTATCTGCCGTTGGATGGGTCGGCTGAAGTGGCTGAGTTCACGTCAAGAAACCAGGCATGCGCCGTGTCGCTCGGAGCGTAGCAGTTGCCATCCGTGTGATAGCCGGGCGCGCAGTGCGCGGTGCGTTCCTTTACCCGTGGCGACTGTGCGTATTGCCAGACCTCTGCGTCCGAGATTCCGCTCAACTTGGGCGAAGGCGATGTCTGGGGGAACGTGCAGCCGGGCGAAGGCGGACACACATCGTTGAACGCCCAGAGAGTGAAGGCGCGCGATTTCAGAGCAAGGAAATTGGTGAT
The DNA here is from genome assembly GCA_903970165.1 of Betaproteobacteria bacterium. Lineage (GTDB taxonomy): Bacteria > Acidobacteriota > Terriglobia > Acidiferrales > UBA7541 > Acidiferrum. The sequence goes on from CAJCHZ010000048.1 coordinate 69,735, forward strand.
GTCATCGGCTGTTGTAATTGAGGTCCGTGGATCTCCCACCGGAATTCCCGAGCAGTAGAATCCCCCTTGATAACCGATGTGCGTCAGAGTCCACAGCCACCTTTGGATGTAGGCGTGATACGCGGGAGAAAGACGGCCACCCTCTTCGATATCCAGAAAGATGATCGTGTTCTCCGGAAATCCCTCGCGTTTGGCGGTCTCGGCCGTGGCATGCGCGTCGGCTTCACCCAAACTCGCGGCAGTCTTTGCGTCTTTTAGATCCCGCTCTTGACGCGCCCGGTAAAGCGCCAGAAAACCAAATCCCAAGGAGCGCACAAATTCGCGCTTGCCGGCCCAAGTGTTGGCCTTTTCTCCCGGCGGCGGGCTCAGGTAATAGCCGGTGAAGGCGAAGTCGCGACGCAGCGACTTCATGGCATCATCGCCGGGATAGATGTTGCGGTCGAACCCTAGGAACGCGCGCGCTGATACCTGAATCGGCGCGGCGGATTGCGCGTCCGGCTTGGGCGCGTCGCGGCAAGAAAGGAGAATCAACGCGGCGGCGATTGCCGAAACAGACACGAATGACAAACCGGGCTTCACCTGGCTCACAACTTCGAGAATGCCAGAAGATGCGCGCGGTAGCTAGCCTTCGCGGAGCTTGTGCCCGGCGAGATTTCCGAGGCCATCGTATGCAGCGTACTTGTACATTTCGCTGAGCGTCGGATAATTAAAAACCTGCTGGATAAATTCGTCGATCGACTTGCCTGCGTCGAGAGCCATCAGGCCGACGTGGATCAGTTCGGTGGCGCTTTCGCCGATTACGCTTACGCCGAGCAACTTGCGGTCGGCCCGTGCAAAAATGAGTTTCACCATCCCGGCTGTGTCTCCCATGATGTGCCCCCGCGCGTTGTTTTCGTAGTGAGCGCGTCCAACGCAGTAATCAATCTTTTTTTCCTTGCAGGATTCTTCCGTTTCGCCAGCCGCGGAAATTTCCGGAATGGTGTAAATCCCCATCGGCAACATGGACGCGACGCGCTGTTTATACTGGAAGCCGAAAGCGTGGCAGACGGCCACGCGGCCTTGCTCCATCGACGTCGAGGCCAGCGCGGGAAAACCAATGACATCTCCCACGGCATAGATATTTGGCGCGGAAGTCCGGTAGTTGTCGTCAACCGGAACGTAGCCGCGATCGTTGATGGCCAGGCCGGCCTTTTCGAGCGCAAGACCGTCAACGGCTGCGCGGCGTCCGGCGGCAAAAAGCGCTGCTTCCGTTTCAAGAACCTTGCCGCTCTTCATCGAGAGCCGCACGCCCGAAGAAGAATTCTCAACTTTTACGGGCCGCTCATTGAAAAGAAAGCGCATGCCAAGCGCCGTGAAGCGGTCGCCGAGCCGCTCGGAAATTTCCGCGTCCAAAAACGGCAACAAGCGATCGCGGCCGTCCACCAGCGTAACCTCCACGCCGAGCGCCACGAAAATAGAGGCATACTCGCAACCGATAACGCCACCTCCAATGACGGCAAGGCTTTTGGGAATCCGTTTCAGTTGCAAAAACGTGTCGGAATCAAAAGTGTGGATGTCATCAAAAGCGATCTCCGGCGGGCGATGCGGTTTTGACCCGGTTGCGATCAGAATGATTTCGCCGCGAAGTTGGCGCGTCCCGTTCGTACCTGTAACGGCAACCCTATGCGCGTCCTCAAAGTTAGCCTGACCGCGGACGAGTTCGATGTGATGCAACTCCAGATTCTTCAGGATGCGCTGGCGCTCCATTTCTACGACCGCGCGCTCGTGGTGCATGAAATCCTGAACGCTGAGATTTTCTTTCAGCGAGTAGTCAATGCCATAGAGACCGCGCTGCTTGAGCCCGGAAAAGTAGAGCGCGGATTCGCGGAGAGTTTTGCTGGGGACTGTGCCCGTATTGATGCAGCTTCCACCCATGTGCGGCGCCCGTTCAATGACGGCGACACGTTTGCCGAAATAGGCGGCTTGCGCGCCCGCCTTCTCGCCGGCGGGGCCGCAGCCAATCACAATCAGATCAAAGTTGTCGTTGGGTGCCACACCAACCTCCTGCCGCATGCAGCTGTTTCGAGAGGGCCAGCCGAGTTCATTGTGTGTAGTCAAAGAAAGTTTAGAGGAACTGTGCCGTCGGGATGGCAAGTTCCTTCCGGGACTGTGCCGAATCGTGTCTGATTGCCAGGCGCTGAGAAAAATCGAAAGTTCACCAACTCCGGTGCGGGGCACAAACACAAATTTCAAAGTGTTGGAAGCACGGCATAAATAGACAGTACTTGACAGTGGCTAATTATTGTGTTTAACTCAACCCAGGCATGAAAGAGGCGAAAGACAAGCCGGAGCAGAAGGAACAGGATGGCGAGCTGAGCCTCGGCGCCCTCGCCGAAGAGTCGGGCCTCTCTGAACGCACCATTCGGTATTACATCTCGCGAGGCCTGCTGGAAGGGCCCGCGCGCGGAGGACGCGGGGCGTATTACACGCCGGAGCACCTGAAACGGCTTCGCGAGATTCAGCGGAGCCAGCAGCAAGGCCTCACGCTTACGGAAATCGAGCGTAGCGGCGACTTGGCAACAGTCCCAACGCGTCTGCCGGAGCCGGAAACCTGGCACGCCTATCCCCTCGCCGAAGACATTGTGGTTCAGGTGAAAGCGGGAAGCAGTCCATGGCGCCAGCATCAAGTGAAGTCCACCCTCGAACGTCTCGCGCGAGAACTTTCCCCGAAAGAACTTTCCCCAAAAGATGGGGCGCACAAAAAGGAAGAAAAACAATGAGCACAAGAACTGGTTTTGCCCCGCTACTGCCATCGACAAGAAAAGCAATGAATCTCAGCATGCAGAAACTCTGGCTGACCGGGCAGGTTCTTGCCATGGGAGCGCGGCTTTGGGTTCGCCACGAATTCGCTTCGCAGGAGCCTGGACCGGTCGAAGTTATCTACAGTTTTGCTTTGCCGCGCGACGCATCCCTGCGCCGTTTTCGCGTGAGCGGCGAGAATTTCCAAGTGGACTCTGAGCTGCGCCCTACGCGAGAGGCGCACAAACTTTACGAAGAGGGCATACAGGCTGGATCCCTCGCGACCATGGCCCGCCTCTACGGCGACGGGATCGTAAATCTGAGCGTAGGGAACATTCGTCCCGGCGAGAACGTAGTTGTCCTGCTGGAACTGGTGGCGGGCGTTGCGTTGTCCGATGATAGCCTGCGGCTGCGTTTTCCGTTTACGCTGGCGCCTTCTTATCATGCCCAGGCGCGCGTGGCGGAAATCGCTCCCGGAGTTTCAGAAATGGAACTTCCCGGCGACAAGTTTGACGATTTAATCCTGCCGCAATTCGCAAAAAATGGGGACCACCTGCATCAAGTGGGATTTTGCCTGGATGTGCAGATGGGGGGAGCAATCCAGGAGATTGCTTCTCCATCGCACGCATTGCGGGTCCAAAACAAGAGCGCCGAAAGCAGCCGGGTCTTGCTTTCCCGCGAAAGTGAAATCCCGGATCGTGACCTGGTGTTGGATGTGCGAACGAAACCGGCTGGTGCGTCGCTCTTCAGCGGAGTGGACTCTGCCGGAAAAGGCCGATTCGCGGCCGTTATTCCTTCCACACAATTTGGACAGCTCACGGCAAGCGCGCGGAGGTTCGTCATTCTGCTCGACCGTTCCGGGTCCATGCAAGGGACGCCTATTGCGCAGGCGAAGAAAGCCATTGAAGCGTGCCTGGGAGCGCTCGACGAACAGGATTTCTTTGGTCTCGTCGCGTTTTCCAATTCGAGCGAGGTTTTCCAGCCGGAACTCTCCAAAGGCACGCTGGAGAATCGTCGGGACGTGCAGAAATTTTTAGAGTCCATAAACGCGGCAGGGGGCACAGAGCTTGCTTCCGGAGCGGAAGCCGCCGCCAGGCTGCTCAAGAATGAGCCTGGAGATATGCTGGTCATTACCGATGGACAGGTCTTCGGCACGGAGGAAATTCTGCAACGGGCCCGTGCTACGGGCGTGAGGATTCATTGTCTTGGTATTGGAAGCGCCAGCCAGGATCGCTTCCTTTCGCAACTTGCCAGTCAAACCGGCGGCGTGAGCCGGTTTCTGACGCCGAACGAGCGGGTTGACCTGCCAGCCATCGAACTATTCGCCTCTATCGGAAGACCCGTGGCGAAAAATATTACCGCGGAAATTGTGGGAGCAGGCGAAGGCCGCATTTTGCCGCAGCCGAGCCACTATGCTTTTTCTGGGACGCCGCTGCTTGTTTCAGGTGAAGCGAATCCGGCGGCAGACACCAGCGCTTACCTGAAAGTCAGCTGGCTCGGACCGCAGGCGGAAGCTCATCTTGAACTCCCGATTCCGCTTGCTGCCTCTCCTCTGGGCGACACTTTGAAATTGCTGCAAGGCGCACGCATCATCAGCGACTATGAGAGCCGCATCCTGCCGGCGGGTCGAGTGGGCGTGGCCGCACGCAGAGAGGGTTCGCGAGCAAACGAACAGCTTTTGCAGTTGAGCCGCGAGTACGCTCTGGCGAGCTCAGAGATGGCCCTGGTGGCGGTCGTGAAACGCACCGGAGACGTTGCCGGTGAAATTCCGAAAACGATGATTGTTCCCGTTGGCCTTCCTGCTGGGATGGTCGAGGATCTTCTGTCGCCCGCACCTCTAGCGATGGCTGCCACCCGGCCACTGGGAACGGGTTCCTATGCGGTGACGGCTCCCCCTGGCGGTGCGTCTCCAACCACCCCCGACACGACAACCGCGTCGTCGCCTTCGTCTATCATTGGGCGCTTATTCAGGCGCAAGGCAGTACCACAGAAAAGGCTTAAGCGGCATGAGCCGCCTTCCCAATCCACCGACGACGTTTTGGTGGCGCTGGCCGGAATGCTCGAGCCAGACGGAGGGCTGCCCGGAAAAACCGCGGAACTCCGAATCGCCAATTCTCTTGCCGCCCTTTGCTGTTTTGTTTCGCAGGGAAGTACAAGCGGCAGCGGACCATTTCGAGTCCACGTGGCGAAGTTGCTCAAGTTTTTGAGTCCCGAACAGCTCAAGCGGCTAAACGCAACGATTGCGCAAGATGTTGCACGTCTGTCGGAAAAAATCGCGGCAGGGAAGTCCCCAAACGGGGATTGGATTCCGCACGCCAGGAAACTTGCGGAATCCAAACCCTTGGATTTAGAAGCCTTCTGGCACCAACTTACAGAAGCCGCGCACGCCGCTTGACGAGTCATCGTGCGCGGATCGAAGGAGAGCCTAAGTGCGTCGGCGGAGGAAAGTTACGGCAGCTTAGATTTTTCGTCCAAAATGGTGCCCGGGGTGGGAGTCGGTATGTTACTGATTTTGTGAAACTCCAAACGCGGAAAAACCGACAAAAACGGATTAGGGAACGCGAGTAAGCCCCAAAGGGTCTCGACAAGGCCAGCGTGGGGGTGGCGCGCATGCTCGGGATTCGGTTTATGGATTATGTTGCGGGATGGATTAATTATCATGAGTTCTGTCGTCGCGGACGGAAGCAGCAGGAAAGCAGTGGAGCCCGTGCGGGGATGCCAGGAACGCGGTATGCTGCGAATCATCACCGGGCCGGTGATTAGATTCTTGGTGGGCCACACCAGAGCGATGAAGTGCATCGCCGGGCCGAGTCGTCGTCACCTATGGCGTGGGCTTGCCCGACGCCATTGCGAGCTCGAGGGCTTGGTGTTGCAGGGGCAGATTCGAGTCCGCATCTTTCCAATCTGTCAGCAGTGGCGCGAGCGCAGCCTCGGCTTTCTGCTTGTCCCCGCGAGCCAGGTAATCCGCGGCCAACGCCACACGCGCCTCCTCGCAGCGTTGCTGTGGCTCCCAACCGACCAGTCCGCATGGCGATGTAGCAAGCAGCTTTTCATACCAAGAGACAGCTTCGTCCGTGTCACCCGCCTTTTGATACGCGCTCGCGAGAGCCTCGATCGCAAGTTGCCTGACACTTCGTCCGAATCTTGGATCCTGCAGCTCAAATAGGTCGATGGCCTGCGATTGTTCCCCTTTGGCAACGGCGATCTGCCCCTGCAACAGGCGGAGGTAGCCGGTTTGTTCGCTGCTATCGGGATCCGCGAGCTGCGCAATCCGTTTCCCTATCTTCTCGGCCTGTTCGATCGCGCCGGCGCGCGCAAACTCTTGACCTACCAACGATCCATATTCAACTTTCGGGCCTAGATTTTCGAAATCCGAGAGGACGGCAGCGAGTTCCTTCAATTGCGCCGCTCGTTGGCCTTCACCGGCCGCGACGACCGCCAAGAGAAAATGGTTGCGAGCGACCAGGAAAGGATCGCGATACTGCTGAGCGAGGGAGAGAGCTTCCCTGAAGCGCTCGTGGGCCTTGGCGTACCGGCCGTGCAGCAAGTCGAGAAGAGCTAAGGAGTGCAAACAATCCGACCGTGTAGGGAGGTTTGTGCACAACGCCGCAAATACTTCAACCGCCTCGGCTTCCTCGCCGTTCGCGACCAGCGCAAACCCATACTCCCGATTGACATTGCTGATGTTGAGGCGGGCAGGATCGAGGCGAAATGCCTCTAAATATTCCCGGACGGCATCCGAGGGCTTGTTTAACGTTTTATACGCCGTCGCGATGTCAATGTAGACTCCGGCTTCGTTTGGCGTGGCGCGCAAAAGCTCCCGGTATTGACTAATCGCTTCCTCCTCGCGGTCATGCATGCGCAAGAGGCGCGCATAAGTGCGGCGCACCTGCCAGTCGTCCGGATAATCGCGAAGATAAAGACGGTAAAGATCGTCACTTTCCTGCACGTGGCCGAGGTCATAAGCATAGTTGGCCTGGATCAAACGTCGTTCGCGCTCCGACGTACGGGAAGAGAGCGCAAGGGCCTTTCCGTACTCCTGTGCGCAAAGATCGCGTTGGTATTGAAATATGTGGCTGCATAGCGCATGCCCCAGACTTGCGTGCGCCATGGCAAAGTCTGGGTCCAAGGCAATGGCCGAGCGGTAGCGAGTCGCGGCTTCGTTATATTTTGACGCGTGCCAGAGCGTCTCTCCGTCGGCATAGGCTTTGAGCGCTTCGAGCGATGTCGTTGTCACTTGCGGCAGTGAGCGGCTCGCGCGATGAATCTGGTAGAGAGATTCTCCCAGATCGGCGCGAATGCTTACGGCGATACTGTCCAGTGCCTCCAGGACGTGGTCCTCGCCGTGCACGCGTTCGCTGTACGAGCGAACGGCAGTCCCAGTCGAAGGATCGATCAAACCGGCGGTGAGGGCATACTGCTGCCCGGTGCGGGTGATATCGAGAACGATTAGCCCGCGAATGTCCTCGCGCTGGCAAATCTCGCGCCCGATTTCCTGGGTAATGCGCTGGGTCGCGGGTTTCCCCATGCGCCCTAGAGCAGAGTAAACGCGGCTGCGTGGAACGACATTTGCGTAACGAGACTGTTCGAGGCCAACGGTGAAAGCCGTCAGAAGCGCGTCATCAAAGCGAGGATCGCCCGTGTGGTTATCGAAATCCGAAATCAAGATGGAGTCCCGCTCGTGAAAGGAAAATGCTGGTCGGCCAACGAGCATCCACCTGCCAAATCCCGCAACCACCAGGACGCACACGGCTGCGATCCAGATCGCCTTGAACTTAAGTGGTTTCGAGGTCTCTGCAGGCGTTGCCGGCGTGATTCCTGACGGTACTTCTACAGCTGCCCCGGCCAGAGCGCCCGCCGAAGCTGCCCATCCACTTTGCTCGTCAACCACTTCGACGGTCGGGAGGAAACGGTAGCCGCGACGCGGAATCGTTTCGACATACCTTGGACGTTCCGCGTCGTCGCAGAGGGCTTCACGGATCTGCTTCACGCAGTTGTTCAGCCCGCGCTCGAAATCGACGAAAGTCCCGGCTCCCCACAGTTCCCGCTGAAGCTCCTCGCGCGTTACCAATTGGCCTGACCTTCGCGCCAGCAATACGAGCACGCGGCTGGCCTGGTGCCGAAGCGGTACACGAATACCGTGCTTCCGCAGTTGGAGTGCGCTCACATCAAGCCGATAGTCACCAAAGTGAAAACCTGTTGGAAACCTGTCGCCGGCCATCACTGCCTCGGCTCTGTGTCTCTGCGGAAACAAACAGCGGTATAGGGGGCATGATAGACCGACCACCTAGCGTTGTCCAGAGCAATTGATGAGCCGTAGGCCATTTAGCTTCAGTGGGTTGCGCGCATACATCGGAATTACCTGGAAATCTCACGCCGATTATTGACTCCTCCCCGCGCTTGCGGCATGACTCTGTCCACATGGAGGCCGCTCGTGGACTTCATCACTCGAGTCGGTGTGGAGAGCATCGTGGAGATATTCCGTCCATTGAGGAGAACGCCGATATGGGTAGCTTTAGTTGCCTCGCTGGTTTCGGTTCGAGCGGGCGCCCAACAAACTTCGTGCAATGCGGCTCAGTTCCTGGCGGCAAGCAGTTGGTCCGGAACAGTCACCATCACCGGCTCCGGCAGCGGCACCACCAGCGATTCCTACGGCAACGTGCACACGTACAGCGTGTCACAGAGCATCCAGCTAAGCCCCAGCCTCACTCCATCGTCCAAAACACCGATGAACAGCCTCGGTCCGGAAAATGCCTCGGTAAGTATCAACGACCAATATACTGTTACACCTCCCGGAAGCCCGACGGCCACTTACATCTACTCGGCGAACGGCAGCACTGCCATGGGTGCTGAGGGATTAGGGGCGACGCTGACGTTTGACAACATTCCCGAGGCCTGCGGCTATACATTCGGTGCAGACGAGTCCTTTTCCCCTGCGACAATCACCGTGAATGGTGCGGCTCAGAGCACGAATACGCTTTCCTGGGGCACAACGAACGTTCCCAACCTGCTACAGCCCCCGAGCACACCGACTGCCCCGCAAGGATTTGTATCTTTCCCTTCAAGTGGAACGACTCTGACCGGTAGCGTCACCTTTACGGGCCTGCCGTGGGATCTTCCCAGCTTCTTCAGCCCCACAGAGAATCCGGTCGTCACTTGGACGATCTCCTGGAATTTGAAGCCGGCGTCAAGGCCTCTCGATTTGATCGTGACCATTCCGAACTATGCGACATGGCAGCCTACGGCGGGGCCGAATGAAATTAGTCTCGCACTGGATAGCAACGAGCAGCCAAACCTGCTGGCCATAAACGCGGCGCTCGTTTATAAGGACACACAGCAACCTACGCCGTTCGGACCAGACAATGTTACGTTTGCATTGGCAGGGGTGTCCCACGAGCCGGGAGTCTCGATGAATTGGCCACCTCCCGCCAAATTGGTCACACCGACTCCGCCAGATTTAACTTTTACGGATCTAAGTGACACCTTTCCCATCAATCAGAAATTTACCTTCAACTCCGACGGAACGCAGGCCACTTACACGCCTCCCAGCGGCGGGAATGGCAACAGCATTCCCACGATTTATATGCTCTCCTGGGACTGGGGTGGATGGGCGACGCTCAATGTAACGGCTAAGGTGGCGGGTCAGACGTTGACTGGCCATTTTCAGGGGAGCACGAATACCAATATACCTCTGCCGCAAAGCCAGCCGGGATCGCACATAGCGGACACCTGGAAAAATGCAAACAATGTTTCTCTTTCCACTCCGGATGATGACGACTCAGAGCCGAACCCGGTCTCTCGCGCGGACTGCCTCGGAGATGGCTTCACGCTTTACGAGGAGTACCGCGGATTCATGGAAAACGGAAATCACATCCAAGGGGATCCGAACAGTAAGGATTTCTTTATCGAGAACCGCATCGGCGCGGACGCGGAACCAGGCATTTGGTTGTTCACCCAACTCACCGGACTAACGGTACACAAAGATATTCAACGGAATGAAGCGTTGATCGACCATCCGAACGGAGCTGCCGGGTCCATTCTGATGAACTTCAATCACTCGAATGGCGCGGCATACCATGCCACAGACCAACACGGTGTCATGATTTTGACAACGCTCCACTATCCCGGAACTCAGGCGGGCATGGATGGTGGCCTAACCGTTGTGACCGTTGCGGGAGTGCGCCCGCAACCCGCAATTGTGGATGGTATCGCAATTCAGGATCGGGACCGCCCGGGAACGTTTAATCCTGCAAACACGCACTCGGGGATGATCAGTCCAACAGAAGCATTTCTGCAGTACGACATCGGAGTGGCCCACGAATTAATCCATTCCGTTGGCGGAGAGCATCACGGGGATACTGATTTGCGGCAGGTGCTTTTTATGTTCTACGCGCCCAACACTCCCAAAAATCCATCGGGTCAACCCATCATTACCCTGAATGGACAAACCGTGCATCTCTTGCAGGAGTCGAATGGAGCGGATCTAGCCACCGCGATATGGCAAAAGGGCCAGAGCCTTTCGACCTTCTGTAAGGTCGTTTCCGCGACATCATTTGTGTGGCCCAACTTCATCGTCACTGTGTGTAACAATCTTCTGAGTGACTCCGGATCGATTCCAATTGGCCTATACGTAGGAGAGCCCCACGCTGAGCACAGCGGGGATATGCAGTGCGTGATGAGATACTTCTTTGCAAACGCATATCCCTCGGCGACTGCCGCTAATACTTACTATATCGTGCCCTCCGGCACGGAAGCCGCTGGTTCAACACTTTGCACGAGTCCGGCCGGCACAGGTGTGAATGATCCATCGCATCAACCCCAGCCGCGCTACTTCGACGCCGCTCCCGGCCGTGGCAGTTGCAACAGCTGGATTTGCGTGAGCGATGCCTATGCTCCTGTGCCGGTGAGCAACTGACATGAAACGACTTCTGGCGGGCCTCGTACTTTTTCTCCTGCCGGCGCTTCTTCACGCGCAGCAAGCGGCGCCACAAATATCCTTAACCGCGAATGGCTATCAAACGATCAATCTGTATCCAGGATGGCCGCTGATCATCCACACTTCGATTCTTAATTCGCTCCGTTTGACGGCCAATTCCACCGCCGGTCCTCTCCTGCTCGCTCCCACCAGCGGCGCCTGGACTTCGGCCATACAATTCACCGCCACCTCCAGTTCGGGACAAGTCTTGCAGTGGCCGCTCCAACTCGTTGGACAACCGGAAACTCCAACCCTGACCCTTTCGGCAAGCAGTTATGTCCGAGCCGTCTGGCAAATCAGCCCGACGGACGTTTCGGCTATTCCCGCTGGTTCGTATCAGCTCGTCGCCAGCATTCAGATCAACAATTCCCAGGGCTGGAACGGCACGGTACAGTCCGGCCCAATCGCGATCACGATGGGGCCAGAGCCGACCCTGACCTCGGATCAACAAACCGACAAAGCACTTTTGCTTGCGGAATATAACTACAATAACGGCGATTTGACGGACGCTCTAAACGCAGTGCAGCAGAATCTCACAGCACAACCGCAGGACACCGCGTCGATGGCAGCCATCGCGAATCTGATTGAGCTCGACGGCTATCCGCAAGTGGCTTTCTTCGCTGCGAGCAACGCGGTATCTACGTACTATCAACTCAATCCGACGCCGATCGAAGCGCCGTTCAATCTGCTCACCATGTATGAAAGGCTGCTGGGTTCAATGACAGGCACGGGAACAGGGCCCGCGGACACCAGCATGGTCGCTTCCAATGAGAGCGCCGATTACAGCCCCATGACGCAGGCAGTTTCTTTGACTGCTACGGTCACGAGTTCGAGCGGGACCGTCGATGGGGGCACGGTAGGATTCAGCTTGCCATCGTTGAATTTGTCCGTGATTTCCACGCCGGTAGTTCAGGGCAGTACTACCGCATCGCTGTCACTCCCCGCGGGAACGCCGGCGGGCAACTACGAGATACAGGCAACCTATATGGGAACGGTTTCATTTGCTCCCAGCACCGACGCCGCACACAGCCTTTCCATCGAAAAAGCAACGCCGACAATCAGTTGGACGGCCCCCACTTCCATGTCCTCCGGCACGACTTTGGGGTCAGCGCAACTGGACGCCACGGCAAATATTCCGGGCACGTTTGCTTACAATCCGCCCGCGGGCACCATCCTGCCAAGCAGCAGCACACAAACTCTCAATGCCACGTTCACACCCACGAACACAACTGATTACACTACCTCGAATGCTTCCGTCCAAATAACGGTGGGTGCGGGATCGTTCACCGGCTCCGTCTCGCCGACATCGGCAACCATTGCTGTCGGAGGCTCCCAGAATTTCGCAATCAGCATTGAATCCGCAACGCTCGACGGGCCGCTGACGATTGGTTGCGCGAGCCCCCCTTCAGGAGTGTCGTGTCAGTTTGCGGCAGCCTCACTTAGCCTTACCCCCGGCGGACAGACGACCACGACTCTTACTGTTAAAGTCACGAGGATTCCAGAAACGTCCTCGACTTCATTTCAAACAACCCTGTACCGGGCGTCCAAGTCGCAAACGATCGCGGAGATATTTCTCTTAGTGGCGGTTGTGTACATCGCGGCTTTTCGGCGGCACACTCTCTTCCGACAACCAGCCCGATTCGCCGCAGCTCTGCTGCTCGGTTTTGTCTTGCTCAATTTGAGTGCTTGCGTTCAGCTCGAAAAGGCTGGACTGGGCGGGCCGGGAAATCCAGAGGGAAGCCAAGTCGCAAAACTCAGCCTTCAAGGTACCTCGGGAAACGACACAACAAGCATCGCCACAATTGATATAACAATTCGTAAATAATCACGACCGGTTTTCTGACTATCGTCGACAACCAACTATAAAACAATGCGTCTTCCAAACTGTCATCCGTTTGCATTCGCCAGCGTCCTCCAAAAGCTACGCGGCGGCTACGTGGCGCACACGAACGCGTCAACGATTCAAAACAAAATGGATAAAATGGTGCCCGGGGTGGGAGTCGAACCCCTCGGGGGGATTGATACTGCGTAACTTACTGATTCTACGAAATGGCAAAATGGAGAAAAACCACAAAAACGCCGAAGTGAGGTACATGGCGGGTACACGGCACCTCAGAATTTGCTTCGTTACGTAATCCACAGTCAAGACGGCCAGCTTCGAGCAGCTCGGACGCTTTACGGTACGCGCGCTGTAACGAAAGTACTTGTACAGAGGAGATTCCATGGGCCTTGAGTTGACAACGTCGAAGGGGCTCCGACTTACTGCTTCAAACGACACTATCGTCCCGCACGTGCCTGCTTTACTCAGTCTAACTCGGTCTGCCCTCCCCGGTGCCCATACCAAAGGCCCCACTCCTTGGACCCCGGGTTGTCCTGTGTCAGGTTGACTATGATCATGGAATGGTCCATCTCTGCGACGCTCCGCCATGCTGGCGACATATGGTAGGGGGTGATGCGGAACAGGAATACCAGGTGCCCGCGCACCGGCTTACCGTCTTCGGTCGCCGGAAAGAAGGTCCAATCAGACACTTGGTCGCGAAGCTGCTGGGTAAGCTGCGCGTCAATGTTCTCCTCCACGGAAAATCTGGAAATGCGCCCTTCGCTCGAAACCTCAACGGATGCGATGAACGCCATCGGTTGGCTTATCAAAGCGGGGCCAATCGACAAGGAGCCTTTAGGCAGAAGTCGAGGTACGGGACCAAATCTCCATCCGGGCAGGGACCATGAAAAGGAACTCTGGTCTGAGTACAATAGGACTAGAAAAAGCAATCTCCCTGATGCGGGACACAGGTCTGTTACTGTGTAGCCCACTCCTTGGATGCGTAGGGTCTCACCACCCAAGATCGCCGCTGACAGTCGTTGAACGTGCTCGGTATGTAGGGGTACTTTGAGCCACCCCTTAGCGTCCTCCGTTGTCGCGACGTAAGCCATATCGGCCAATTCCTCCCCGTTTTTGTCATCAAACTGGATTGCCAGCGCCACCGCGACGACGGATTTGTTGCCACCTACACGTACGTCCAAAACCCCTGCAGACTCTCCGTTAATTCCTGTTTGAAAGTGCGCTTGTCCCAAAAGAACGGGTAAATTATCGTTTACAGGTATCGACAATGTGCTATTGGGGCAAGTCAGGTAGAGTGGCGTCTGGCCTCGGACACACCTGGCCGCCAGCAGCGTCACCAGCAAAGTCAGCAGATATGCTGCCTTTTTGCGCATGTCGGACCTCCTCTCAGCGTCACTTCAGTTGGTACACGTAACGGGCTGCATCAAAGTTTTGTGTACATTTGAGGGACCCCCAAGGCAAGTATATCGGACTTCCCAAATGATATTTCCTTTGGAGCGAAATTGGTAGCCTCCGGGAATCGGCCTATGCGCCAAAAAAAACTGGTAATACGAATTGGGTATCACTTCATTAGGTTGATAGTCGCCGACAAATTCGATGAACAATACGTTGTCGGTTGAGACCGATAGTACTTCCGAAGCTGCCACCCTGCTGCCGTCGAAGCCTCCAATTGTCACACTCGATCTGTTTTGGGTCTTTCCGTCGCACTTTGCGCGCACTGGGTAAGAGGAGAAACTAGGGTCGCATGGTGATCCTCTCCCGCCCGTACCGCCACCGGTAGGTCCGCTAAGGCCCAAGCAGAGCGGATCAGTCGGCTCGCACCCTCCCGGGCCTTCACCACACGTCGGGTCGAGAAGGGCATCGCATCCGCAACAGGGCTCCATGAAGCACGGAATGTGGGGTTGAGTCCCCAAGGGATCCGTGTAGCTGAGTGGGTTATTCGTGACGTATGCGTATCGGTTTTGGGATTGAGGGTTTTTGGTGCATGTGGCTTGCACGCCTGCGAGGTCTGGCGACGGCCAGCGCCCTTCAATGCTGTATTCGCGAGCTGGAAAGTCGTACAGGCCTCCGGCGACGTCTTCGCGATGTGCGGTGTCGTTCATTTGTCCCGTATATGCTGGGTCAAGCGTCCCTGTATAGCTGTAGGTTTCGCCGAATGGCGCGTAGGCAGTGTCGAAGTACGTCGTCCTCGACGGAGTTGTTGCCAGGCGCACACTCCCCAATAGGTCCGGATGCGCGTAGTACAACAACCCAGAGGAACTGTATACCGCCTGCACTTTACCCAAAAGAGGTACCATGGCTTTTTGCAGTGTAGCGCCGCTCATCAGAGCAAACTTGTGATTTGATGTCGAGTAAGCGATTTGGGTGTACGTTCCGCTGCGGTTTTGCTCGACGACGCGGCCCAATGCGTCGTATGTCAGACTAACAGCGTCGGAGAGACCGGCGTCCACCGTGATCGCGTGACCGTCGGCATCCCAAGCGTAATTATGAACATTATCGTTAGTTACGTTACCGTTATTATCGTAAGTTGGAGAAAAGCTGCCGACCACGGTCATACGATTTGTCGAAGTCGAGTAGGTTGGCTGAAAGCTGTAAGGACTGCCGGACTTGTTGATGTTGCCGAACGGGTCGTAGCTGAAGGTTTGCGCAGCAGCGCTTCCACAATTTGCGCTGACGACGCGAGCGATATCGTCATACTGGTACGAGCAGTTTTGTATGTCGGAGCTGTTGAAGCCGTCGGTGATGTCTTGGGTTTGTAAGGTTCCGTTGGCGTTCCAACCGAGTGCACCGGTCAGTGAAGTGCCATTTACAGTGAACTGGTACTGAGTCATGCGGTTGGTGTTCGGGTCCCAGGTGTACGAGTCTATGTCTCCGGAGCCGGAGCCGAGGTTGATTGCGGTGGGCAGGTTCGCCGTGCTGTAGGTGGTGCTAGAAACTGGATTCTGCCCGGAGGAGGCGGAAACGGAGTTAGTTCTGCCTTCGCCGTCCGGAGCGTAGGTAATTGTGGAGGGTAAACCGATATTGCCCGTGAGTTGATAAGGTCGCCGATTCGCCCAGTACGTTTCGCTCACATGATAGTAGGTACCCGAATTCGGCGTGGACTCGTACACATCGGACGTTTCCCCGCGAATTGTGTAGCTTAGGCCGACATCGGTTATTTTGCTCGTGCAGGAACCAGTGCACGTGTAAGCCTCGGCTAGGCGACCTTTTGCGTTTGCCATTGCGACTCCGTTTACTGTTGCACCGTCATATGTCATATGTTTAGAAGAAGTTACTGATGAGTACACACCCGAGGGGTAAGTCACAGCTGTCTTTCGGTGTAGGGCATCGTAGGTGGAGCAAATGACGTCGCCTGCAGCGTCAACCCGCTTAATGAGATCCCCGCTGGAGGTCCCGCAGGTTGAATCCGTATCGTACGTGTACGTCGCCGTGCCGTTGCCAGTACTGCCGATTTCAGGAACAGTTTCGGAAGTCATTCGGCCAAGCCAGTCATAGGAGAACGTCCGCGTCTGACTGGATGTCGATTGGGCATTCTGCGTAACGGTAACCAAGTTGCTCATGGGATCGTAGATGTACTTGGTCCAGTAGCCGGTCTTGTTCGTCGTTTGGGCACACGTGCCTCCGGGCCAAGCCGTCGTGCCTGAGGTCACTTCGCATACGGAAGTCAAGCGTTCAAGTCCATCGTACTCGAATTGGCGAACCTTTGTGTTCTCCCCAGTAGGTGCGGGACTTCGCGTTATGAGGGTGTCGTTGGCATTGCCGTAATTATACGTTGTCGTTCCACCGCCTCCGTCAGTCACTGTCAGAGGGCGACTGAACGGATCGTAGGTCGTAGTGGTCGCTGCAATGGAGGAGTTCAGGACGCTCGCGGCGGCGGAGTAAGGGAGTGTGACACGATTGGGACGACCGAGGGCATCATAGTCGGTTTCGATGGAGTCGAAAGTGCTCGCAGTCGGGTTCTGCCGGATCTGCTTGACGCGGAGGCGGCCAAGTCCGTCAATTGTCCTAAGATTGTCTTCGGTCGAGCTGTTGGAATTGAAAGTTAAGTATGACTCGGTCTGATTCGGATTGACTGTGCAGGTTCCGCTCGTGACCAGCCCGTAGCGAATACAGTGAGTGGCTCGCCTGCATTCCGAATGCTCACCCTGGTTATATTAGCTGGGAGCAACATCAGCAGAACCTCAAACTACTCGCGACCAACGGCCGAGGCTACGAACTAGCGCGAGTGTCGCCGCCGCGCGAAGGCGCAGCCCTGCTGCAGGGACGCGCGGTGTGTGGGCGATGCGGCAGACATTTTCGCGTCCGTTATGTCTCGCGTCGAGGAAAGCAAGAAGCCTGGTATGTCTGTGACCGTGCAAA
>CAJCHZ010000049.1 GCA_903970165.1 Betaproteobacteria bacterium
CGCCCATGTAACAAGCCGACCAGGCCACACCGAACAGATCCTCGGCGGCCGGATGCGGCTGCGGCAGCTTGATGTCAAGAAACCCGTCAGCACTCCGAGCGGCGCCGTCCTTGCCGGCAGTGGTGTGGGTTTTGCCCGTGAGAATTTTCGCACTCATAAGGAAGTCCTTTCGATGGTGTGCTCCCTCGCTGACAGGCTCACAAAGCGAACCAAGCCTTGGGAGTATCTCAGCGGGCCAGCCAATCGTGTCCAAGTCTAACTCAGGACACGGCCCAAATAAGCCCTGCAAGGAAACCGTCACCGCTCGGTTTTTGATGAACCAACGGCCCAAACAGCTATAAAAAAAACGATATCAGGCCGAAACCGGTATGCAAATTCTACCCGGCGAAGTTTAGCCTTTCCGCTACCTTCTCGGCGTATTACGCAACTGCAGGCTCCTCAAACGGTATTATTGATTGACGCCGCTCGCCAGAAAGCCGCCATCCACCGCCAATATGTGCCCTGTAACAAAGCTAGCCGCATCCGAAGCGAGAAAGATGGCAGCGCCGCTCAGTTCATCCAGATTGCCGAAACGCTTCATCGGCGTGCGCAGCAAAAATTCCCGCCCGCGATCCGTTCCATCCAATAGACCCGCATTCAAGTCCGTCCGAAACACGCCCGGAGCAATGGCATTCACGCACACTCCCGAACTCGCCCACTCGATAGCCAGCGATTTTGTCAGTGAAGCCACGGCCGCTTTGCTGGCGCTGTATGCGGCGACCTCAAACAGCGCTACAAAAGAAGAAAGCGAAGCGATGTTGATAATGCGCCCGTAGCGCTTCTCAATCATGTGCTTGCCAAAGATCTGGCAAGCGCGCAAAGTCCCGTTCAAATTGGTTTCCATGATCGAGTTCCATTCGGTTTCGGGAAACGTCAGCGTCGGCATTCGTTTTGTACGGCCTGCGCAATTCACGAGGATTTCGACGCTTCCGAATGCACCACAAACAGACTCCAGCAGCTTCTGGATGCTTGCGTTTTCCGTGACGTCGCAAGTTTGCACGAGCGACTTCCGCCCCATCGCCGAGACTTCGGCTGCGGCGCTTTGCACGAAATCCAGACGGCGGCCAGTGGGCACTACGTTGGCCCCGGCACAAGCCAGACCACGAGTCAGCGCCAGCCCGATGCCACTGGTCCCTCCAATCACCACTGCCGTCTTATTTGTCAGATCCAAAACCGGGTGACCCATACGGTGCTCCTCCAGGCAGAGTTTGTTCCGCGGCCACCAATTGTAATCGGATAAGGGCGTTCTGATCGTTGAGTAATGCTGGATCAAACGGAAGCACAACCAAAGCGACGCGAAAGACAAAAAAGCCAGATTTACTGCGTGAAGGGGGTTATAGCGCGGACGAAACCGACGTCCCCGCAGCAGCGAATACCGTGGACATTTCTGCTTGTGCGAAGGACAGAAAACACTGCACCACTTTGGCGTCAAATTGCGTGCCACTGCATTCGACTAGACGGCGCACGGCTTCTTCGTAGGGCAAGCCCTTGCGATAGGGCCGCGAAGAGACCATCGCATCGAAAGCATCGATGACGCAAACAATCCGGGAAACGATGGGAATTTCCGTGTCGCGCAAACCGGCCGGATAGCCTTTACCGTCGCACCTTTCGTGGTGGTGGAGAATGTCCAGTGCGGCGCGTTCGAACCCGGGGAGCATCCGCAGAACCGCCCATCCATACTCAGGATGCTTCTTCATCAACTCAAATTCGGCATCGTCCAGTTTTCCGGGCTTTCTCAGGATGGAATCAGGAATTCCGACCTTGCCAATGTCATGAAGTAGCGCGGAAACTTCCAGGTTTTGCAGCTGCGATTCTTCCAGTCCAAGCTCTTGCCCGACGCGCATGCCCCATTCTGCCAGCCGCGTGCTGTGTACGCCGGTGTTCAGATCCTTCAGGTCCAGAAGCTGATTGAATCCGCAGATCACAGCGCTGCGCAGAGAGGATAATTGCTCTTCCAACTGCTTAACACGAAGCGATTCCGGCACCCACGGCATGGGGAAGTCTGCGGTGAGTACCGGAATGCGCTCGCTGGCCATCTTCGGTTCCTACTGCGCGCTCGCGGCGTTCACCCAGGCGGAAATGGCCTGGTAAATGTCAAGGCGCCCGTTGTTGACGCTGGGGGTCAGCTTGACCGCGTGAGCCAGTGCCGTGGACGCGTTGGATTGGTTAAGCCCAGGCTTCACGCTCATGAGCAGGTCCGCTGAGCCCGCTACGATCGGCGAGCTGAACGACGTTCCGGACTCACTGGCATAGGTGCCGCCCGGATAAGTGCTCATCACGTATTCGCCAGGAGCAGCGATCCACACGTCCGTGCTGCCGTAGTTGGAGAAGCTAGACAGTGTGTCCTCATTCGACGTGGAGGCAATGCCCATCACGTTGGAATTGAACGCGGCCGGATAGACCGCAGCGCTCGTGCTGGCATTGCCAGCCGCGGCCACGAGGATCAGGCCATTCTGGTTTGCGTAAGAGACCGCCGCCGAGAACGCGGCCGACGAGGATGGCGTGTCGAAGCTCATGTTCACGATGTTGGCGTTGTTTTGAACGGCGTAGTAGATCGCTGCGATGATGTTCGAAAGGTAGCCCGTTCCGTTGGCGCTGAATGCCTTCAGAGGAAGAATCTTAGCCGTTGGCGCGACCAGGTGCACAAGGCCAGTGGTCATCGTGCCGTGGCCGAAGTCCGAATATGGGCCGCCATCGAGAATTGCTGCCGAGGATTGGTCGAGAATCGCGGCGCTGGATTGCTGAACGAGGACGGGCTGCGTCTGGCTGCCATTGCCCGTGGTGTTGCCTTGTAACTGCGGTACATCCAACCATTCAGAGGCGCCGGGCTGGTTGCGCGTAAAGTCATAGCCGGGCAGCAGGACGGGGTAAAGCACGGGGTGGGTCGTGTCCACGCCAGTGTCAATAACGGCCACAATGCCTGTGCCGGTGACATTAAAGCCGTTTTGCGCGTCCACCAGGCGGACGATTTGCGTAGCTGGTTGCGATACGTAGCCCTGGGGAACCACCGCTCCGTAGTAAGTCACCGGAGTCAGGTTATAAAGGCTGCCGGGGATCGTGGTCAGGGAAGTTTGAGGCAGCGGCAGGAGCTGGTCGGCCTCAACGCTCACAATGCCAAGTAGCTGCTCCAAAAGATTCCCGACAAACCCGAGGAGGTTTGTCACCAGATTTTGGCTGGAAGTCACCAAATAGGTCTGCCCGATGTTTCCGTCCAAGGCTCCCTGGACCTGGCAGTTGGAAGCCAGGCACAGTTTGAGGACCGAGCCCAGGCCACCCTTGGTGCGAACGATATAGCGGTTTTGGGCGGCAGTCGGCGTAGCCGCTGTGGCCAAGAGAGCAATAAGAACTGCGAAGAGGCGAAAGTTGCGTTTCATAAGATTCAGTCCCATCTCAGGGTCTCCTGCTTGCAAATCACTCCCGCTCGTCCGCCCGAAAAAGTACCCGCTAAGTCTTGCGGAGTCTTCCTCTTAGGCAAATGGTACGAGTGGGAGTTTGGTGCCGATCGAAAGATACAGAGGGCTTTGGTACTCGCGTACTAAAGTGGGACTCCCCTGTAAAACTAAAATCCATGGCTCGCGTCATGCCACACCGTCCGGCAACTTCCTAGCGGCGTTACGGACCGAAATAACAACGGGCTTCTCTTGCTGGCCTGGAAAGGAGATTTCCAGGTCGCCCGCGTTTTCGATCTCACCACGGAACTCGCCAAATTCATTCGTTGCGATGCGGACAACCGCGCCGCAGTGGTTGTTAAGGGTGACCGGAACTGCTGGGTCGGGGGCGTCCGCATGGCTTATATCCAACAATTGGCCGATAACCACGAGGCGGTTGCCTTCCGGCTTCGGCTCTATCTGAATGTCCACCTGATAGCGGTCAGCACGATAAAGTATTTGCCGAGCTCCACTTGCAGTCGAACGGGTGCCCGCAAGGGCTGGCTGCAGAAAGCTGTCGAAGAGCACTTCAACCAGGCCAGGTTGCGATTCCGGCTGTTTTGTATTTAACCGAATGGTTAAATACAAAGCCTTGGCCAGCCGAACCGTTTCTGCAGGAGGCTGGTAGCTGGCCTCCGTCGCCGCGGCTGCGTTGGCGCGAACCCTCTGCCACAGAGAGAGCTCCTTAGTGCATTGTTTACAGCCAGTTGCGAGGTGTTTCTCCATCGCCTGCCGCTGCACGCCGCTGTCTACCTGGTTCACGTAATCGACCCATTCCTCTGTGTTATAGTGCTTCATATTCCTTCCCCCATTCGCTTTCTATGTCCTCCCGCTCCCCAGCGGAGAGTGCGCTTCCGCGTACTCGGGCATAAGGGCAGGTCCGCGTTCGAAAAATATAGCTAGGACAAGAGCTAGCTAAGACTTTTTTTATCAGCGACTTTGCCGATCAGGACAAACGGAGCCCAAAAATAAGGGTGGGGGTTCTGTTGGCGAAGCTCGAACATGGCGGCTTGTAACGACACGGCCATGTTCCCGGTTTCCACGAAGCCTTTGTAGAAGGATTGCATCAGCGCCGCGGTGCTCTCGTCGTGAACGTCCCACAACGAAAGCAGCAAAGAAGCAGCCCCTGCGCAAAACAGACCGCGCTGGAGCCCAAGCAGCTCGTCGCCCGCCGACACAAAGTTCATTCCGGTAGCGCAACCGCTCAAAGTCACCAGTTTGGCAGGCAACCGTATCTGATAGAGGTCATAGAGGTTAAGATATCCGTCCCCCAACCGAATGCTCGAAAACATCGGGTTATCTTGCCGGTAGTTCCCGTGGGTAGCGATGTGTAGCAAGCTACTGACAGCTCCCCTTTGGCGCAGAACATCGGCCGTGGCGTCCGTTCCGACAAAGAGCTCTGGCTGTGGCAGCAGCCTGGCCACGGATTGCACCTCGGAAAGAATCTGCGGCGCACGTTCATCGGGGATGCCCATGACGAGAGAATGGGATGATCCGGCCGCGGAGGTTTTCTCCTGGCAAAGCGCGAAAACCGTGGCGCTGGGAGCATAGGAAATCGTGTACGAGTCGCAGAGATACTCGCCGCGGTTTCTGAGCGCGTGAAAGGGCAGAAAATGCAGCGCCCCGTGGGGCACAAAAATCAGATGCTTGACGGAAAGATGCCCTCGCAAAGGCGCCACCAAATCGTCGTAGAGAGACTCCAGGTGTCCTTGCGTCGCTCGCAGAAGGGGCTGTTCGAACCGGTGCGTGTACGCCGAACCCATTCGGAACTTCGAAAGCTGAAAGCGCAACAAATGAAGAAAATTGAGAACGCGCGACACCACGCTCACAGGAATGATTTTAATGTGCCCGCGCGTGACCACCGCCGCCACCAAACGATCTCCGATGGAATAATATTCCACGATAGCCGAGTCCGCTGGAATCGCGGCCTGAAGTCTCTCGAGCGAAAAATCGGCGGGAGCCTCGATCGCACCGTTCTCTCGCGCGCTGGCCGGAAGTTCGCGCAGAGTTCGCAACAACTCGTTCTCGTGCGAAACGGCTTTTTCCTCAAGCTGCTGAAGCCGTTTTCCGGAAGCCTCTTCCGGGCGCAATTGTTCCACCTCAATGCGGTGGTAATACCAGTTCAATTCTTCGCGCAAATCGCGAATCCGCCGCACCAGTTCGCTCTGCCCGGAATCGCCCAGCGGTAGGTTCTGCCCGCTCTGAAAAATCATCTCGCTCATGCTGCGCGATTTCGCGGCTTCGATGCAGCCGAACGCTTCAACGGCGGAAGATTCCCCGCCCGCCGCTTCACTCAGATGCAAATCAACGAGCGCCTCGTAAACCTGCAAGCGGTTCTTAACAAACGAAATCTTTAATTCCTCGGAATGCAAGCGGCTTCGCATCGCTTCCAGCGATTTGCGGGCTTCTTGATACGCGGTGAGGGCCGACCTGCGATCGCCGCGCCCGTGCGCGAGCTGTCCCTGCAAGAAATACGCTTGATACGCAAGAACGGGCGATTGCACTTTCTTGAGTTTCGCGAGGGCAGCCTCGGTCTCCGACGCGGCAGCTCCCAGGTCGTCCACCTGTATGGCAATGCGCGCCAGCAAAAGATGCGAAAGCGCGGCCTTGCCCGTCAGCACCGTCTGGTCAAAGAAGACAGCGGCCCCTGAACAAAGTCTCCGAGCCTCGAAGTGGCGGCCTTCGCGAAAGAGCAGGAGCGCCTGATACAAATCCAGAAGCCAGGGCCAGACCAGATTTTTTTCGCGCGCGAACATCTCCTGAGCCTTTGCGAAACGCTCGAGCGCCTGCACTGATTTTCCCTGTTGGCCGTACGCCATGGCTTCATTGGCAAGAGTCTTGGCGGCTTCATAGGTCATGCCAAGCTTTTCGAAGCGGTGAAATCCCTCCTGGGCCATCTCACGCGCTTCTTCGCTCAGATTCAGCTCGAGATAGATCTCGGAAAGATCGAGATAGCAGAGCGCGTGATGATAAGCGTCGCCGCTGATCTCGCAGGCGCGGCGTGTGGCAAAGAGCATCTCGATGGCTCGGCTATATTCGCCGCGAAAATAATAAAGATAAGCAATGTTGTAGTCGGCCTGGTCGCGCAGCAACGGCATTCCGTAGCGCTCGCAAAGGTCCCGGGATTTCTGATAGCAATCCAGCGAACGTGAGAAGTTGTTCAAGCTGATCAGGCACATGGCCATGTTGTGCAGCGTGATCGCGGCTCTTTCCCAATCCTGATATGCAGAGAGCGTTTTGTACGCGCTCTCGTAATGAGCTATGGCCTCCTCGAAACGATCCAGGCGATGAAAGATATTGCCGACATTGTTGTCGAGGTTGGCGATGCGGCGGGTTTCGCCTAGGCGTGTGAAGACTTCGCGGGCGCGATCCGCCGCCTGGAAGGCGCGGTCGTATTCGCCAAGCAGAATAAGCGGCTGGATGGATGCGCTTAACGTTCGGGCTGCTTCTTTGTCGCTGCCGAGGGATTTATAAAGCGCAATCGCTTGTTCATGGTATTCGACCGATCCGCGATTATCGCCGGAGGCGTAAAGGGCATTGGCTTTGGTGCGCAGCCCAAGCGCCAGCGATTCCTTTCGCCGCAGCTTGCGGGCAATCAGGAGCGCGCCATCCGCAAGGCGCAGAGCTTCTTTGGTGTCCACGCGGATTTTTTCGAGCACCGCATCCGCGAGTTGCTTCAACGCGTCCGCGCGTACCAGCTCTTTGTGGATAGAAAGAAATTTACGCCGGGTTGGTTCGGAATCCAGTCTTCCCAATTGCTCGAAGAGTTCCTCGACCCGGGACTTTTCAGCCGTGACAGACATCACACGAATCCCAGGTCTTCCAGATTGCGCCGCAGGCGTTCCATGCACTTCTGCCGTGTGAATCCAATGGAACCCAGTGCAAGGCCCAGTTCCGCGGCCACTTCCTTGTAAGGACGTGCCGGTGTTTCCAGGAAAAGCAGTTCCACCAGGCGGCGGCACTGTGGCGTGAGCGGCATCATGGCCTCGCGCAGCATCTGCTCTTCTTGCGTTTGCTGTATCAGGGCGTCCGCGACGGCGTGAGTGGATGGCTCAGGGAGCGTATCGTCCCCATCGCGGCTGACCAGACGAAGCTGTTGCTGCTTCCACCGGTAGCACTGGTGGTGCGCCACTTGCATTAGCCATTTCGGGAGCGCTTGTGGCTCGCGCAATTGCGGCAAACGCGTCAGCAGCTCGACACACGTGGCCTGAAAAACTTCGGCGGCTTCCTGTTGTGGCAGTCCATACTTTATCGGGATCGAGTAGATGAGGGACTTATACTTGTCAATCAACGCCGACCATGCTTCTTCGCTGCCAGAGAGGCATTCTTTCACCAGGCGTTTGTTGTCCAGCGCCGCAGGTGCTTTCTTTGGAGTCTTGGTCATCACCTGATTCACTTGCTGTTACTCCCCGCTCCATCGCGCTGAAAAAGTTGTTCCACGTTCCACAAAACATACGGCTCCAATACCGCCGCATGAAAATTGCCGACCGTGTCCTTTGCCCCGGCCAGAATGTGAGGGCTAGCCAAAAAAATCATCGGCTGATTTTCTGCCAGGATTTCCTGCACGCGGTCGTAGAGCTTTTTCCTCTGCTCATAAGTCGTGGCGGAAAGCTGTTGCTCCATCAAGTGGTCCATTTCAGCTTCCCAAGTCGTTGCCGGATGGGCTTGGGAGGGATTCCAGAGGTGGGTGCCGCCGCTTGAAAGCCAGACATTCAGATCCGAATTCGGATCCGCATCAAAGCTCACCAGCCCGAGCAGGCACGCGTCGTACTCCTTGGTTTGCGTGACGCGCTCAATCAGCGAGCGGAACTCCAGCGGTGCCACCTGGACGTGCATGCCAAGCTGCTTTAAATCGTCCTGAAGGAGCGTGGCCATTTTCGTGCGATCGGCATTCGAGGAACTGGTGAGAATGGAAAATTCAACGGGCTTGCCGCCACTATCCACGAGCACGGAATCTCCGTTCGATGCATTGGTCCAGGAAAATCCCGCTTCTTTCAGTAGTCGCCTTGCTTGATCGAGCGAACGCGCCGGATGCGGCACCGAAGTATTAAGCCACCGGCGATTGCCTGGTGTGACGGGTCCCCAGAGGGCAGCCCCACGGCCCTGATAAACCAGCCGCACAAGGGCCTCGCGGTCCACGGTCAGCGATACTGCCTGGCGGAACTTCACTTCGCGGAACCACTTCTGTTTCCGCGCCATCTCGGAAGAAGCTTTCTCTCCCAAATCGTTGAGATTGAAGAAAACGAAGTTGTACTCCAAACCGGGGCCTGCATCGGCCATCGTGAATCCGCGCTGCTGCCGCTGCAAAAGGAAAAAATTGTCCGCGCTCAGCCGGCTAATCACATCCGTATCGCCTGATTGAAAACGCAGCACCTGCGCGTCGGAGCTGGGCACGAAAAGGAAATCCAGTTCGTCCAGGTAGGGAAGGCGAGTTCCTTTACCATCCTGCTTCCAATAGTAGGGATTTCGCTCGAGAACCAGGCGCTGGCCAGGGATGTACTCTTTCAGGCGAAATGGTCCCAGTCCGGCCCATAAATTCGCTGGAGTCGAAAGTGCCCAGGTCTCCGCCAGCTTTCCCTCGGTGTAAGGCTTCTCGAGGAGATGCCGCGGAAGAATAGCAAGGCCATCGAAAAGTCTCTCGCCGACGCCGTACGGCTGCGGCAGTTGAAAAACTAACGTCAAGGCATCGACTTTACGCACGGCGATTGGTTTTCCGCCGATGAGGAGCAAGTCGCGCTGCGTGGCGTGAACGTTTTCATCCAAATACACGCGAAACGTGAACAAGATATCGTCGGCATCCATGGGGTGGCCATCGGAAAAACGGAGGCCTTTTCTCAACGTGAGCGTGTATTGCAGATAGTCCGCGGAAACCCTCCACGATGTTGCCAGCGCAGGCTCCGTCAGCTGTGTCGCTCGATTGATGTGGACGAGGTCGGCCTGCATTGCACCGAGAATCACTTCACGAGATGGCGCATCAACGGCCGTCAGCGGATTTAGGGTTTTTGGTTCGGCGCGCAGGGAAACGACCAATCGCCCTCCGGGGCGGCCGAGTTCGCCGGGCAGCGTGAGGAGTTCTTCTTCCGATTTCGATTGTTGCGGTGTGAACGCATGCGGATACGAGGCAGCCTCGCGAGCTGCACACAGGCCCGCCAGCCCGAGCAAAGTAACCAGCAATGACGCCCGTTTCGTCCTCACACCGTGTCCCCGGTTACACCCACTTCTATCTTGTGCGGGTTGGCATGCTCCTGCAATGCGCTTGCGAGACCCAGGTATCCGACAAAGAACGGGACAATTGCCAGCGCCGGCAGATACATCCACCAGTAGGAAACCAGAACGCTGTATTGCTGCAGATTAGCCAGAAGATTTCCCCAACTCGCCAGCGGTTCGGGCACCCCCAGACCCAAAAACGAAAGCGTCATCTCGGCGAGGACGAATTGCGGAATTAGAATCGCGGCTTGGGTTAAGAGGACGCCCGCGGTCTCCGGCAGAATGTGCCGCCGGAGAAGATAGGTATTGGATGCGCCGAATCCGCGAGCGGCGCGCACGAAGTCGCGCTCCTTCGCGCTCAGGACAATGCCTCGAATCAGGCGCGCCGGCCGCGCCCATCCCACGGTTCCGACGACTACGACCACGAGAAGAAATGCTTCGAGCGGGCTCACGGCGAGCGGCAAAAACGCGCGCAACGCAAAGAGGAGATATAGCCACGGCAAGGCGACGAAAAGCTCCGCCAGCCGCATCAGCAGGCCATCGCGCCAGCCGCCATAGTAGCCCGCGGTCGTGCCGATGGATGCACCCAGTAGCAATGTGATGAATGCGCCGAGCAGACCAGTCAATAGAGATATTTGCCCGCCGAATAGAATTCTGGAGAATTGGTCGCGCCCATAAGCGTCGGTGCCCAGAAGATAGATACGGCCGGAGCCCGGATCCGAGCAGAACAAGTGCAGACTCAACGGAATGAAACCCATCAGATGGTAGCGGGCGCCTTTCGCAAAAAAGCGTAGCGGAATAATTTTTGTTGTGTCTTCCTGCGGCGGCTCGGAAAAATCTTCGCGGTTCAAATAGCGGTAGAAAAAGGGCCGGATATGAAAATGACCCTGCGAGTCAACCAAATGGATATGAGTAGGAGGCTGATAAGTGTTCTCGCGGTCTTGTTCTCCAGGATCGTAGGGCGTGAAGAAACCCGCGCAAATAACGGCGCCATGCAGCAAGCCTAGAGCGATGAGCCACTTTGCGAGCTTGCTGGGGAGCTTCATTTGGCGGCAGACTCCGTGCGGATTCGTGGATCGGCCCGATAGAGCAGCATGTCGGCGACGAAATTTCCGCCAACCAGAAAAATCGTGGAGAGCAAGACTCCGCCAATTACAACGTAGACGTCGCGTGCCAGAATTGCCTCGAGCAACAGAGGGCCGAGGCCCGGCCAACTCATCACCACTTCGACGATCAGGGAGCCACTTAGGAGCGCACCAAGGCTGAACCCGAAAAGCGAAATGAGCGGATTTGCCGCAGCGCGAAGAGCGTATTTGAAAAGAAGCGTCTGCCGCGGGATGCCGTGACCCTCGGCCGCTCGCAGGAAGGGGGCACCTAAAACCTCGGCCATTGCTGCGCGAACGTGGCGGAGGAGAATGGGCAGCGAAGAGAGGGCTAGTGCGGCGACCGGCAGGGCCATGTGAAGTACGATGTCGCGAAGTTTGTTCGCTGGAGAGAGAGTCTCGAAACCGGTGGAAACGAATCCGCCAGTTGGGAACCAGTTTGTGCGAACGGCGAATATCAAGAGCCCCAGGGCCAGCACAAGTTCGGGCACGATCAGAAAAGTTGCAGTAGCTCCTGAAAGTGCGCGGTCAGGCCAGCGTCCGAGAGACGCAGCGCTCCAGATTCCCACTGGAAGGGCCAGAGCCCATGCGAGCAGAGTGGCGGTCAGTGTGAGCAGCAACGTGTTGCGAGCACGGACCCACAACAACGGACCGACCGGGGTGTTGTACGCAAACGAGAAACCCAGCTCCCCTCGAAGAACGGAGCTCACCCAGTACGCATAACGGATGGGCAGCGGGCGGTCAAGCTGATATTGGGCGCGCAGTGAGGCAAGCGTCTCGCTGGAAATTTGCGGATTCAGCCGCATCTCGTCGAAATAATTTCCGGGGGCCAGCGCGGAAAAAAGGAAAGTCAGCACAGAAACTCCGAAGAGAAGGAGAACGGCCTGGATCGTGCGGCGAAGAAAGTAGCGCATCACACCGCCTGCAGTTCGCGGGGAAGGACTTGAGATGCTGTTGCAGCAGTCATGAGGCGTTGTGTGACCGGATGCTTCGGAGAGCGTGCGATGCGTTCGGTCGGCCCGGTTTCTACGATCTGTCCGTGATCCATCACGACAATTTCGTCGGAGACGTGCGCGGCCATTGCAAAATCGTGAGTGATGAAGAGATAGGAAAGGCCGAGGGACGACTGTAACTCGAACAGGAGATTGACGATTTGCGCCTGGATGGAGCAGTCCAGTGCGGAGAGCGCTTCATCCAGAATGAGCAGTTGGGGTTCGAGCGCGAGAGCACGCGCGATCGCCAGTCGTTGACGCTGCCCGCCGCTGAATTCGGCGGGCCTTTGGCTGGCTTTTTGTGAAGAGAGTCCCACGCTTTCGAGCAGAGCGAAGGTTCTCTCGCGTCGCTCCTGATTGCTGAAGCGCTGCTGGATCACGAATGGTTCGCTCACGATGTCGAAAGCAGTCCATCGAGGGTTTAGAGAGTTGGCTGGATCCTGAAATACGAGTTGGATTTTGGGGCGAATCGCGCGTAGATCTTTTTCATTGACCTTTGTGAGTTCGTCGCTCCCGAAGCGGATGGTTCCGGATGTGGGCTTGTCCAAACACGCAACGCACCTTGCCAAGGTACTTTTTCCGGAGCCCGATTCGCCGACAAGAGCGAGCGTGACCTGCGGCAGGATGGAGAGCGAGACTCCGCGTAGAGCGGTCACTTCTTCTCTCTGGCTCACGGTGCTTGCGCGCACGTAGCGCTTTTCCAGATTTTGCACCTGGAGCAGATGCTGAGCGTCTTTGTTGCTTACCGGCATTCAGCCCCCGTACCGGAAACACGAAACGGCGTGATGGCGGCTCAAGGACGTTTCCGCCGGCTCGCTTGTGGTGCAAACATCCATCCTGTCGGTGCAGCGCGGTTCGAATCGGCATCCGTTCGCAAGCTGTTGCAGGTTCGGCGATTCTCCCGGAATGACCGTAAGTTTGCTTTTGCGTGGACGTAAATTTTCTGTGAGCGGCGGAGGGAGACATTTCAGCAAAGCCCGAGTATAGGGATGCTGCGGCGAGCCGAATACTTCCGAGGCCGGGCCAATTTCCGCAACCTTGCCGGCATAGAGAACCAGAATCCTGTCGGCAAGCCCGGCCAGAATTGCCGGATTGTGCGTGATGAGAATCATCGCGCAATGCAACTGATCGCGCAGCGTTCGAAGAAGCTCAAGAATATCTTGCTGGGTGGAAGGATCGAGGGAAGCGGTTGGCTCGTCGGCAATAATGAGCGCCGGGCTACACGCAATTGCCTGCGCCAACAAGACGCGTTGCCGCTGGCCTCCGCTCAGCTGATGCGGATAAGACTCAGCGATTCGATTCGCGTCCGCTGAAAAAACCTTCGCGAGGACTTGGAGCGTTTTTTCACGGAGCGCGCGACGGTCGAGCGCCTGATGCGCGGCGATGACACTGCTGATCTGTTCGCCGGTGCGAATCGTCGGGTGAAGCGCCATCGACGGCTCTTGAAAAATCAGCCCGATGCGCCCGCCGCGCACCTTCTGCAACTCCCGCTGCCGCGCCCGAAGAAGATCCTGCCCCTCGAAGCGCACGGTTCCTTTCCGGAATTTTCCGTTTGGTGGAAGCAGCCGCAGAAGGGCAGCAGCCAGGGTGCTCTTCCCCGAACCGGATTCGCCGAGAACGCCGAGAATTTCGCCGGGGTACACCTCGAAGCTCACTCCGGCCAGCGCCCCGCACTCTCGCCCGGCAGTCGAGCGATAAGCGACCTCGAGGTCCTGGATTTCCAGTAGGGCGTTCATGAATGGGACCAGAGGCGGGGCTTTCCCAGCCTCCCATCCATGTTCTTTCAATGGGTTGGAGCGGACAAGACGGACTAGGGAAAAGGCGCTCGAAAGGTAATGATGAGTGGGGAACAGGGCTCCCCAGGGATTGGACAACTCCGAGGCTCAGCGGTCCCGCTCCAGGCCTGCCTTCTGGCACGGCTGACTCCTGTACTGGCCAAGTCCGCTTGAAAGCACTGCGGCCCGCCGGAAATGAGGCATTTCCTCGCTGGCCGTTAGACGTTCGGTGGTTCGAGGATCACCTGGTGGGGATCAGCTGAGGCGAACCTCCTATTTGTCGTGAGTGGCAGCCTCCTATCGCTGTGGTTGGGCGGAGGCTGGCCGGGCTTCGGCTGCTTCTGTGTCCGTTCGGGGCGTCATCGAGACGACGATGTATTCGCGCTCCTTGCCATCCGCCTCGGGGACGCGTAGCAGGAGCTTGTCCTTGTGGATGCGGAATTCCGCGGTTTCCCCGATGGGAAGCAGAGCGGGGTGCTTATCGTCCCTGGGGCGAATGCGGTAAGTGATGTGCTCGCCTTTCAAGACGTATTCCTGGCAGAGAGTTTGTTGCGTTTGCTTGTGCTGGCTGTCGGTGCCAAGAATCTCGCCGGCTAGTGTTTTATTGTTTTTTTCCGCGTAGCCGCAAGCGGTGGAATCCATCCGGTCAAGGACGCCCGTCTGGTAATCCGGCTTGTCCTTGGCGGACAGTGAACTTGCTGCGAGCAAGAGAAACTGCGGCGAAGGCGATCCACTTCATGGCAACTTCCTCCAATGCAAGGGTTTGCAGCAGGCATGGCGCTGCCTGCTGATATGGGCGCGTGCGCCCGCAGTTGGTAAGGTTAAGTTGAGACGGGAAAGATATAGGGGCCCCCCACGATTTTGTAACTGCTGATTCTAAAAGAGTTATTGGTAGTTCTACCGTAAGACAAACTGCTGCGTCTTATGGCAGCGAGTACTTTTCGCTGAGATGATCGATCGCAAGCTTTGGGATAATCAGACCAAGGCTCATCGCTACAATTACAGTGAGGGCGGTTATGCCATCGGAGAGTGTGGCGCTGGCCAGTCCCGGCGAGGCGGGTGAGCCGGCGAGTTGCACGAGGCCGCTGGCCATCCTGAATAGGAAGACGCCGGGGATCATGGAAACGACCGCGGCGAAGCCGATGGCTGCGAACGGCATGTGCCAACGGCGAGCGACGGGAGTGAGAATTAATCCGACGATTAGGCAAGCGATTGCGGCGGCGGATGCGGTGCCGGAAGCAAGCATGGTGAGCGCGACCCATCGCAGGGCATGGGCCAACATGCCAACTGCGATCGGCCAAGCCAGCATGTGCATTGGCATGGAGAAAAAGACAGCATAGGCAAAAACAGCCACGCCGGCCGCGAGCGTATCCATCCATAAGGGTACTGCGGTGCCAGCCGCGTCCACCGGTAAGGACACGCCGAGAAGGGCGAAGCCAAGGAGTAATCCCACCGAGATCGCCAGAATCACGAGTCCCGCGAAGACCAGGCGGGCAGAGCCGAGATGAATGCGGCCCTTGATGAGATCAAGCGCGCCATTGAGGACAGCTGGGCCCGGCACCAGGACCATGCATGGGCAGACCCCCACAAGACGCAGCGACGAACTCAAATTGTAGCGAACGGCCAGCGCGCCAATAATTCCGGCGAGCAAGGCGGCGCTGAATGGCTGCAGAAAGACGTTGGTACGGTAGTGCGCCAAGCAGCGGCGAAGAATAGCCCCTGCGCCTGCGCTCACAAATATGAGTGCTGCCGCCGGCAGATGTTCAACACCGAAGATGACCGCTAACGCGGCGGCTCCAGCCGCTGCCGCGAGCGTGAACAGCCACGTGGGTGCCAGCGGCGCTTGCGAGATCGCTTCGAGCTCTTCTTTTGCGGTGACTGGCGTAAGGCGGCCCGTGCCGAGGTCCTCTACTACGCGCATAGCCGCGGCAACGCGGGTCATGGCGACGCCTGTCGGGTCGGCTGCCACGGCGGAGACTCGCGTAACGCCGCCCTCGTCAACACGGAGTTGCAATTCACCCCAGCGGGCCAGGACCGTGGTATGGAGTCCAAGAGAGTGGCTTAAGCGCTCGGTTGCAGCCAGGGTCTGGTCAGTGGATTGGGCCGTTGACGTATAGAACTCGGGCCAGGGTGAGAACCAGTTCGGAGCGGGCCTGCCAGTTCATGGGAATCGTTGTTTTACACCGGCCAACGATTCGTTAGCCAGAGGATAATGGGGAGCCGATTGAGCAAGTTGGGATTTGCCACTACTTGCCTGCTGTTGCTGCGGCCACATAGGGCCGTACCATCTTGGCCGGATCCACCACGCGATCGAACTCTTCTTCGGAGACAAAGCCGAGCTTCAGCGCGGCGGCCTTCAGGCCGAGGTCGTTGTCCATGGCGTAGTGAGCGATTTTCGAAGCCTTGTCGTAGCCAATGACCGGCGAAAGGGCAGTTACAAGCATTAGCGAACGCTCTACGTATTCCTTGATCTTTTTCAGGTTGGGTTTCGTTCCCTCGACCAGGAACTTGCGGAAGTTCGTCGATCCATCGGACAGGATAGCGATGGAGTGGGTGATGTTGAAGATGATCAAAGGTTTGTAGACGTTCATTTCGAGATAGCCGCCAGCGCCGCCGAAGCCGACGGCGACGTCATTGGCCATCACTTGGACGGCGATCATCGTCAGCGCTTCCGCCTGGGTGGGGTTTACTTTTCCGGGCATGATCGAGGAGCCCGGTTCGTTCTCCGGAATCAGCAGTTCGGCGAAGCCTGCGCGCGGGCCGCAGGACATAAGCCGGATGTCGTTCGCGATTTTGTAAAGCGAGGTGGCCAGCGTGCGCAGCGTTCCGGAAAGTTGCACGAGGGCGTCGTGCGCGCCCTGTACCGTGAACTTGTTCGGCGCGGTCACGAAAGGCAGGCCGGTGAGTTTGGCAATTTCGGCTGCGGCCGCTTCGCCGAAGCCGGGAGCTGCATTGATCCCAGTGCCCACGGCGGTGCCGCCGAGCGCCAGGCGATAGACGCCCTTCAGCGCATCTTCGATCCGATCCAAATCGTCCGTCAAGACGCACTCGTATCCCGACCACTCCTGGCCAAGCGTAAGCGGGGTTGCGTCCTGCATGTGTGTGCGGCCGATTTTGACGATGTCTTTCCACTGCTCGACCTTTTCGCCGATGGCATCGCGCAGGCTGGTTAGCGCCGGGATCAGGCGCTGTTTCACGTTTACGGCTGCCGCAATGTACATGGCCGATGGGAAGGAATCGTTGGAGGACTGCGACATGTTGACGTGGTCGTTGGGATGAACGGGCGTCTTGCTTCCCAGTGGGGTGCCGGCGAGCTGGCAGCAGCGGTTGGAGATGACTTCGTTCACGTTCATGTTGAATTGCGTGCCGCTACCGGTCATCCAGACGTGCAGAGGAAACATATCGTCGTGCTGGCCGGCGAGAATTTCGTCACACGTCCGGACAATCAGATGGAAACGATTGTCGTCGAGGCGCTTTCCGGCATGGTTGGCGATGGCGGCGCCTTTTTTCAGAGTGGCATAGGAGGTGATCATCTCTCGTGGGATGAGATCCTTGCCAATGCTGAAGTGCTCGAGCGAGCGCTGTGTTTGAGCGCCCCAGAGTTTGTCGGCGGGGACGTCTACTTCGCCCAGGCTGTCGGTTTCTTTGCGGATGTTCTTGAGTTCATCTTTGGTGTTCATGTGCATGCCTCATCACGAGGGAGAGCATCTCCCTCAAATGTGGAAACGCGATTGTGTAATATAGGCGCCGGCTTCCCCGTTTTTGGATGTTTTACTTATGAAAAAGGTGGATGGTTTCTTTGATTGATTCGGGCGCACAGCCGGACTATCTGGATTTACGTATGGACCAGAACAGACCAGGGTAACCGATGCAGCGTCGAGGCCGGATGCTTGGAGGCGTGGTAAAATGCCAAAAGGCGCCCGTAGCTCAGCTGGATCAGAGCATCGGACTTCTAATCCGAGGGTCGAGAGTTCGAGTCTCTCCGGGCGCGCCACTTAAATAGGGTCCGGCCCGGACACATGGGTAACAGAACATACCGGCTACATAGGTAACAACTTCGGGCCGAACGGGTTCTCGAGCGGTTCGAGCACTCGCGTGTCGAGATCGAAATACCCCAAATCATAATCCATAAAGCTGACCAGCCAGATGCCGTCGTGAACTTCTTTGATGCCGACAGCCTGGCCGGCAAAGACCGTGCTGAAATTGATTTTTTTGCGGCCCAGGCAGAGGCGGCCGCAACGCGTGACGACGATCGTTTTGTCGTGAAAAGGATAATCGATATCGGGCAATCCCTTGTAGAGGCGAGTGGAAGGCTGATAGACCTCGGCGGGACACTTCATGTCCAGGGCTTCGTGAGGACGTTCCTGGTTGAAAATTTCGATGAAGTCATCGAACCTGGCCTGCTGTTGAAGGAAATTCAAGCCGGCCGGTTTGGTGGTTTCTTTTTTCAAAGTGAGATGCATGCGTTCGTGACGGCCATTTTGCTGGGGATGGCCCGGCTTGATGCGTTCAATGCCGATGCCCAGCCGGAGCCACCAGACGGCGAGCTTGCTCAGGTTGAAGAGCGCGTGGGCGGAAGCGAAAGGAACACCGTTGTCGCTGCGGATGCTGGCGGGCAGACCGCGCTCCTTAAAAAGCCTTTCAAACACGGTGAAAGCGTAATCTTCTTTGGTGGAAGAGAGGGCTTCACAGGTGAGGAGAAAACGGCTGGCGTGATCGGTGACCGTCAGCGGGTAGCAGTATTGGTGATTGCCGAGCAAGAACTCGCCCTTGTAATCGGTGCACCACAGCTCATTGGGTTTCTGGCCCAGGGATAAAGCGGTTCCCTGAGCGCGACGCCGCGAGCGACCACGGCGCTCGACCAGGCCGTGGCGATCGAGCACCGCATGAAGGGTGCTCTTGGCAGGGATGGGGATTCCGGAGAATCTGCGGATCAGGCGTTCGCGGATCTTGCGGGCGCCCCAACTGGTGTGTTCGCGCTTCACGTTCAGGATAAAATTCTGCACCTGAAAAGGAAGTTGATGGGCATAGCGATAGGGCCGGCGGCTTCTGTCGGTCAGGCCCTGAACGCCGCACTCCTGATAGCGATCGAAGATCTTGTAGCCGGTCTTGCGAGAAATGCCGAACTCCCTGCAAAGTTCGGCCATCGCCTCGCCAGCTAGCCGGCGAGCCACAAACTGCAGCTTTTCGTCCATCACCGAA
>CAJCHZ010000050.1 GCA_903970165.1 Betaproteobacteria bacterium
CATTCCGAGCGAAGCGAGGAATCTGCTTTTCTCTTCGATCTCGCGATGACGACGAAAGCCAGAATCGGGAGAGAACATTATGGGTGGAAGTAACCCCTACATCGACGAAGTCAAATACACGCCCGCCACGAAGAAATACAAAGTCACATTTCTTCCCAGCGGCAAAACGATCGAAGTTGATCCGGCAAAAATTCCCTACGGCCACAACGGCCTTCCCGGCAGCATCCTCGACATTTCCGAGGGCATCAAAGCCGGCCTTGACCATGCCTGCGGCGGCGTCTGCGCTTGCTCGACATGCCACGTCATCGTCAAGCAAGGCCTCGAATCCTGTAACGAAGCCACCGACGCCGAACTCGACGAACTCGACATGGCGCCGGGCATCACGCAAAAATCGCGCCTGGGCTGCCAAACCGTCCCTGACGGCACCAGCGACATCGTCGTCGAAATTCCCGAGTGGAACAAAAACTACGCCAAAGAAGCCGACCACTGAGAGACGTGACTCGTGTCCAGTGACCCGTGATCACGAAACACGAAATCGAGCCACTAACGCGCACTTCGAGAGGAGCCAAGACATGCCGCCAACATTCGATTGGGACGACATCGAAGACATCGCCATCGGCTTGACAGACAAATTCCCGGACACGGATCCGCTCACCGTGCGCTTCACCGATATGCACAAATGGATCACCGAGCTCCCCGGTTTTTCCGGCGATCCGGCGGCCTCCAACGAAAGCAAACTCGAAGCCATCCAGATGGCCTGGCACGAAGAATTCCTGGACCGCCAGAGTTAATTATTCCACGGCGCGCGCACTCGCATCCGGCAATTTCTTTCCGCGTACGCATCGGATGGATTTAATCTTGCGCTCTTGGCAAAAAGCAATACAATCGCTGCCGGTAAACGTTTACCATTCCAGCGTCGAGGTGCTCCAGCATGGCTCGCGATTCGCGACGTGGGTTTCTACGCAAGGCCGCTGCAACCGGCATGGCCGCAGCCGCAACTACCTACTGCGCTCCGTTTTTGAATGCGCAAAGCTCCGGAGCAGCTGCGGGCGGCGCGTATCCGCTTTACCTTGATTCCCGCCGGACCATCTCCACCATCGACCGAAATATTTTCGGCTCGTTCCTCGAACATCTGGGCCGCGCCATTTACGAGGGCATCTACGACCCAACGTCGAAATTTGCCGACGCCAATGGATTCCGCAAAGACATTCTCGAAGAAATCCGCAAGATGGACGTGCCGATCGTCCGTTATCCCGGCGGAAATTTCGTTTCGGGCTACCACTGGCTCGATGGCGTCGGCCCCAAGCAGGACCGTCCTCGTGTTCTCGAGAAAGCGTGGAATTCCACCGAGACGAATCAATTTGGCCTCAACGAATTCATGGCCTGGTGCAAGACCGTGGGTACCCAACCTTTGCTCGGCATGAATTTCGGTACGGCCAGCGCCGAATCCGCTGCCGCGCTCCTCGAATACTGCAACGTGGACAAAGGCACCAAGTGGAGCGATCTGCGCCGGAAGCACGGGATCGAACAACCTTACAACGTCACGCATTGGTGCCTCGGAAACGAAATGGACGGCCCTTGGCAAATCGGCCATATGTCCGCCACCGAATATGGGGAAAAGGCCGCCGACGCAGGTCGCCAAATGCGCTACGTCGATCCGTCGCCGGCGTTGCAACTCATTGCTTGCGGCTCCAGCGGACCTCTTATGCCTACCTACCTCATCTGGGACCGCGAAGTTCTCGAGCAATGCTACGAATACGTCGACGCAATTTCCCTGCATCGCTATTTTGGTAATGACGCGGAAAACGGAGGAGGGGGCGACAGCACGAGATTCCTCGCGCTCAATCTGAGCATGGAGCAGCAGATCAACGAAGTAGCCGCCGTCTGCGACTATGTCCGTGGACGCAAGCGCTCGCCGAAAAAACTTTGGCTCTCGTTTGACGAATGGAATGTTTGGTATCGCGCACGCACCGGCGCCGCGGTGAACGGCGATCGTCATGTAGCGCCGCATCTGCTGGAAGAAATTTACAATCTCGAGGATGCTCTCCTCGTCGGCGGGCTGATTAATTCCTTGATTCGCAGCTCTAACCGTGTCCGCATCGGTTGCCTCGCGCAGTTGGTCAATGTCATTGCGCCAATCATGACCAACGCCGACGGTTTCTACCACCAAACGATTTACCATCCTTATTTCTGGGCGCTGCAATTTGCCAGGGGAACTGCGCTCGACGTCCACGTCGACCCCGGACAAACCTACGAGGTCGCTCCGTTCGGCCAGGTTCCTTACGTCGATGTCGCGGGCACCTGGAACGGTGCGGACAACTCCGCGTCTCTGTTTCTGCTCAATCGCGATCTGGCCAAGCCGCACCAGGTTGAAATCCATTGGGGCGACATACCTGCCGGCAAGCTGCTCGCTTCCAGTGTTATCACCGGCACGGACCTGAAAGCCGTGAACAGTTTCGAGTCACCGAATAAAATTGCCCCGCAAAACGCGGAGAAGCCGGTTACGAGTGGCGGAGTAACCAAAATCGAGCTGCCGCCGCGCTCTTACTCGCTCTACCGTTGGGGCGCGTGACGTCTAACGCCTGACATCGGAAAGCCTCGCCTGCTGGTAGGTTTTTCTCTACAATTCGTTCGGCCTTCGGGTCTCGCGGCGAGCCATGCCAGAACGAATTGACGCACACCATCATCTGTGGCTCTATCGAAAAGAGGAGCATGCCTGGATATCCGGCGAGATGAGTGCGATCGCGCGCGATTTTCTCGTGAGCGATCTAGAGAAGGAGCTTGCGGGCGCGGGAATGGATGGCTCGGTTGTGGTCCAAGCGACACAGTCGCTCCATGAAACGGAATGGCTGCTGTCTCTGGCCAACAATTCAGAACGGATTCGCGGCGTAGTCGGCTGGGCGCCTATCTCCAGTTACGAATTGCCGGCCGCCCTCGAAGAGTGGCGTGATGAAAAAAAGCTAAAAGGCCTACGACACGTCATTCAGGATGAGACGGACGAAAAATTCATGGAACGCGGGGATTTTAATCGTGGAGTCTCACAACTTGCTGGGACAGGACTCGTCTACGACATTTTGATTTACGAATGGCATCTGCCCGCCGCCATTGCGTTTGTGGATCGCCATCCTAAACAGGCTTTCGTCCTGGACCACATTGCCAAGCCCCGCATTCGCGAACGCATCCTCAATCCCTGGGCTGCCAATGTGCGCGAGTTGGCGCGCCGCGGCAATGTCTACTGTAAACTCTCCGGAATGGTGACAGAAGCAGACTGGGAAAACTGGAATGTCGAGGACGTACGTCCTTATGTCGATGTGGTTCTCGACGCCTTTGGTCCCGCGCGTTTGATGGCCGGTTCGGATTGGCCGGTATGTCTCCTGGCCTCCACATATGTCCAGTGGTTTGACACGTTGCGCGACCTGCTCCGCCCGCTCTCGACCTCGGAAAAAGACTTGATCTTCGGGGGCGTCGCCGCGAAAGTCTATTCGCTGGGAAAGCCCGCGGCTGCGGTCATGACATGAAAGCGCTCATCCTCAAGAATCCCGGCGAGGCCGTAATCGAATCCGTTCCCGAACCGAAAGCGGAAGACGGAAAAATTCTGCTCCGTGTCCGCATGATTGGATTGTGCGGGAGCGATTTGAATTCCTATCGTGGCAAGAATCCTCTTATCCAATTCCCGCGCATCCTCGGCCATGAAATCGCCGCGACCATCGTCGAGTCTTCACGATCTATCCCAGGTCTCGAAGCCGGCGTCAACGTCACCCTGTCTCCGTATACAAGTTGCGGCAAATGCGCTTCCTGCCTGCAAGGCCGGCCAAATGCCTGCGCATCTAATCAGACGCTTGGAGTGCAACGCGACGGGGCGCTCACCGAATACATCACCGTGCCGCCGGAAAAACTCTACCGCGCGGCGAGCCTCTCTCTAAAAGAACTGTGCATGGTCGAGCCACTTACCGTCGGGTTTCACGCCGCCGCGCGCGGCCGCGTAAACACTAACGATATCGTCGCCGTTTTGGGTTGTGGCGGCGTTGGGCTTGGAGCCATAGCTGCCTCGCACTTTTCCGGCGCGAGAACCATCGCCGTGGATGTGGACGACGCCAAACTTGAAATCGCAAAACAAGCCGGCGCGCAGCACATCATCAACACCAGCCGCGAGCCACTGCATGATAGATTGCAAGAGCTGACAGGTGGCCATGGT
Organism: Betaproteobacteria bacterium; assembly: GCA_903970165.1. Taxonomy (GTDB): domain Bacteria; phylum Acidobacteriota; class Terriglobia; order Acidiferrales; family UBA7541; genus Acidiferrum. The sequence goes on from CAJCHZ010000050.1 coordinate 4,196, forward strand.
CCCGGGGTGGTCATCGAAGCGATCGGCTTGCCCCAGACGTTTCGCGCGGCCGTCGAAGAGGTTGCTTTTTCCGGCCGGGTAGTCTACATCGGATACGCAAAAGAACCGGTCGCCTACGAGACGCGCCTCTTCGTGCAGAAAGAACTCGACATTCTCGGCTCGCGCAACGCTCTGGCCCAGGATTTTCAACGCGTAATCCAGATGCTCGAAGCGCGCAAATTTCCCGTGGAGCAAGCTGTGGGAAACATTATTTCGCTCGAAGAAGCACCGCGGGTTCTGCAGGCTTGGAGCGGGAACCCATCTAAGTTCACGAAGATCATGGTTCAAATGGACGAAACAACGTGAGTGCGACCTCCTCCACGGCCGGCAAGACGCTGTCCACGCATTCGCTCTTTCCAGCGGGCCAGATCGTTCCGTTCATCCTGGTCACAACGCTGTTCTTTCTGTGGGGCATCCCCAACAATCTGAACGACGTCCTCATCCGCCAATTCATGAAGTCCTTCGCAATTTCCAGGTTTCAGGCCGGGCTCGTCCAATCGGCTTTCTACATGGGTTATTTCGTTCTCGCCATTCCCGCGGCCCTGGTGATGAGACGCGTCGGTTACAAGCCGGGATTTGTCGTCGGCCTCGTGTTGTATGGAGCCGGAGCCTGTCTCTTCTGGCCGGCGGCTTACGTGAGGAGCTACGGGTTTTTGCTTTTCGCCCTTTTTGTAATCGCCAGTGGACTTTCCTTTCTTGAGACTGCCTCTAATCCATTCATCGCGCAATTGGGCGATCCCGACAGTTCCGAGCGTCGTCTTAATTTTTCGCAGGCTTTCAACCCGTTTGGCGCCATGACCGGAGTTCTCATCGGAACCGTTTTCATTTTTTCCGGCGTGGAGCTCTCGCCCGAGCAAATTGCAGGTTTGCGGGCGCAACACGCTTACGACGCTTACCTGCGCACTGAAACCCTCCGCGTCGTCTGGCCTTATGTAATCCTCGGCGCATTTGCCCTCTTCTGGGCCATCCTTGTTTTCTTCACGAAGTTTCCGCGCATTCAGGGCGAGCATGAGGTAGATTCCGGCGACCATGGAAAGTTCCGAGAACTATTCGCGTACCGTCATTTTTTACTGGCCGTAATCGCGCAGTTTCTTTATGTCGGCGCGCAGGTGGGAACCTGGAGCTATTTCATCACCTACTCTCAGGATTACACGCATGAACCGGAAAAACGGGCAGGATACCTTCTCATGGGGACGCTCGGAGCGTTCTGTGTCGGACGCTTTGTTTCGGCCTATTTGATGCGCTTTATTTCTCCCAGCAAATTGATGGGCGCTTACAGCCTCGCAAATATTATCCTGGTTTCTATCGGCGTACTCCATCCCGGCTGGCTTGGGTTCTGTTGCATTTTTCTCACCAGTTTTTTTATGTCGCTGATGTTTCCGACTATTTTTGCCCTCGGACTGAAAGGGCTTGGTCCCAATACAAAAATCGGTGGCTCGTTTTTGGTCATGGCCATCGTCGGCGGCGCCGTACTAACGCCCATCATGGGTCTCGTATCCGAGAAATTTCACAGTCTGGCCATCGCCTATTCGATTCCGCTGATCGCCTATCTTTACATAGCCATTTATTCCTATTGGGGCTCGGAACGATCGCGGCCAGCCGTTTCAGGTTGAAGCAGATGGAGGACAGCAATGCCATATCGTGATTTGAGTCACGTTTCGCGTGGGAGCTTGCTCTGCGCGGTACTCGCTTCATCACTCTTGTTTTCGGTCGGCGATACGCGGGCTCAGGCTCTGCCAGCCTCCGCAAAACCCTCTGCGTCAAAGCCTGCGCAAGAGATCGACGCCGCCTGGCAGAAAGCTAGCGCAAAATACGACGCGCCACGCAAAGCTCTTGTCACCGAAGTCGATCGGCAAGCCAGCGCCGGCCCCTATAGCCCCGACTGGCAGTCACTCGAAAAATACGAAGTTCCGGATTGGTACAAAGACGCAAAATTTGGAATTTTTATTCACTGGGGCGTTTACTCCGTCCCCGCGTTCGGCAGCGAATGGTATCCGCGCGATATGTACCGCGAAGGCTCCGACGAATACAAACATCACCTCGCGACATACGGCCCGCAGTGGCAGTTCGGCTATAAGGATTTCATTCCAAAATTTAAAGCGGAGCATTTCGATCCAAAAGTCTGGGCGCATCTTTTCAAAGAGGCCGGCGCGAAATACGTCGTCCCCGTTTTCGAACATCACGACGGATTCACGATGTACGCCAGCGGCCTTTCCGATTGGACCGCCGCAAAAATGGGGCCAAAGCGCGACCTCTGGGGCGATCTCGCTGTCGCACTAAAAGGTGAGGGTCTTTACCTCGGCGCGTCTTCGCACCGCATCGAACACGATTTTTTTCTCGAGACTGGCCGCAAAATTGACTCCGACATAAACGACCCGCAATACGCCGACTTCTACGGTCCCGCCCACGTCTGGCTCGATGGCCATAAAACGCTTCTCGAGGATTACACCTACGTCAGCACGCAGTATCTGGACGATTGGCTGGCACGCGACGCCGAAATCGTCGAGAAATACGATCCGCAAATCATGTATTTCGACTGGTGGATTGGCCAGCCCGACGCCCGTCGCCACGTCCAGCGTTTCGCCGCGTTCTACTACAACCGAGCCGCCAGCAAGGGCCGCGTCCCGGTCATCAACTACAAAGAAAGCGCCATGGAAGCGCATTCGGCCGTCCTGGATGTGGAGCGCGGCCAGCTTGCCGGCATCCGTCCCCTCTACTGGCAAACCGACACTTCGATCAGCAACAAATCCTGGGGTTACATCGAGAACGACAATTTCAAATCCCCGCAAGCTATCGTCCACCAACTCGTCGACATCGTCAGCAAGAACGGCAACCTGCTCGTGAATTTTGGCCCACGCTCCGACGGCACGATCCCCGAGCAAGTGCAGGACGTGCTTCTTAAAGTTGGCGCGTGGCTCAAAGTCAATGGCGAAGCCATTTACGGCACACGCGCATGGAAAATCTTCGGCGAGGGCCCCACCTCAGTCGTGGAAGGCTCATTTCATGACACGGACGCCAAACCTTTCACCGCCCAGGATTTTCGCTTCACGACAAAGGGCAAGAATCTTTACGTGCTGGAACTAGGCTGGCCCGAAAATGGCGAAGCCGTCGTTCACACGCTCGATGAAAAAGCTCTCACGAATCAAAAAATAATGTCGGTCGTTCTTCTCGGTACAAAGGCCGCAATCCCGTTTGAAATTAAAGCCGACGGCCTGCACCTCCATCTGCCGAGCGCAGCGCCAGGAAACTTCGCTTACGCGTTTTGCCTGGAACTCGAAAATTCCCCAAATTCCCCGAAGTAGCAACGCCTCCCTCGCACGGCTGGCGTTGCTGCCGTGGAAAATACTGCGCCTCTCTCTAAATTCGGCAAAACCGGATGGCGGCGCCGCGCCTTGTGAAATCCGCCGATTTTCCTTATCCTAATAAGATTAAAGTTCTCCACCGGCGGCGCTATGGTGCAACGGTTAGCACGCGGCCCTTTCAAGGCCGAAATACGGGTTCGATTCCCGTTAGCGCTACCAGATAATTTTCAAGTCATGCCCTTGCGACTCCGCTTTCTGCGAGCCTTGCTCCCAAGCCCAACTCGCGCCAATATTTTTGTTCGCGATCTTCTACTGGCAGTTCCGGAGCTACTTTGAGCTACATTGAAAAGCATCTTGTTTCAGGCGAAACGCTTCAATACAGAACGAATCTGCATTGGATTGTTATGTTGGGGCACGCTGGACTTGCCGCGTTTTTCGCGGCCGCGGGAGTCGCGCTTCTCGTGTTTTCGTTCGGCGCATGGCATGGCGCGGAATCGCATTCGGTCATTTTAATTTGGATCGCCGTTGCCGCATTTGTTGTTGCGGCGATTCTTTTGGGCGTCGGAGCCGTCAAGCGAAACGCTACAGAAATGGCCCTGACCAACAAACGAGTCATCGTGAAGACGGGTCTGGCAACCCGCCGCACGATCGAACTGCTCCTGACGAGAATTGAAAGCATCGTCGTGGAAGAACCTGCCCTGGGCAGATTGCTCGGCTACGGCACAGTCGTCATAAGAGGAACGGGCGGAACTCCGGAGGTATTCCACACAATTGCGCACCCTCTGGAATTCCGGGAGCGGGTACAAAGCCAAATTTCCAGCGCCTGAAAAGGATTGATCACTCTACCCCTCGGCTTCTCGGATTTCCAGAGAAAGGACGCCGAAGCGCGGGCAGATTCACTGCTCAAGCAGTGCTGCCGTGGGGTCAAGGCTCGCCGCCCGCCGCGCCGGCAACCAAGCGGAAGTTGCGGCGATTACAAAGAAAATCACCGCCATGGTTAAAAAAGTCAAAGGATCGGTGGCTTTGATTCCGATCAGCATCGAAGCCATCTCGCGCGTGACGATGAAAGCCGCAATCAGGCCCACGATGACGCCTGCGCCCGTAAGCAAAAGCCCCTGTCCGACAACGAGCTGGAAAATATTTCCAGGCTGCGCTCCCAAAGCCATGCGAATGCCGATTTCCGCGGTACGCTGCCGCACTACCGTCGCAAGCACTCCGTAGAGTCCCACGCCCGCCAGCAGCGCTGCGATCACTGCAAACGCTCCGATGAGCATCAACGAAAAGCGCGTCCCGCCTTGCGCCTTTTCGACCACCGCGTCCATGGGCTGCAACTCCGTAATCAAAAGATGCGGGTCAAGCGCCTTGAGCGCGGCGCGCACATCGTTCCCATATTTCGCGGGATCGCCGTCAATTCGTACAGCCCAGCGATCCGTTACTCCCGATCCGATGTAGGCGTCCGTGAAATAAACCTGCTCGCGCCCGGGGTCGCTCAGAGAAACTCCGCGCTCGTGCGCCACGACGCCAATAATCTCGACCCACACAGGTTCCGGCGTCTGAATGCGAATCAGAATCCGTTTGCCGATGGCCGACTGCCCGGGATACGCGCGCTCTGCGAGCATTTTATCTACGACCACCTGCGTGTGGTTCGGCAGATTGTCTTCCTCGCTGAACGTGCGTCCTTCCAGCAAAGGCGTTCGCATCGTCTCGAAGTAGCCGGGAAGCACGATGATCGGATCAGCCGCTTTGTACTTGCTCGGATCTGCGACGGCATCTTCCAGGCCCCAGCGAATCGGGCTGTAGCCGCCAGTCAGCGGAAATGGAGTTGCGGCCGTCACGCTCTGAACTCCGGAAATCGAGCGTAACCGTTCCGCAAGCACGCGCGTTGCGGCCGCCCGCTCTTCCGGCTTCTGCAAAAATCGATCGGACTGCACCTGAAACGTCAGCAGGCCACGAGGATTGAATCCCGGGTCAATACGCTGCAATTCCAGGAAGCTGCGCACCATCAGCCCCGAGCCAATCAGCAGCACATAGGCAAGCATCACTTCCGCGCAAACAACGATCTTGCGCGAAAGGCCGCCGCTCGCCAGTCCTTCATTGCGGCTGCTACCGCGCAAAACGAGCATCACGTCCGGACGCGCCGCGCGCCACGCCGGCGCAAGCCCGAAAATCGCCGCGGCAAGCAGGCTGGAGATTATCGTGAAAATGAGCACGCTCGAATCAATCTGGATGGAATCCAGACGTGGAAGGTTCGCGGGAGCAAGCGTCAGCAACTGATGAATTCCCACCCATGCGATACCAAGTCCACCCAAAGCGCCGATCGTCGCGAGCAATAACGCCTCGCAAAGAATCTGCCGCGCCAGGTCCCACCACCCCGCGCCGATCGCGGAGCGAATCGCGAGTTCCCGTTCGCGCAGGGAAGACCGCACGAGCAACAGGTTGGCCACGTTCGCGCATGCAATGAGCAAAAGAAAAATCACGCCGCCCATCAGCACCAGAATCGCGGGCCGCACTTCGGAAACGAGATGCTGCCGCATCGGCTCCACGCGGATCACATAGCCCGCCGTGCCTTCAATCGGAAAATTCTTTCGCGCCTCCGCGGCCACTTGCTCGGCCGCAGCTCGCGCCCGTTCGATGCTCACGCCAGGTTTTAGCCGCCCGATCACGTGCATCGAAACGCCGTTTCGCTGCGCGGCGTCGTAGCCGAGGTGGTTCGCCAGGTAGATGTCCGGCGCGGGCTCCTGGTCCGCGGCTGGCGGAAAATAAATCTGAAAATGCGGCGGCAGCACGCCCACGATTTGCGGGCTGAACGGTTTTCCCTTGTTCAAGGATTGCCCGACAGCGTCGGGATTCGCACCGAAGTGCCGCTGGAAATATTCGTAACTGATGATGGCCATGATCGGCAGCCGCACAGGTGGCGTCGCCGATGGTGTTCCCGGCGGGGGAGGCGGCGGTTGTGGCGCGCCGTCTTCGTCGTTGAAATCGCGCCCGAGAGCGATTTTCGTTCCCACCAGTTGAAAATAGTTGGTCGTCGCCACGGCCATTTTTACTTTTTCCGGCATGCCGTCATCGCCGGTCAGCGTGTTGGGGAACGTGAAGATTCCCGCGAGTCCCTGGAATTCGTTTTTCGTCGCTTCGCGCAAATCAATAAAATTCGCGTTCGAAAAAGGGAAGTCCTTCACGCCGCGATTGCGCATGTCAGAGGGAAGGATTACAAGCTGGTCGGGATGCTGATACGGCAGCGGCCGCAGCAGCACCGCATTCGTCACACTAAAAATCGCCGTGCTCGCGCCAACGCCCAAAGCAATCGTCAGCGCCGCGGTGATCGCAAAGATAGGACTCTTCCGCAGCGTTCGCCCGGCGAACGCCAGATCACGTAAGAGCATGCCGCCTCCTCGTCGACCACCCGCGTTCCGCCCAGCATACTCTCCCCGGCGTCTTCCGGGTAGCGCCTGCATTCCCGGTGGCGATTTTTCTTCGGTTTGTTCAGTCTTTTTCCCTCGTTTTTTTACCCCTTTACTCGCGACGGAAAAGACGAAAGTGCCGGCAAGAGCGCCGGCCCTACCCTCCGCTTGCCGCTGGCGCCGCCTTTAGGCAGAATATCGCTTGCACCGCAGCGTAACTTTTGCACCATGCAGCCCCCTTACACCTCCGCATCCCTCTTTACCATCGGCCACTCGAATCTCGACCTCACCGATTTCCTCAAAATTCTCGTCCAGCACGAAGTCAAAGTCCTCTGCGACGTTCGCAGCCGTCCAGGCAGCTTCCGCCATCCGCAATTCAACCGCGAGCCGCTCGAAGCCTGCCTCTCCTCCGCACAAATTCACTACGAGTTTCTCGGCGAGGCTCTCGGCGGCCGCCCTTCCGATCCGGGCGCTTATCACGCGGACGGCCTCGTGAACTACGAAGCCCGCCGCAAAGCGCGGGATTTTTGCGGTGGTTTGGACAGCGCGCTGGAGATGTCCCGCACTGCAAAAATCGCCCTGACGTGCGCCGAAGAGGATCCGCTGCACTGCCATCGCTTTCTGATGATTTGTCCCGCCCTCGTCGAACGCGGCGCCGTGCCGCTGCATATTCGCCGCGGCGGCCTGCTCGAATCGCAGTGCGAAGCCGAGGATCGCCTCCTTAAACTCCACGATCTCGGAGGATTTACCAGCGACTCGCTGTTTGTCTCGGAGCGCGCCTCGGCAATCGAGGAAGCACTTCGGCGCCAGGCCAGTGAATTTGCATTCCGCGCTTCCCCCGAAGCCATCGAGTACTACTAAACAACCATGGAAATTCTCCTCTGCACGATCGGGTTCGCCGGAAAAACCGCCGAAGAATTTTTCGCGTTGCTGCAACGCGCAGCAGTGGAAAGGGTAATTGATACGCGCCAGAACCGCGGCGGCCAACTTTCCGGCTACGCCAAGCATCCCGACCTGGCTTTTTTCCTCGAAAAGGTGGCGGGCATCGGATATTCGCACGAGCCGCTGCTCGCACCGGCCCCGGAATTATTGAAGCTCTATCGCGATAACAAAGACTGGCCTGCCTACGAAGCCTCCTTCCTCGCATTGATGCGGCAGCGCGGCATTCCGCAATCCCTGGATATCAGTTCGTGGCCACTCAAAGTGGCTCTTCTCTGCTCCGAACCCGGTCCTGAAAAATGCCACCGTCGCCTCGTCGCCGATCTGCTTTCCACGTACTGGCGCGCGCAGGGTCAATCCGTGGAGATTCGCCACCTCATCGCCGCCCGTGCAAAATCATCGCGCCCGCGCCGCGGCAAGCCGCACGCCGAGCCATGACGAAGCTGCTCATCACCGAGGTCACGCGCATGGGGCCGGCATTTTGCGTCATCGGTCTTCAGAGAGAGAACCAGAAGATTCACTCCGTCCGCCCCGTCTCTCCCAATACAAATGGCTGGATGGATTTCCCCCATCAGCGTGGTGACATTTTGCAATGCGAACTCACGCCGTTCCCTGGCGCGAAACCCCACATTGAAGATCGCGTCTCGACTCGCGGCTTCCAGAAGGATTCCACCGTCTCCGAGCTCGAGACCGTCACCTATTTGCGCAAAGCAGAAATCGCACATTCGATGCGCGAACTATTCGGCTGCCCCGTCCACGCAAACAAAAGCGGCAGCGGCCTTTACGCAATTCCTGGCGAAGCAACGCGCTCGATTTGTGGGACGGAAACTCGCAATCTGCGCCTCGAGTTTTACGCCAATGAACTCCGCGCTACGCTCGTTCTCTCCTCCGGAGAAGTCCTGCGCGATCTTCCGCTCGTGGATCGTGACTGGCGCGATTTCATTGACGCGGCCCTCTCCGAAAGCCGCGGCGCCAACCGCCTTGGCCGCCTTGAACGCTTCCTGAATTCGCAATTCCATTACAAGATCCTCTCTTGCCCGCATCATTTCATCAGACTGGGGCTTACCCGGCCGTATCGCGAGGTCTGCTGGCTGATGTTGGACACCCTCTTTCCACTTCCTAAACTCGAATGGCTCGAGGAGTTTTAATGACATCCGCCGAAGAGGCCATTCGTTGGCGCAAACTTGTCGAAGACTCTTTTCGGCGGGAAATCGGAACGCAAGGCGCCCTTACCGATTCCCACGCAGACCTGATTGAAACCGGTGTGCTGGATTCGATGGGTTGGGTTAGTTTCCTGCGAACTCTAGAATCTGTGAGCGGCGTCAACGAACTCGGCGCTCTGCTCACAAATGTGCCGCCAACGCTTGAAAACATTTTCAGCGCGCTCCAGGATGCCCGCTTCAGTGCGGACACCAGCGATGCAAAAGTTTTGAAAGCCAATCCATCAACACGGCCATCCGACGTTTTGATCACGCATTCATCCGCGGCGCTTGGTTCCCGGATCATTCCTTCCGCACAAGTGGACCTGGCGTTTGGCATGCCGGAGGGGAAGCTCCGGAAGCGCGCGGGAATTGAATCGCTGGCCTATGCAGCCGACGGTGAAAATGAACTTATTCTGGGTGCGCGTGCTGCTCAGCAGGTATTACACGACGCGGGCGGCCCGGTCCAAGAACTCGATTGGATCATTGTTACTAGCGAGACGCATCGCGGCTACCCTTCTCTTGCCGCGCAGCTGCATTCTCAATTGTTGGCACGCGAAACGTGCGGAGCTCTGGATGTGGGGGGAGCGTGTCTCGGGCTGCTGAATGGTCTGGCCGTCGCGCAAGGGCTCATCGTCTCGCGCCAGGCGCGCATCATCGTCGTTGTTACTGCCGATGTTCACAGCCGCCTCTTGACGCCCGGCCGCGTGGCTGGCGAGTTCGGCGGACTTTTTGGCGACGGTGCCAGCGCTTTTCTCCTGCGCGCTGAAGTGGGTGCCGAGGTGCGTGCCAAGATGCCACAGGAGGACTCTTTCGGGGCTCAGCACTCCTATCGCCTCGGCGAATTTCTCTTCGGTTGCGTCGGCCAATACGCCGGAGCGATCCGTTTAGCCGATGCGCCAGAGGGGCAACTCGCACTGCACTTTGACGGCGAGGCGTTGTCCCGCGCGGCCGTAACCCGCATGGAAAAGGTGATCCTGGACCTGGAATCCCGAAGCGGCTTCCCCCGTTCGTCGCTGCAGGGGTTGGCGACGCATCAACCGAACCCGCGCCTGGTTGCGCTACTGGCCAAGCAATGCGGTCTAGCCGCAGACAAGTTTCCAGTCGTCGCCCAGACCTTCGGCAATCTCGGCTCCTCCACCTGCGGCGTAGCCCTCGACTCTATTTTGCGGGCTACTCAAACGCTTTCGATCGAACAGCGCCGCCCAATATTTCTCGCCTCGCTTGGGCCGGGACTGCTGTTTGGCGGCGCATGGCTCGAATTGCAACGAGGATAATCCAGATTTTCAGGTAGCAACCTGTAACGTTTTGTTACGTACCTCCGATCTTCGCCTGGAAACAGGCTCCGCAAGTCTTCGTAAGTTAATAAAAATAAATACTTTAGATAAGGTCTCTTCCTGGCCTTCTTATTGCACATCCTGTGGCCAGTTACTACGGATTTGTCCCGTTTTCAAAGGTGGAAGAATGGGTGGAAGAATGCGAAATGCAGGCAAGCGAGCAGACCAGGGATTTACGCTGGTCGAGGGCATAACGGTCATCTTCATTGTCATGGTGCTTTCGGCCATGGCCATCATGTCCACGCGTAGTTCGACGTATGCCTCGAAAGCCAATGATGCCATGTTTCAGGTCGTCACTCAATTGCGCAACGCGCGCCAGTTGGCTGTCACCATGCGCCGCAACGTCCTGGTTACCTTTACCGCCCCTAACGAGATTCAGCTCACCGTCGAGACGCTTCCCGGAGAGGCCCCCGCCACGCCCATCGCTCCTGTCTATCTGAACGATAAGGTTCCGGGCGGCTGCACCTTCTATGTTTATCCTGGGGTGCCCGACACACCGATGGGCTTCGGCAATTCGACGGCGCTTGACTTTAGCCCGGCGAGCGGCGGAACGGCGGGCCTTGCCGTGATGTACAGCACCGCGGGAAGCCTGGTAGGGACGACCGCGGGGTCCGGCTACAACACGGTTGGCAACAGCAACCCGGTCAACGCCTCCATTTTTGTCGCCATTGCGGGCCAAGCCAATACGGCACGCGCCGTCACCGTCCTCGGTTCCACTGGCCGCGTCCGTTCTTACACCTGGACCGGCTCAACCTGGCAGGAAGAACAGTAGGAGAGAAGCTCTGTCATGAAATCACTACGCAAACGCTCTCGCCATCGGAATGGATTCACGCTCATTGAAGCCATGCTCTCGATTGTGGTCCTGGCCATCGGCGTCCTTTCCATTGCGGCTGTATATACTCAAGGCATTTTTCTCGCAAGTCTCTCTCAATACGACTATGTAGCTGAGAAAAAGGCCGAGCAGGCGGTCGAAGCCATCTTCACGGCACGCGACATCAAGCAATTGAACTGGGCCTCTATCCAGAACGTCAGCAATAACGGCGTATTCATGAACGGGCCACAACCCATCCTTGTGCCCGGATCGGATGGCCTTGTAGGTACGACCACGGACATGGCCTCCACGCCCGAATACATTACCATCGGCCCCGGCCCGGACGGAGTTCTGGGAACCGCCGACGATATTCTCGTAAACCTGAATCCCTGGATGACCCGCACCATTACCATCACCCCTGTCACGGGAGAGACCAACCTCCGCATGATCACCGTGACCATTAACTACCAGGTTGGCCAACTCAACCGCACCTACACCCTGATCAGTTACATCTCGGCGTTCGCCTGAGGATCTTATGACCACTTTCGCTTCGAAAAAACAATTGGGCTTCACTTTGATCGAATTTGCCGTGGCCATGGCTATCTCCATCATCGCCATGGCTGCCACCGTCCTCGCTTTCAGGACAGCCACCTATTCCAATCAAAACGTCACTCAGCGCGAAGACATGGCTGACAATATTCGCGCCGGCCTCAACCTCCTCGAGCAGGACCTCATCATGACCGGCATGGGCGTTCCCACCGGCGGCATCGCCATTCCGACCTTCGCGGCCACTGCATCTTGTCCCGGCGGCACTTCCAACCTCAAGCGCCCAGTCCCCAGCGGATCAGCCACCTTTCCCACTTGCGATACGACCTTGCCTTCCATTGAACCTGGCAATGCCATGGGTCCGCTCATTACCGCCCCAGATGCCACCTCACTGACGCACACCGACATCATCACGGTGGTCTACGAAGACAACACCTCAACTTCCACTACCACGATCATCGGTATGAACGCAGAACCGATCAACGGTACCGGCTGCCCCAACGGCAGCTTGTCGGCCTCGGGCAATACCGTCACGTTTGACGCCAACTGCTTTAACCTCAGCAGTCTTTCCGCCAGCGGCGTGCAAATCAATCCTGGCGACCTGATCATGTTCAGCAACGTCAATGGGAACGCCCTGCAGGTGGTTAGCAGCGTATCTGGCCAAACGCTGAATTTCGCCTCCGGCGATGCTTTCGGCCTCAACGGGATAACGAGTGCCACGGGCGGAACACTCGTTAATCTTCAAAACTACAATGTCAATGCCGTGACCGGCGCCAAAACCTACCTCGGTACTTATCCGCAAACCGCCGCGACACGCATCTGGATGATCTCCTATTGGCTCGACAACATAACCGACCCCGTTCACGTGAGGCTCGATCGCGCCGTCAATTTCAACGCGGCCCAGCCGGTCGGCGAGACGCTCGAGAACTTGCAATTCACCTTCAACTTCAACGATGGCATTGCTGTTAACCAACTCACCGTTCCCACGGGCTATTCCGAAAGCGAGATTCGGTCCGTGAATCTCTATCTGAGTACCCGCTCGACCAGCATGCTCGGTCAGACCCATACTTATGCTCGAGAAAACTTCCAGACGCAGCTCAGCCTCCGCAGCATGGCCTACGTCAACCGCTATCACTAATCAGGAACCAGGAGCCTCACAATGAATGCCCCGAACAAACTGAAACGACGCGACTCCGGCATCGCCCTGCTTACCACTATGCTTTTGATGTTGCTGATGTCCAGCCTGCTTGTCGGCTTCATCCTGCTCATCACATCCGGACAGAAGCTCAGCGGCGTCAACAATGACTACAGCAAGGCATTTTATGGGGCGGAAGCGGCCATGGAGAAGATGACCGCGGATATCGGCACGCTTTTCGACACAAACTATTCGCCGAGCGGCCCTCAAATCCTAGCGCTCGAAACAACTCCCCCCGCTCTTAGCGGCATTAACTATGTCCAGGCCAATGGAAGCAGCGGCTACGTCATCAGCTTTGCGACAGATGGGAGCGGCAACCCTCTAGCCACCACCAACGTTATTAACTCCGGCGCGTACCAAGGCATGACGGCCCTGCAGACGCTGTATACCCTCAACGTAACGGCGCGCACGGTGGCTGGCTCCGAAGTCAAACTGCAACGCACGACGCAGACGGTCGGTATCCCGGTGTTCCAGTTCGGTGTGTTCTCAACGACCGACATGAGCTTCTTCGCCGGCCCGGTTTTCAACTTTGGTGGCCGCACCGCTACGAATGGAAATCTGTTCCTTGCCGCCAATCCCGGTCCGCTCACTCTCTCTGAGCCTGTCACGGCTTATCTGAACGTAATTCGGACGAACCTCTCTAATGGCTATTCGACGGCAAGCTCCTACAACGGTACGGTCAACATCTTCAATGGCAGCGGCACCCGCCCCTTGGCTGAGACGGAAGGAAGTTTGGTGGGAACGATAGGCTCAGCGACAAATAGCAGCTGGCCGACGATTTCCCTAGGCAGCGCCGATTACGCCGGCAACCTGCGAAATGGCGCGACCGGTGCGGACCAGTTGAATCTCGGCATCGTCGTTCTCGGCAACGGCACAACCCAGCCCATCGACATGATACGCAGGCCGGTCGTCGGCGAGAGCAGCACGATCACGAACCTGCGATATTTCGCCCAAGCCAGCGTTCAAATTCTGCTTTCGGATAATCCGAACGACATTATGTCGTTGCCCTGCGTCGACACGTCAACGCAACCCGTTAACTTGGCGCAACTCGCGACACCGGTTTCGACCTGGACGGCCCTGGGGGGTAATCCAGCGGCTCTCTACACGAAAATGAACGCCAATAACACTGCGGGATACAACACGCCCCCGGTGCCGTTGGCGGCCTCGGGCGCCGCCGTTGGCGCCACCGCTTACAACCCCAGCGGAACTACCGGCGACGGTTACTGGTTGCCGACGCCGAGCGGCGCGGGTTACAGCGTCGCCTCGGGTCTGCCTATCATCCATGGCTATATCAAAATCAGCGTTCAGACTGCCTATGGCAATCCTTGCGGCACCTGGAAAGACGTGACCCTCGAGGTGCTGGGTTACGGCTATGCGGGCCGGAACATCAATCCAATGACTCTGACCGCCGGCCAATACGGAACCTCCGAGCCGCTGCTCTCCCTGCCCACGACGATTACAAGCGAGGTGGCAGCTCCCACAGGCTCCGGGGCGACCGCAACCCCTTGCCCTGACGTTCACCCGAACGCAATCATCCGTCTCGAGCGTGTTCGTGACAATCCGTCAAACTGGTCAACAACCAATCACTGCGGCACTCTAAACAGTGCCACGCCCGCCAGCCAGGTTTACCCCACCTACCCGGCTGACTACTGGCCAAACACTTTGTTCGATGCGCGCGAAGGCACGCTCCGCGACGTTGCCCCCACCGGCAACCTGGGCACGATTGGCTATACGACAATGCCTACTCTGAGTGGCGTCATGCGCTACATCGAAGTGGACGCCAAAAACCTGGCTGCCTATCTGGCCGGAACCGGCGTCTATGCGGCAGGATCGGGGCACCTATCCTATGACTCGGTAAACGCGCCGAACGACTACCTCCTCTACATCTCGGACCGGCGCGGCAACTATTCTTCGGGTACTCTAACCAACGCTTGGCCACCGCTTTCTCCCAGCGGCCATGAGACCGGCGAATATGGCTGGGACGATTTCGTGAACGCCGCCAGCACAAACGGTTGCCCGAACGGAACCCAGGATACGGGCGAAGATTTGGACTCACTCGGCACCTCGGGCTTCTATACCTATGGGCAGAACCCGACCTATGTCATGGACGCAGGCGCCGTGACCTCCACGATGAGTTCAACCACGGTGGCCAGCACCCTAAGCTACGGCCAATACGGGATGTACAGCCTGGCTGCTCCGGGAAACCTCTATGGCGCCTCGACAACCAATGCCATCACGGCTAATCCGGGTTGCGTGGTAACTTCACCTTCCACCATCTGGCCGATGTCCTACGTGGTCCACGCTAATGAGGCGCGTGAAAACCCAAATCCTTTCTTCCGCAGTGCCGTCAAGATCGTGGACGGCAACCTTCTGACGGGGCTCGGAACCTGCCCCGGTTCTGTTCCGTGCGGACTCTCGATTGCCACGGAAAACCCCGCTTACATCCAAGGCGATTTCAACGGCAATTCCGCCGGCAATGGCTTTAGCGATCCGAACGTGGCCGCATCCGTCAACTCGGATACGCTGACATTCCTGTCCAACAACTTCAGTGACGTGAACTCGTTTGCCTTTCCCTATGTGTTCACCAGCGCAGGCGGCGCAAACGTGCGCTACTCCACTACGACCTGGTACCGGGCCGCGGTCATGGCCGGGAAAGGCATCTCCTTCCCTCAGCCGACTGGTTACTCGACTGCAGATGACTTCGGCACCGACGGCGGCGTACACAACTTCCTCCGTTACATCGAAAACTGGGGCGGCCAGACCGTCAACTATCGCGGTTCCATTGTCAGCATGTACTACAACCGCCAGGCGATCGGCGTGTACAAGTGCTGCACCACGGTTTACGGAGCGCCCACCCGCGGATACAACTTTGATACGGAGTTCCTGACGCCGTCTTTGTTGCCGCCGCGCACGCCGCTGTTCCGCGACGTAAATACCACGGGCTTTACACAACTTTTGCTCCCGACTCAGTAGAACGCAGCCAACTGCTGCTACCCAAACCGGCCCCGATTCTCTCGGGGCCGGTTTCTTTTTGGCTGAAGTTCAGGCGGGAAGAAGAGGAGGGAAAGTAGCGAACAGTGTCATGACCCGCATACCCCAGCTCCGCAAACCCAACCCTGAGTGAGGTCTACGATCCCGGGAGTAGCCTTGTCGTGAAGCTGGTGTTTACAGGAGGCACTTCGCAGGTTTGCAAAGGCGGCCAGCCCGCGTCGGTGGTGGGATTGCGGCAGAGGGATGTGATGGCCGGGCTGATGAGCGAGGGATAGACGGGGTTGTCGAGCGGCTCTGCGTAGACCTGATAACTGTGCCCCACGGGTAAGTGAGCAATTACATAGTTGACGGCAGTGCCAGAGCTGAGAAAGCTGTGTGAATTTTCATGGGCATTTTATGTGATTGAAAATAAAGGCGATATTTCTCGGAAAGAAACGGACCGCGCGCTCAGGGGGCGCGGCCCCAGGGTACTTTGGGCCGATTTCGGAGTCATGAGGCTTCCGTTCTGGAACTGAGGCTTGTTCCAAAACGGGAAGCGGGGCGCATCCCGTTTTTTCGGCATTTTGTATTTAACCGAATAGTTAAACACAAGGCTCCTTCGCGTTGTATGTAACTGGCCGGTTAAATAGGTCGCCAAAACAGGCAACGTATTCATTCTTCGGTGAACCAAATCACTTGCTGTGCCGTCTGGCAGATGTACGGGGAGGGCGAGCGCACCTGGCTCGCACACGAGACCAATGCAGGAGCTGGTTCTGATCCAGCCAAGCCGCACCGTCGAAGACGAGTTGGCGCAGGAGCAGGCTCATGCTGCCCTTCGTCGCGAATTCGAGAAACGACTTGCGGAATGCGGCCCGCTGGCGTTTCGAGTGGCGCGCGGAGTCCTACGCAACTCGGCGGATGCGGAAGACGTGGCCCAGGAAGCCATCTTGCGGGCTTATCGGCGTTTCGAGCGTTTGCGCGACCGTGAGCGGTTTCGCAGCTGGCTGGTACGCATCGCGTTTCGCCTGGCAATTGACCGGACGCGTTCTTCGAAGCGGCGCGAAGTGCGGGAAACGCTCTGGTCGCAAGCGGCGCCGCGGCCTTCGACGGAAGATTTGGCGGCGAGCAGCGAGTTTCAAGAGCATCTCGACCGGGCCATGGAAGAGCTTCCTGAGAAACACCGGCTGGTCCTTTTGCTTGCGGCGATGCAAGGGCACACGCTCGAAGAAGTTGCGGCGATGCTGGGCCTTCCGTTGGGAACGGTGAAATCGAGATTGTTTTTTGCACGAAAGCAGTTAGCGGAGAAATTGCGATGCCGTGTGAAAACTATCGAGAAGCGCTGATCGAAGCGGCTGCCGCCGGCAATGCTCCCGCGCGCGAACTCCGCTTGCACCGGGACTCCTGCGCGTCTTGCCGCGCTTCGTTCGACGAAGAAAGACAGCTGTTCGCCGCCATTGACGCGGACTTGCGCGCAGCCGTCAATTCGGAGATGCCTCCGGCTTTTTTCGCTCGCGTCCGCGCCCATCTTGATATTGCGGCAACGCCCCGGCCCCGCTGGATGCCGTCGCTGATTTTTGCCAGTGCGGCCGTGGCGGTTGTGTTCCTCTTGTTGGTTGCCATTCATGCGCTTCATACGCCGGGCAAAGACTTGGTCCGACAGCTTCCCGTGGCGCTTCTCACAACTCCATCCCGCGAGACGCCTGCGGTTCCTGGGAGGCAGGATGCGGCCGGGTTGCCGGCAAGGGCCGCCTCGCATCCGAATCGCGTGCCGGCATTGCGAAATGCAGGTGCGTTGCATGGCGCCGCTTCTACCTCTATTCAATTGGAGGTCATCGTGCCGCCAGACGAGCGCCAAGGGCTCACCCACTTCATTGCGACGATGCAAGAGGGGAGAGACCTCACCGTCGCTCCTGCTCCAAACATGAAAGACGAACGAATGAGCATGCCTTTGTTGCAGATCGCAGAGCTGGAGGTTCAACCGCTCGAAATGGATAAGAGCGACGTACCCGATTCCAAAAAAGAAAAGCAGTAGTAAATAGCCGTTCAAAATCGTAACCAAACGGAGGATCGAATGAGAAACGGTAAAATCCAAATCGCGTCGCTCTTGATGCTCGGCCTGCTTTCGCCGGCCGTCGTAGCGCAGGACAAGCCAAAGCCAGACGAAAAAGACAGACCTGAAGTGCAAACCACACCCATTAAGGTTCAGATCGTGTTCACGGAGTTTGAGGGGGAGAAGAAGGTCAAGAGCCTGCCGTATTCGATTTACATAAACGCGCAGAACGCGGGCGAGGTAAAATCGTGGGTGAAATTCCGAATCGGAAGCCGCCTGCCCATCTATATAGGCAAAAATGAAATGCAATACATTGACGTGGGCACGAATATGGACGCACGATCCGCATACACGAGCGATGGCCACGTACTGCTTTACATAACGCTGGAGCGTTCCTGGGTGGACGGAGAAGTTTCTGTCCCGATAACGAAAGCGGACGCTTCCCCGACTGACGCCCCCGCGGGCCATTTCCAGGAGCCCATTATCCGTGGCTTCAAGTCGGAGCTCGACTTAAAGTTACGCGAAGGACAGCCCGTTGAGAGCACGGTGGCGACCGATCCCGTCAGTGGCAAGGTGGAGAAGGTGGAGATCAGCTACACTGTCGTGAAATAGCCTTCTCTGAAATTAATTTTGACTCAGCACGCTTCTTAGCGCGGCCGCTAAATCCGGGTGGTGAAAAACATAGCCGAGTTGTTGCAGTTTTTGTGGAAGGACGCGCTGGCTTGATAGGAGCAGCGCGTCGGCCATTTCGCCGAGCACGAGGCGCAGTGCGAATGCCGGGGCCGGGAGCAGCGCCGGGCGATGGATCGTGCTGGCAAGAATTTTTGTGAAGTCCGCGTTCGGCACCGGTTGCGGAGAGATTACGTTGATTGGCCCGCGGACGTCTCCCTTTTCCAATGCAAAGCGCAGAATTTCGATTGCGTCTTCCAGGGTGACCCATGACATCCACTGCTTTCCGGAGCCCAACTTTCCACCGGCGAAAAGCTTGAACGGCAGAAGCATTGGCGGAAGCGCGCCCCCGTCTTTTGATAAGACAATTCCGAAACGCGCACACACTACGCGGATCCCGATGGCCTCCGCTTTTACGGCTTCCGCTTCCCAATCCTTTCCCAGGTTGGCAAGGAAATCGCTTCCTGGCTGGCTTTCTTCCGTCAGAATTTCGTCGCCGCGATTGCCGTAGATTCCCGTTGCTGACGCTGACACCAGGACTCTGGGCCGCGCGTTCATCTTTGCGAGGGCGTGGACAAGCGCGCGCGTTGTATCAATACGGCTGGCGTGGAGTTGTGCTTTGCGCTCGGCGCTCCAGCGACCATCGGCAATGGAAGCACCCGCCAGGTTCACCACGGCGTCCGCGCCGACGGCTGCGCCGCCTAGCTCTCCTGTTGCTGGATTCCAGGCTACGTCGAAACCGTCTTTTGATTCGCCTTTGGCGGCGCTCTGTGGACGAACGAGGCGGCAAACGGTATGGCCGTCTTTTGCCAAGGAGCGCACAAGGGCGGTGCCTACCAGTCCACTGGATCCTGTGACCAGGATTTTCATGTGAGCTTGCTCGATTCTTCCGTTCTGCTGCCTGAACAGCTGGCTGTTCAGAACGCTACGCAAGCTCCAGCCCGCGGTCAAGTTTCAGAAATCTTCAAAATAGCCTGCCTCTGCGAAACCGCCGAATTTAGGACAGGTTCGCTGGGTTAGTGGAGGTCACGGCGCGGACTATGGCTCGTTGCAGTCTCGCGGGTTACAATTCCCTGGTGACTCTTCCCATGCAGACGGCGCGCGTTAAAGTGCTTTTCTTTGGCCGGCTAAAGGAGATTGTTGGGCGGGCCGAAGATTCGGTTGAGCTCCCTGACGGCGCGCCGATTGAATTTCTTTTTTCACGTTACGGCGCGGCGCATCCGGAACTTACGCCGTTTCGAGCTTCGCTGGTGGCTTCGCGCAATCAGGAATTTGCCGCGTGGAGCACGCCCCTGCATTCCGGCGATGAAGTCGCATTCCTGCCGCCTGTCAGCGGCGGTTAGTTTAAATGGCCATGAAGAAAGCTCCCCAACCCGATCTGCTGGCTCTGGTGCTCGATCCCATCGACCACGTCTCCATTACCCAGCATGTGCGAGCTGCTGAGGATGGAGCCGTGGTGACGTTTGACGGCTGCGTGCGCAATCATTCGCAAGGGCGCGGTACGCTCTATCTGGATTACGAAGCGTACGAGACCATGGCGCTCGCGAAGATCCGGGAAATCGCCGAGCAGCTACACGAGAAATTTCCGATTCACCTTGTGGCCATCGTACACCGGCTTGGGCGGCTGCAGATCGGCGAAACCAGCGTGTATATTGCGGTCAGCTCCGAGCACCGACCGGCGGCTTTTGAGGCTTGCCGCTATGCGATTGATACGCTGAAGCGCACCGTTCCCATCTGGAAGAAAGAGTACTTTGAGGATGGCGCCGTGTGGGCCGACGGCGAAATGCCTCCTGCCCCTCCGGAAACACGGGCCGCGAATCCTGCATCTTAGTGAATCAATGATGTATCGAAGCCCACGCACACTGCTTTCCACGGCTGCTGTTTTCGCCGGGCTGTGTGCCTTCGGGATGGCTCTGGCGCAGGATAAGCCGGACCGGCCGCCGTGGGCGCAGCCGAAGCCCAGGCCGCCTGCCCATGCAGCTACCGTGGATACGACCCCTCCCACACCGCCGTCATTGCCTTCCACGCCGCCTTTGCCGCCGGACGGCGGTATTGTGCCGACGCCAATACCGCCGCTTCGGCCGCCGGAAGATGCCGATTCGCAACAGCGCGGCAGGATCAAGGTCAAAGTCGAGCTGGTGAATATTCTGGCCAGCGTATTGGACGATCATGGCCATCCGGCGCCGGACCTGCCTATCGAAGCGTTCCAGCTGTATGAAGAGGGCGTGTTGCAGAAGATTGAAGTGTTTGAATCGGAGACGCAGCTGCCGCTGGATCTGGCGCTGATGATTGATGCGAGCCTTAGTGCGAACATGGAAATCGGCTTCGAGAAAGAGGCGGCAGCGCATTTTATACGGCAGGTTTTGCGTCCCGGCGACCGGCTGTCGGTTTTTTCGTTCGACGAAAACGTTACGCAACTGGTTGCGTTCTCAGACAACGTACCGAGCCTGCAAACCGCGGTGCGTAAGATTCCACCTGGCGCGGGCACTTCCATCTATGACGCGGTGTTGCTCGGAGCGAAGGCGCTGGAGAAGCGCGGCCCGGAGCGGCGGCGGGTCATCCTATTGGTTACGGATGCAGGAGAAACCACCAGCGTTGCCGACTTCGATCATGCGCGAAAGGAAGCGGTGCGGTCGGATGCGCTCCTTTATACGATTGTCATCCGGCCGATTAAAAACGAGAGCGGGCGCAACACCGCGGGCGAACATGCCCTGCAGGCCATCACCGAGACTACCGGTGGAAACATGTTTTTCCCGGATACGGCGCAGGAATTGGATGTCATCTTCGATTTGATCGACCGGGAGCTGCGAACGCAGTACCGGCTAGGGTATTACCCAACACCGCGCGGGCCTGCGAATACGTATCGGAACGTCGCGGTTAAAGTGCTCAACGGGGATTACCAAGCACGAAGCCGGAAGATGTATCTGACGGGGCCGCAGTGAAAACACAGAAGTTAGTGGTTAGCAGGTATATTCAACGGCTGAAAAGAGCTGCCCTCACCCACTCCCCTACTTTCACAAAGATTTGAAAGCAAAGGGTTTAGCGTGCAGGGGTTTGCTAAAGATGTGATTCTAAGGGACCTGACTGGCTAGCTTGTGATGGGAACCCTGCGCTCCAAAGAAAAGGGCAGAAAACCTGACGCTTTGGCGGAGAACCCGCGTCCCAGCGTCGCTTCTATACCGTTGGATCCTGGCACGGTAGTTACCGAATGTAGAATACATTTCTTGATAATTAAATAGGATTCGTACAGGCCCAGTTGTAGCGCGGATTTCGTATGGCACGGACACGGCAATTTTTGCGTGGGCTGATGATAGAGTGGAGAGTGCAATTACATTTAGGGCGGATGGAGCGGAAATTTCGGCGGACAGATTTTTCATGAGCAAAGATTACCTGGAAGCGGCGATTGAGATTGCGCAGCACGCTGGCGGTATTTTGCGCGAGGAGTTCGCGCGGCCGCCGGAGATCAGCTATAAGGGCGATGTGGACCTGGTAACCCAGGCGGACAAGCGCTCGGAGGCGGCGATTGTTGCGCGGCTGACGAAATATTTTCCGGAGCACTCGATTGCGGCGGAAGAGGGAACGGGACACGAGAGCGGGTCAGAGTTTTGCTGGCATGTGGACCCGCTGGATGGGACGACCAATTTCGCGCACGGATATCCTTGTTTTTCGGTTTCGATCGCGGTGGCGCAGCGCGGGGCCTTGCTGGCGGGAGTGGTTTATAACCCATTTTACGATGAGTTGTTTGCGGCGGCGCGGGGAGCGGGGGCTACCTTGAACGGGAAGAGAATTTACGTTTCGAAGGTGGATGCGCTAGCCACCAGTCTGCTGTGCACGGGATTTCCGGTACACAAACGGCAGGCGACCCCGAACATCCATTATTATTGGGACTTTACATTGCGCTCGCATGGAGTGCGGCGCGATGGTTCGGCGGCCCTGGATCTGGCGAGCGTGGCGGCGGGACGTTTTGATGGGTTTTGGGAGTTTGGGCTGAAGACATGGGATACGGCGGCCGGAGTTTTGCTGGTGGAAGAAGCCGGCGGTAAGGTGACGGATTTTGCCGGTGAGCCGTACCGGCTAGGTGGACCCATGGTTTTTGCAACCAACGGATTGATCCACGAAGAAGCGCGCGTGGTGGCCCTGGAGATTTCGCACCGCGACCCATCGGCGCCGCTACGCCGTTAAGGGGTGGTTTTACCGACAATATCCGCTAACAAAAAGCTACTACCCCCTTTACAACTTCCTAACGCCGCCAAAGCTAACCTGGTTTGGCAACGACAAAACTTAGCGCCTACCGACGA
Source organism: Betaproteobacteria bacterium (assembly GCA_903970165.1). Taxonomy (GTDB): domain Bacteria; phylum Acidobacteriota; class Terriglobia; order Acidiferrales; family UBA7541; genus Acidiferrum. Next base: position 26,952 of record CAJCHZ010000050.1, read on the forward strand.
CGCTCGACATCCAAGATTCAGAAATCTGTTGCCAATCAACCGTTTTTTGGAGGGGAGATATGCGCGCGTTCACACCTTACGGAAAGTTTGCTTTTGCACTGGCCCTAGCACTTCTTTGCTTGAGCGCGGTTGCTGGACCGGCACTTGGTGACGATGGTAAGGATGACAAGGATAAAACCACTGCGCCGGCAAAGGCTACGCCTGCTAAGGCGGATCCCGCGGCTGCGGGATTGACGGAGCGTGAACGCATGCTGCTGGATCGCGTGGAACAGTTGGAGAAACGCGTGGCCGAGCTGGAAGGAAAAAAGGATGGAGTTGCGCCGGCTATGGCGGGCAACGCCAATGCAGCCGTATCGGCGGTGTCCGCTCCCGGCACGAATGGCGCGGCAGTAAGCGCGGCTTCGGCGGCATCGAACAGTTCGGCAGGTATTGCGTCAAATAGTGTTGCGACAAAGGACGTCGCGAAGGGCGCGGCGCCGGCGGCGGCCAGTTCCTCCACTCCGGTGAGTCAGGATCAGACCACGCCAAGCAACGCGGCACAGGTTTCGACCAACGGAAAGCCGGGAAACGTCGAGCCGTTTTCGGATGCGGACTGGAGCTGGTTGAACGGGAACCCGCGTACAAAAGATATTTATTGGGACACAAAATTTTTTACGCCGGAAATCCGGGTGGACACGGACTATGTGGCGGACTTCAATCATCCGATAGATCATTCCATTGGAGGTTCCAGCGAGCTGTTCCGATCAGGTGAAGTGCAGCTGGAGCAGTTGGGCATCGGCGGCGACTTTCACTTTGACGACGTGCGCGGAAGATTCATGACGCAACTGGGCATGTATTCCGCGACGACGCCACGGAATGACGCGAGCCCGGCGCACGGGCAATGGGACCTGGACGCGGCCTACCGATATATTTCGGAAGCTTACGGCGGATACCACTTCAATGTGCTGCACGGCGTGAATATTGATGCGGGCATCTTCCTGTCGTACATCGGATTGTTCAGCTACTACAACTTCGACAATTGGGCGTACCAGCCTTCCTATGTTTCGTCGAATACCCCGTGGTTTTTTAATGGCGTGCGAGTGCAAATCTTTCCGACGGCGCATTTGAAGATCGAGCCCTGGTTTATTAATGGATGGCAATCTTATGCGTCGGCGAACCGGACGCCGGGCGTGGGCGGGCAGATCAAGTGGACTCCGGAGCCTTGGCTCAACATCATTTCCAATAACTATGGCGTCGGCCAGGATGACGTTTTCGTTCCTCACCGTAGGCGCATCCACACGGACAACAGTGTGGAGGTGAAGTACTACGACAATCCCGAAAGATTGATGGATAAGATGGCGTTTTCGCTGACCGGGGATCTGGGTTGCGAATATGGTTCGGGAGTGAGCTGCTACGGCGACAGGAAAGGTGGGCCGAAGCAGAGCTTTGTCGGGTACATGGTTTACAACCGGTGGTGGTTCCACAGCGATCTGTTTGGATTGACCATCGGCGGAGGGCAGATCAACAATCCGGGGCGGTATTTGGTTCTGCTGCCGCCGATCAACGGGGAGACGGCCGTTACGGCAGCCACGAATTCGCCTTACTTTACGGAGAATCCCGGAGACCCCTACAAGGCTTGGGATTCGTCGGTCACGTTCGACTACATGCCGAAGCAATACATAACGTTTCGTTGGGAGTATGACTACCGGCATGCAAGCGTGCCGTATTGGACGGGTGCGGGCGGTATCACGCCTCCAGGTGGAAATAACGGATCGCCGCAATTTTATGCGTGCAGTAATGGTAGCTCGTCGGGACAGACCTCACTTATACCTGCGGAAGCAGCCTGCGGAGGCGGAATCAACAGCGTCTGGTTCCCGGACTTACGGCGGAACGAATCGTTTATTGACCTGTCCATCCTCGTTAAGTTCTAGAGGTTTGGTTAGTGGAGGGCCGAGTGTTGGGTGCCGGAGCTGAGCAGGCCGGCACCCAATTTTTTGTTGGGCGCTGTTAGTGGAAGCGGCCGTCACTTTCCGGCATAACGGCTTGCAGACAGATTCGTTCTTGTTAGTTCCTTCACATTTAACTGACCGCTCTTCTCTTTGTCCAAGCGGTCGAATTCCGCGGCCATAAATTTCAAGAACTCCTGCCTGGAGACCATGCCATTTTTGTCGGTGTCCATGAGGGGTAGGAGTTGCTTGATGCCTTCTTCACCGATGACCATTTTGTCCTGGGGCTTTGGAACGGCTGCTTTTTGTTGAGCCGCATTGCTTAGCAGAGTCCCGCTTAGAGCAAGGACTGCGATGAGGGCGATTATCGGCAGACTTTTGGATCGCATGAGCACGTTTGACTCCTTGAAACCACACCGGATTTGGCAAATCTACACCCGGCGCGCGCAAGCCTGAATACGCAAAATTCGCATGCGCAAAATCCAAATTCTTGGGAGGCCATCGACCGGAACTTTACAGGTTCCTTATGCCTTGTGGCGTACGTTCATTCGAGCATTTAAGAAAGGCTGAACCCGGATTCCTGTGAGCCATAAGACTCAGCGGATGATTGCGGAGCTGGTTTGTGTTCTTTTGTTGGGGATGACGAGCTTGTTCGCCTCGACCGACGCCGCTCAATGCACATTTGGTGTGGTGCAGGGGATCGCTAGAGATCCTGGAGGATTACTACCGGTAAGTGGCGCGGAAGTCATTCTCCACGACGCGGTGAACGGCACGGACCAAAAGAGGGTGAGCGGGGAGGATGGGGCATTTTGTTTCGAGAAAGTTCTGCCGGGGCGATATCAGCTTCGCGCGACGAAAAGTGGCTTTGGGAATTCGCAGGCGACGACCTTCGACCTTGCCGCGGGGCCGAGCGTTTCGAAGGATGTAACACTTGGAACGGATGATCCACCTTTGGCGAAATCGGCGCATGCGCCCCAAGGTGGTTTTTTTAAGCGATTTGGGAAGGCTTATGGGGATGATTGGAAGGGAACTTCGAACGACTCGGGGCCGGCGCCGCAACGGCGTGGGAATCCTGCTCCGGTCGACGGGCCTCCATTTCCTTTTTCCGATTGGCCCTATGGAGGTTCCGTTGTAATTGGCGCGCCGTGGACGCAATCTTCGCCCTTGATGCAGGCGATTTGGAGTGGGCCGAGCGGGGACGCGTGGAAGAGGAGCGGTATACAAATTTACGGGTGGTTGAACGGTGGGTTCAACATCAGCACCAGCGGAACCAAAGACGGACATTACGGAAATGCGCCAGCGGCGTACTACCTGGTTCCCAATTCCTTTCAGCCCGACCAGGAAGTCTTGTACATCGAGCGGCAGCCGGACACGGTGCAAACAGATCATTTCGATTGGGGCTTCCGGCTGACCAACTTGTATGGAATCGATTACCGATTCACGACCGCCAACGGCTACTTTAGCCAGCAGCTTTTAGGCGCGCACAGCAGAGAATACGGCGACGACCTCGTAATGGCTTACGTCGATCTTTATTTTCCCCAGGTGGCCGAGGGAATGAATGTGCGAATCGGACGGTATATTTCGCTGCCGGATATCGAAGCGCAGTTGGCGCCGAACAACTATACGTACAGCCATTCGCTGCTTTATACGTTTGACGCATACACACAGACCGGTATCAACATCACGACCAAGCTGAACAATCATTGGTTGGTGCAGGTGGGGCTTTCGGCGGGCAATGATGTGGCTCCATGGGTGGGGGAGCCGGATGCGAAGCCGACACTCAATTTTTGCCTGGCGTATAGCTGGGAGGACGGGCGAGACAACCATTACGCGTGTTTGAATTCTCTGAACTCGGGGAAGTATGCGTACAACAACGTGCAGAGCGTTTACTACACGTGGTACCACAAGTTCGGGCACTCGTCGTGGCATACGGATACGGAGTGGTGGTACATGTGGGAGAAAGATGTACCCAACGTAAATCCGGCAGGGGCACTGGCGGGGGCCGCGGCACTGCTAATCAATGGCGCGAATGGAGCATGGTGCGATTCTCCGCAACAGCTAACGTGCACGGCGCCGGAGACGGCTGTGGTCAATTATGTCGAGAAGCAATTCGGGAAGCACGATTACCTGACGATTCGAAACGAATTCTTCGACGATATCCAGGGCCAGCGCACGGGATTCAAAACAAAATATTCCGAGCACCTGCTGGGGTGGGGACATTGGATCGGAACTACGATTCTTGTTCGTCCCGAGCTACGCTACGAGCATTCTTACGATTTGCCGGTCTACAACAGCGGCACGCGAAAGGATCAGCTCATCTTCGCGTCCGATGCGATTTTCTTTTTCTAATTCGGAATTTCGGGGCTACTTCGCGCCCCACTCGGCGTAAAACTTTGCTACGGTCGGGCCTATCGAGAAATCCCAGGCAAAAGGGCTGATATTCTTGAATTTTTCAGGAATGACATAGCGATCCACCGCCTCTGAGACTGGCACGCCTGCCTTGTGGAGTTTTTCGGCTTGCTCTTCGATATCATCGAAGAGGGAACGGAAGAGGGCGACACCTTCCTGCCCACAAATCGCTCCATGCCCTGGCACGAAGAGCGTATCTTTGTCCCAGGACGCGAAAGTCTTTAGCGTTTGACGCCAACCGGAGTTGGTGGCACGGTCGTCAAAAGTGACCGGGAAAATGCCGCTGAACAGCAGGTCGCCGGTATAAACGACGTTTTGTTCGGGGACGCGGACGATCAGGTCGGTGCCGGAGTGGCCGGGATAATGTTCGATGACCGCGGTCAATCCACCGAGGTCCACTTTTAAAGGTAGCTTTGACGCGCTGAGAGGGTGATTCGGCAGCGTGAGGGTGGTCGCATTGATCGCGTCGAAAATATTCGACATGGCGTCGAGATAGCCTTGCCTGTGAGTTTTCGCCAATTCCGTTTTCGCCTCTTTCACTGCTTTTTCCTCGCGCGCGAGGGCCGCGGATTTGCTAACGCCTTGCAGCACTCCGTATTTTGTAACGATGCGCTTTGCCGTGTCAGCATGCGCCCAAAGAGGCGTTCCGTTTGCGCCATAAAAAGCATTGCCGGTGGAATGATCGTAGTGATAGTGCGTGTCCATGGCGGCTTTGACGGGAACCTGGGTTATTCCCTGCAGCGTTTCCCATTGAAACGCGGCGCCCGGAGCGGATATGAAGCCCTCGAGAACGAAAGCGGAATCTTTCCCGACCAGGAAGCCGCCGTTACAAAGAGTCTGGGTGCCCTTTGACGGGTCGGAAATCGTGGCGTAGAGGCCGTCGCCGACTTTCCTTACGGAAGCGAAGCCTTTGTCGGCGATCACCGTTTGGGAGACACGCGGGTCGTCGGCGAGTTCGGCGGCAATGGCGGGGAAAGGGAACAATTTAGCCGCGGAATAAAGCGCCCCGGCATACGATGCACGGGTCAGGAAGCCCCGGCGGGAGAACGGCATGGACAGGTCTGTCATTTTTCCTCCGTTGGATCAAATGCCACGATTGGATGATACGTTGCGAAGAATGGTTATTCCCGCAAAGACTTTGAACCAGGACGAAAAACCAGTCAATGCGATGTTATGTATGCCGTCACGGTTACATCACATGGACGGCGATCTCTTCGCCGGGTATGGCCGCGCCGGGATACGTTAGTAAGGTAATCCAGGCATATAGCCGGATTGGCCGAGGAGGTGCCTCCCCATGTACAGACTGGCAGCGGTACTAGCAATGTGGGTGGCGCTCGCGCCGGCATGGAATCCTCAACATAATGACCGGCTGAACGAATGTTACGAGCGCTGTAACGCGCCACAGGGAGATCCGGACGCGGAGCGCCAGGAGATCGTCATTCTGGAAAAGGAGGCCGCGCACGCCATCCAGCTGAGCGACGCGACCTTTTTCCGGCGCGTGTATAGCGATGATTTTTCCGGCACTCTCTCGCACGGCGAGAGGGTAGACAAGGCGCACTTCCTAAGTGCCGTGCAATCGACCAAATACGATTCTTTTAATGCCTCGGATATCCAGGTGCATGTATACCGAGATACTGCCGTGGCGACCTGCCTGTGGTCATCGAGGGGCACGATGAAGGGACAGGCTGTCTACGCGCAGATGCGGGTCATGCACATTTATGTGAACGGTCAGGATGGGTGGAGAGTGGTGGCGGGGCAGGCGAGCGCGCTGCCGCCGTACTTGCAGCAGTCGCTATAGATTTTTATCGAGTATTCAGGTGATACCAACTTCGGCGATTTGCGCTTGAAGCGATTTCCTTTAAGCGGAGAGCGCTGCGCGTTCCGCATTGACAGCCGCACCGATAACACCCAGTTCATCGTTTGGCGGAATGATTTCGAAGGGGCTGCCTTGCAGCGGGCTCATTTTCACCATTTCGTGAACGAATCGCCCGAGCAAGCCGATGTCAATGAACTTGGCAGTGGGGCCGGTCAGGTAGAACGGGCCGGGCCCTTCCATGTGGATGCTCGTTGCGGTGGCAGCGGCGAGGGCGCGATGGCAGCGTGTAACAAAGTCGGCGCAGCGGGTGTCGCCCGTTTTGGCGTTCGCAAAAACTTCCTCGGGTTCCATGTCCAGAAAACGCATGCGCATGGAGCGATATCCGAGAATTCCTTCGAGGTGGCCGCGTCCGCCGCAACCGCAGAAATTTTCTTTGGGATCGAGCGTGACGACGGAGTGGCCGCCTTCCCAAACACCTTCGCTCCACGGAAAACGGCCGAATCCAATGCCATTTCCGAGGGTCCAGACACGGTTGAGCTTGCCAAGTTTGCCGCGGGTGGCCGCGATTCCGGCGGCCATGGCGTCGGCGTCATTGAAGACGCGCACGGGGACATCCTTGCCATCCAGCTTTAAGGCTCCCGTCAGCGATGCCTGCAAGTTGAAGCCTTTGATTTGTTGAAGGTTGGGGGAGTCTTCGACGATGCCGTCGCGAATGACGCCGGGAAAGCCCAATCCGATGGCGTGAATTTGTTCTCCGGCGAGCGATTCAAGCTGCTGGCGTATGCTTTCGGCAATTTTGTCGGCGGGCATGGAATGCAGCGCGTTCGGGGAATCGGCCTTCTCCCGGACCATGCGAAGAGGACCCACCACTTTGTTGCCTTCGACAAGTCCCACCGCGATATGTTCCATTACGAGTACACCGGCTGTTCTGCGCATCGTGTCCCCTACCTATCGTGCCCCTGCCTATTGCCCGCAACTGCGTGTGCCACCGCCCAAGGTTCGCCATTGCACGGGCTAAGTCTTGGAGAGCTTGTTAAGACCGTTGAACGCCGCGGTTTTGTAACATTCCGCGAGCGTCGGATAGTTGAAAACGCTGTCCACAAAATATTCGACCGTGCCTTTCAGCGCCATGACCGCTTGCCCGATGTGAAGGAGCTCCGAAGCGCCTTCGCCGATGATGTGGACGCCGAGGAGCAGCTTTGTGTCGGGATCGAAAATGAGTTTCAGGCGGCCTGTGGTGTCGCCACGAATTTGGCCGCGAGGGATTTCGCGGAAGTAGGCGATTCCGATTTCGTAGGGCACGCCTTCGTCGGTGAGTTGTTCTTCCGTTCTGCCGATGAACGAAATTTCAGGGATAGTGTAGATCCCGTAGGGATAGAGGGCGCGGTTGGATTTGATGGGCATGCCGAAGGCGTTGGCGGCGGCGATGCGGCCCTGCTCCATGGAGACGCTGCCGAGGCTGGGGAAGCCGATTACGTCGCCCACCGCGAAGATGTGCGGCTGCCTGGTGCGATAGTCCTCATCCACGAGAATGCGGCCGCGTGAATCGGCTTCGAGTCCGGCGGCGGCGAGATTTAATTCGTCTATGTTCCCCTGGCGGCCAACGGCGTAGAGAAGTGCTTCGCCGGAAACTTTCTTTTTGCTTTTCAGGTTGGCGACCACGCCCGATTCGTGATGGTCTTCGACGCTTTCGACTTCTTCGTTCAGGCGCAGGGTGACGCGGCGGTCGCGCAGGTGATAGCAGAGCGCTTCCACCATTTCGGTGTCGGCAAATTCGAGAAGGCGCGGGCGCTTTTCGATAAGAGTGACACGCACGCCCAGCGTGGCGAACATGCAGGTATACTCGACGCCAATGACGCCGCCGCCGACCACGATCATGGTCTTGGGAATGACGGGCATCTGCAAAATCTGATCGCTGTTGATGATGGTGGTGTTGTTGAAGGGCACGAGCGACGTGGACGCGGGCTTTGTGCCGGTGGCAATGATGATGTTTGCGGCTTCGTATTCAGCCTGGCCGCGCGAACCGGCGACGTGGACGCGGTGCGGATCCGCAAAGCTGCCTATACCAGTGAAAACCTCGATGCCGTTGCGCGAGAGTTGTGCGCGAGTGACATCTATCTCGGTTTTGATCACATGCTGCGCGCGGAACGCCAGGTCCGCCATGGTGATCTGTTCCTTGACGCGGTAGTTGACGCCGTAAATGCCCTGGTAGTGAAAGCCGGAGAGATGCAGGACTGCTTCACGGATGGTTTTGCTGGGGATGGTCCCCGTGTTGATTGCCGTGCCGCCGATGACTTCGAGTTTTTCGACGAGAGCGGCGCGCTTGCCAAACTTGACGGCTTGAATCGCCGCGCGTTGACCCGCGGGGCCGGAGCCGAGGACGATAAGATCGTAACTTTCCATAGGGCTATCTTGCGAATTCGAAGGAAAATGCCGGGCAAGTATACCACCGCCAAAATATTTATCGGAGACCAGGTGCTATTTTAGACGGCGGCGTAATGGCTCATTCGTAACGAAGTGCGACCACGGGATCCACGCGTATGGCGCGACGCGCGGGGATATAGCAGGCCAGCAGTGCGACGCTCATGAGCAGCAATGCTACGCCGCCGAAGGTAAGGGGGTCTGTTGGTTTCACTCCATAGAGCAAGCTGGAGATGACGCTTGTAAACGCGAACGCGCCAATGATCCCCAGCGCCACTCCGGAAAGAGCAAGCTGTGCTCCACGACCGATGACGAGTTTCCAGATGTCGCGTGGCTCCGCGCCAAGCGCCATGCGTATGCCAATTTCGTTGGTGCGCAGGCTGACGACGTAGCTCATTACACCGTAAATACCCATCGCGGCAAGCAGGAGTGCGAGACCGGCAAAAATTCCAAGAAGAAAAGTGGAGAACCGGCGAGGAGAAACGGAATCGGAGAGCAGATTATCGAGCGTCATCACGTGCGTTACCGGGAGAGTTGCATCGAATTTTTGAACCTCCGCGATTGCCGACTGTGCCAAGGCTGCGGGATCGGATGCTGTGCGGACAACGAGATAACGTGGCCAACCGCCCGTAAAATACATGTCTAGAGTTGGTTCGGCTTCGAGCCCGTACTGATGGACGTTTCCCACGACGCCTACGATCGTGGACCAGCAGGGCGTGGGATCGAGAGAACAGAGATTGACGCGCTTCCCGAGTGGATCGCCCGAGAAAAATCTTTTCGCGATGGCTTCGTTCACAACGACATTCCGTCCGTCATAGTCGTGCGCGTCCAGCAGGCGGCCCATGCGCAGGGGGATGCCCATCGCGGCAAAATATCCGGGGCTGACGACACGCGTTTCGGCAATAGGGCGCATCCCATTTGCGGGAAGCGGCTGCCCGTCAATCACAAAGCGCGACGCGGCCCGCATGGCATTGCCCAGCGGCATTACCGAGATTCCGCCAACCGATTCCACGCCGGGCAATCCCTGAATGTTGCGGGAAAGCTCATCGAATTGCACAGACTGCTTTCGATTCCGCTCAATCTGTTGTGCGAGCGTTAGCTTGCCAGCTTCGGCGTTCGGCAACTGAGGCAGGTCTACTTCCATGGACAGAATATGATCGCTCTGAAAACCGGGACTCTCTTCCAGCAAGCGATGGAAACTGCGAATGAGCAAGCCTGCTCCGATGAGCGGGATCAGCGCGAGAGCAATTTCCGAGACGACCAGAAGGCTGCGGAGTTTTTGTCCACCAGCCGCGCCGGCGTTCCTGGTGCCTTCTTTCAGAATCCCTTGCAAGTCTAGTTTCAGAGTTTGAATCGCGGGAATGAGTCCACAGACGATGCCGGCGAGAAAGCTCACGGCCAGCGTGAAGGCCAGGACCCAGCCGTTCAGACCTACCTTTTTCACGCTCTCGAGGTCGCGTGGGATAAATGCCGAGAGTGCGCGAAGGCCGGAGTCCGCGAGAAAAATGCCCAGCGCGCCGCCCAGCAGGGAGAGCACGATGCTTTCTGTCAGCAATTGTCCAAGAAGCCTGAATCGGCTGGCGCCTAACGCGACGCGCAACGCGATTTCTTTTTGGCGCACGGCGTTGCGGGCCAGCAACAGGTTGACGATGTTGGCGCACGCTACGAGGAGAACAAGTCCCACAGCGCCGAACAAAACCAAAAGAGCCGTGCGCATCTTGACGGCAGAGGGATTCTGCATAGGGGTGATCAGCACACCAATGTTTTTGTGAGTGTCCGGAAATGCTTGTTCTTCCTGGCGATTCAACGTAACAAGTTCGGCCTGCGCTTGCGAAATGCTGACCTCGGGTTTCAAGCGCGCAATGATGCTGAAATCGTGATGCAGGTGGCTGGTCAGGTCGTCGCCGTACTGGCTGGGCGAAATCCAAATGTCCGTCGAAGGAGCAAGCGGAAAGGAGGCTGGCAGAACGCCGGCGATCAGATAGCCCGTTCCATCCAGTTTGAGCGTGCGCCCGATGATCGAAGGATCGGATCCAAAATGATTTCGCCACAAATGATGGCTGAGCAGCACCACGTGTGGGCTTCCGGGTTTGTCTTCCTCTGTTGTGAACAGGCGCCCGGCAACCGGCTGAATTCCGAGCAATGGAAAAAGTCCTGAAGTGGCAATCCGCGATTCCAGACGCTCGGGTTGCCCCGCGTCCGTCAGGTTAAATCCGGTGGGGATATCAACGTACGCGCCCATGCTGGAGAAACTTTTTGCCTGGCGCTGAAAGTCTAGAAAATCACCCGAGGAATTGGGGATCTGCGGAAACGCCGGGAGGTAAGTGTTCCAGACTTGAACGAGCGAGGCCGGATCGGGGTAGGGAAGCGGCCGGAGCAAGACGCCTTGCACGACGCTAAAAATCGCGGTATTCGCGCCGATGCCGAGCCCGAGTGTAAGTATCGCGACGACGGTGAATCCTGGGCTCTTGCGAAGCGCCCGGAACGCGTGCTGCACGTCTCTTAAAAGGGTTTCCAACGTGTCCCCCTGCCGGAGTCACTGCTGCAAGTATAGACGCGCGCGCCTCCGCCGCGTTTCGGAAGTTCATTAGAGGCTTGCGGGGCAAGTTATGGTGCAGGTTAAGGGGCCGGGGCAATGGCGCGAGATAGGAACGCGAGCATCGCCGGCAGATGTTCTGCGAAATAGGTCCAGTCGTGCCCGCCCGGATACAAATGAAATTCATGGGCAATGTGGCGCGAGGTGAGCCGCTTGTCCAGGGCCTGCGCGCCAGATTCAAAACCGTAATCGTCTTCCGAGCCACAATCAAAATAGATCTTTAATCCGGCAAGATTTGCGGTGCTCGCGATTGTGACGGGATCATTCTGCCTCCAGAACGCCGCATCAAACGGCGAGCCAAAGGCGCTGCCGAGAACGCTGAGCATTTGCATGTGCTGTGAATTCGCAGCGCCGATATTGGGAACTTTTTCAATGAGCGCGGCGCTGTGCGCGCCAACGGCAGCGAAAAGCTGCGGATGCCGGAAAGCGATGTGCAATGCGCCGTATCCGCCCATGGAAATTCCGGCAATGCCGCGGAAAGCGCGTCCTGCCTTCGTGCGATAGCGCTTCTCAACTCCGGGCAGAAATTCCTGAATGAAAAACTCCTCGTACCTGCTCTTGCCGTCGCGGGAATTAATGTAGAAGCTAGCGCCGGCGGCGGGCGTGACGATCAAAAACTCGGCAACCTGTTTTTGCTCCCATAAATCCTGGACGAGATTCATTCCGCCGGAATGGATGAGGAATTGGTCGTTGTCGCCGAGCCCGTGAAGCAAATACAGGATGGGGTAGCGGCGGGTCTTCTCCGAGTCATAGCTTGGAGGAAGCACCACGCAGTAGGGCACATCGCGCCCCAGGATTTTGCTCTGGATGGAAACGCATTCGGCGCGCGCGGCGGCCGAAGATGTAGGCGCTGACAGAATAGAAACTGCGGAGACCACGAGGAGCGCCCTCAACGCAGCGCGCCAGAATTTACTCATACCGCAGAGCCTCGACCGGATTGAGCCGCGCAGCGCGCGACGCCGGATAAAGACCAGCGACGAGGCTGACCAGAACGGCGATGCCAATCGCAGAAAGCACAAGCCACCACGGCACGGAAAAAACGTCGGCGGAAGGCAGGCTCTGTCGCTTCAAATATATGTTTGTTCCGATGGTAACGGCGCGACCGACGAGCCAGCCAAACCCTACGCCGAGAATGCCGCCGAGTAAGCCCATCACGCCAGCTTCCACGAAAAAGAGTTGCTTCACGTCGCGATCCGCGGCGCCTAGCGCTTTCAGGATTCCAATCTCGCGCCGCCTCTCCAGAATGGCCATCACCAGCGTGTTAATGATGCCCAGCGTGGCCACGGCCAGAGCGAGGCTGCCGAAAATGAAGAGCAGCATGTCAAAAATCGTGAAAAACACCCGCAGGTTCTTCGTGGCATCCAGCAGTGAAAAAGTGCCGAAGCCCATATTCTTGATGGCCGTCTCGATGCCCTCAACCATCGAGGGAGTCTTTGCTCGCACGGTGAGGCTGGCATAGACGGGCTTCTTGCTGGTGGCGCGAACCGCGTCGCGCAGGTCGTTTACCTGGGCGGCGCGAAGCGTGGAAGCCACATTCTGCGGAATCAGAAGCCGGCCGCTGCCAAATCCGCCGAAGCCCGCCGCGGGTTCCGTCTCGATGATGCCTACGATGTGCAGTGTCTTCTCGCGCGGCACAATCGAGAATCCGCCGGCGTTGTCATCGGTGGAGTCGCTTCCCTTGGCGCCGCCTTCCGTTGAAGGCGGCAGGGCCTGACGCTCGGCGTAACGCAGCATCACATCCTTGCCAATCAGGCTATTGGGCTGCGAAGAAAGATCGCGGGCAAATTCAATCTGCAAAATGGCCTCGTCAGCATCCGGCGACGAAAAAAAATTGCCTTGCATTCCGTCGAATGAACCGTTGCCTTGTGAGGACGCCGGGATTCCCGCGACGATAGTCGAATAAGGATTTCCGTTGAAGCGGACTTCGGTCGGAAATCGAATCTGCGAGTAGACTTCAACGACATTCGGCAACTTTTCGAAGTCTTTTTTCGCATCATCGTCCAGCGGGCGCGCATCCTTTGCCGGAGAGGTTTCCGCGGGCTGCCGGCGGCTTGACGGCAGGCTTCGGCGCTGCGTAACGACGACGGTATCGAACAAGCCCGAATTGGAAAGGCGCTTGGTGGCCAGCGACTGCAATCCGATACCGAGCGAAAGCCATGCGACCAGCGAGGCCACTCCCACCGCGACGCCCAGCGTGGTCAGAGAGCTTCGCAGGATGGCTTCGCGGAGATTTCGCAGCGCCAGTTCGGCGAGGTCGCTGGCCTTCATGATTTCACCCCGTCGCTCAGCAATTTTCCGTCGGCCAGCGCGACGATGCGGTCGGCGAAGCGCTCCGCGAGCGGACGCTCGTGCGTCACCATGATGATCGTCATGCCAAGATTCTGTTGAATTTCTTTCAGCAGAAGCATGATGGTTTCGCCTGTCGCGCTATCCAGGTTTCCCGTCGGCTCGTCCGCAAACAAAATAGTCGGCCGGTTCACGAGCGCGCGAGCCAGCGCCGCCCGTTGCTGCTCGCCGCCGGACATTTCGCTTGGCCTATGCCCGAGCCGCTTTTCCAACCGCACCCGCTGCAAGGATTCCTGCACGCGCGCGCCACGCTCGGCTCGATCCACTTCCGCAAGCCGCAGAGGCAATTCCACATTTTCCTCCAGCGTCATGCGCGGCAACAAATTGAACGATTGAAACACCATGCCCACCGTCCGGCTGCGATAGCGCGCCAGCTCGAGCGAACTCAGCTCCGAAAGATTCCGCCCGTTTGCAAAAATCGCTCCGCCGCTTGGACGGTCCAGCCCAGCCATCAAATTCAGGAGCGTGGATTTCCCCGACCCCGAACTTCCCAACAGCGCCACAAACTCCCCCGCGCGAATCTCCAGCGTCACGCCGTCGACCGCCCGAATAAGCGCAGTACCCATTTCATAGTGCCGCGAAACCCTGTCCGCGCGCACCGCAAAACCGTTTCCCGTGGTCATCATCGTTCCTCGATGTTACTACGCAACGCGCGGCCCTATAGTTACGAACTCTTTCGGCCGCCCGGTATTTTTCAAATTCTCTTGACAAGGGAAAATCATCCTGCTAGTTTCGTAGCAGAAGTGCTAGAAAAATAGCATATGAACGCAAAACCCAAGCCAATCGCCCTTTCCCGCCGCGAGCGCCAGATCATGGACATCCTGTACAAACTCGAGCGCGCTTCCGTCGGTCAGGTCCTTGCCGGGATGTCCGGCAGTCCCAGCTATTCCACGGTTCGCGCCCAGTTGCGCGTCCTCGAGGAAAAGGGACACGTCCGCCACGAGGAACATGGTTTGCGCTACGTCTACCTTCCCGCCATTCCTCGCGACGTCGCGCGCCGCTCGGCTCTTCGCCATCTCGTCGACACTTTTTTTGACGGCTCGACGGAAAAAGTGGTGGCGGCGCTGCTTGGCGGAGAGGTCGCGCGCATTTCCCCGGAAGAATTCGACCGTCTCGCCCGCCTTGTTGCAAAAAGCCGGAAGGAGAGCGGAACATGAGCCTGCCAGCCCATCCCGAGTTCGCAATCACCTTTCTTCTCGCGTGCTTTGCCAAGGCCACTATTCTCCTGACAGGCGCGTGGGCCGTCAGCATCGCTCTGCGCCGCCGTTCTTCAGCGCTCCGTCATCACGTCTGGGCGGCCGCGATTCTCGCTTCTACCGCGCTTCCATTCTTTGTGCTGTTGCTTCCTGCCTGGCATTCGACAGCGCTCGGCAATGCCGCCGCTCTTTGGAACCCTGCGCACCCCGGCGCGTTGCGTACCTCCATCCCGACAGTCCCCGCAACAACGGTTCAAGTCGCTGCCTCCTCCAGTGTGGCCGGCAAATTGGCGCTTTTCGCTTTTCTCGTCTGGGCTCTCGGCTTTGTGTTGATGGCTCTGCGGCTTTTTGCCGGCTTGGGCCGCCTCGCCTGGGTGTCCATGCGCGCACACCCTCTCTTTGAAGACGATTGGATGAGCCATGTCTTACAGCTCTCCAAATTGTTTGTCGTCGCGCGTTCGGTCCGTCTACTGCAGAGCGGCAGCTCCGCCACCATGCCGCTCACCTGGGGAATTTTTCGCCCCGCCATCGTCCTGCCCATGGGAGCCGCCCGTTGGTCTCAAGAACGGCGCCGCATCGTTCTCTCCCACGAACTCGCGCACATCGCGCGGCACGACTGGACATTGCAAATCTGTGCCGAACTCGCGCGAGCCCTCTACTGGTTTCATCCACTCCTCTGGCTGGCCGCTGCGCGCCTCCGTCAGGAAAGCGAACGAGCCTGCGACGATGCCGTCCTGCTTTCCGGCGTCGCGCCTTCCCACTACGCCAGCCAGTTACTCGATCTCGCAAGGACGCTCAAAAACTCAGGCCGCGCCTGGTCCACTGCTCTGGCCATCGCGCGGCCGTCAAATCTTGAAAGGAGATTCGCCGCTATGTTGAATCCGTCGATCAATCGCCGTCATTTGTCCACGAGAACGAAAATCCTGGTCCCTCTTTTCGCAGTCATTCTGCTGCTTCCCCTTGCCGCGCTGCGCCTTACCGCGCAGAATCTCGCGGGCAAAACTTCAGGCTCCATTCACGATCCCAGTGGAACTGGCGTTGCCAACGCGACCATCATTATGACCAATCACGAAGCCAACACCATTGACATGACGGTTTCTGACCGCGACGGTAATTTCAGTTTCAAGCCGCTGCCGGCCGGAAATTACGAGCTGCAGGTTTTAAAGCCGGGCTTCAAAGCCTACCGGATGGCGGTCGTCTCGCTCGACGCGGGACGCGACTTTTCTGGATTATTCAACCTGGAAGTTGGAGAGATTACCGAGCATGTGGTGGTAGTCCCCGCGGGCTTGGCGAAAACTCCCGTCGTTGAGGCGGCCGAAGGCAAGCCATCGCGGATCAGGCTCGGCGGCAACGTAGAGGCTGCGAAAGTATTGTCGAGAGTCCAGCCGGTCTATCCCGAATCGGCGAAGGCCGCCGGAATCCAGGGCACCGTGGTCCTCCACGCAGTCATCGGCAAGGACGGCAAGCCTCTCTCTCTTCACGTCACGAACGGTCAAGTGGATCCGGATCTTGCGCGCTCTGCGGTCGAAGCCGTCAGCCAATGGCGTTACGAGCCGACGTTGCTGAATGGAGAATCTATCGAAGTGGATACGACGATTGATATTGTTTATTCTCTCCAACCGTAGATTCTGGGCCGATTTTTTTGCAGTTCCGGAGCTGCTTCCGTTCGTCGGCCAGGGGTCCTTCATTTACTCAAGGGCCTCGGGCGGCGTTCGTTGACGCCGTTGTCGCGCCGATGTTACGCTCGCGCTGACTCTGGCACCGCATGCGCGCCCTCGACCTGATCCGCAAAAAACGCGATTCCGCCGAACTGTCCAGCGAAGAGATTCATTTTCTGATCTCGGGTTATACGCGCGCCGAGATTCCGGATTACCAGATGGCCGCATGGCTCATGGCCACGTGGATTCGCGGCATGGGCCGCGCGGAACGTGCCGCGCTCACCGAAGCCATGCTTCATTCCGGCCAGATCCTCGATCTCTCGAGCATTCCGGGCAGGAAGGTAGACAAGCACTCGACGGGAGGCGTCGGCGATAAAACCTCTCTAATCCTCGCTCCCATCGTGGCTGCAGGCGGGCTTACCGTTCCGATGATCAGCGGCCGCGGACTTGGCCACACTGGGGGAACGCTCGACAAACTCGAATGCATTCCCGGCTTTAACGTGAATCTCAATCTGGAGGAGTTTATCCGCGTTCTCCGGGAATGCGGTATGGGGCTTATTGGGCAGACTACGGAAATCGCGCCAGCGGACAAAAAAATCTATGCGCTTCGCGACGCGACTTCGACGGTGGAAAACATCGGATTGATCTGCGCTTCGATCATGAGCA
The DNA here is from genome assembly GCA_903970165.1 of Betaproteobacteria bacterium. GTDB lineage: Bacteria > Acidobacteriota > Terriglobia > Acidiferrales > UBA7541 > Acidiferrum. The sequence goes on from CAJCHZ010000050.1 coordinate 43,985, forward strand.
AAAAGCTGGCGGAGGGAATCGACGCGCTTGTGCTGGACGTGAAAACGGGTTCCGGCGCGTTTATGAAAAGCGAAGAGGATTCGGTGCGGCTGGCGGAAGTTATGGTGGAAACCGGGGAGCGTATGGGCAAAAAAATGGTCGCGCTCATCACGGACATGAACCAGCCTCTTGGCCGCATGGCCGGGCACGCGAATGAAGTTATCGAGTGCATAGACGTTTTAAACGGCGGCGGCCCGGCCGATCTTCGTGAGCTGAGCTTGGAGCTTTCAGCGTGGATGTTTTATTTAGGCGAGCGCACCAAATCCGTCGACGAAGGCCGCAAACTCTCAGCAGAGATCATCGCGACCGGCAAAGCGAGGGAAAAATTCAAGCAGGGCATCCGCCTGCAGGGCGGCGATGAACGCGTCGTAGAGAATCCTGCTCTCCTTCCGAAAGCGACCTCGCACGTGGATGTAACCAGTTCCGCCGCCGGATTCATCACGGCGATCGATTGTGAAGCGTTGGGCAAAGCGCTGGCCACGCTGGGAGGCGGCCGCGAAAAAAAAGAAGACAGCATTGATCATGCTGTTGGCCTCGAATTCCACAAGCGCATCGGGGACCGCGTAGAAAAAGAAGGGTCTCTGGCGACAATTCATTACAATAGCGGCACAAAACTGGCGGAAGCGAAAGCGCGAATTGCCGGGAGCTATCAGATCGGCGAAGCTGCGCCCAGGGAAAAGCTGCCGCTCATTCGCCGCATACTTGGGGCCTAATGCGGATGTCACAATTTCGCGCGCATCTTTAAAGAGCAGCACCGCAAACAGAAAGAGGTCAGCGCATGGGACGCTACACCGGGATACTCGGCCTGCTCACGATGCTCGGCCTCGCGTTTATTTTTTCTACAGATCGCAAAGCCATCAAGATTAAAACCGTGGCGTGGGGTCTCGGCTTGCAGATCGTTCTCGGTATCTTCGTTTTGCGCGTCCCGGCTGGCCGGATTATTTTTCAGACGCTCGGAAACGGCGCGAAGCATCTCCTCGACTTCTCCTACGTTGGCTCGACCTTTGTGTTCGGCGAACTCGGCAAGTCCGACTCCAGCCTCGGCCTTATCTTTGCGTTCCAGGTGCTGCCCACGATTATCTTCATCGCCGCGTTTTTCGCGGTCCTCTATTACCTCGGCATCATGCAGCTCATCATCCGCGCCGCGGCCTGGTTGATGACAAAGATTATGGGTGCGAGCGGGGCCGAGTCCCTGAACATCGCCGCCAGCATCTTCATGGGTCAGACGGAAGCGCCCCTCACGATCCGCCCGTTTCTGCCGAAACTCACCAAGTCCGAATTGATGACCGTCATGACCAGCGGCATGGCCCACATCTCCGGCGGCATGATGGCCGCATACATTCACGTCGGCGGCGCCAATCCCACGAATTTATTGACCGCCGTTATCATGACGGCTCCCGGAACTCTGTTGGTGGCCAAGATGCTCGTCCCCGAAACGGAAGTGCCGCTTACCGCAGGCCGCGTTGAGATGCCCGCTGGCGAAAAAGAATCGAATATTCTCGGGGCCATCGCGCGCGGGACCGTGGACGGTTTGCACCTGGCACTCAACGTCGGCGCCATGCTCATCGTTTTTTTGGCCCTGCTCGCTCTTCTCAACGCCATGATGGGTTGGGTCCATATCCACATCTCCTGGTTTCCCTACAATCTGCAGGAAGTCCTCGGCTGGATTTTCGCGCCGATCGCCTGGCTGATCGGCGTGCCGTGGCATGACGCCCCGCACATCGGAGATCTACTCGGACTCCGCATGGTCACCAACGAATTCGTGGCTTTCAGAGACCTTGGCACAATGAAAGCCGCGCTCGATCCGCGCACCTTCACGATCGCCACATTCGCGCTTTGCGGCTTCGCGAACTTCAGCTCCATCGGCATCCAAATCGGCGGCATTGGTGCGCTGGCTCCCGAACAGCGCGGCCAGTTGGCCAAATTCGGCATAAGGGCCATGCTGGCCGGCACCATGGCCAATCTAATGTCTGCCTCCATAGTCGGCATCCTCTCGTGACCGGCCGCGTCCTCGCTTTGCAAAATCCACGACAGCGAAAATGGGGACAACTATTACGGGCTGTCTCTTGCCGTTAGCGTATTTGGGCCAGCTCAAGTTAAAATTCCATTCCAAAGCGCATGAGCCCAAGACGCAAGTCTTCTCCAAAACCAAAGTCCGCCGGTGAATTCGAAAACGCCGAGGCCGCCGCACAATTTATTTTTTCAAAAACGCAACTCCGTCCCAAGATCTCGCTGGTTCTTGGTTCCGGACTTGGTGCCTTCGCCGACGAATTCGAAACTCCTAAAAAGATTCCCTACGCGGAAATCCCCAACTTCCCTCGCTCGACCGCCATTGGCCACGCCGGCAAACTCGTCGTCGGTAAGGTCGGCGACGTCGAAGTTGCTGGCATGCAGGGCCGCGTCCATCTCTATGAAGGCTATTCCGCCAGGGAGGTAGCCTTTCCCATCCGCGTGTTTGCACGCATGGGCGTGCGGGCCATCATCCTGACTAATGCTGCCGGCGGTATCAAGCGTGAATTTGTCCAAGGCACACTCGTGGTGATCAGGGACCACATCAATCTGCAAGGCGTAACTCCTTTGACTGGCCCCAACGACGACCGCTTCGGCGCGCGCTTCCCCGACATGACGGTCGCTTACGACAGAAGGTTCCGCGAAATGACAGTGGGCGCGGGCAACCGCAACGGAGTTGGCCTTTACGAAGGCGTTTACGCCGCTTTACCCGGGCCAAGCTACGAAACGCCTGCCGAAATCCGCTATTTGCGCTCCATCGGCGCGGACCTGGTGGGCATGTCCACGGTCCCCGAAGTGATCGCCGCGCGCCACAGCGGCATGCGCGTCCTCGGCATATCCTGCGTGACTAACGCCGCCGCCGGCATTCTCGATCAACCCCTCGATCACAAAGAAGTGATGGAAACCGGCGAACGCGTTCGCGAACAATTCATCTCGTTGCTCAAAATTGTCATTCCGCGTATCGCAGCGGAAATTGGCTGAGCAAGAGTTTTCTGGAGGGCTTTACCTTGGCAGATCACAACGCACTGATGGAAGCTGCACAGCAATCCCGCGAAAGCGCCCATGCTCCTTATTCGAATTTCCGCGTCGGCGCCGCCCTGCGCGCCAACTCCGGCCGCATCTTCGGCGGCTGCAACGTGGAGAACTCCACCTACGGCCTCACGGTCTGCGCGGAACGCGTAGCCATCTTCAAGGCCATTAGCGAAGGTGAACGCGGTTTCGACGCCATCGCTGTCGTCGCGGACACCGAAACGCTTACGCCGCCGTGTGGCGCCTGCCGCCAGCTCATCTGGGAATTTTGCGGCGATGTGCCGGTGATTCTTTCCAATTTGAAAGGCAAGACGGAAACAATCCAGATGCGCGATCTTTTTCCCAGGCCATTCGATTCGTCAAATCTTTAGACGCGGCCAGCCGGTCGCGAGAAGCTTTTATCGAGGCAAGCAAAATGCGCCGCACCCTGGAAACTGTTTTTGCTAGCACCGTGATTTGCATCATTGTTTTGGCCGCCGCTCCCGTTGCCGCCGCACAGACCCCGCCGAAAGAAGCTGTCAACAGCGATCTGGTAATCACCCACGCCACGATTGTCACGATGGACCCGCAACGCCGCGTCATTGAAGACGGCGTCATCGCCGTAAATGGCGACACCATCGCGTTCGTGGGAACCCCCGGCGAATTTCTCATGAGCGCGCCGAAAGGCCGCAACATAGGTCAAACCGTTGATGCAAAGGGCGCGCTTGTTCTTCCGGGCTTCATCAACGGCCACACCCACGCCGCCATGACGCTCCTGCGCGGACTCCACGATGACGTGACACTCGACGACTGGCTCCGCAAATATATTTTCCCCGCCGAAGCGAAAAACGTGACGGAAGACTTCGTCCGTTGGGGCACGCGTCTTGGCGCAGCCGAGATGATTCGAAGCGGCGTAACCACCTTCGCCGACATGTATTATTTTGAAGACGCCGTCGCCGAAGAAACGAAAGCCGCAGGAATGCGTGGTGTCCTCGGCGAAACCTTCATCGACTTTCCCGCGCCCGACAACAAAACCAACGCCGCCATGCTCGACTACACCGAGAAATTTCTGAGGCGCTGGCAGAATGATCCCCTCATCCATGCCGCTTCCGCCCCGCATTCGATTTATACCTGTTCGCCGAAAACTCTTCAGGACTCTGCCGCGCTGGCCCGCAAATATCACGCGCCGATTCTGATCCACGTAGCCGAAATGAAAAAAGAACTGGACGACAGCCTGAAGCAAAACTCCCTCACGCCAGTCCAATATCTCGAAAAGCTGGGAATTCTCGGCAACGATGTCATCGCAGCCCACTGCATCTTCGTCGACGCCGACGACCGGAAAACTCTCGCGAATCGGCAAGTGGGCTGCGTTCACAATCCGTCGAGCAACATGATGCTCGCGAGTGGCGTGGCTCCGGTGGTCGAGGAGCGCGCCGCAGGCATCGCGGTCGGCCTCGGTACCGACGGCCCGGCTGGCAGCAACAACGACCTCGACCTCATGGAAGAAATGGACCTCGCCGCGAAGCTGCAAAAAATCACCAAGATGGATCCACGCGCGCTCGGCGCCCAGGCCGTAGTCGAAATGGCCACCATCGAAGGTGCCAAAGCTGTGCACCTGGAAAAAGAAATCGGCTCGCTCGAAACAGGGAAAAAGGCTGACATCATTTTGATCGGCCTCGACGAGCCCAACGCCGTACCCATGTACGATGTTTACGCCCAACTGGCCTACGCGTTGAAGGGCGGTGACGTCGAAACCGTCATCATCGGCGGCAAGGTCATCATGCGTGACAAAAAGCTTCTCACCATCAACGAACCTGCTGTCCTCGCCAAAGCCCGCGAATACGGCAAAAAAGTGGAAACCTCGCTAAAATAAGCGCGGCAAAGCCAACGATGAAATCTTCTTACAACGCAATCGCAGGCCAGAGCGTCGAGCGTCTCGCTGCCCTCAGCGACGGCATCTTCGGCGTCGCCATGACCCTGCTTCTGCTGGAACTTCACGCCCCGCTTAAGGAATCAATTCACAGCGAAGCCGATTTGCTTCACGCTTTGGCCGCGCTGTCCCCGCAACTTCTCGTCTACCTGATGAGCTTTCTCACCCTCGGCATTTTCTGGGTCGGCCAGCAAACTCAGCTCAATCACATCGAACGCTCCGACCGCCATTTCTCGTGGATTCATCTCGCATTTCTTTTTTGTGTGACTCTCATGCCGTTTTCCACCAGGGTCCTTGCCGAGTTCATTACCTATCGCACCGCGCTCTTTGCGTATTGGGCAAATATCCTGATTCTGGGCGCGACGCTCTTCCTGAGCTGGGGCCGCGCTACAAAAGCTGCTCTCATCAGGGATGATGTCTCCGCGGAAGTGCCGCGCGCCATTTGCCGCCGCATCCTGATCGCGCAATCGCTCTACGCGTTGGGAGCATTGCTTTGCATTTTCAGCACATACTGGAGCATCGGCTTCATCGTTCTGTTGCAGCTCAACTATGCGATCGCTCCGCAGTTTGGAAAAAAAAAGAGTGAATAGTCTTTTCGCGACAGGTGGGATCCTTGGCTGAAGAAAAATACGCCGGATACTTAAGAACAGCAATCGAAGAAGCCCGCAGTGGGCTTGCCGAAGGCGGCATTCCCATTGGCGCCGCTCTCTACGATAGCGCCGGAAAACTTCTCGGCAGCGGACACAACCGCCGCGTGCAGGACAACGACCCCTCTGCGCACGGCGAGACGGACGCATTTCGCAAAGCAGGCCGCCAGCGCATCTATCGCGACAAAATCATGGTGACCACGCTCGCACCCTGCTGGTATTGCAGCGGCCTGATCCGCCAATTCGGAATCGGAACGGTTATCGTCGGCGAGTCCGTCAACTTCCGCGGCGGCATCGACTGGCTTCAGGAAAACGGAATCAAAGTCGTCGACCTTGCGTCTCACCAATGTGTGCAGATGCTCGCCAAATTCATCGCCGCAAATCCCGCCCTGTGGCATGAAGACATCGGCCAAGAGTAATTTGCGTTCCGCAGCGATTCGTCTTCGAACAAGTCGGCAGGTGAAACTCGAATGATTCCCAAATTGCGCTGCAAAAATTGGTTTCTCTGGCTTTTCAGCGGCGTCGCAGCCGCAATGCTGTTGATCGCACTGCGCGCGAACGCCTCCCCCGAAGAAGAAATTGCAAAGCTCGCCGCGCTGATGGACTGGAAGCCAGGAACCGTCGTCGCCGACATCGGCGCAGGAGACGGAAAATATTCGTTTGCTGCCGTTGAGCACGTCGGCTCATCAGGAAAACTCTTTGCAACGGAAATCGACAGAGAAAAACTCGCGAAACTCCGCGAAGAAATCAAGAAACGAAACCTCCAGAACGTGACCGTCATTGAAAGCGCCGAAGCCGAAACAAATCTGCCAGCATCCTGCTGCGATGCGATTTTCCTTCGCCGCGTCTACCATCACATCACGAAGCCACCGGAATTCGACGCCAGCATCCTGCGCTCTCTAAAGCCCGCGGGCAGACTCGCGATCATCGATTTCCCTCCGCACCCCGAATACGGCAAAGTCGTCGGCGTACCGAAAGACCGCGAAGACCACGGCATCCAGCAGAAAATCCTGATCGACGAACTTACGGGCGCAGGCTTTCAGCTCGAAAAAATCGTGAGAGATTGGCCTACCAGCGACTATTGCGTCTTATTTGTGAAGAAATGAGCCTGTCGTGGCGAACCTTTAGATTCGCCAGCCGTTCAAGCATCCATATACGTATCGTATTTGACCGCAATATCGCGCACTTCCTGAAGCGTCATGTCGCGAAGGATTTTCCCATCTTCAAGAATCGTTTCCAGTGCGTTGACGCCGAGCGTCGAGCTGTCCGGATTGGGCGAATCGTTATCCACTTCCACGGTGAAAAAGTCTTTTCCGCTGCGGATCAAATTAAACCGCCCTCCTTTGCTGGCTTTCGTCGGATCGGTCTTGGGATTCTTGTAAACGTTGTGCCACTTCCCCCCGCGATCGATCGCCGAACATTTCAGCGCGAATCGCAGAGTGTCGCGATTCACCTGTTGCAGCAACGCCCCTCCCATTCCGTAGCTCCAGATATCCTGCGACCATCCTTTGCGCGTGAGCTGCCCCGTGATGTTTTGAATCGTGTAGTAGTTCACGCCGTCACCCTGGAGAAAACGGATGCACGGAACGGTAACCTTCCATCCCTTTTTGTTGACCTCATATCCGAAAACTTCGGCCACGATTTTGAACAGTTCTTCGAGGACGGCAACCGCATCGCCGGAGTCCGGCCGAATAACCAATGTTCCATTGCGTTGAAGAATTTTTTCGCGCAATGCCCCGCCCCAAAGATTACGAACCGCGTTGTAAATATCGTAGGAATCGCTGACGCAAGCCACGACACCTTCCGGGCAATTCTCCAGTATGTTGGCGTAAGCCTGCCCCTCGTTCGCTTCGCCCCATGCCGTGATGGTCGAGTGCTCCGAGGCTGGAATTGCGTAACCAGCGCAGTTCAACGGATCGGTTGCTGTCAAATCATCCGCCGAATAAAACTGGTTGAGCAGTTGAATAGCGGCAATCGTATCCGTGCCCACGAAATTAATCAGATGAGCGGCTCCGCCAATGGCAGCCGATTCTTTCGAAGAGACCCCGCGAAACCCAAAATCAATCAGTTTCAATGGCAGAAGCGAAGGGTCGCCAGTCCGCACAAGCGCTTTTCCAATAACTTGCTTGATAGCCCGCGAAATCGTCGCCACTGTAATCGGATACCACACTTGGAGAAGCACGGTTTCCGCCCAGTTGGTCAGCCAGTAGAACTCCGGATCGGTATTCTCGATGGTTACAAGGGCGTTGTGGCTTTTGACGACGGTGCCTTCCTTGACAGCGCGGATCCGTAGCGGAAGACGCCCCCCATGCTTCGCATAGAGCGATTTAAATCCCTCATAGTTGAAAGTTTTAGGATGCCCGCCGTAGTGCCCGTGCGCAAACCGCCGCGCTTCCTCAATGTCTTCAGGCGTAAAAACTTGCCCTGCGAAATTGGACTTAACAATGTACTGGAGCATCGCCAGCATGGTCTCTTCGAACATCCCACCGCGCGACTCGATGTAGGAATAGATATGCCGCGTGTCCGGAGGGTACTGCCACCAATGCGTCAGCTTGTAGGAGTCAGTATTGAGTATCGGATTCAACCGCAGGGACTGCATGGCGCTCCTTCGGACAAGTCACAATTGCCATAAGCGGGGAGTTGGCGGATGCCCACCACCAATAGAATAGCAGATCAAAAACAACAGTCTGCCATACTTGTATAGTGAGGTGGCCATGCTTGCCATACGGCTTCCGCAGTCTATCGAGAAACGCCTGGAAAACTCGCACGCCGCACCGGGCGAACGAAGACCTTCTACGTCCGCGAAGCCATTTTGCAGTATCTCGAAGATCTTGAAGACATCTACCTCGCCGAAGACCGCCTGGAACGTATCCGCGGCGGGGAAGAATCCACGATTCCATTGGAAGAATTGATGAATCGTCATGGCATTCAGAATTGAGTTCTCAGCGGATGCGGACAGGGAACTTAGTAGACTTGACCTGCCGAACAGCAGACGCATTCTGAAGTTCCCTCACGAACGCATAGCTAAGCTGGACAATCCGCGCAGCTTCGGAAAGGCCCTCCAGGGTCAGCGTTTTGGGGAATTCTGGAGGTATCGGGTGGGGGATTTTAGGGTCATTTGCAAGATTGAGGACACCCGGTTGGTCGTTTGGTCCTTCGCATTGGAAATCGAAGAGAGATTTACCGCTGGGAGCGTTGAAGGCCTGTTGAAGTTTGCCTCACCACTTCATTCGTGGCGATAAGCCAGGTTGTCAAAGCGCAGAGACTGGCCATTTTTGAGTTCGAAGGCAACGGAGGAACTTGAGTCGAGCCAATTTGTGCGCAGGCGTCGGAGCTCTTTAGACCTCAGGGTGAAAGAGATTCCGCGATCTTCGGGGGAGTGGATGGTGATGGTGGCATCGGAATCGCCACCGTTGTAAACGTCCACGCCAACAAAAATGCTCGGCGAATAAAAACGGAATTCGGCGGATTGCGTTTTCGGATCGGTGAGGGCCAGCGTGAACGTCCCGAACTTGCCGTACGGCGTGCCAATCTGCCACTCGTTTTTGCCCCAATCGATCACTCCCGAAGGATATTGCCCGACCAGCGGTGTCCCTGCCGCAAGATGCGGATCATCAAACGTGATGTAGGACGGACGCGCGTTGCCGCCTTCCCCTTGCACATCGATGTCGCGCGAATCCGTGTGGCGGATGCGTAGGACTTTCTTGGTGTCGTCGAACATATAGCCGGATTGGTCGAGATCCTGTCGAGGCGCAAGCGCTCTTCCCCCCGCGGTGACTGAAGTTGGCGCGAAGTCCAGGCGAAGTACGTCCGTTGAATCCGCATCGAACGTCGAATACGTAACCGAACCCGCTCCATACGAAATTTTAGTAACGGGCGAAAGCGAGCCAAGCAGATGCGATTCCTCAGCTGGCGCCCACTCCGGAACCGCCCAGAATGCATCCATCATTCGGCGCGGCCCGTCAGAAAATTCATCCGTAAACCACCACTGCTCGGTGTACGGAGCGTGTGCTCCGCCAGGAAGTCCCTGAAAATAAGTGACCCAGTTGTAGGAGCGATAGGCAGCTTCTTTATAAGCGACATCACCTGTTGCGGCAAAGTAAAGAGCCTCGACGGCAGCCAGTCGCGCTGTGTGGCTGTCGCAACATTGGTTCGGCAAATTGCAGCAAAACTGCTTGCCGTCGCCTTGTTCTGTCGTGATGGTGGCGCCGTGGATGGAATATTTGGGCCACTTCGGCGTGGTCTTAACCCACTCAATCAACTGCTTGGCGTGCTCGCGCCACTGCGCATCCTTATCGTGATGCAGCAGAACGTAGCGCGCAAACTCCAGCGGAATCACCTGATTCATGTTCTCCATGCCGGGGCCAACGTCCTCGAAGTAGCCGACCCAGACATTGTTGGTCAGCGGATATTTTTGCAGCCATTGCCAGGCGCCTTCGCGAACCGTCTTGTAAGCTGCTACGTCGCCCTGGCCAATGCGAATCAGCTCGTCAAACAGCATGATCGGCTCAACGACGTTCGCGGAATAAGGCGACATCCCTTTCCCGCCTTCGACCTTGCCCGTCCGCGCGGCGCAGCGGAATGGCCATGGAGAATTCTGCGCATCGCCGGCCTTGAAATTTTTCACCAGAGCTTCCGCGCAGCGAATCGCTGCACGCAGATATTTCGTGTTGCCGGTCATTTCATACAAACGCAGATACGCGTAGCCGTCCTCGCCAACCACGTGCGGCTCAACAAAATCCTCGCCATGATTGCTCCACCCCGTGTAACGCCTCGCCCCCGGATTCGCCGACGGATAAGGCACCTGCGCCCAGGCGTAGTTCTCGGGTGTGAGCCCATTCGCAAGCTCGTAGTCCACAAAATTTTCCAGAAACTCCAACGTGTGCGGGTCGCCCGTATAGGGATAAAGCCGCTCAATAAATCCCTGCATCATCGCGCGCAAATATCCGGTCGAGTTGACCCAATGCCACTCCGGCATCATCTCGTACGTCGAGCGGTCGAAATCGAAGCAACAAAAAAAGTAGGGAAGCCTCTGTCGGTTGTACTGATCCCAGATGATGGTCCATTGCGAAAGAAAATAGCCCGAGTAGGAATAACCTGTATCCTGCGGCATCGGCCAGGGCAGAAGTTTTCCCTGCGCATCAAGCTCGACAGCACGTCCGGCAATAGCGGTCTCGTCTAGGGTGGACATCACTTTGAAGGGCTGTTGTTCCTGAGCCGGCAAAAGGCTCGCAGCAAGCAAAAATGCTGTTGCGAGTTTTAGAAAAGTTTTGACGCGTGGCATGCCTGATCACCCATAAGAGCAAGGATTCGGCTAACGATGGCACCAAAAATCTAGCGAGGAGTCAAATCCCCACACGCCGGAAAAGGCGAGTCATCGGTCGACACAAATAGTATCTGGAAATAAGAGCGAGGAAATAATCTGCTGCCGAATCTATCTCGTAAAGATAATCCAGAAGCCGCTAGGAATTCCAGGCGACTTTGGAGAGTTGTTTCTTGCGATCTTGCCATTCTGCACCGATGAGGATGCGTGGAGAAACGTCAATCAGGCGAGGAACCAGGCGGAAGACGGCAGCCGAAGTCCAGGCACGCCCGTCGCGTGTGCGATAGTCGCGGATGTTGAGCGCGTCGGCCATGCTTGAGAAAGAGACATCCTGGACAATCAACTCGGCGAGGAACTTGAGCGTTTGCATTTCGAGCGGGTCGTCTTCAAGGTGATGGCCATCGCCCGAAATTCGCAAACCGAAGGGAATTTCCTCGGAACTGATTGTCTCTTCAGGAGGTTCCGGCGTTGCGGAGGTCTCGATTTCGCGCTCCCATTCCAGCGCGACCAATGTCCAGCCAGCGTCGTGCATTTTGGATAGGTACATCGAGGTCGGCAGGATGGCGACCTTCTCTCGAATTCGTTCATGTTTTTTCATGACTGCCCTCCACGCAATTCCGGCACCGGACACGATTAAACTTTGAGCCAAATGCTACGCGCAATCGAACAACCTATCCAGCTCCACTGCAACTAATAGAACAATAAGGGTTTGCATTCCACTAGGAATCGCGAGATTAGACGCGGATGTCCGCTCTTGGGATAGCGATGTCGCGATGCCGGACATATCGCTGCGAAGCTTGCTGTAAGTCCCGTGCTTGCGGGAGGCTCGCGATTCCAGATCTCCGGACTTAGCGAGCTTCCTGCTCCGTGAAACTTCTTGACTGCCTTGGGGGTTGGAAGAGTATGATTCCGCGGTTGTTAAACCCGCCCAAACCTTCAGGCCGAGTGCCCAGCCCGGAAAGCAATTCGGTGTTTCATGGATAACGACTCACGCCGACTGGAAGAGCGTGCTCCTGTCCACGTAACGGTGGACTTGTCTGGGATGGATATTCACACGGCAGCACAACAGGGCGTCACAGAAAATGTGAGCGCACGGGGCGCCCGCGTGGTAACCAACAAGCCTTTGAATCCCAATGATCATTTAACTGTGAGGTCGCTCCTGGGGAACCTAAGATCAAGAGCCCGCGTGGTTTACTGTCAGCCTTTGGGTTCGGATTCCTTTGCCATTGGGCTGGAATTATTCGTCAGCATCGGCGAATGGACCACGCCGCAGGCCCCGCAGCGCAAAATTGCTTAAGGCTCACTAACTACACCTGAAAACACGACGAAAATCATTTTGGAACCGTTCTGCTGCCTCCATGGCGTCTGTAAGTTGTTGAAAACAAGAGTTTCGAGTTTTTGAGAGACTCTTTCCGCGCCGGTTTTGTATTTAACCTAAGGGTTAAATACAAAACTTCAGCGTGGCGACTTCTTGGCTATCGGCTTCCTACTCGACCGAAACCGACGCGTCGTCCGGAGCGGCACCCCCTGGAATAACCAGCTGGTTGCAGGCCATACGAAAATTCTCATACCAGGTGCGCGTAAAGCTGCCGAGTAGTTCCTCTACGGTGAGGCCGCCAATCTTGATGCCAGCATGGATGACTTCTCCCCAGGTATGAACGCGGGTACCTACGCCGGCCTGTTCTTCAAAGGTGACCCACTGGGCCATGGCTACGCCAATGGCGTGGTCGATCCACCCTACTTTCTTTCCCGGGACGCATGTGGTAATTACGTGGTCGATTAAGGCGTTAACGGGCCGCAGGATCTCAATTTGCATGTGGCTGCCGGGCTCCCAGGGGCGGCCTTCGCGCCAGCGAATGTCGCCGTAGACGTTGGCGAAGGTATTCCAGCGATGGGAATCGGAAAAAACAAGCCAGGCGAGCGAGGGGCTCGCTTTGGTGATGACAGAATATTCAAATCTTGCCATGACTTCTACTGAGTTCTCCTTAACGATATGAAGTTTGGGTAGCTGCCAACCGCGAAGCGCGGCGGAAAGGGTTATTTATACGTTGTTTCTTTAACGATGTCAAGTATATGATGGCAGGTCGACGGAGCCTTAACAAGAAGCTATGCCGCGAAAAGCCGACAAAAGCCTGGAATCGCGAATCATTGACGTGGCGTACCAACTGTGGGTGCAGGGGGGAGAGCGCGCCTTGACCATGCGCGCGGTGGCTCAAGCGGCCAAAACGACCACGCCGACCCTCTATGAGCGATTCAAGGACAAGCATGATCTGGTGGTGTTTTTGCGGGAGCGGGCGCGAACCCGGCTGTTTCAGGCGTTGCAGCCGGCCAAAACCGGGGCAGAGGCTTGCGAGCTTGGGCTGAAATTTGTGCTGGCGCACGGGAATGAGTATTTGCTGTTGACCGCGGATTGGGCACAGCGGTTGGGCAGGCGGGAGACCTTGCCGTCCTACGAATTCGTGAAAGCCAGGCTGGCGGAAGATTTGGGAGGGGTGCCAGAAAATCACGCGAGGCTGGCGTTGTCTCTGGTGGCGCTGATTCACGGAACCGCAATCATGATTTTGGGCGAGGGAGTGGACGGGGCAGTCTCACAGGAACTTGAGGCGGCGTGCCTTGACGCGTGCCGGAGGCTAATCAAGGCTGCCGGAAATGGGCACGACGGCAGAGTCAAGGACAAAGAATTGGAGGTCTAGGTAGAAAAGCGGTGTGAGGCCTTCGCGCAGGACTTTTATACAAATGATGGCAGCTGCCAGTCTCGCGTTCGTAGTTCCGCTGCTGCCCATCACGGATACGTATGGGCATTTCCTAGAGCGCCTCAGAGACCAAGTCGTCCGAATTGTGCGTCGGGGGCGCGCAGTGCCGGAGATTGTGATCGAGCCACGGGCAGTTTACCATCGCCAGATTTGGTTTAGTCCTTTTTCAGCGAGTCCCTTCGAGCATTTTCATCCAACCTAAGCCGAAGGATCTCGCTGATATGCTCACCGGCCTGGAATCCTCTTATTTTTCAGGAGATGGTACAACCCGTAACTCTGATCATCCAGCATGGCTATGGCCTGTTGCCGCGTGTGCGAACGCCTATAATTTTCATCTCGGCCTGCTCCGTTCCGAGCAATCTTTGGTTAGAGCACCAATAGTTTACTCGGCTCGTTACGAGGCCGACTTCCTTATGCCATCCGACGGGGCGTAATCTGTCTCACCAAACTCGCAAATTCCCGCCAACCGCCCCTGTCTAAAAGTGAACAGCGCGTACTTTCGACGGTGTTTAAGATTCCCGTAAGCGAGACTGGGAGATACAGGTCGATACTCATGGCTGAGAGCCGGGTTGTATCTCCCGTCCCGCAGTTTGGCTAGATGCGTCAGCTAGGAGATGCCATGTTAGAACTCAAGGGTGTGCTCGTTTCTGAAAAGTGGCATAGGCCCTATGCTGAAGCTTTGATCGAGACTGATCCGGCTGAATCGATACGGCTAATCGCACTAGCAGAACGTGCGATCATTACCCGTTACTTGGAGTTATGTATCTGTCCGGGTTCCGAGGACGAGTATCAGGACCTCTGGCAGGCCGTAGATGCGTTGTCAGAACTGAAGGAAATCAACACGACTAGTCGTGCGCTTCGAAATTCGGCTGCGTAAAGTCTGGCACCGCTCGCCTACTTCTTATCGATGTGAACCTTTTCGCTCGCTACGACTTCCCACGTCTTTACACGATCGCGCCTTCACTTCGCTGGAACGGACGCGGCGTTTGGCTTTTACCAGGACGTCGACGGAATCGGGGCGGCCGTTCCAAAAGTCGAGGCGGATACGGCCGTCGGGAAGCTGTGTGATTGTGGCGGGAATGGCGCTGGCAGCGAGATACCAGCCTGCAGGTAGGACCACGGCGTTACGAGTACGGCCAAGGCTGCGGTCGAAGACAAGTTCGTCGCCGTCGAGGCGGTAGCTCGCTGGGGCGGTGTAGGTTTCTGAGATGCGCAGGCGGATGGACTGGCCCTTCTTTACGGGCGGGAAGGGAATCAGCACGACTTGCGTTTCGGGTTTTACCGGTTCGCCGGCGTCGATTTTTGCGGCGGTGAGATCGGCGCCGGTCATCAGTTTAGTGTTG
>CAJCHZ010000051.1 GCA_903970165.1 Betaproteobacteria bacterium
TGCATTTTGGCCAAAGTGGCGGTCTTGCCGGCGGTTAAAATCGCAACCTGCTGCTTGATTTGCGGCGACGGTTCGCGCCGGCCGCTGGTTAATTCGCGGTACCAATCTCCCATTTGCCGCCAGTTGGAAAAGCCGTTGCGGGTGGAGGGTCCTCCTGCGGGGAAGAACGAGACGATCATTTGACCGGCGATGCCCGCGATCGGCGGCATCTCCGGTTCCTTGCGGATGCCCTTCACTTCTTTGATGGCCCACTCCCACTGATTGCCGCCGCTCTGCGCGGGTTTGACCTCCGGGTAGTTCAGCCACGAAGCCTTGTATTCCCAGCCAGCCGGCAGCTGCAGAGTGTAGCGGCTCTCCCGCACCGGATCCAGCTCCTGGAAACTCCAGTTATCCTCCAGTAACAAAGGTTGTTCTTCCTCTTCATATTCATAACCCACAATGTTGCCGGGATCGGGGGCGGGGATGTGCAAGACTCGGAGTTTCACGTCCGATACCAACTCCCCGCCTTCGTAGGGGGGCGAGACTTCCACTCCATCTTTGTCCTTGACTTCATAGTCCCTGCCCTGCGCTGGAATGCACCAGCCATGCAGGCTTTTGATTTTCCTTTGGGGATTGAAGTAAACCAAAACCGTGCCGCGTTCGCGCCCCTGCGGACGGAGAATCTTGTAAGCTTGCCGCACCTGCGTCCTGATTTTGTCAACGGAAACCACCGTGACGTTGGTTTCCGAATACAGCAAAACCGCGTCGGTCTTCTCGTCGTAGGCGGGCAGCGGCGAATTCGCCAGCGCGTGCATCCACCCCGGAGCGTCGCCGCCCGCCGCCGCTCGTGGCGCGCACATCAACATTCCCGCTATGACGCACGCGGCCGCCAGCCCTACGCGCCCGTCAATTTCGGGCGCTCGCCGTTCCCGGCTGTAACAGAACTTGTTCTTCATCTCCGGTCCTCACTACTTGAAAGAAACTTCGCAGCGGCCCGTAGTACTTGGGTTCCAACATCAAGAAATCTACATTTAGCTTCCGCATGACGTGGACCGTGCCGTTGCCGCTCTCCACTTTCAGGTTGTAGGAAACCACATGCCCCTCGGAAACCTGCGGCTGGGGCATGCTGCTCACTTGCCATCCCGTGGGCAGTTCGACGCTCACATCGTCCACTTTTTGATACGGATAGTCGAAATAGATGGGATGCACCCGGTTGGCGTGTTCAAAAATGCGTCTCTCGTGAACCGTGAAAAAACCCACGGGAAGCAGGGCGTGCTTGCCTGCGGTCGAGGCCCACCCGGGAACTTTCATGCCGAGTTCGGCCACCAGCGGCGTTTCCGTGGCGGCCCAGTCCGGCTTGTTGGTTAACTCCAGCTCCGACGCCGCCGGAACCTGTTCTTTAATCTGATCTTCAAGAAACTTCTTCCTTGCCACATCGTCGGCATTGCGCATCTCCAAACGCCGGTACATGGCTTCCAGTCCGATATAGGTAACCGTCAGCTTTCCTTCCAGGTCGCCGCTGTCCGAGAGTTTTAACCTCGCTTGGCGCTGGATTTGCGACTCCGTGCTCTCCGGCAGCGTGGTCTGAATCCACTTTCCGCCGTCCGCATCCAGACGCATCCCCTGAGTTCCAGTCTCCGGCCAGGTCAGCAGGCCAAACGGTGTGAACATCGCGCCCGGATCGAAATACAAATCCTTTCCGTTAAGCTTGACCAGGACTACATTTGCATCCAACCTGCCGGCGTCCATGACCGCCGGCGAAAAAAAATATTTATTGCGATTCGAAACCCAGCACCCATAAGATTCGAATCCCGCGGCCCGCGCCAGCGCCAGAAACAGCCAGGTCAACTGCATACCGTTGCCGTAGCCGCGCTTCCACACGTCTTCTACGTTGGCCGCCGCTTTCTCTTTTTCCCGCTTCTCCTGTTGTTCGGTTTTACGAACCTCGTAGGAAGTATTGCGCAACTGCTGCACCCGGTCATAGATCTTGCGCAGCTTCAGTTCCGGAAGGTCGTTGGGGGACACGATCTGCGCCACCGCAGCTTGCATAGCGCCGCGTTTCCCCACAAAGCTTTCCAGAGAGCCGTTGCGTTTCTTGTCCACCTGCCTCCAAAAAGTGTCCTGGTCCTTGGCCGGCAACTCGTCGGAGTAGATGAAGTCCACGCGCGCCTTCATCTCGTTCTCCGGAGGCATGAAGTCTTCCTCCTGGAAAGCGGCGATATTGTGAGCCTCCATGCGTATGATGTGGTCGGGGCCCTGGCTGGGCTGGGTCGAGGTCGTGTTCAACGAATGCCAGGTCCAGCGCAGGTTGAAAGGGTTCGCCGCCGTGCTGGCGTAGGGCTTAAGGGAGAACTTGGCGGTTTTGGTAAACAGATCGTCGGTCAATATCCAGTGCGAGTCGAAGAGCGAGTACTCCTTCAAATCGTAGGTGAAGAAATACTCGATGATGCTGCCCACTTGTACCTCGGGAAAAGTGAAGGTCTTGGCCAGAATTTTCGTTCCTCGAGTTTTTTCCACGGTCTTCTCGAAAATCTGTCCGTCAAACGCTCGAATGGAACCGTCGGGCCGAATGGTGCGCGCTTGGATGCCGACCACGTCGTTGTCTCCCCGAACGAAAGGAATTTCAATATCGGCATACTTGCGCCCTTCTTCCGTCAGGATTTTTATCCGATAGTAATTATCTTCGTGGGAGGTCCGGCTGTTATCGTCGCGGTCCACTTGCCGGTAAAGAATAATGGCGGGCGCACCCGGAGCCAACGGCTCGCTGGTCATCTTCAATTCTTCCGGCGATACCGGTTGAAAGCCAATTCCAGCCCAGGCCAGAATTGGGCGGGAGATGCCAGCCAATAGGACGAACAAAAAGATGCAGCGTGCGCCAACGGAAACACTGAAGGAACGACGAATCGGCATGACGAGTTTCACCCATGGCGTCGCAAGGACGCGAAACAGCGGGGGCCTTCTTCGGGGGAAGATGGCGACGCCACACTGGGCAAAGCGCCAGGATTGGAGCAGCCCGACTTTCCTCGTCCCAATCCTATGGTCCGCGACAATATCGCTCCCTGCCCTGCAAGTCAAGAAGATCCTAGTCCGGGAATCGGATTGAAAAACCCAGGAGTATCGTCGGCGCAGACAACCGGCCATCCTTGCAACTGTTCTTTTTTCTTTCGCTTCGCCTAACTTTCGAGACTCCCGAGGGAAGATTTTGCGGGGATCAAGCTCTGAACTTGGGCCCAGGTGTCCTCGTAGACG
Organism: Betaproteobacteria bacterium; assembly: GCA_903970165.1. Taxonomy (GTDB): domain Bacteria; phylum Acidobacteriota; class Terriglobia; order Acidiferrales; family UBA7541; genus Acidiferrum. The sequence goes on from CAJCHZ010000051.1 coordinate 3,229, forward strand.
GGCCGTCCGGGCCATGTTGCAAGATCTTGCATCGTCACACAAAAAACAATTTTAGCCTTTGCTTGCGGCACTTTGGTGAGCTAAAATGCCCCTGCGTCAGGCTTGTTCCATCCCCCTGCCTGAGGGCTTCCAGATTCCCGAGGTTTTTCCCCAAAGGGTAAAAATAGCGGGCCGAGCCTGCGTGGTTCTTCCTGAGTGCAAGCTCCGAAACCCGAAGAAGTGAAATTTAAGGAGCCGAAAAATAATGAAGGTCACGACGCAATGTTTTTCCGTACTTGCATCGCTCGCGATTTGCCTGATGGCCTCGGCTGCGCATGGCCAAATCCAGCAGTCGTTTTTTAGCCTGGGCGTGGGGTCTACCGCCGATTTGCCGCAGGTCAGCTACGGCACGCTGAGTCACGCGCCCGTCGCGTGGAGCGCCATTGAAGGCACCGGCAGGGGAATCTATAACTTCGGCATCATCGATGAATACGTGTCGAGCGCTCCTCGAGACGCCAACAACGTGGCACAGATCGATGTGGTCATGGGCTGGACCCCGGGATGGGCGGTGAGCTCGCAGACGAATTGCAAGGTCCAAACCGACGACCTGGTAGGTTGTTCGGTTCCTCCCGATAACATGAGCGACTGGACCGATTTCATCACCACATTGGTGCAACACTACAACGGAGTCACGGCGCCCCACATCAAGTATTACGAAATCTGGAATGAGGCCAATAATGCGTCTTTCTGGACCGCTCCAGTTTCGGACCTGGTGGCCATGGCGCAGGTTGCTTATCCGATTTTGAAGCAGGATCCCTACAGCCACGTTATGACCCCGTCGGTAATTTGGGCTAACGGCGTGACCTTCATGACGTCTTATCTGAGCGGCGGCGGCTCCCGCTATGCCGACGGACTGACCTTTCACAGCTATACCAGCCAGACCGGCAAAGGAGTCAAACTGCCGGTTCCGCTGCCGGAAAGCCCGGCGTCCACCAATGCTCCTGTGCAAACCATGATCGCGGCTTACCGCGCGGTGGCGGATGCCAACGGCCTCAAGGGCAAACCTCTCGCCACCACCGAGGGGGGCTGGGGAGTCAACGGCGTTTCCGATCCCGATATGCAGGCAGCGTGGATTGCTCAGTACGAAATCGTCCAGGCCGGATTAGCCGCCCAGGACAATCTGGAATTTTCCACCTGGTTCGCGTGGGGCCACGTGCCCTCGGGCACCATCCAGGCTCCGCAGGGCCAACCCACCGAAGCCGGGTATGCCTATCAGCAAGTGTATGGATGGCTGCTGGGGAACGTCGCTTTTCCGTGCGCCAATTCCGGCAACATCTGGTCGTGCGCCGTCTCGGGCAACCTGATCGTGTGGAACGCAGCGCAGACCTGCAGCAACGGCGTATGCACGACCGCTCCCTACAGCCCCCCCAAGGGATTCGTAAAGTATGTTGAACTGACGGGAGCGACCGCTACCATCAATGGAACGATCGCGCTGGGAGTCAAGCCCATCATGATGGAACGCTAATCGGCCATAAACCAGGCTCGCGAAGACGCGATCAAGCGGGCTCGCCTGGAACGTGCAATGCTAAGAAGCCTGGAACGCCAGATGTCGCCGGGCGACCATGCCGCCCACGGCGCGGCTGGAACTGTGCCCTTGCAAGACAGGGCCTGGCTGAAAATCGGGTCTTAGATAATTCGTCCTCCATGGAAGTCGTCCACACATGCGACGCCTGCGGAACGGCGCTGAGCGGGAACCGCGTCGAGGGCATGGGCGAGATCAGCCTGATGCAATGCGACTGCGGCCTGGTGATCACTTCGCCGCGTCCCGCTCCGGACGAACTGGACCAACATTATCCTCCAACGTATTATTCCTACCTCCCGAGGGCGCCAAGCCTGAAGAGCCGGATCTCGGCCAAGCTCCGCGCTTACAAGTGCGGCTATCCAGCGGAGGACGGCCTCGCCGGGCGCATCCTCTGGCGAATGGCTGCCTCTTTCGTGGGAAACTTTTTCCTGTTCTACCTGCCGTATCGCGGTCCCGGTAAGAGGCTGCTAGAAGTGGGATGCGGCACTGGGGCCGATCTGGAATGGGCGCGGCAACGGGGCTGGGATGTTCACGGCCTGGAGCTTAGCGAGAGCGCCGTTGAAATAGCGAATAAGCGGGGACTCGACGTGCAACGCTTAACCTTCGAGGACGCAAGCCTGCCAGCCGATTCCTTCGATTGCATCATCATGAGTCAGGTGCTGGAACACCTATACTCGCCGAAACTCGCGCTCCAGCGCTGTCAGCAAATCTTGCGACGAGGCGGATTGCTTCTGGTCGCCGTACCAAAATTCGATAGCTGGACGAGGCACGCGCTGGGAAATTACTGGCACAATCTTCAATTTCCCGTCCATCTCCACCACTTCAATCAGCCCGTGCTGGAACGCATGGTTCGCGATGCCGGATTCCAGGTGTGCGAAGTGCGGCTGAGTTCGAGAATTCTTAACCTCATCTACGCCCTGAGAAAAATGAAGCAGTTCCACCTCCTCGGCCGCGTGTTCACAAAGCCGCAAGGAACTCTCAGCGACGTAATGCTGATCGTCGCGGAGAAATCGGTCCAGCCAACAAAACGCCCGCTCCCAGCATGAGAAGTGGAGTGTAACTCCGATGGGCTGGGCTGATGTCCTACCGGCGACGCGAGAGCTAAAGGCTAAGAGCTCGAGCCTCCATGCTATAATTTTCTATTCGCAGTCGCTTAAAGTACGGAGGATCGTATCGACAAACGTTTTATCCGCACCAATGACCGCATTCGCGCGCGGGAAATCCGCGTGATTGACGATGAAGGGGCGCAGATGGGGATTATGCCGCCCTACGAAGCGCTCAAGAAAGCCCGCGAGAAAAATCTGGATTTGGTCGAGATTTCGCCCACCGCGCAGCCTCCCGTATGCCGCATCATGGATTACGGGAAGTATCTGTACCAGCAGGAAAAAAAAGAGCGCGAGGCCAAGAAGCACCAAAAAACGATCGTGGTCAAGGAAGTCAAGTTCCGCATTAATGTGGACGACCACGACTACGAGACCAAGAAGAATCACGTGCTGCGCTTTCTGGAGGAAGGAGACAAGGTCAAGGCGACCATCTTCTTCCGCGGACGGGAAATGACCCGCACCAGCCTGGGCCGCCAGATCTTGGAGCGGCTGATAAAAGATGTCGAGCCGCACAGTATTGTAGAGTTTCGTCCCCGGCAGGAAGGGAACACGCTGCACGCGATTCTGGCGCCGAAAAAGTCGGAGAAGGAACGGGAGAAGGAGCGGGCAACGGCGGAGAAGCACCGGGCTGCGGCGGGTGGCGAGCGCAGCGTCGAGAAGGCGAAGGCAGCGGCGCACAGCGCCCCAGCAGCGGCGGTCGAGCCCATGGCCAAGCCGGCTTCTTAGGGCATTTTCACTAGCAGCCTGAAACCAGCAACTAACTTTCGAGGATCTTATGCCGAAATTGAAAACCCATACGGGCGCGGCCAAGCGCTTCAAGAAGACGGGGACGGGGAAAGTGAAGCGCGGGCGTTCGCATCTGCGCCACATTCTTACGTCGAAAGATACGAAACGGAAACGCGGCCTGCGATCCGGGGCCCTGGTCAGCGATGGAGATTTGGCCAAGGTCCTGCGGATGATTCCGTATCAGTGAGAGGAATTAGGCGATTTTGCGATTGAGTCATTGTGCGATTGCCTTTGGATCGCGGATCGCTCAATCACCAATTCTTTCCTGGCGTGTGAAGAGGTCATGAGATCGCCGCTTGGCGCATCGTCCCTACCTCCAGCCGCCGTTAAATTGAAGGCAAAAAGGAGAACACCATGCCTCGCGTAAAACGCGGCACTAAGCGCCGTGCCAAACGAAAAAAAATCTTAGACCGCGCCAGCGGATATTTTCTAACCAAATCCAAGCTCTACCGCTCGGCCAAGGAAGCCGTGGAACGCGGGCTGAAGTTTGCCTACTCGGGGCGCAAGCAGCGCAAGCGGCAATATCGCTCGTTGTGGATTGTGCGCATTGGGGCGGCCGCCAAGTTGAACGGGATGAGCTATAACCAGTTCATCCACGGGCTGAAAGTGGCGGGCGTGGAACTGGATCGCAAGATTCTGGCGGATTTGGCGGTGAAAGATCCGGCGGGCTTTGCCAATTTGGCGACGCAGGCTAAGGCGGCGATCGCGGGGTAGCTTTCAGCCGTCGGCTTAGCCTTCAGCTTTCAGCCGTCAGCCTTCAGCACTGAGCATTCAGCCAAGACAGGCTTGTCATTCCGAGTCGGCGCGCAAAGCGCGGCGGCGAGGAACCTGCTTTTTGCTCGTGGCCAGAGAACGGCAGGTTCCTCACCGAGCTTTCAGCCCGGTTCGGAATCACAAGATTTTGCAAGATGGCTTATACCGTTTCTAAATTGACGGATTATTCGGCGGCGGCCCTGGAACGCGCCTCCGCCGAATTGCTTTCTGCCCTGGAGCAGGAATCTGTCGCCGTGAAGAGCGAAGCGGACTGGAAAATCTTTCGCGACCGGTGGGTGGCGCGCAAGAATGGAGTGCTCACGCAGCTCAATGATCTTTGGCTTAAGGCTGCGCCCAAGGATGCGAAGCGCGAGGTAGGCCAGCGAGTCAACGAGATCAAGACGCGTGTCGAAGATGTAGTGGAAAAGTCGGAGTATCTCCAACTTGAAATTGCGACCGGAACTCCCCAAGCGAGCGATATCGTAGATATCACGTTGCCTGGCGCTCGCCGCTCCATCGGTGCGGAACACCCCGTTATCCGCACGACGAACGAGATTGTCTCCGTGTTTCAGAAACTCGGCTACTCCGTTGCCGAGGGTCCCGTCATTGAAACCGATTACTACAACTTCGAGGCTTTAAATTTTCCGCCGAATCATCCGGCGCGGGACACGCAGGATACCTTGTTTATCGCGGGGCAGGCGGCCAAAGCCGGGCGCGAGCGGTTGCTGCTGCGCACCCATACTTCGCCGGTCCAGATTCGCACCATGGAGACCATGCGGCCTCCGCTGCGCATCGTGATTCCGGGGACGGTGCATCGCAACGATCCTCCCGACGCCAGCCATTCGCCCATGTTTCATCAGGTGGAGGGGCTAGCCGTCGACACCAATATTACCTTCGGCGATTTGAAGGGCACGCTCGATCATGCCATGAAGGCGTTGTTTGGGTCTTCGGTAAAAACGCACTTCCGCCCATCGTTCTTTCCCTTTACCGAGCCCAGTGCCGAGATGTTCGTTTCCTGCTTCATCTGCGGCGGCAGCGGCAAACGCGGAGCGGAGCCCTGCCGTCCCTGCAAGCAGACGGGATGGATCGAGATTCTGGGCTGCGGCATGGTCGATCCCAACGTGTTCGAGTTTGTGAAGGACAATGGATACGATCCGAAAAAAGTTTCTGGATTCGCATTTGGCATGGGCGCGGATCGGATCGCGCTGCTGAAATATGGCGTGGACGATATTCAGTTGTTTTTTCAGGGAGATGTGAGGTTCTTGCGGCAGTGGGCGTAGAGAAGCCGTTAGCCCTTAGCTCTTAGTGAAGGTTATGAACCTTAGGAGCGAAAAGCTGATTCATGAAACTCTCTTCACAATGGGTTCGCGACTTTGTCGATCTCGCGGTCGATGACCGGCGGCTGGCTGAGGATTTGACTGCGGTCGGGATCGCGGTCGAGGGAGTTAGCGGCTCGGGTGCCGATACCGTGTTCGAGATGGAGATTGGAACCAACCGTCCCGATGCGATGAATCATTACGGCGTGGCGCGGGAGGCTGCGGCGGTTTATGGGGTGGAGTTGAAGCAGCTGTCAGCACTCGGCACTCAGCGTTCAGCCGGGCAAACCTCAGCGGCTAAAGCCGCGTCTTCTTCCGTCTCCGGAGGCACCCTTCGACCTGGCTCAGGGCAAGCTCCAAAAGTCGTGCCCTTCCCGATTCATATTGAGGATTCGCAAAGCTGTCCGCGGTTTTCTGCGCGCGTGATTCGCGGCGCGTCAGTTGAACCCTCACCGGAAAAAGTCGCGGGTCGACTAGGGCTACTGGGGCAGCGAGCCATCAGCAACGCAGTCGACGCTACGAACTATGTTTTATGGGAAATCGGGAAGCCGACCCATGTTTTCGATCTCGATTTGCTCGAGGGCGGGAAACTGATTATTCGCCGGGCGCACGCGGGCGAGAAGTTGAAGACGCTGGATGGCGTGGAGCGCACGCTGAGCGCGGACGACGTGGTGGTCGCCGACGCCCACCGGCCTGTCGGCCTGGCCGGCGTCATGGGCGGCTACGACACCATGATCACCGAAAAAACGCGCAACATTGTCATCGAATCGGCCTGGTGGGATACCGGCATGGTGCGCCAAATGTCGCGCCGCCACGGTCTGCATACCGACGCGTCGCACCGCTTTGAACGGGGAGCGGATTTTGAATCCACAATTATTTCCTGCGACCGGGTGGCGCAGTTGATTCTAGAATCCGGCGGTGGGGAATTAGTGGGAGACGTGGTCGATGTGCTGGCGCGCAAGATCGATCAGGCGCCGGTGGTGCTGCGGGTTTCCGAAGTGCAGCGGATTCTGGGCGGAGATATCGCTGCGGGAGACATTTTCCGCATCCTGAAGAAGCTGGGCTTCGAATTGATTCCCGAGGGTCAGGCGGAGCAACAATTCCGGGTACACGTTCCCAGCTGGCGGTTGGATGTGGAGCGCGAAATCGACTTGATCGAAGAGATCGCGCGGCTGCACGGCTATGACCGCTTCGCCAACACTTTGCCGGCATATAGCGGCGAGGTGGTGGAACTGCCGCAGGCCCGCGCCCAGGCTGAGCTGCGCCAGCGGGCTCTGGCGCTGGGTTACAACGAGGCGGTTTCCCTGACCTTCATGGCGCACGAAGATGCGGAGCGTTTTGCTCCCGCTATACCGGTGCTGGAACTGGAGAATCCGTTGAGCGATGAGGCGTCGGTGATGCGAACCTCGCTGGCTCCGGGGATGCTGGACATGCTGGCTTGGAATTTGAATCGCGACGCCGCGGATGTGCGGTTGTTTGAGATGGGCAGCGTGTATGAAGCGGCGGATGCGGGGCGGGCGGAGCCGCGGCGCATGTGCCTGGGAGCGACGCTCCGAGCCTTGAAACAGGCGCAACCGGCGGGCTCCGTGCTGGATGTGAGCAAGGGCGAGCAGGCGGAAGCGGCCGAGGCGTTTCGCACTTTTAAGGGCGACGTGGAGACCCTGCTGCACGCGTTTGTCTTGGGGACGGTCGCGTGGGACCGGGAGACGGCAGAGTATTTTCATCGCGGGCGTTCGGCCCGGGCCCTGGTGGAAGGCGCGGCGGTGGCGCAGTTGGGACAAATTGCGCCAGAAGCGGCGGCGCAGCGCAAATTGCGGGAGGCCGTGTTTCTGGCCGAAATCGATCTCGAAGCGTTATACCAGCGAGGATTGCGGCAGGTGCGGTTTGAGCCGCTGGGCAAATATCCGGCGGTGGAGCGGGATTTTTCGT